>CALCST010000026.1 GCA_937894065.1 uncultured Parabacteroides sp. | reverse complement strand
CAACGACCCCGAGATTACAAATCACGTGCTCTGGCCAACTGAGCTAAAGAGGCATTGTTTTTTATTCATTAGCAATCTCTCTCGATTGCGGGTGCAAAGGTAGACAATATTTTTTAATATGCAATAGCTGACAATAGTTTTTTTGAAATATTGTTACTGTGAAAATGCTTAAATATTACCGTTTGACTACGCGCTTTGTTGGTTTAGAATTTGAATATTAGAGATTTGCTTTGTCTTATATGGCCAATGATAATAAATGTCCTTTAATAGAATTATTTTAGGAATTTACTCAGCATTTCTTCTGTTTTGCTCCATAATTTAGAACTTGTATCTCTGTTCTTGAAACAAGATTTCAAAGTTTTCTGTTTGTTTGAAGCAAACATTTCTCCTGTTGTTCCTTCATAACATTTGTCCAGCAAAAGATGAATTGCCGTGTCTGCTCCTTGGCGAGGAGTTCTTATCAGCGGACGATAAATAATGTCTGTCAGGAAATCAAACCACATATCCATTCTTATAATATTTGTGGAAACTATTCCCGGGTCGGCAGCATTAACTGATATTCCTCTGTCTTTCAGTCTTTGCGAAAGCTCATAAGTGAACATCCACAAGGCATATTTAGTGTTGCTGTAAATAGGAATTCTCCAAAAACTCTTGCTGTCACGTCCGTGAGTAAAGAATTTTTCACCTACTTTTCCGATTTTGTAAGTACATGAAACCATATTTACAATGCGACTTCCTTTGTGCATCAGAGGAACAAGCTTGTTTGAAAGAAGGAACGGAGCAAGATAATTTACCGCAACAGTGTATTCAAATCCTTCTTCGGTTTGTTTGAAATGAGTACACATCGTTCCGGCATTGTTCATAAGCAAATCAATTGACGGCAATTCCTTGAGCAATTCGTCACATAGTTTTGAGATACTGCTCATCGACGAAAGGTCAATTTGCTTTACTTCAATGTCGTTATTACCAGTTTTTTCTATTATTTGTCTTTTTCTTTCTTCTCCTTTTTCCTTTGTCTGGCAGAGCATTATGGTTTTATATCCGGCAGCTGCGATTTCACGGGTTATTTCAGAACCCATTCCTCCGTCTGCGCCGGTTATGACAGCAATTTTATTCATTTTCTTTTCTGTATTATTTTTTCTCCAATTCCTCAATTTCCTTTTCAATAAACTTAGGCAAAGGCTCGTTCAAATGCTGATGGCAAGCCATATTCAAGGAATACATTCTGCCTATGCAATAGTTGCTGTGTTTGCAGTTGCAACGTGCATTTTCTTCCTTCATCATACGGTTCACGAATCCTGGTTCGTTCAGCACCGCACGTCCCATCTGGACAAATTCAAAGCCTTTGTCAAGAACTTCGTCAATTTTGTTTCTCGACACCAAACCACCAACATAAACAAGTGGAATATCTTTGATAACTTCTCTGAATTTCAGAGCATCTTCGAGGAAATATGCTTCTTTGAACGGAACAGTAGGAATCATCATCCTTCCGGCAAGGCGAACTCCCAGCTTTAGCCACCAGCAATCCATATAATGAGTGAGCGTACGTATTGGCATAGCTCCGCGCATTACATACATCGGTGCCTTGCTCACAAATCCTCCGCTCAGCACCAAAGCCTGTGCGCCGTCTTCTTTCAGACGTTTTGCCACTTCAATACTTTCGTCAATTTCCATTCCGCCCTTGAATCCGTCGCGCATATTCATTTTCACCAGAACAGCCATGTCGTTGCCGGCTGCTTTCATCACTTCGTCCATTACCTGGTCCATGAATCTCATTCTGTTGCTGAGGCTGCCGCCATATTCGTCTTTTCTGTGATTTGTATATGGTGACAGGAACTGGCTTATCAGATAACCATGTCCGGCATGGATTTCAACAGCGTCGAATCCGGATTCTCTAGCCAGTCTGACAGAGTCGCCGTATGCCTTAGCCATTGCCGGAAGTTCGTCTTTTCTCAAACCTCTTACGAAGGTAGGAGAGTAGAGGTTGAATCCCGTGCAAGCTCCAACAGGCGTTTCGCCACAGATACTTTTGTGAGACATGTTCCCGCAGTGACCCAACTGAATGCTGGAAGCAGCTCCTTCCTTATGTATGGCATCTGTAACTTTTCTCAGGCCGGGCACAATTTCTTTTCTCATCCAAAGTTGCTTGTCGAACGAAAGACCGCTTCTTGTAACGGCAGCATAAGCCACTGTTGTCATCCCTATTCCTCCGGCAGCAACAGAATGGTGATAGTTCAACAACTCCTCGGAAGGAGCATTTCCCGGACACATACTTTCGAAGGCTGCAGAACGGATTGTCCTGTTGCGCAGTGTGACAGGTCCGATGCTAGCCGGCGTAAAAAGAACAGACTGTTTCATATCGAGTATAATATTTTATTTGTTTTCAGTATATAAAAGGAATAAGACATTTTCTTTTTCCAACGGCATCAGCTCCAAATTCCTTTATGTATTTTTCTTTTATTTTATAAGCTCGCGGAGCAAGATTTGCAAATGTCCACAAGACGAAAATCCATGCCGCAGTTGACTGTGTCAGGATGGCGAATCCTGTCCATTCAACCAGTTCGCCGAAATAATTAGCCGATGTCACGTATTTGTAGAATCCTTTTTGCGGAAGATAATGTTTGGTGTCGCCTTTAGGACGCAAATGTCTGATAACATGATCCGAGTGCAGATTTATGGACATACCGGCAAAGAAAACAATAACTCCACAAATAAAAGCCGGCGAAGCAAACCATTCATCTGTGTAATATCCTTCGGGTGCGAGATGGAACAACCATTCTCCCTGCATATATCCGTTGATTACGTTGAACAGGACTCCGCATCCTATTATGCTGAGCGGCATACGGCTTTTCCCGTTCATAAGGAATGGGAATATGAATGTACGCTGGAAATAGTGGAGCTCAAAAAGTAAAAAGAAAGTCAGCAATATAGGGTTGAATGGTTCGTTTCCTGTAATCCAAAGATAAAGCATTACAAAAAACACCGGACATTCCATGATAATCCATCCCAAACGGTTGTTTATGCTTATTCCCCAATTTTTGTTCTGGAAAATTCCATATCCTGCTTTGACGAAAAACAAGGCAATGAAAACTATCACTGCCAGTATTGGCATGGCAATTATTAATGTATTATAAATCTGTTGTTCCATTTCTCTAGGCTATGTTTGTAGTATTTTTCAGGAATTATGTTTTATCCCGTAGAATAATGTGTATGCAACGTTTTTTCCTTATATGTAGGATTGTTGTAGTAAGCTTCAAAATTAAGTCTTTTAATTTGAAAAGCAATAATATTTTTTAGTCTGAAAAAGGAATATTTTGGACTTGAAAGAAAATATTTTTTCATTCGGATGAAAAAAATTTTTCATCGGGGAGAAAATTTATTTTCATAGGCATGAAAATATTTTTCCAGCAGCATATTTTTGTTTGGAAAAATATTTTCAGCAATTGATATATTACTGGAAAAGTTTTGCGTCAGGTGGGAACATTCATGAAAGATAAAGAAGAAGCTGCCGGTTCTCAGGTATGAAACGTTATTATGATAAACACTTATGTTGGTAATAGCTTAGAATGGAGAGACCGACAGCTTCAGAATTTAATTTAGAGAGAGAGAAAATCTGAGCAAGCAGCCGCTGCTGCAATCTCAAAAATATTTTCAGGAATTTCCACCTCCCAAAGCGTGATAGAGATTGATAATTCCTTGGATTTCGTTAAACTTATCTTCGACTCTTGTCAGTTCAGCCTGTAACAGACTTTGCTGTGCGATGAGGACTTCCAGATAATTGGTAGTTCCGTGCTCCATAAGCAATTTTGTACTTTTTTCGGCTGTCTGCAATGATTTGATTTGCTGACAGTCAAGTTCAAACCTTTTCTGTGCAGTCTGCCACTGCGTAAGAGCATCGTTTACTTCAGCTCCGGCATTCAGGATGCTTTGCTTGAATGTCAGCAGAGCTTCTTCCTGCTGAGCTTTGCTTATTTTCAGCTGGGCTATGTTCTGACCTTTGTTAAATAAAGGCTGCAGGAGTGAGCCAACAGCACTGAACAGCCATCCGCCTGGATTTGCTATTGCCAACCCGCTTCCATCGGTCCATCCGGCAGAACCGCTTAGCGTAATGGACGGATAAAAAGCAGCTCTAGCTTCATTTGTAGTGTAATAAGCTTGAGCCAAAGCCCATTCAGCCTCGATTATGTCCGGACGATTCCTGAGCAAATCCAAAGGAACTCCTGTTGACATTTCTACAGGGAATTTCTGTTCCGACAAAGTGTTTCGGTCAATCTCTCCAGGAGAATTTCCCAATAAAACGGACAGACTGTTTTCTACCGATTGTATTTGCTGTCGGATACTCAGAACTGAAGCATCGGTTTGCAATTTGCTGGCTTCGGCTTGCGAAATCTCAGCCTGGTTGACAGTTCCGTTTTTCTTCAAAGCATTCAATGTGTGCAAATAGCTGCCCCAGTTTTCGGAAGTACGCTGGCTGATACTTAATTGCTCGTCAAGCATAAGAAGTGTGTAATAGCTGTTGGCAATTGTAGCAATCAATTGTGCGCGCACAGCCTGACTGTATGCCTTGCTTTGATAAAGAGCAGCTTCGGAACCTTTTCGTGCATTTCTCAGTTTACCGAATAAATCAATTTCCCAACTGGCAGAACCCGCCAAAGTGTATGATTTTTCTGTCCCGCTAGCTTTCGAATGAGTTATCGACGCATCCGGATTGAAAAAAACAGATGGGAGAAAAGACAGATTTGCTGCCATCAACACAGCTTCAGCCTCATTCACTCTGAGATGAGCTATTTGCAGGTCTGTGTTGTTTTCAAGCCCGGTTTCGATCAGAGTTTTGAGTTTTTCGTCGGCGAAAAACTCTTTCCATGATACTGTAGCTATTGAAACAGTGTCAGCGCTTGCTTCGTCCTGGCGGAAAAGTCCATTATCCACGGACATTTCCGGACGTTTGTATGACTGGTAAATATGGCAACTTCCGGCAGACATTGCAAACGCAAGGATTATGATGGAACTGATTACGTTTTTCATATTCATTACTTTTTTATTGGTTGTTGTGTATTCCTTTCCGGCATCAGCTTTTCCTGCAAATATTGGAAAATGGTGAAAAGAACCGGAACGATGAACAGCAGGGCAATAGTTCCGATAAGCATACCTCCAACAGTTCCGACACCGAGCGATATGTTACCGTTTGCGCCGACACCGGTTGCAAACATCATTGGCAGAAGACCGAAAATCATAGTCAATGAAGTCATAAGAATCGGACGAAGACGAACTTTAGCTGCAGAAAGGGCGGCTTGCGCAATGCTCATTCCGTGCTTTCTTCTTTCAGATGCATATTCGGTCAGAAGAATTGCAGTTTTTGAAAGCAAACCTATCAGCATAATCAAACCTGTCTGCATGTAAATGTTGTTTTCCAATCCGAATACTTTGGCGAATAAGAAACTTCCTGCCAATCCGAAAGGAACGGAAAGAATCACAGCCATTGGAATGAACATACTTTCGTAGAGCGCACAAAGGATAAGGTAAATGAAAACAACACAAATGAAGAACACCAGCGCTGCCATATTTCCTGTTGATGCTTCCTCGCGCGACATACCGCCGAATTCATATCCATAGCCTGCCGGCAAGGTTTGTTTCGCAACTTCACGGATTGCCTGAATAGCCTGACCTGAACTGTATCCGTCTGCCGGCACTCCGTTAATGGATATTGCGGAGAACAGGTTGAATCGTGTAAGGATTTCGGAACCGTAAACTCTGGTTAGTTTCAGATATTGTCCGATTGGAGACATTTCGCCGTCTGATGTTCTGACAAAGATATTGTTCAATGATTCCTTGTCGAGGCGGAATTCCGGCGAAGCCTGAATCATCACACGATACAGCTTTGAGAATCGGTTCATATTAGAAGCATAGTTTCCACCTATATATCCGGACAGAGTTGATAGTACATCCGATGGAGAGACGTTGTTCCTTTTACATAGAGCAGCATCTACTTCCACCATATATTGAGGGTATTTAGTGTCGAATGATGTATAAGCTTTGGATATTTCCGGACGTTTGTTCATTTCGTCAATCATATTTCTGGTGTATTTCAGCAAATCTTCTATGCTTCCGCCTTTCTGGTCCTGAACGTATAATTCGAAACCGTTACTTACACCATAACCGGAAATCATCGGCTGGCCGAATGCTCGGATTGTGGCGCCTTTGATATCGTCGGTCAGACTGTAGATTTTGTTTATGACGGCATTTATGTCGTGTTCTTTTCCTTCACGTTCCGACCAGTCTTTCAGTCTGATGATAAACTGTCCGTTTGATGCGCCTTGTCCGTTTATTATACTGTTACCGGTAATTTTGGAATACATTTTTATTTCCTCGATGTCTTTGATACGTTTTTCAACCATATCCATTACACGCTTTGTTTCGCTAAGGTTACTTCCCGGAGGAGTTTGTATGTTCATGAATATAGTTCCCATATCTTCCTGAGGAACAAGACCTGTTTTCGTTGTTTTCATCAGAACAAATAAGCCGGAGAATGCGGCAATCAGTAATGCGCCGGCAAGCCATTTCCTTTTCAGGAAGAAGAAAACGCCGAATTTGTATTTGTTCACCATTCTCTGGAATGATGCGTCAAATGCAACGTGGAATCGTGAGGAGAAACTCATCTTTTCTCCATTCTCGCCGGTTGTGTGTGGAGTCATAATCAAAGCACAAAGGGCAGGAGAGAACGTAAGAGCGTTGAGCGCTGATATGGCAACGGCAACAGCCATTGTCAGACCGAATTGCGTGTAGAATGTACCTGTTGTTCCTCCAATGAAACATACCGGAATAAACACCGCCATGAAAACGAATGTAGTTGTAATCAATGCTGAGGTAATATTGTCCATAGCATCAATTGTGGCATGATAAGAGGAAACATATCCTTCGTCGAACTTAGCCTGAACGGCCTCCACCACAACGATGGCATCGTCAACCACCGTTCCGATTACAAGAACAAGAGCGAAGAGCGTCAGCATATTCAGACTGAAGCCGGCAGCATAAAGGAAGGCAAATGTTCCGATAAGACTTACGATAATCGCAATAGTCGGTATAATACTTGAGCGCAGACTCTGCAAGAAAACATAAACAACAAGAACAACGAGGATAATAGCCTCAATCAAAGTCTTTACCACACTCTTGATAGAAGCATCCAGGAAGTCTTTCGAACTCATCAAGTCCACCAGCTCCATTCCTTTGGGAAGAGTTTCTCTGATTTTCTCTGCTTCGCTGTCAATCTGCTTGATAATTTCATTGGCATTTGAGCCTGATGTCTGTGCTATCATACAGTTTGCGCCAGGAAGACCGTTTACTTCGCCGATGTATGTGTAGCTCATTGAGCCTAACTCTATTCGTGCAATATCTTTAAGTCTTAGGATTTCGCCATTCGGCAATGAGCGGACCACAAGGCTTTCGTAATCCTTTTCTTCTTCATAGCGGCCGCGGTATTTCAGAACATACTGGAATGTATTTTCCGAGTCAGCACCTAAAGTTCCTGTTGGAGCTTCCACGTTCTGTTCGTCCAGAACTTGTGTTATGTCACTAGGCACCAAACCATATCGTGCCATTTTAAGCGGATTTAGCCAAATTCGGAGCGAATAGTCTGAACCCATTACGTTAACTTCACCGACACCGGGAATTCGGGACAATCTAGGTTCGATGTTTATCTTCAGGTAATTGTTCAAGAAACTTTCATCGAACGAGCCGTCCGGACTATAAAGCGCCAGAGATTTGATATTACTGGTCTGTCTTTTTCTGACGGTAATACCGGTTTTTGTTACTTCGGCAGGAAGAAGTCCTTGTGCCGTAGCAATTCTGTTCTGCACGTTAACCAAAGCCATATCGGCATCAGTTCCCTGTCTGAAATAAACAGTTATACTTGCAGTTCCTGTGTTGGCAGCAGTTGAAACCATATACGACATATTTTCAACACCATTTATGGCTTCTTCCAAAGGAACATTGACACTCTTCATTACAGTTTCGGCATTAGCACCAGTGTATGTGGCCGAAACCTTCACAGTAGGCGGAGCAATTTCAGGGAATTGTTCGATAGGAAGCTGTGAAAGTCCTATCAGACCAATTATTATAATTGTAACAGAAATTACTCCGGCAAAAATAGGACGGTCAATAAATGTCTGTATTTTCATATGAGATGTTTTTTCTGTTATTTAACCTTTGTTCCATCACTAATCAGACCCGCGCCTTCTGAAATGATTTCTTCTCCAGGCTGAAGTCCGGATTCAACGATATATTCTGTGCCGTTGTTGAGGTGGAATACTTCAATGTCAGTTGATTTTGCATATCCGTCAACAACTTTCAGTACAAATGTCTTGTTCTGAATTTCATATGTTGCTGTTTGAGGAATAACAATACAGCCTTTACGTTCGTACGGAAGCAACACAGTTCCGCTACCACCGTTTCTTAGCAAGCCGTCGGGATTAGGGAAAGTGGCTCTCAAGCTTACTGCTCCTGTTGATTCATCTATTGTTCCGCTGATAGCGTCGATGCGTCCTTTCAGATTATATTCTTTTCCGTTGCTGAGCTTAAGACTTACTTCCGGCAGATTTTCTATAGCTTTATGCAAAGAGCCATATTGTTGCAAAATGTCCAGAATCTGATTCTCTGCCATGGAAAAATAAACATTTACGTTGCTGTCGTCTGAAACGGTAACCAGCGGTTCTGCAATACTGCTGCTCACAAGTGCGCCTACACGATAAGGAATCATACTGGCAAATCCGTTAACAGGACTTTTAACTTCGGTATAAGAAAGATTGTTTCTTGCATTTACTTCTTCTGCTTTTGTCTGTGCCAAGTAAGCTTTAGCTTCCAGATATGCGTTTTGCGCAGTTTTTAAGTCAAATTCAGAAATCACATTTTCCTTGAAAAGTTCTTTTTTACTGTCTGCTGTGAGCTTTGCTGTTTCCAGTTTGGCTTCAGCCATTTTCACATTGGCAATGGCAGTTTCAAGGGCTGCTTTATACGGAACCTGATCTATTACGAACAGAAGTTGTCCTTTTTTAACTAAATCACCTTCGTTTATACAAATCCTGGTTATCGTTCCGCTAACCTGAGGACGTATTTCAACATACTGTTTTCCACTTATTGCTGCTGCAAATTCTGAGTTCAGCAAACGGTCACTTGCTTCAATAGTCATTGTCTGGTATTGTGCATCTTGCGTGTTTCCCTTGTTTTGTTTACAACCGGCAAGAGCCAAAGAAAGAATGCATAAAAAAGTTAGATATTTCATGTTTATCGAGTGTTTTCTACAAATCTATACAGACTAAATGCTTAGTATGAAATTAGTGTTGACAAACGACGTGAAAGTGATGATATCCGGAATAACATAAGTTTGTCAAAATGCTGGTATTACTGTATTTTTGTGATATGAAACAGAATAAGATAACTCTATATATTGACTTGTTATTTTGCTTGGTGTTCCTGCCAATGCTGATAATGATTTTGCCGGTTGACAAATGGATTGTTTATCAGACAACATTCCTACTCATACTTATCGCATATCTTTATATATTGTATTTTGTATATAGAAAAGTGAAGATTCCATCTTTGGTTATGCAGAAGAAATATTGGCAGGTTTGTGCGATAATAATTGTTCTTTTACTCGCAACGGAACTTGTCAGTCTAGTTCCTTTTACCGAAAATTCATCGCGGTCGCCTTTACCACAAACAACCAGGCAACACTTGCGTTCACAAACGGTCTGGTTTTTCTTTTGGGTTGTAACAGGCTTTTCCTTGGCAATCGAACTGTTGTTCGAACTGTTTAGGCAGATAATTTCCAAACACGAAATTGAAGCAGAGAAAGACAAGGCGGAATTGTCGTTATATAAATCCCAGATTAATCCTCATTTCCTTTTTAATACTCTGAATTCGCTTTATGCTTTGGTAATATCACAATCGGAACATACGGAAACTGCTTTCATTAAATTCTCCAATATTCTAAAGTATATGTATTCTCAGGCAACTTCGGATTACATAGATATTGGCAGTGAGATAAATTATATCAGGCAATATGTGGATTTGCAGAAGCTTCGCCTTAATCATCATACTACAATAGACTTTGTTTCTGAAATAGATAACGACAAAATGATGATTCCGCCAATGATTCTGATAACATTTGTGGAAAATGCTTTCAAATATGGAGCATCGTCAGATGAGGATTGCTGTATCACCATAAGAATAAAAGTTAGTAATGGCGTTTTGGATTTTGAAACCAAAAACAAGATTATGCGTGACAGAAATGATATTGTATCTGCTGTAGGAATTGAGAATTGCCGTAAACGCCTGGAACTTCTTTATCCGGGTAAGTTTAAATTATCTGCCGGATATAATGGAGAATTGTATGAGACAAGATTGGTTATAAACCTATTATAATGTAAAAACAGAATATAGAAGAATATTATGAGAAATATTTCCTGTATAGCTATTGATGACGAGCCTTTAGCTCTCACCATTATACGCAGTTTCTGCAACCGTAAAGGCGGAATGGAGCTGCAGACGTATTGTGAGCCTCGCATTGGTCTGGAGGAAATTATCCGTCAGAAACCCAATTTGGTTTTTCTGGATATTCAGATGAACAGTATCAGCGGATTGGAAATTGCAAATATTCTTCCAAAAGAATGTGTGTTTATATTCACAACAGCACATGCTTCATTTGCTCTCGAAGGATTCAATCTTGACGCAGTTGACTTTCTACATAAGCCATTTGCTTATGAGCGTTTTGAAAAGGCTGTGGATAAAGCTTTGAGGAGGATAGAGGCGATGGAAAGCAAAGTTCAGAAAACCCAGCCTCAGGAAACAATAGTAGTGAAGCAGGAGTATAATAATGTTGTTATTCCGGTTGATGATATTATTTATATTGAAGCAATGGAAAACTACACTAAGATTTACAGGCGTAGCAGTGGCAGTTATGTTTTGTCGAGAACCAGTATGAAGTCTATATTTAATATGCTTCCGAAAGGACTTTTCATACGGGTTCATAAATCATATATAGTGGCAAAGAAAGCTATATTAAGTTATTCGTCCAACCAGATACAACTCTCTTGGAAAGGAGTTTGTGTTCCGATTGGACGAACATATATGGAAGATTTCCTGAATAAACTGAAGTAGATTATTAGCTTCTGTATCTTTCTTCTATTACATTCCAGTCAATAATATTCCAAAGAGCAGCAATATGGTCAGCTCGTCTGTTCTGGTAGTCGAGATAATATGCATGTTCCCAAACATCGAAACAGAGGATTGGCTGTAATCCTTTAGTCAAAGGATTTCCTGCATTGCTTTCTTTCTGTATACTCAGTTTTTTGTCTTTATCAGCAGCGAGCCACACCCAACCGGAACCAAACAGACTTGCAGCTGCAGCATTGAATTCTTTCTGGAAGTTTTCAAATGTTTGCCATTCTGCCTGAATAGCTTCCAACAGGATTTCGTCAGGTCTGCCGTTTGCGTCCGGCGAGAATTGCTGGAAATACATATTATGATTCAGAATTTGTCCCGCATTGTTGAAAATACCGCCTTCTGAATCTTTTACAATATCTTCAAGGCTCATATTCTCATATTTAGTTCCAGCAATCAGATTATTCAGATTGTTTACATAAGCCTGGAGATGCTTCCCGTGATGAAACTCAATTGTCTTTTGAGAAATGACAGGCTCAAGAGCGTTAGCTTCATAAGGAAGCTTTATAAGTTCGTGCTTCATACTAGTAATGATTTTAGATAGTTAATAACTAAAGTTTTGCACGTGCTATAACTTGTGGAGTTATAGCCACTGTTTCATGAATTCATCCATTGCCGCAGCATTTTCTTCCAAACTCTGTAAATGTTTGAACTGAGCGCGTGTTCTTACCAGATTATGTTCCGGGTAATGGATTTTATAATAAGTATCACCGTTGATATAATCAGTAAGGAAGCGAACAGTTTGCATATAAGTCAGAAGTCGTCCGCCATAAGGCAATAACTTGATTTCTTCAGGAGTAAGGAATGCTTTCGCTGTTTCCATATATCCTTTTGTGTATGCTTCAAAAATAGGCATATTCAATCCTACATTATCAAGGTTCTTGTCATCTTCTGCACCAGTATTCCCGGCAGTTCTTATAAAATCTCCAATGTCTGACAAAACGAAACCTGGCATAACAGTATCAAGGTCAATTACGCACAATACTTTTTTCTCGTCAGCGTCGAATAATATATTGTTGACTTTAGTATCGCAGTGATTGGTGCGTTTCTTAAGTTTTCCTTCACGATAAAGGCGTTCCTGAATGCACATTGCTTCGGCGCGCTTTTCAATTTCATCAACAAGCTCCTTTACTTCATCCAATCGTCCAGCCTTATTTTCAGCTATTGCTTCACGGAATTGCTGAAGACGGAACTCCATATTATGGAAGTTTGGAATAGTTTCGCCTAGTGCTCCTTCCGGAAGGTCTGCTAGCATTGCCTGGAATTCACCGAAAGCTTTTCCTGCTTCGTATGATAATTCCGGAGTAACTTCTTCGTAGCTTACACTTCTTGGAATGAAAAGACAAACTCTCCAATAGCTGTCGCCGTCAAAATAATAAGATTTACCATCTTTTGAAGGTATGAAAGTAAGGACTTTACGGTCAATATCATCAACGCCTTTAGCTTCTAATTTCTTTCTGATATGTGTAGTAACAGTTTGCACATTGTTCTGAAGCATTTCAACATTAGTAAATATCAAATGATTGATACGCTGCAAAACATATTTGATTTCTCCTTTTTCGTTTGTGACTTTCAGAGTGTCATTGATATGTCCGTTGCCAAAAGGTTCAGCATCAACAACCTTTTCTGTCAATTCAAAATGTGAAAGGATATTCAATAATTCTTGTTTTGTTTTCATCACGGTATTGTTTTTGATTTATAATGCACAAATATAATAAAAGGCGTTCGCAGAGCAAAATAAAATATATCCGAACCCACGCTTTCGCCGGGCCGTATATATTTCGAAATTAATACGGCCCGACGGATGTGTGGGGCCGGATATATTTTGAACAGTTCTTTTATCTTGTCAATTTGTTTCCTTCTCCACTTAAAGTTTAGATTGCGAAACTTAGGATTAGGCATAAAAAAATAACAAAGGACAAAGTTTGTAATCATTGTCCTTTGTTATCATAAAAAACAACCTAAATCATTTTACCTTTTTACCAACACCTATAAAAATATATTGTCTCAAACAATATAACTTTTTAATAATACTTTTTCATAGTTCTGTTTTCGACTGCAAAGTAAATTCTTTTATTTCAAATGTCGTTTGATGTATATCAATTTTACTAATGTATCAACGTTTATTGATATTTGTCAAAATTTAAAGTAGGCTTGCTCTGACACGGCTTAATGTTTCCGGTGTCATAAGAAGATATGATGCTATATGTGAAAGCGGAGCTCTTTGGATAATTTCCGGATGCTCCTTAAGCAAGCGGCAGTATCTTTCATTTGCTGATTCAAATCTTAGCATATCAGCTTTTTGCTGTGAAAGAATCAGTGAATTTTCAATCATTGTACGATACATTACCTCTATTTCATAATTCTCTTTTATCAGTTCCATAAGCTCGTCGTATGGCAGACCGTAAACAATACTGTTTTCCAGTGCTTCAATCATAAGTCGAGTTGGTTTCTGTCTGAAAAAACTTTCTATACAGAAAAAGTTTGTTCCTTCGCAGGCGAAATGCTCTGTCAGGTCACGTTTGTTTTTGTAATAATATAAACGCAACATTCCTTTATGAACGTACCCTATGTGCTTACTTACTTCTCCTTCTTTTAAATACATCGAATTCTTTTTCAATTCAGTCTTAACTAAAATGGAGGCAACTTTCTGCAATGATTCCTCGCTTAACGGTGATGAAAGCTCGGAAATTCTTTGTGCAATGTGCTTACTTAAATCCATACCTTAACTATTCTATTTTCTCTTCTTAATGCAAAAATAAGATTTTTTCTGACATAAATCAAAAAAATGCTTTGGCGTGTATGGCTGATAAAATAAAAAATCCTGTGTTTTACCGAAAACAAACATTGCTTTCGGTAAACACAGGATATCATAGTTTTTAAGTCTTGCAATTAGCAAAACTTCAATTACTTATATTCTTGCCAGCTCTTAATCTGTATATCATCAACAGATAATGTGCAGAATGCTTTTATGAATGCACTTGCAAGGCGAGCATTTGTTATCAGAGGAATATTCAAGTCGGTTGCAGCACGGCGGATTCTGTAACCATTGTCCAATTCTCCAACAGACAAATCGCGTGGAATATTTACAACCATATCGATTTTCTTTTCATGGAGCATATCCAAAGCCTGAGGTTGCATGCCTGTTTCGCTTGGCCAATATACCAATGTGCTTGGAACTCCGTTTTCCTGTAGGAAGCGGTGTGTTCCTCCTGTGGCAAACAAATTGTATCCTTTGCTTGCCAACATCTTGGCTGCATCAAGCATATCAACTTTCTGTTTAGCTGTACCTGTTGAAAGCAAGATATTTTTCTGAGGAATACGCAAACCAACAGAAAGCATACTCTTAAGGATTGCTTCAGAAACGTCATCACCGATACAGCCGACTTCGCCGGTAGATGTCATATCCACGCCCAACACTGGGTCTGCTTTCTGCAAACGGTTGAATGAGAACTGTGAAGCCTTGATACCTACATAATCCAAATCGAATTCGTTCTTATGAGGTTTTTCAACTGGCAATCCAAGCATGATGCGTGTTGCCAATTCGATAAAGTTAATCTTCAAAACCTTACTTACGAATGGGAAACTACGTGAAGCACGCAAGTTACATTCAATTACCTTGATTTCATTTCCTTTTGCAAGATACTGGATATTGAATGGTCCTGAAATATTCAATTCTTTAGCAATTTGCTTACTGATACGTTTGATTCGTCTTACTGTTTCAACGTATAGTTTCTGTGCTGGGAACTGAATTGTAGCATCACCAGAGTGAACACCTGCAAATTCAATATGCTCACTTATGGCGTACATGATGATTTCACCTTTGTCGGCAACAGCATCCAACTCTATTTCTTTACACTGTTCGATGAACTGGCTTACTACAACCGGGTGTTTCTTGGAAACATTAGCTGCAAGTTTAAGGAATCTTTCAAGCTCTTCATCATTTGAGCAAACATTCATTGCAGCACCACTCAACACATAACTTGGACGAACCAGAACAGGGAAGCCAACTTCATCAACGAATGCTTTGATGTCGTCCATTGATGAAAGCTCTTTCCAGCGAGGCTGGTCAACTCCGATACGGTCAAGCATTGCAGAGAATTTTTCGCGGTCTTCAGCGTTGTCAATGCTCTTGGCAGACGTACCAAGGATATTTACACGCTGTTCGTCAAGACGCATAGCCAGGTTGTTAGGAATCTGACCACCTGTAGAAACAATAACACCGTGAGGATTTTCAAGTTCAAGAATATCCATTACGCGTTCGAATGTCAATTCGTCGAAATACAGACGGTCGCACATATCGTAGTCTGTAGATACTGTTTCTGGGTTGTAGTTTATCATTACACTGCGATAACCTTCCTTACGGATAGTATTCAATGCCTGAACACCGCACCAGTCAAATTCTACTGAGCTACCAATACGGTAAGCACCAGAACCTAAAACAACAATTGAACGTTTGTCGCCAAGATATGTAACATCATTTTCTGTTCCGCTATATGTCAGATACAAATAGTTTGTTTGAGCAGGATATTCAGCAGCAAGAGTATCAATCTGTTTTACAACTGGCAAAATGCCTCTGTACTTACGTTCCTGACGAACCTGAAGCAGTGCCTTTTCAGTATCTTCCATGTTTTCCTTGTAAATTGCACGGGCAATCTGGAAGTCTGAGAATCCCTGAACTTTAGCACGACGCATCAATTCTGTAGGAATTTCACTGATTTTGCTGCAAGCCTCCAATTCGTTAGCTGTACATATAATTTTATATAGCTTCTGTAGGAACCATTTGTCAATCTTAGTCAAGTCATGAATCTGGTCGATTGTATAACCAGCACGGAAAGCTTTGCTGATAACGAAAATACGTCTGTCAGTTGGTTCATTCAATGCCTTGTCAATATCAGGAATAACTAATTCTTTATTTTCAACGAATCCGTGCATTCCCTGTCCAATCATACGCAAACCTTTCTGAATAGCTTCTTCAAATGTACGTCCGATTGCCATTACTTCACCAACAGACTTCATGCTTGAGCCCAACTCGCGGGCTACGCCCTGGAATTTACCCAAGTCCCAGCGTGGGATTTTACATACAACATAGTCCAATGCCGGTTCAAAGAAAGCACTTGTTGTTTTTGTTACGGAATTGTTCAAATCAAACAAACCATAACCCAAACCTAATTTAGCAGCAACAAAAGCCAATGGATAACCTGTAGCTTTTGAAGCTAATGCAGATGAACGGCTCAAGCGGGCGTTAACTTCAATTACTCGGTAGTCTTCGCTTTCTGGGTCGTATGCATATTGCACGTTACATTCACCGACAATACCGATGTGGCGGATAATGCGGATTGCAAGTTCACGCAATTTATGATAGTCTGTGTTTGAAAGTGTCTGTGAAGGAGCAATTACGATACTTTCGCCAGTGTGAATACCAAGTGGGTCGAAGTTTTCCATATTACATACAGTAATACAGTTGTCGAAACGGTCTCTCACTACTTCATATTCAACTTCTTTCCAGCCTTTCAAACTCTTTTCAACCAATACCTGTGGAGAGAAAGAGAATGCTTTTTCTGCCAAAACATTAAGTTCTTCTTCGTTGTCGCAGAAACCGGAACCCAAACCACCCAAAGCATATGCTGCACGGATAATTACAGGATAACCTAATTCTGCAGCAGCACGGCGAGCATCTGCAATATTATCTACAGCTTCACTCTTGATAGTCTTGACATTGATTTCATCCAGTTTCTTTACGAACAACTCACGGTCTTCAGTGTCCATAATAGCTTGTACCGGTGTACCAAGGACTTTAACTTGGTATTTTTCCAACACACCGCTCTGATACAATGCAACACCACAGTTCAATGCAGTCTGTCCACCAAATGCCAACAGGATTCCGTCCGGACGTTCCTTTTCAATAACTTTCTCAACAAAGAACGGAGTGACCGGAAGGAAATATACAGTATCGGCAACTCCTTCAGAAGTTTGCACTGTAGCAATATTCGGATTGATAAGGACTGTTTCGATACCTTCTTCCTTGATAGCTTTCAAAGCTTGAGAACCAGAATAGTCGAACTCTCCGGCTTCTCCAATCTTCAAAGCACCTGAACCTAATATTAGGACTTTCTTAATATCATTGTTTATTGTCATATCTGTCTGTTTTTAGAGAATGGATTAAAGCATTTCTGCGAATTTGTCAAAGATGAAATCTGTATCTGTCGGACCACTGCAAGCTTCCGGGTGGAACTGAGATGAGAAGAATGGCTTTGTCTTATGACGAATACCTTCGTTAGTTCCATCATTCATGTTTACGAACAATGGCTCCCAGTCTGCTCCTAAAGTGTCATTGTCAACTGCGTAACCGTGGTTCTGAGAAGTGATGAAGCACTTTTCTGTACCAACCATACGTACCGGCTGGTTGTGACTTCTGTGTCCATATTTCAATTTATAGATAGAAGCACCACCAGCTTTTGCCAATAACTGGTTACCCATACAAATACCACAAATAGGCTTGTCGCCATTTAAAGCTTTGCGAATGTTCTGTACAGCCGCATCACAGTTGTCAGGGTCGCCAGGGCCATTGCTGATGAACAAGCCATCGTATTCCATATTTGTGAAATCATAATTCCATGGAACACGGACAACAGTCAGATTTCTTTTCAGCAAGCTGCGGATAATGTTATGCTTTACACCACAGTCCAGCAAAACAACTTTCTTAGTTGTTTTTCCTTCTGCATTTTCAGGCTGATATGTAATTACTTCTTTACAAGAAACAATATCTACATAATTTACATGGCCGTAATCCGGCATCTGCAAATCGTTACCTTCGTCACCTATGACAATTCGTCCCATCATAACACCGTGCTCACGCAGTTTCTTTGTCAGAGCTCTGGTGTCAATACCATAGATGCCTGGAATATGTTCTTCTTTCAACCAATCACCCAAACTACATTCAGCATTCCAATGGCTGTATTCATGACTGTAGTCACTGATAATGATAGCATCAGCATGAATCTTTTCACTTTCCATAAATGTAGATATACCATCCGGACGGAAAGTACGTGGAGGTACACCATAGTTACCTACCAAAGGATAGGTTAGAACCATTAGCTGTCCTGCGTAAGATGGATCAGTTAAACTTTCTGGGTAACCGGTCATAGCTGTATTAAACACAACCTCTCCGGCAACTGGCTTTTCATAACCGAATGAAAAACCTTGGAATTTAGTTCCATCATCAAGGATTAACGTAGCGATTTTGTCTGTTTGCATATATTATCTCTTGTTTATGAATTTGTCAAAATATTATTAATCTTTAGTTTTGCCTATAAAGCCTTGTTTCCTTTATAAGTTATTTTGTCCAATATTCTTTTTCCATATAGGAAATGAATGCTTTATTGACAAGTTTTACTCCACCCGGAGTTGGATAATCTCCTGAGAAATACCAGTCTCCTGGATGGTTTGGACATGAACTGTGCAAGCCTTCTAAAGTCTGGTAAACTATTTCCACTTTAGCTCTAGTTTCTGCGGGTGTTAGCAGTTCAACAATTTTTGCAGAAATTTCTTCATCGCTAAAAGGTGCATATACAGCCTTTACACAGTTTTCTTCAGAATCACGTCCTTCGGCCTGCAGTTTCTTTGCTTTTTGATAAGCTTCTATAAGGATATCTTCTTTCCCTGTTTCTTTTAGCAAAGCAACCGCAGCTTTGAATGCAATAAATTCACTCATACTTGACATATCAATACCATAATAGTCTGGATAACGGACCTGTGGTGATGATGAAACAATTACAATCTTTTTAGGATGTAATCTGTCAAGAATGCTGATTATACTTTGTTTCAGAGTAGTTCCGCGGACGATACTGTCGTCGATTACCACCAGATTGTCTTCGAAAGCATTTATGCTTCCATATGTTATATCATAGACGTGCGCTGCCAAGTCATTTCTACTGTTTCCCTCAGCAATGAATGTCCTTAGTTTAATATCTTTTATGGCAACTTTTTCAGTACGCACACGCATTGCCAGAATATCCTCAAGTTCTTCTTCAGACAATTTGTGGCTTCTGTCTGTAATCAATGCCTTTTTCAGACTGTTCAGATAGCAGTCCAAACCTTCTTTCAATCCAAAATATGCAACTTCAGCAGTGTTTGGAATGAATGAAAAAACAGTATGATTCAAATCATTGTCTATTGATTTGAGAACAGCCGGAACAAGATTTTCTCCGAGAGTTTTTCTCTCACGATAAATATCAACATCACTGCCTCTGGAGAAATAAATTCTTTCAAACGAGCAAGCTTTGTTATCCTTTGGCTCTACAATTTGCGAAGTATGCCACTGCCCTTTTTTATTTACAAATAAAGCTTCTCCGCGGTTCAGCTCTTTTACATCCCATGAATGCACATTCATTACAGTTTGTATGACTGGTCTTTCAGATGCAAGAACAATTATTTCATCATCAATGTAGTAAAAGGCAGGTCTTATACCCCATGGGTCTCTTACGCTGAACATTTCACCACTTCCCGTAATACCACAGATTACGAAACCACCGTCCCATGTAGGCGTACAGCGCTTGAGAACATTCGATAGGTCGATTCTATCTTCGATAGCTTTAGTAATATCTGTGCCTTTTAATCCTTCAGATTCGCATTGAACATATAGCTTCTCAACTTCACGGTCAAGTCTGTGGCCAAGCTGTTCAAGCATTATATATGTATCTGCATATTTTCTAGGATGTTGTCCTATTGCGGTTATTTCCTGAAAAACTTCATCAACATTAGTCAAATTAAAATTCCCGCATAAGGCAAGGTTTTTAGCACGCCAATTGTTGCGGCGTAGGAATGGATGGATATAAGAAATACCGGATTTTCCGGTTGTACTGTATCGGAGATGCCCCATATAAAGTTCTCCGGCAAAGGGTAAGTTGTTTTTGGCAAAATAAGGGTCATTCAGTTCTTCGTTTGAAAAATCTTTATAATGATTATGGACTGATGAGAAAATTTCTGTTATCGCACCTGTTCCAACAGCTCGTTCACGAAACATATACTCATCACCGGCTTTAGACTCTAATTTTACACTGGCAAGTCCAGCTCCTTCCTGTCCACGGTTGTGCTGCTTTTCCATAAGGAGATAGAGTTTGTTCAACCCATACATCCAAGTTCCATACTTCTGATGATAATACTCCAACGGTTTCAGCAATCGAACCATGGCTACACCACATTCGTGCTTTAATGTTTCCATCTTCTTAAATAACCTAATTTTTCAATATGCAAAGATAGGAGGTTTTCATTATATAATTAGACTATTGAAATGAAAAATACAAATACTTTAACAGAATAAAAATACTTTTCAGAAAATGATAGCATTTTATAACAATATGACTAAAATACCGTGCATTTAATATGTAGTTTGTAAGATTTTGATTAGTAGGTTTTCTTTAAATTTTGTGTTATCGTTAAGAAATGTTCATAGTTCACATGATTCCTTTGATTTTCAGAGAGGTGTGAAAATTGTGAAACTTCTCAAATTGAAATTAGTTCAGGAAGAAAAATGGATTACATTCGGAAGAAAAAGAGTTAATTTATTCGTTGCATATTTTATATACTGTGAAATGTAATTTAAATTACAAACATTAATAAAAAAACGAATGCTACCGGATTCACATCCAATAGCATCCTACACTAACCCTTAACTTTAACCAATGAAAAACAATATTCTTTAATTACTGTAAACACAGTTTCTATCAATCTTGTGTAAGTTGTTCGCTAAAAAATAGTGAACGACTTTATGTTCTTTAGTCATAAACATTCTTCATAATTGTTTGAGAAGTTGTTCTTGACTTTCTACGTTTACAAAATAAGGTTCTTTATTTGAGAAAAACAAATCTTATTGCGAAAAAAATGCGTAATTAATATGTTTTAACAATATTGTAGAGGTTGATAAAAAACTTTATCTTTGCGAAATGATAGGGAAAAAGTAGTCTAAATTACGTAATTTATTGTGTATAAACGAAATGTAAAAATATATAGGTTGTAAATATGGAAATAGTTATTTTGTGTGGAATTGTATTGGTGATTGCTCTTCAACTTATGTTGATGTTGAAAAAAGGGCAAGATAACTCTAAGGATTTTGAGAATATATTGAATAATATCCAATCTTTATCCGAAAGACTTGAGAAAAACTTCAGAGAAGATTTTAAGTTGAATAGGGAAGAGAGCCGTTACGTTGCAAAGGAAAATCGTGAGGAGCTGATAAATTCTTTGAGCGAATTCCGTCAAGCATTTGAAAGAGGAATAAGCTCATTTAATTCACTTCAGCGTGAAAAGTTTTCTGAATTAAATGAAAGGCAACAGCAATTGATCCAAAATACGGAAAAAAGACTGGACGAAATAAGAGTTACGGTTGATGAAAAGCTTCAGAAAACATTAAACGATAGAATAACTCAATCATTTAATCTGGTAAATACTCAATTGGAAAACGTGCAGAAAGGGTTAGGTGAGATGCAAAGCCTTGCTCAAGATGTTGGAGGATTGAAGCGTGTGTTGAGTAATGTGAAAACTCGAGGTAATATCGGAGAAATACAACTTAGTATGTTGCTTGAGCAAATACTGGCTCCTGAACAATATGAAGCGAACGTGAAAACCAAAAAAGGTTCGGATGCTTTGGTTGAGTTTGCTGTTAAATTGCCTGGAAAGGATGACAATACTGATTTTGTCTATTTGCCTATTGATGCTAAATTCCCCAAAGATGTGTATGAACAACTTATAGATGCATACGACAAAGCAGACCCACAGGCTATAGATGCAGCTGGAAGAATGCTGGAAGCAACTATCCGTAAAATGGCAAAAGATATTTCTACAAAATATCTCGCACCTCCGGCTACAACAGATTTTGGTATTATGTTTTTGCCATTTGAAGGAATATATGCAGAAGTCGTGCGCCGTTCAGCATTGCTTGAGGATTTACAGCGAAACTATAAAGTTGTAGTGACAGGACCGACAACATTAGCCGCTATTTTGAACAGTTTGCAGATAGGATTCCGAACATTGGCAATACAGAAACATTCCGGCGAAGTATGGACAATACTTGGAGCCGTGAAAAAAGAGTTTGAGAAAATGGGAGGAATGCTTGAGAAAGCCCAAAAAAACTTGCAGACAGCCAGCGGTCAGATAGATGAGGTTTTAGGTGTCAGAACCAGAGCTATTCAACGTCGTCTGAAAGATGTTGACACTTTAAGTTCGGCAGAAGCTCGTGCTATAATCCCTGAAATTGGTGTTTTGGAAAATAATGAAGAAGAAAACTTATGAAAAAGAGACAGATTCCCCATACGTACGTAATAGTTTTTTATATAATATTGTTTTGTGCGGCATTGACATGGATTTTACCGGGAGGACAGTATGTCGAGCAAATAACAGAGCAAGGTGTAAAGACTCTTGTTTATGAACCGGTGTCTAACACTCCGCAGAGTTGGCAGATATTCTCAGCCTTTTATAAGGGTTTTGTAGATAAGGCAGATATTATAGTATTTATATTGGTAATAGGCGGAGCCTTTTGGATAGTAAATGACAGCAAGGCTTTTGATATGGGAACAGCCGCATTTCTACAAAAGGCGCGGAAAATGGAGAACAATCCTTTGATACGTAAAATTGGTGTCGAAAATTTCCTGTTGACGGCAATCATGCTTCTGTTCAGTATTTTCGGAGCTGTTTTCGGAATGAGTGAAGAAACTATTGCTTTTTGCCTGGTACTTGTACCTCTGGCTGTTTCGATGGGATATGACTCCATAACAGGTGTATGTATGGTTTTTGTTGCAGCCGGACTAGGTTTCGCTGGAGCTATATTAAATCCGTTTACAATCGGTATTGCTCAAGGCTTGGCTGGTATTCCTTTGTTTTCAGGCATTGAATATCGTATATTCTGCTGGTTTATTATAAATGTATTCGGATTTACATGGATTCTTAGGTATGCTCATAAAATTAAAAAGAATCCACGATTATCTCCCGTTTATGAAGTTGATAAATATTGGCGGGATTTACATGCTTCTCAAACTACAGAATTTGAATATAAAACACCACGGTCAGCATGGTATAGTTTTATTTTACTGATGATTGTATTGTTATTGTTCAGTATAAATTATCCTATGACTTATTTGAAAATCGGGAACAAGGTGGTTGAAGGTTTGCCGCTTATACCTGTAATATCATTGGCCTTTGCAGTTACTTCAGTGTTTGCACTTAAGAAGACAGTACAATTATATATATTGAACCTTCTGTTTTTTACTATATTCTATCTGGTTGCCGGAGTTATGGGCTACGGATGGTATATAATGGAAATAGCTACATTATTTTTTGCTTTGGGAATATTGGCAGGCGTAGCAAATGGAAAAACTCCGAATGAATTGGTCAAGCTGTTCCTTGATGGCTGTAAAGATATAATGAGTGCAGCACTTGTAGTTGGACTTGCCGGCGGTATTATTGTTATATTGCAGGATGGAAAAGTGATAGATACAATATTATTCAATCTTGCCAAAGGAATGGAAGGAATGGGAAAAGTAGCAACAGTCGGAATGATGTATCTCATACAAAACCTTATCAATTTGGTAATACCTTCAGGAAGTGCAAAAGCTGCGTTAACGATGCCTATTATGGCTCCTTTTTCAGATTTGATAGGTCTTTCAAAACAAGCCACAGTCATGGCATTCCAGTTCGGCGATGGTTTCACAAATATGATAACACCAACATCCGGAGTTCTTATTGCAGTATTAGGAGTAAGCCGTATTCCATATGATATTTGGTTCAAATGGGTATGGAAGTTTATTGTTGGATTGATAATTTTAGGATTTATACTTCTAATTCCAACAGTACTTATTCCAATGAATGGATTTTGATTATTTTGTATGATTTTTTTTTTGATATAATAAATGTAGGATATAATGTCTTGTTAAACAAAGTTTTAATAGAATATTATATCAACTAAGGAATA
The DNA here is from genome assembly GCA_937894065.1 of uncultured Parabacteroides sp. GTDB lineage: Bacteria > Bacteroidota > Bacteroidia > Bacteroidales > Tannerellaceae > Parabacteroides. The sequence continues at coordinate 44,434 of CALCST010000026.1, read as the reverse complement.
TCACTATCTTCGTATAGTGATATTTTTTTTGAAAAAAACGACCGAAAAGTTTGCAGGTTAAAAAAAAGTCATTACCTTTGCACCCGTAATCGAAACGATAACGGTTACAAAAACAAAAAATGATGGTGCCATAGCTCAGTTGGTAGAGCAAAGGACTGAAAATCCTTGTGTCCCCGGTTCGATTCCTGGTGGCACCACTTAAAAATCCCGATTTCAATTTGAAGTCGGGATTTTTTGTTATTCTCCTACACATAAAAATTTAACGCTATTAATAGCGTAAGGAATCTATATTAAATCGTTATTTATCATTAGAATTATTTTAATAAAATACTCTGGACTAATCAGTTATTTTGATAATAAGCCTCAAGAATATAGTAGTTGCTTCTTATTCCTAAAATATTATAAGAAAAACTCTTAATTACCTTGTTTCATTACGGTCTTTATAAGTATTGAATTATTTCTTTCAGTTATAAGCTAATATCCATCTTTATTTGATCCAACCATTTTATTATTCCGAGAAATAATTATTTGAAAAACAATAAAACAGTACATACATATTTAGTAATGAGAAATAAAAAGTATATCAAAATAGAAGTAAACATTTTCAAAATGATAAGGTCGTATTTATATATATAAAATGAAAGTAGTTGATATTAGGTTGGAATTCAGTCTTTTATGTCTATAACCTTAAATTTGGCATACCAGTTGTATAAATAAGAATGAATTTTAAATATAAAAATTATGGAACTATTTACAATTGGTTTTGCAGTCTGCGTACTGATGGGTATGAGCTGCTTTGTGTTATTTGAGAAGTGTATTGATTGGTTTGAAAACATTTAAAATGAAAGGGTGAAAAGTATGTATACAGTATTGTTTATTGTAAGCCTTATAATGTTTGGCTATTTATTGTATGTTTTGGTTAAACCGGAAAAGTTTTGAATAAATGAGTTGACAATGTATTAAGACTGTCTGCTAAAAAGTATTAAAGTATGAATACAGAAATATTAGGTGTCATAGCGCAAATAGTTCTAATGGTAGTGTTGAGTTATCCATTAGGAAAATATATAGCAAAAGTTTATAAAGGTAAAAAGGTTTGGAGTGACTTCATGAAGCCGATAGAAAGTTTAATCTTCCGGCTTTCTGGAATTAACCCGGAAGAAGAAATGAACTGGAAACAGTTTTTGAGAGCTTTGCTTGTTGTAAATGCATTTTGGTTTGTATGGGGAATAATTCTTCTTGTTGTACAAGGTTATTTGCCTCTGAATCCTGATGGAAACATCGGTCAGACAGTAGATCAGGCATTCAATACTTGTATTTCTTTTATGGTAAACTGTAATGAACAACACTATAGTGGTGAAACCAATCTTACATATTTCACACAATTGTTTGTTATTATGTTGTTCCAGTTTATAACTGCAGCTACAGGTATGGCCGCAATGGCTGGTGTAATGAAAGCACTTGGCGAAAAAACAACTCAAACTATCGGAAACTTTTGGAAGTATCTCGTATTGAGCTGTACCCGAATTCTTCTTCCTTTATCGCTTGTGGTTGGCTTTATACTTATCTCACAAGGTATTCCAATGGGATTTGATGGAAAGATGGAGATAAACACACTAGAAGGAAATGTACAAAGTATATCACAAGGTCCTGTTGCAGCAATTGTTCCTATTAAGCAGTTAGGTACTAATGGGGGTGGTTATTATGGTGTAAATTCTTCACATCCACTTGAAAATCCTACTTATTTGTCTAACATAACAGAATGTTGCTCCATTCTTATCATTCCAATGGCAATGGTCTTTGCTTTTGGTTTCTATGTAAACCGTAAAAGGTTAGGTTATAGCATATTTGGCGTAATGTTTGTTGCATTTCTTGTAGGTGTATGTATTAATGTATCTCAGGAAATGAGTGGTAACCCTAGAATTGATTCAATGGGCATAGCACAGGACGGTGGAGCTATGGAAGGTAAGGAGGTTCGTTTCGGTGCCGGTGCAACAGGACTTTGGAGTGTTGTTACAACTGTTACATCTAATGGCTCTGTAAATGGTATGCATGATTCTACAATGCCGTTATCCGGTATGATTGAAATGCTAAATATGCAGATTAATACATGGTTTGGTGGTGTTGGAGTAGGTTGGATGAACTACTTTACATTCATTATTATAGCAGTATTCATAAGTGGATTGATGGTAGGACGTACTCCGGAATTTATGTGTCACAAAGTCGAGGCAAAAGAAATGAAGATAGCTTCGATAGTAGCACTTCTTCACCCTTTTGTGATACTTGTAGGAACTGCTCTTGCTGCATATCTTTATGTTCATGCTCCTGCATTTGTGGAAAGTGAAGGAGGATGGTTGAATAATCCTGGTTTTCACGGGCTTGGAGAAATGTTATATGAGTTTACTTCTTGTGCTGCAAATAATGGTTCAGGTTTTGAGGGACTTGGTGACAATACTTGGTTTTGGAATGTGTCGTGTGGTATTGTATTAATATTGAGTCGGTTTATACCTATTATAGGTCAGGTAGCTATAGCAGGTATGTTGGCACAAAAAAAGTATATACCGGAAAGTGCCGGAACTCTTAAAACAGATACAGTAACTTTTGGAGTGATGACATTTGCGGTTATATTAATAGTTGCAGCATTGTCATTCTTCCCTGCACAGGCTTTAAGTACAATTGCTGAACATTTTTCATTGTAAATAAAAAATAATATTGTAGTAGACTGGCAGTATAAGTGTATTACAAAAAGGAGTTTGTTCTTTAATCAATCTAAATACTAAAATTTTATGATATGAATTCAAAAAGTCAAAATACATCACTGTTTCAAAAGGATCAGGTTATAGAAAGTCTGAAACAGTCATTTGTAAAGCTGAATCCGAAAATAATGATTAAGAACCCGATCATGTTCACTGTCGAAGTTTCAACATTGATTATGTTGTTCGTAACTGTATATTCTGCATTCAGCACATCACAAGGTTCATTTGTCTATAACCTATGGGTATTTATAATACTTTTTCTGACATTATTGTTCGCCAACTTTGCTGAGGCTATAGCTGAAGCTCGCGGTAAGGCTCAGGCTGACAGCTTGCGTAAGACTCGTGAAGAAACACCTGCTAAACTTATTGTCAATGACAAGATAAAAATTGTAAATAGCTCGCAACTTAAAAAAGGAGATATATTTGAATGTGAAGCAGGAGATGTTATTCCAGCTGATGGTGAAATAATAGAGGGGCTTGCTTCAATAGATGAAAGTGCCATCACTGGTGAATCAGCCCCTGTAATTCGTGAGTCTGGTGGAGACAAGAGTTCTGTAACAGGTGGAACTAAAGTTCTTTCAGACCATATTAAGGTAGTTGTAACAACTCAACCTGGCGAAAGTTTCCTGGATAAAATGATTTCATTAGTTGAAGGAGCAAGTCGTCAGAAAACTCCGAATGAGATAGCTCTTACTATTCTTTTAGCAGTTTTTACTTTGGTGTTTCTTGTTGTTTGCATCACTCTTAAACCTATGGCAGACTATTCCAACACTGTTATTACTATTGCTGCATTCCTTTCACTTTTCGTTTGTTTGATACCTACAACAATTGGTGGTTTACTTTCTGCAATTGGTATTGCCGGAATGGATCGTGCATTACGGGCAAATGTAATCACTAAATCAGGTAAAGCTGTTGAAACGGCTGGTGATGTAGATACACTCCTTTTGGACAAGACTGGAACCATAACTATTGGTAACCGTAAAGCTACAGATTTTTATCCTGTTACAGGTCTCGACAAACGTAGTTTTATAGAGGCCTGCATGTTGTCTTCTGCTTCTGATGATACACCGGAAGGAAAATCTATTATAGAGTTAGGACGTGAACAAGGGTTACGTATGCGTAATTTGAACACAGAAGGAGCTCATATGATCAAGTTTACGGCTGAAACAAAATGTTCAGGAATAAACTTAAAGGATGGTACTCAGATCAGAAAAGGGGCATTTGATGCAATTCGAAATATTGTGAACGAAGCTGGACATGAATTTCCTAAAGAAACAGAGGAAATTATAAAGCGAATTACCAGCAATGGCGGTACTCCGTTGGTTGTATGTATCAATAAGGAAATAGCTGGAGTAATAGAGTTGCAAGATATTATTAAACCTGGAATTAGGGAACGTTTTGAGCGCTTACGTAAGATGGGAGTTAAAACAGTTATGGTAACAGGTGATAATCCACTTACAGCAAAGTATATTGCTGAAAAAGCTGGTGTCGATGATTTTATTGCGGAAGCCAAACCGGAAGATAAGATGAATTATATCAGAAAGGAACAGGCTGCAGGTAAACTGGTTGCTATGATGGGTGACGGAACAAACGATGCACCGGCTCTAGCACAGGCTAATGTTGGTGTGGCAATGAACAGTGGTACTCAGGCTGCAAAGGAAGCCGGCAATATGGTTGACCTGGACAATGATCCGACAAAACTTATTGAAATTGTTGAGATCGGTAAACAGCTGCTTATGACTCGTGGAACACTTACTACATTCTCTATTGCAAACGATGTTGCTAAGTACTTCGCTATAATACCTGCATTATTTATGGTTTCCGTACCACAGTTGGAAGCACTAAATATTATGGGGTTACATAGTCCTGAAAGTGCAATTCTTTCCGCTATCATATTCAATGCTATCATAATACCTATTTTGATACCTTTGGCTCTTAAAGGTGTTGAATACAAACCTATAGGTGCAAGCGCATTACTTCGTCGTAACCTGCTCATTTACGGTGTAGGTGGTATTATAGCTCCATTTGTTGGTATTAAATTAATAGACTTATTTGTTGGATTATTCTTCTAATAAAATCAAGAAACAGTTATGAAAAATTTAATGAAATCAATTCGAATCACATTGGTATTCTGTGTATTTTTTTCGGTATGTTATATATTGGTATTATGGATTTTCGCACAGTTCGCAGCACCCGGTGAAGGTGGCAATGCAGAAACGGTAAAGCTCAATGGTAAAGTTGTTGGAGTAGCAAATGTAGGGCAAGTCTTTACTAAAGATATATTTTTCTGGGGAAGACCTTCATGTGCGGGCGACGGATACGATGGTACAAGCTCCGCAGGCAGCAACAAGGGTGTTACCAATGAGGAATATCTTGCAGAGGTGGAAGCAAGAGTTGATACATTTCTGGTTTATCACCCCTATTTGAAACGAGAAGATGTTCCTGCTGAAATGGTAACAGCAAGTGCTTCAGGTCTTGATCCTGATATAACTCCTGAATGTGCGTATGTACAGATAAAGCGAGTTGCAAAAGCTAGAGGAATGAAAGAGGCAGATGTTAAAGCTATCGTTGATTGTATGATAGAAAAGCCATTATTAGGAATATTCGGTCCTGCTAAAATTAATGTCTTAAAACTTAATGTAGCAATGGAAAATGCTAATCCAACTATGGATAAATAGCAGAATTGATTATAAAAACATTAATTGCAGTAATGGGGGAGAGTGTAGGATATTGCTATCTCCAGCTTAAATTTAGGACTATTGTTTGTAAATTGGACTGATTATTAATATAAAATATTAAAATCATTTTGAGCTTACAAACTTAATACAGAATATAAATGTATAAGAATAATGGCAAATAAAGAAGAAAGTGTACGTCATTTCTTGAATCTTATTAAGCGCTCACAAAGAGGCGTTTTTAAAATATATATCGGAATGATAGCCGGTGTTGGTAAAACATATAAGATGTTGCAGGAGGCCCATGAAATGTTGGATAACGGAATTGATGTACAGATTGGTTATGTTGAGACTCATGGACGTGCAGGAACAGAAGCACAGCTAAAAGGATTACCAGTTATTCCTCGTAAGAAAATATTTTACAAAGGAAAAGAGCTTGAAGAAATGGATTTGGATGCTATCCTTCTGTTACATCCAGAGTTGGTAATCGTTGATGAACTTGCACATACCAATGTTGATGGTTGCCGAAATGAAAAACGTTGGCAGGACGTAATGGATCTTTTAGAGGCAGGAATTAATGTCATATCGGCTGTTAATATTCAACATATTGAAAGTTTAAATGAGGATATTAAAGGTATTGCTGGAATTGAAGTAAAAGAACGTATTCCTGATAAAGTTTTAGAGGAAGCAGATGAGGTTGTAAATATAGATTTGACTGCCGAGGAACTTATTAATCGCTTAAAAGCTGGAAAAATATATAAAACAGAGAAAATACAAACAGCTCTTAGTAATTTCTTCAAAACGGAAAATATTCTTCAGTTACGAGAATTAGCTCTTAAAGAGGTTGCATTTAGAGTCGAAAAAAAAGTTGAAACAGAAGTAATATCAGAAGAAAAAATTATTCATAGAGAGTTATTTCTTGCATGTATAAGCAGTAATGAAAAGACTCCTAGACATATCATACGTCGTACCGCACGACTTGCGTCTCGATATAATAATGATTTCCTGGCTTTATATGTTCAAACACCTTCAGAAAGTCCTGATAAGATAAGTTTGTCTGCTCAGAGACATTTGTTGAATCATTTTAAGCTTGTAACAGAATTGGGCGGTGAATTGGTACAAGTTGCTTCGTCAGATGTTGTACAGACTATTATTGATGTTTGTCACGAACGTCATATTACAACAGTTTGTATAGGACAGCCTGCATTAAACTTATGTAAGATTTTTAAAATACATCGTTACAGATATTTTCTTAAAAGTCTATCAGAAATGGATATAAAATTGATTATCTTTCCACAATAAAAATTGTGCTTATGAATATTAAAACAAAATTGACACTGGTCATAGGAGTACTTGTTGCTATGATAGTACTTTTGGTTTCACTATCTATTGTAAACTTGCAAATTTTGACTGCTACAGAACCCAATAGCCCTGCTGCGGGTCCTGGGTTACAACGAGCTTTGCTTTGGATATCAACGATTGGAGGTTTTTGTATTGTAATAGGTATTTTCATGTTGGCTGTACTTCCTTCTTATTTTAATAAACCAATCAAAAAAATTATAGATGGAATTAAAGATATAGCTAACCACAATTATGATTGTAGATTAAATCTGGAAAGTCATGAATTTATAGAAGTTTCAGAAAACTTTAATAGAATGGCAAAACGATTATCAGATTATCACTCAAGTACACTGGCTCAAATAAAGGCAGCAAAAAACTATATGGAAACAATTATTAATAGTGTAAAAGAACCTATTATAGGCTTGAATAATGAGTTGATAATTTTATTTATAAATGATGAGGCTTTGAACGTACTTAATTTAAAACGTGAGGATGTATTACAAAAACCAGCTCAGGATATTTCTTTGAGAAATGATTTGTTAAGAAGACTCATTCGTGAACTTATGGACTCTCAAAAAGAAGATAAAGTTAGTAAAACAGAACCTTTAAAAATATATGCCGACAATAAGGAAAGTTATTTCCAAATGAAATATATGCAAATTAATAAATCTGGGAATAATAGTTCAGGCCCTATAAATGAGGGATATGTTATTATGCTTAAAAATATTACAGAGTTTAAGGAACTAGATTCAGCCAAGACTACCTTCATCTCTACAATATCACATGAGTTGAAAACTCCTATTTCTGCAATTATGATGAGTTTGCAACTGCTTGAAGACAGTAGAATTGGTGATTTGAATGATGAACAAAAAGAATTAGCGCAAAGTATTCAGGATAATAGTGAACGTTTACTGAATATTACTGGTGAACTACTTAATATGACGCAAGTTGAATCTGGAAAGTTGCAGCTTAAGCCACGTATTACAAAACCAATAGAATTGATAGAATATGCTATAAAGGCCAATCGGGTACAAGCTGAAAAGTTCAATATACAAATTGAAGTACAGTACCCGGAAAATAAAATAGGTAAATTATTTGTTGACAGTGAAAAAATAGCTTGGGTATTGACAAATTTACTTTCGAATGCAATTCGTTATTCTCCTGAAAATGGCCGTATTATTATTGGTGTCCGTCAAACGGATGATAATTATATAGAAATGTATGTTCGTGATTTTGGTAAAGGTATAGATCCACGTTATCATCAGAGTATTTTTGATCATTATTTCCGTGTTCCTGGTACAAAAGTTCAGGGTAGTGGACTAGGATTATCAATTTCAAAAGATTTCGTAGAGGCTCATGGTGGTACTTTGACCGTAGAAAGTGAAGTTGGAAAAGGAAGTTGTTTTACATTACGTTTAAAATCATAATCGGTTTTGTTAATTATTATCTCAGTATAAAACCGTTTATAAGCAATTCTCAGATATGCTTATAAACGGTTATTTTTGTTCTTATACATTTATTTTATATGCTTCAATCTTACGATAAAGAGTTGCCAGTCCTATTTTTAATAGACGAGCTGTTTCTGTTTTATTACCATTGGTATATTGTAATACTTTGATAATATGCATTCGTTCGATTTCTGCCAGTTCAAAATTATCTTTCATGGGTGAAATTTCTGATTTACATCTTTGTAAATCCAAAGGTAAATCTTCAAAGGTTATTTGTTCTTCGCATACAATAGAACATCTTTCTATAACATTTCTGAGTTCTCTAACATTGCCTTTCCATTCGGCATTTTTTAATATATTGAGTACTTCCGGTGTTATACCGGTAATTTTCTTTTTAAGTTTATTGGCAAACTTATCCAAGAACATATATGACAGACTTTCAATATCATCTTTTCTATCTCGCAACGGAGGTAAGTTTATCTGAAAGACTGATAAACGGAAATATAAATCTTCACGGAAATTACCAATTTCTATTTCTTTCTTTAAATCCCTATTTGTTGCTGATATAATTCTGACATCTACCTTTGTAGGTTTTGTATCACCTATTTTTATATATTCTCCTGTTTCCAAAACACGTAAAAGTCTTGCCTGAAGGTCAAAAGCCATTTCTCCTATTTCATCTAAGAATACGGTTCCATGGTTGGCTACTTCAAATAATCCTTTTTTATCCTTTAATGCACCAGTAAAAGCTCCAGCCTTATAACCAAACAATTCACTTTCCAACAAGTCTTTACTAAAAGCTGAACAATTTATATCAACAATAGGCTGCTCGGCTCTTTCACTAGCCTGATGTATGGCATGAGCAAAAACTTCTTTTCCAGTACCCGTTTCTCCGGTAAGTAATACTGCGGCATCTGTTTTTGAAACTTTCTGAGCTAGTGTTATTGCTTGTTTAAGCTCTTTTGATTTTCCGACAATGGAATCAAAAGAATATATTACAGAGGAAGATTTTTTACCTTTCTTTTTTTCTGTTTCATCGACTGCACGACTTATTGTAGGAATAATTTTACGGTTATCATCTCCCTTGGTAATGTAGTCAAAAGCTCCATTTTTGATAGCTTGTACTCCATCTTGTATATTGCCATGTGCAGTTAGCAGTATTATTGCTGCATCATTATTGTATTTTTTTATATCGAAAATAAAATCAACTCCATTTCCATCAGGTAAAAATACATCGCACAGAATAACATCAAATTGTTGTTTCCGTAGTTGTTGCACAGCATTACTACAACAACTTGCTGTAGATACTTTATAACCTTCTAATTCTATGATTCGAGCTAATAATTTACGGATAGGCTCTTCGTCATCTATTATTAAAATTTGTACCATATCTAAGATTATAATTGTTGTAATCAGGCAGGTTGATTATCAACATATTCGATAAAATATGCATAAAAACTGGCAATGAATATGAAAAGTCAGACTGTTCTGTATCACCATATTTCTAATGCTTTAAAATAACTCTTTATCTTTATTACAAAGGTAAAATTTCTTTCTGAAAAGGGGACAATCATACGAAATAAACATACATTGGAATTGAATATTCAGTATTGTTGATAGGGAAAATATTTGAAATAAATAAGTTTAATCATCATGTCAAAATGACATATAGAGCAGTGATTTTTTATACGAAAACTATTGCTTAAAATGTTAAATTCTATCAATTTACCCCTTGATTTACATTGTTTAAAAAAATCATTGCAATGATTTGGGGAAAAGATTACAATGACTTCATGGAGTCTTCTAAATGATTTGCTGTAAAGATTGCAATGATTGGTTGAAGACATTACAATCATTTTTTTAACACATGATATTTAACTCCGAAAATCATGTTTTTTCAGAGAGTTTAGCCCGTAAAAACATGTTTTTTTGATCAGGAATGATGATTTTACTGATCAAAAATAAAATGGCGTTTTGTTTGCAGTAAATTTATTATGCTTACATTTTTACTTGATAATAAGAAATGAATGTGATGGATATTTTCTGTCGTAGCAAATTGCTTGTATTGACTTACTAATTGTCAAACCTTAACTCTCTGAGAGTGTCATCTGTTTGTGTTTTCTTTTATTAGTATGGAAATATTAGATTCTTGTAAAGTTAAGATGACAGAATGTCATTTTTGTGTTTTTATATAAATAAAAAGGTCCGAACTCAAATATAGTCGAGTCCGAACCTTTTATTAAATGACGAAATATTTAGTATAATAGTTTATTACCAACCCGGATTCTGGCTCAGATTAGTGTTAAGATTGATTGCAGACTGAGGTACAGGATAATAATACTGTCTGCCATCTTCATACCAAACACGTGATGGGTCGTTATCATACCATGTAAGGTTACCGGAAGTACTGCCAGTAATACCCTGACGAGTTACATCTCCACCATCAACAGCAATCGGAGTACAGCTAGTTGAGATGTTTGCCGGTTTTTCACCTTTATAGAAGATAACATCTGTTGTTCCGTCATGATCCAAGTCCATTTCCTTGTTCAATTCAGGAATATAAATACCTGTCCAACGCATCATCATCAACTCTCCACGCTTCCAGCGAAGAAGGTCATTGAAACGGAATCCTTCAAGTGCAAGCTCTATTGAACGTTCGCGGCGAACTTCAAGAATTGTCGGGTCGGAGATTTCAGGGAAATATGTTTCCTGAAGATACTTATCGACTTTTGTCGGTTTTGAAGTCAAACCGCCTGTAATACCTGCACGTGAACGCAAAACACCTACAGTAGCAGCCCAGTCGCTGTCAGTCAAAGTTCCCATTTCTGCTTTTGCTTCAGCGTAATTCAATAGCACTTCGGCATAGCGGAACAAAGGAATTGCGTTTGTGTTAAGCTGGCCTGCGTCATATTTTGAATCATCCAATGTGTATTTTATAGGCTGGTAACCTGTATAAGAATATCCATTGAAGTTTGGAGCAGCAGGTCGTCCGTCACGCATATAGCCCGGAGTTCTGATTGTCTGGGCAAGACGTGCATCACGGTTCTGACATTCTTCATAGAATTCAATCTTTTCGTGATTTGGCTTATCTGTAAACGGTGTACCGTCTTTCATAAGGAACAGATTTACAAAAGAACGAATCATACTGAAGCGTGAACCATATGTTCCTGATGTCCACCACCAGTTTGCAGAACCAAGAACACCAAGACCTTCGTCGGCAACACTTGCAAGCATAACTTCAGAAGTGATAGGAGTGTTGCTTGTGAACAAATCTCTCATTGACAATTCAACGCCACCACCGGTATAGATTGAATGACCGCTTTCTTTCATTACAGTTTCAGCAGCAGATGCAGCTTCCTGCAACCATTTGTTGGCAGAATCTGTAAGACCAAGTTCTGTGTGATATTTACGGAATGTACCTTCGAACAAACAGATTCTTGATTTCAATGCGTAAGCAACCCATTTTGTAACAAGTGAACCTGTTTCGTCGCTTGTACGAGTAATATTTTCACAAGCAAAGTTCAAATCTTCCAAAATATGATCCATTACTACAGTGCGTGAATCACGTGGAGCATAAAGCAATTCGTCATCAACAGTCAGAGTTCTGTCAACCCAAGGCACATCGCCGAAACGAACCACCTTGTTAAAGTAGAAGTATGCACGGAAGAAACGAGCCAAACCAATGTAATTGTTTCTTACTTCTTCATCGACAGCTTCACTTGTACAATTCTCGATGAAATAGTTTATATTTCTTAAATCTTCCCAATCCCATCCTGAACTTAATTCAGCAGAATAAGCGCCTTTGCGGATAAAGTCATCATAGTTTGTAACTGCACCGTAGTCGCACATTGCATCCATGTTGTATCCGTTTGTTACGGAAGGGAGCATATTATAGAAAGAGTATGAATAAGTTGTCAAACCGCTTTCTGTATTGAAAACTGTCTCTTTATCAACTGATGCCTGTGGAATTTCATCCATTGAGCAAGAAGACAGGAGAGCACATGCTGTTATAAAAGGAATAATTATTTTTTTCATTGTGTTTGTTTTTCAATTAAAATGTTAGAGATACGCCTAAGCTTATACTTGTCATCTGTGGATAGCTGTGACCGTCACCGCTACCTCCGTCAGTCAAATCAGGGTCAGAACCGTTGATATTTGTTACGTCTAAGTCTCTTGTATGTTTGTAAAGAGGAGACCAGCACCACAAGTTTTCTGCTGAAACGTAAACACGTGCATTCTGCATGCGAAGTTTAGAAGTTACAGTTTGTGGCAAGTTGTATCCCAACTGAAGATTCTTCAATCTTATATATGCTACATTCTGCAAATAGCGAGTCTGTGTAGTAGATTTCAAAGATGAATTGTAACCGGCGTATCTTGGAAGATATGCGTCACGGTTGTCTTCTGTCCAGTAGTTGTCAAGGTGCCATTCCGGCAAGTTGTTGTAAGGACGGTTATACTGTCCCCAGAAAATACATTCGTTACTTGGATACCAGTGCTGGCGGCCTACACCCTGGAAGAATGCAGAGAAGAAGAAGTTGTTCCAATCTGCGCTCAGGTTCATGCTGTAAGAGAATCTAGGAAGACTGTTACCGATGATTGTCTTGTCACCATGGTCGTCAACTGTATTCTGTCCGTAGTCGATAACGCCGTCGCCGTTCAAGTCTTTGATTTTAACGTCACCAGGATATGTTACACGCTGAGAAGAAGACTGAATCAATGTCTGGTCAGCATGATTGTCGATTTCTTCCTGACTCTGGAACAAACCTTCTGTTACATAACCCCAGATTTCACCTACACGCTGTCCTGCATAGTAGTCAGACAATTTACCGTCTTTATTGTTGTAGCGGTCGATTGTTGAAATATAGTCTGATAAAGTACCACGGATTTCGTAGTTGAAAGGTTTGTCTGCCAACTGGAACTGGTCGCGCCAAGTCAATGTGATTTCCCAACCACGAGTCGTCATGTCTGCATAGTTACCTTTAGGAGATGTAGCACCGAAGATATCAGGCAAAGTTTCACCCACAGTGTACATATCTGTTGTTTTACGGATGTAATAGTCACCAGAGAAACGAAGACGTCCGTTAAGAGTACCGAAATCAGCACCTACGTCAGTTGTTGTTGCAGTTTCCCAAGTCAAACCGTCAGGCATAACTCCTGGAGCGTTTGTATATTTGTTTTTCAAACCGTTCAATACTCTGTCTGAAGTGTAAATGCTCAAAAGTTCCATGTAGCTGTATGGATCAACATTACCATTACCAAGTGAACCATAAGAAGCACGAATCTTGATATCAGAAAGAACTTCCGGTTTTACATTCCAGAATGCTTCTTCAGAAAGGCGCCAACCTCCGGAAATTGAAGGGAAGAATGCCCACTGCTGGTCAACCGGGAACTTAGAAGAACCGTCATAACGTCCGTTTACCTCAACCAAATATCTGTCTTTGAAAGCATAGTTGAAACGGAAGAAACCGCCTGCAACTCTCCATCTGTTATATTCTCCTGAAGTTGTGATGGCATCACCAAGGGCCATGTTGATGTTTTCTGAATCTTCAAAAAGCAAACCGTTACGGAGAACTTTCAAACCGTTGTAAGTTGATTGCTCATAGTTATAACCAATCATACCTTTGAAGTAGTGCGCTTCGTTGAAGGTATCTTCATAATCAGCATAAATATTTGTAGCAACGTAGTTTGTCTCAGTTTTATATTCCTGCAAATCGTTGTATTTAGTACTCAAATAGCTGATTACACCTTCTGTAGTACTATAAGGAACAGCTACACGACGCTGAGTCTGAGAGTTGTCCGTATTACGGAAAGTAAAGTCTCCTCGCACGTGCATCTTATTGTCAAGGAATGATGCAGTAAAACCAGTAGTATTTCTTAATACACGGTTTCTTGTATCAATACCGTTTTTACCATAGATGAAGTCACCGATTGTATAAGCTGCAGAATGTGTTAAAGTTCCGTCAGGGTTATAAATTGGTGAACTTGGGTGTCCTTCGTCAGCAATATTTCTCCAAATAGAACCACCTTCACCAACGTTCATCGGGTTATGGTAATCCATATTTGAGAATTCCATATTGTTTTCAATCTTCAACCAGTCGAATACCTGGATTGAACCTTTAGCACGAAGGTTCATTGTCTTATAGTCATCAGTATTGTATTTGAACAAACCATCATAACCATAGAAACGACCTGAAACGTAGTAATTCAATTTACCATTGTTACCGCTTACTGAAAGATTATGATCCTGAGCGAATGTGTTCTTCTTATACAATTCGCCGTAGTAGTCTGTATTACCATAGTAAATATATTTACCAGTTGCCGGGTCGATATCCCATTCATCAGTAATACCAGCTTCTTTTCTTCTCTTGAATTCATCCAACCAGCCAAGTGAGAACTCCTGAGTTTTGTTGATGTTCTTAGGATCGGCAGAATAGTTGTTCCATGCATTATATGCTTCATAGAAATGACTAGCATATTCATAACCATCTGTCACGAAGTTCGGAGTTGTTGCCGGACGCTGCAATGAGAAGTTTCCGGAATATGTAATAGAAGTTTTATCTTTGTTAGGCTCTTTAGTAGTAATCAACACTACACCAAATGTACCACGGGCACCGTAGATAGCTGCAGAAGCTGCATCCTTCAACACTGATACGCTGGCAATATCATTTGGGTTAAGCATTGAAGGGTCTCCTTCAACACCGTCAATCAAAACCAAAGCATCACCACCTTGACCGATAGAAGTTGTACCGCGGACGTTGAAGCTAGCTGTACGTGTCGGCTTACCATCAGTAATGTTGATGTTCAAGTTAGGAATAGAACCTTGAAGAGCCTGTGTCACGTTTGGTACAGAACGGTTGTCGAACACTTCGCTTGTTACCTGTTCAACAGCACCAGTCAAGTTTACTTTCTTCTGAGTACCATAACCTACAACAACGACTTCGTCCAAAGCCTGTGAATCTTCTTTAAGAGTAATATTCAGTTTGTTTCCACCTTTTACAGCTACTTCTTGTGAAACATAACCGATGAAAGATACTGTAAGTACAGAGTTTTTATTGACTTGTATTGAGAAGTTTCCGTCAAAGTCTGTAACAGTTCCGTTAGTAGTTCCTTTTTCAATAACGTTTGCACCAATTACAGGTATTCCATTTTGATCAAGCACTGTACCGGTTAGTGTGTAAGTGTCATTTTGTTGTGCAATGCTAGGAATCGTGTTAGGAACAGAGGCCAAAATAGAAGGTACGCCTTGTAGTGTTCCTGCAACACAGAGAACTCCGGTCATACGGAGAAGTTTACTAGATAATTCCATTTGTTCGACTAATAATTTTTGTTTATTATAGTTTTTTGCCTTAGCTGGTGCAAAGTAATATTCTTAATATTATAAAAGTGTTTATAAATTATTACATATTTGTTACATCTTGTAAAGGGTTGATTGATAATAAAAAAACAGGACAAATAGAGAGAATATGATTCTTTTTCTATCTGTCCTGTGTCGAAATTTGCACAATTCCTTTTCAATTTCCTAGAGAGGAAGGGCCGTTTAGGCTAATCTTGTAGCGCTTCAAGGTTAATGTAAACAGCCTCACTTCCTCGTGTATTTTTGTTATGAAATAACGTCTTTTCTTTTGTACACTGCAAAACTAATGAGTTGATATTATAAAAGTATTTATATGGGGTTACAATTGTGTGAAGATTACATTGTAGATATTTTGTAAAAACAAACCTTCAGTCAAACTTTAAATATAAAATTAATATCGAATACTTACTGAAGATTTTGTATTTAGTTAAAGTATTATTAATTAGTGTATTATATTTTCAGGAAATTTTTGTGGGCTGGAAAACTTTTTTCATAATATATGGAACAAAAATTTCACCTAGATGAAAAAATATTTTCATAATATATGGAAAAAGTTTTTCTCCAGTAAATATTGGACTGAAACATTATAACCTTGTTTTCTTGTTAAATTATATCTAAAAAGAAGGAGTTATATGGAGTTAATGTTATGCACTATGCATAGCAAATATATTAAAAGCCCATAGGTCTTGTCAATAATATTGGCTTTTAATTACAATAACTCCCTATAACTCCCAAGGTTTATTTTTTTATAGCATATTGATATATGCTGTTACCTTCGCTATCCATCAAATAGAAAGACAATTCGTTGTCGTTGACAGAAAACAGTGTGAAGCCTTCTTTGTCACTGCAATACTGAGTTCCATCGATAGATTCAACTTTTCTGGCAAGAGATCCGGAAGAGTTAACAAGATATTCAACCTTGCTTCCTGCCGGTTTTATATGCTGGAAGTTGTGTATATGTCCGCATAGATACATGTCGACATTATACTTTTCAAGAATGCTTTCTATTGCATCTCTCATATCCTGGCGTTCAGTATCTGATTTCTGAGTGAATGCATACAAAGGATGGTGACCAACCACTAGTTTCCATTTAGCTTTTGATGCACTTAGTGATTTTTCAAGCCATTGAATTTGCTGCTCTTTGCTTT
Organism: uncultured Parabacteroides sp.; assembly: GCA_937894065.1. Classification (GTDB taxonomy): domain Bacteria; phylum Bacteroidota; class Bacteroidia; order Bacteroidales; family Tannerellaceae; genus Parabacteroides. The sequence goes on along the minus strand of CALCST010000026.1, from coordinate 27,715 downwards.
GTTTTGCAGCATCAGCATATTTTTCTGTTTTTTCTCTGTATTTGCTGATTAGCGGAGTTGTGTCGATGAAGAAAATTTCAAGAGATTCATTTTCTCCGGCTTCAAACAATTTGCTGTAATATCTTGCCGGGGCAATCCATCTTCTGCTTATTTTACTATAATCCTGAACAGCTTGAGTATTACCTCTATATTCATGGTTGCCATTTATGGCAAACCAGTCGAACATTAGTTCCGGATGACTGTAAACTAACTCATAGTTTGTCATCCATAATGGATCTTGAGTGCTAGCCACGCCGTTGAAATGATGTGTATCGCCAGCGGCAATGATGAATTCGATATCTATTTTTTCTGCAATGTTACCCATTGTTTCAGCTACGTTTTTCTGTTTGTAGTAGCCGTTTCTTCCAAGGTCACTTACAAGATAAAAATTAAGATTGTCTTCCGGAATCTGAGGAAGCTTGCTGATGTTTGTGCTATTATTGTAAAGTGTATCAGCTTTTTCTGCTCTATTAATAGCCTTTTCTTCTTTGTTGCTGCTTGTGGTGCAACTGCCAAGTGTGGCAGTTGCAAACAAAGCAGATATTGCTTGTAGATATGTGCGTCGGTTCATTGTGTTTCAATCAAGTAAAATTGTTATATATTATTCGCCGTAAGCTCCGTAGTAGCTCTGAACTGTAGGAGAATTATAAGTCTTACCGTTTACAGTCAGTCCGTTAACGAATAGAGGAGTAGCGAAAGCTTCAGTTCCACTGTATGCGCCATTCAATGCAGGAGAACCTGATTTTAAATGGAAATCCCAGCTTGAATCATATACATATTCAGTAAGACCAACTCCGTTTACATCGTAATTTACAAACATAGGGTCTTTCAAATCTTTTTCTGTAGCTATTACACTGTTTGCGTCAACTACACCCTGGTTGTAATCTTCGTGTTCGAAATTGTATCCTTCCCAAGCATAAGCAACACCACTTTCTTCTGTAAAGATAATATCACTCTTCTGGCTACCTGAAGCATAGAAGTTGTAGTCGATAACAGATTTGTTGTCGTAACCTTCTTCCGGGTCGTTTGGTATGTCGAAGCTTGGAGTCATGGCACGGAATTTTGCATTTACAATAAGGTTGTTGAATACGTTTGCCAATGCATTCTTTTCAACATAAACGCAACCACCTTTTTCTCCGTCTCTTCTCCATCCAGAATTGATGATAGTATTGTTGTAAGCTTGTATTTTAGCCTGTTTTCTGTTTTCGCTCTGACCTGAACTTGACAATTTCAATCCGTTAGTGTTAGGGCTGAACATGATGTTTCCGGCAATATCAACCTGGCATCCGGCTTTAACATTGACAGCTTCTGCACCGTCATATCCGTTTGCCGCGAAAGTATTGTTTGCGATGATTGCCTGGCCGCCCATCATATATATACCGTCAGACCATCCATTTCTGATAATAGAGTTTGTAATAATGTATTTACCATTGATGTTGTTTGTTGTAATCTGAGGATAAGCATCATCACCAGCAGTGTAGATTCCGTTAGTTGCAGCAGGTGAACCTTCGATAACCTGTCCTCCAGTATATTCGATAATTGCATGGTCGATAACCATTTCAGCACATTTCTCAGATGCTACAATACCGCCCCAAAGACCTTTGAAAATGTTATCGCTTGTTCTGTCTTCTTCTGCTACTGAGAATAATACAGGATTTTCTGCTGTACCTTCGCAGTAAAGATTTCCGTCAACAGTAAATTCAATTGGTGTATGGTTTGTTCCAACTCCTTTATCGTCAAAAATAATCTGAACACCTTCTTCGATTGTCAGAGATTCACCTTCCGGAACAACAATGTGTCCTGATACATTAATAACAGAATTAGCTTCCCAAGTTCCGGATACTTCGCCTTCTACAGATTCAACTGAAGGCTGTTCATCCGGTTCCTGATTGTTCTGATTGTTGTCATCCAATAAATCGTCGTTACTGCAAGCAGCCAATGTCATTGAAGCAATAGCTGCGCTGATTAGATAATAATTAAATTTCATGATGAAAAATAGTTTTATAGTTTATTCAATATTTTATTTCAAAATAGAATTCAAATCCAATCTGTTTTGCCTTGTCAACTTGTCTCTGAAACCTTGTCAACTACAATTTATATCTTATACCTAACATGATGGACTGTCCGTGCCATTCTTTTCTTTCAATTACGTTTCCGTTGTATCTGTCGTAATTTACATTTTCAGTATGCGGACCTTTTTGTATAAAACGTAATAGGGGAGTGTCAAGAAGGTTGGATGCTTTTGCATAAATGCTTATACCGTTTTTGAAACTCTTTTCAAGCGAAGCATCAAGTTGCGCATATCCAGCTTCCCAAATATCATCATCAAACCAGTTGGAAATGTCGCTTAAGCGTTTGCCTGTGTAACTCATTGCAATCTGACCTTCCCATTTATATTTGCTTTCCTTGAACAAGAGAGACAGATTTGCAACGTGAGCTGCCTGACCGAACAAAGGTCTGCTTTGTTTGCATGATGTTACTTCTGAACCATCCATAAGTCTCTTGTCAGTTGTAATTCTGGAATGTGTATAAGTATAATTGGCTTTTATACCAAACCAGTTGAAATATTTAAGAACGTCAACTTCAACACCAAGGTTGTTTGCGTTACCGAAGTTCATAGGTTTATAGTAAGTGTCCTGGCCTTCGTTCAGCAATCCGTATTCAATAGGGTTAATCAATCTTTTATAGAACAGACCAACCATGATTTGTTCAGATGTTTTAGGAAAAAATTCATATCTCAAATCAATATTGTCGGCTACTGTATGCTTCAGATCAGGATTACCTTTCTCCTTGTAGTCTTCATTGATTATGCTGTAAGGAACAATTTCGAAAAAGCTAGGTCTGTTTATTGAACGAGCATAAGAGAATCTTACGTTGGCATTCTTATGAATTTCTCTTTTTGCATGGAAACTTGGGAGAATGTCTGTATATATCTGTTTGCCTTCAGGGTCAACATCGCGGGCAAATTTCAGTACATATCCTTGGTTTGTATGTTCCACACGGACACCGGCAGTCAATTCCCATTTACCGGAAGTATATTTAACCATACCATATCCAGCACCAATCTGTTCGGTTGCGTCATAATTCAACGGGTCGCCAATATTTCCGTACGGACGAGGTTCTAGAAGAATTTCGTCAAAGTTGTTCCAGTCTTCACCTAAATATTGAGGGTCTTTTGTACCTGTGGCAGAATCAAAAGTATATTCGTTGAAAAAGCTGTCTCTTTTCTTATCTCTGAACATACCACCGACGGAGAAATCCCAAAAAGACTGGCTGTCGATATTGTGCTTGTAAGATAAATCAACGTAAGCGGCTTTGTCTTTGTCGGAGTTATGTTCCCATCTTCTGGTTGCAGCGTTTGATGTTTGTATGTGTGAACCCTGCATGAAGATTTCGGTATTGTCCGGAGTTTCGTTGTATGCTTTAGATATAACAGCAGACCAGTTTAATTTCAAGGCGTTGTTGCTCAAAAAGTGATGCTCGCCTTTTAATGTGGAGTTAATGATATACTGATGATTCCATTTCATTCTGACAGAACGCTCTTTGTCATCTTCTCCGTCTCTGACTTCTGCTTCCTGCATATCCATATATCCGTTATACCATGTGAATTTATTCTTTTCGTTTAAATGGTAATCCAGCTTTACGTGTGCACCGCTTCTTGTCTGTTGTGAAGAATAGTTACGGTATTCGATACCGTTGTGTGAAGTTCCCGGCTGATAGTAGAGCATACTTTCTTTACCTCTGTAAGTATTCATGTAGCTTCCTGCTATCATCACACCAAGTTTGTCGTCAAAGAATCTGTCACCATATGAAACTCCGGCTGTCAAATCTGGAAGAGGAGCGTTCCATTTCATTTTCATATTTGAATTACTGAAATCTTTGGAACTTACCTTGTAGTCTTCCGGTTTGCCTTGAGCCTCATAAGGTGATTGTTTGGTAATGCCACCTTTGTTGAAAGACTGGAAATCTCTACCGAAATACATTGAGTTGTATCCAGTTGAAAGGTTTGCAGTGATTTGTCTTTCGGATGGAGCATCTTTCATTATAAGATTCACAGCACCACCGATACCGTCTCCTTCCATATTTGCTGTAAGAGATTTTGAAACCTCAAGTCTGTCCAGCATTTCTGAAGGGAAAATATCCAATGGCACAAATCTGTTTTTATTGTCAGGGCTAGGTATTTTTACTCCGTTTATTAATGTATAGTTGTAACGTTTATCCATACCGCGAAGTATAGCATATTGTCCTTCGCCACTACTGTTTCTCTCAATAGTAACACCTGACATACGTTGTATAACATTTGCAACTGTTATATCTGGTGAAAGTTCAATGGCTTTGGCACTCATTACGTTTACAACATTCATTGATTGTTTTTCAATGCCACGTGCACCGGCTTCTGTTTTTCCTGGGTTATGTGCAATAATTGTTACTTCACCAATATTTTGTGACTCAGCTTCCAGATTAAAAAGAATATCTTCTGTTGTTTGTGTATTTACTACTTTTTCAATTGTATGATAACTCAAGTAACTACAAACAAGAGTCACTTTTTTGTTGTTTGGAATTTTATTTAAAATGAAAGAACCATCTAATCCTGTTACAGAGCCAATAGTTGGATCTTCTTTGACAAAAATTGTAGCTCCTATTAATTCTTCTCCTGTTTTTGCGTCTTTAACTTTTCCTTTAAATGTCGCTGCATTTATAGCTCCGGCATATAATGTTGTAATAATAAACGGAAATAATAATGATTTCATATATAAGCTGTAATTCATTTTTCGCCTGCAAAAGTATGGTGTCTGAATTACGCTTATAATACGATTGTTTTACAAATCTGTTACAATTATGATTGGCTTTTTTCTGCCTTCCTTTTTTTCCAAAGCTGCCAACTGTTGAAAGTGTTTTGCCATAATACATAGCTTCCCGGAGCAACAGAAGAGAGTGGATTAAGATATGTATATGCCATCCATATGGCAAGGACTGTGTTCTTCTGTCCAAGTGCTTGTCCAGCACTGATGCGGTCTCCATATGCAGTACCAATTCTTTTACCTATATAAAACTGGATGCAGCATGTTATTAATCCGGCAAGGCATAAACCTATTTCTGCAGAAATAGATGCATCGGCATTTAACAGAGAACGCACAGTCTGACCACTGACAATTGCCAATGCTATTCCCCAAAGATAGAATGCTATTCCAGAATGTTCAAATAACCATTTATGGGCTTTAGGAACAAGTATTCGTAATAATATTGCCATTATAAAAGGAAGAAGTAATAATGGGAATACTTTACTTAATATACGTAGGAATGCTGTAATGAATTCCATATCGTTGTGTGTTTCCATCAAAGGAAATACCAATGGGACAATAATAGCAGCTAAAATATTTGATAGTAGAGTATATGTGGTAAGTCCTGATACATTTCCTCCTAATTTACCTGTAATTACAGCGGCAGCTGTAGCTGTTGGGCAAATCAGACAAACCATTGCACCTTCAAGAATATATCTCAAAGATTGACTGACTGGCAGTACAATTATTGCAGCAGCAACAATCAAACATGTCAGTAGCTGGAATATCAGCAGCCATAAATGCCATTTTGTAGGTATTAATCCTTTGGGGTTTACTTTACAGAATGTAAGTAGCAATTGTGCAAAAATAAGAAAAGGTGTTGCATATTCTATTACTTTATAGACTGCAGGTTTTATAGGATTAAGACATACAGTGTTTGCAAATATTAGATATACAAACGTACCAAATAACATGGCTATAGGCAGTGTCCAATTTTTTAGGAAAGTGAGCATAATGTATTTTTGTTTTGCGTTTAGACAGTGCAAAGTAAAGAGTTTTTTATCTTATATATTATCTGTAAAGCTATTTTTTATTGTTATTCCTTATTCATCATATTTGGTTTGGCAGACTGTTAAAAAGGTACTTTGCATAGCCAAGTACTGTTAAGTGCGGTTAAGCATATTTATAGTGCCGTTAAAAGTGATAAAAAATGAGTTGGAAAATAGTTAAATCAGTAGATTTTGATATTAATTTGCCGGTGTGAAAAGATAAAACAAGAATTTTTGATAGAAAACATTTTAAAAACAAATAAAGTATGAAACGAATTTGGAAAAATGTAGCAATGGTTGTAGTTGTGGCTGCAATCAGTTCAGGTGCAGCAATAGGAACTAGTTCTTATTTGATGCAACAGAAAAATACTGAGGTCGTAAGTACAGGTGAGTTTGAAAATACATTTAAGCAACCGGTTCGTACGGTTGGTTATTCAGCTGTTGCAGCAGAAAATACAGACTTTACTATGGCAGCAGAGAGTGCTGTTCATGGTGTAGTTCATATTAAGGCAACAACAAATGCTCGTTCATCATCTGGTGGTGAAGGTTATTTTGATCCTTTTGAATATTTCTTTGGTTTCGGCGGTCGTGGAAATTTCCAGCGTCCTACACCTCAGCCAAAAGTTGGTTCTGGTTCCGGTGTTATAATTTCAACAGACGGATACATTATAACAAATAATCATGTGGTTGAAGGAGCAGATGAACTTGAAGTAACATTGAATGATAACCGTAAATTTGCTGCTAAACTTATAGGAACAGACCCTTCAACAGATATAGCTTTGATTAAGATTGAAGCAGAGAATCTTCCGACAATACCTTTCGGAAATTCTGAAAAACTGAAAGTTGGAGAGTGGGTTTTAGCTGTAGGTAACCCATTTAATCTTACTTCAACAGTAACTGCTGGTATTGTTAGTGCTAAAGGCCGTGGTATTTCTGTTGGTGGTGATAAAACTAAAATTGAATCATTTATTCAGACAGATGCTGCTGTGAATCCGGGGAACAGTGGTGGAGCATTGGTGAATACTAAAGGTGAACTGGTTGGTATCAATACTGCTATTTATTCTGAAACAGGAAACTTTGCAGGATATTCATTTGCAGTTCCAATCAGTATCGCAGGAAAAGTAGCAAACGACTTGAAGCAGTATGGAACAGTTCAGAGAGCTGTACTGGGGGTTATGATGCGTAGCGTTGGTGATTTGGATGATATGCTAAGTTATCCGAACCTTCCTGAAGACTTGGAAAAAGATATAAAAGAGCTTAAGGAAATGGTTAAAGTCTCAGAAGGTGCATGTGTAAGTGATTTTGCTGAACGCAGTTCTGCTAAGGAAGCTGGTTTGGAAAGAGGCGATGTTATTATCGCGATAAATGATGTCAAAGTTAAAAATGCAAATGCCCTTCAGGAACAGATTAGTAAATATCGTCCTGGTGATAAAGTTCAGGTTAAAGTCAACAGAAAAGGAACAGAAAAAGTTTTCACTGTTGAGTTGAAAAATGCACAGGGAAGTACTAAAGTTGTAGAAAAGACAGATGGTACAGAAATGATGGGTGCAGCTTTCAAAGCATTGTCAGATAAGGAAAAACGTGAACTAGGTGTAAGCTATGGTATTGAGGTTACAGGACTTACAAGCGGAAAATTGAAAGATGCAGGAATCAAGAAAGGCTTTATAATTATGGTTGTAAATAATCAGAGAATAAAGACTCCTGAAGATTTCGAAAAGATAGTTGAAAATGCTTTGCAAGGACGTTCTGAAGATCAGGGCTTATTTATCAAAGGTTTTTACCCTAACGGACGAACTAAATATTATGCAATTGATTTGGCAGAATAAATATTATTCAAGTTTCGCAATCTTAACTTTCTGTTGAGAAGATAAAACAAGTTGACAAGAGTTTTTCCAAGTGTTAACTTGCAAGTTGAGCAACTTGCGAAACTTATGAAATATTTTAAACTGTTATAATTCGACTTAATATTGTGATGGTTTTTAAGTTGTAGTTATATCATTTGTAGATTTAGACTAAATTTTTGTTAAAAGATTAGAACAAGCTGAACATATATTCTGTTCAGCTTGTTCTCTTTATCAGAAAATAGTTAATTTTGCAACCTATATTTTTCAATAAAATCGTTGGATGAGACAATTAAAGATAACTAAGTCCATTACCAATCGCGAAAGCGCTTCTTTGGATAAGTATCTTCAGGAAATCGGTCGTGAAGATCTTATTACTGTAGAAGAGGAAGTTGAATTGGCACAGGCCATCAAAAGAGGTGACCGTAGAGCGTTAGAGAAGTTGACAAGAGCCAACTTGCGTTTCGTAGTATCTGTGGCTAAACAGTATCAGAATCAGGGATTAAGTTTGCCTGACTTGATTAACGAAGGAAACTTAGGTCTGATTAAAGCTGCTGAGAAGTTTGATGAAACTCGTGGTTTTAAGTTTATTTCCTATGCTGTATGGTGGATTCGTCAGTCAATCCTGCAAGCTTTGGCAGAGCAGTCTCGTATTGTTCGCTTGCCTTTGAATCAGGTAGGTTCGCTTAACAAAATCAGTAAGGCGTTCTCTAAATTTGAGCAGGAAAACGAACGTCGTCCGTCTCCAGAGGAATTGGCAGATGAATTGGAAATCCCTGTAGATAAGATTTCCGATACTTTGAAAGTTTCAGGACGTCATATCTCAGTTGATGCTCCTTTTGTTGAAGGCGAAGACAACAGTTTGCTGGATGTGCTTGTGAACGATGATGCTCCAATTGCTGACCGATCGTTAATGAACGAATCATTGGCGAAGGAAATTGATAGAGCACTTGCTACACTGACCGAAAGAGAATGCGAAATTATCAAAATGTTTTTCGGTATTGGCTGTCAGGAGATGACATTGGAAGAGATTGGCGACAAATTCGGACTCACACGTGAGCGCGTCCGCCAGATCAAGGAAAAAGCAATCAGAAGATTAAGACAAGGTACTCGTAGCAAGCTTTTGAAATCTTATTTAGGTTAACTCTTTGTGAAAAAGAGTGTTTTTTGAAAGAATTATTAGGCTTTCTTCTCTGTTATTGTGAGTTGAAAGCCTAACTTTTTTATAAGGTTTATAGGAAAATAGTATATTTGCATCGAAATATAGATTATTTAAAAATTATTCCATGACAACACGACGTAATTTCTTAAGAACGGGAGCAGCTTCTGTTGCAGGTTTGCTTGCCGGAAAAGATTTGTATGCAACAGTAACTTCAATCGACAAGACTACTACCGCAAATTTCTTTGCTGAAACACAAAGTGCAACCAATTTTAAATGTAAACGTCCGGCTCTTTCTGCACGTAAATTCACTTCTGAAGCAGTAGAAAAGAAAATAGCTGCAGTGAAATCACGTATCAAAGACCAGAAACTTGCCTGGATGTTTGAAAACTGTTATCCTAACACATTGGATACAACATGTGAGCATAAGATGAAAGACGGAAAACCTGATACATTTGTTATTACAGGTGATATCCACGCAATGTGGCTGCGCGATTCTTCTGCTCAGGTTTATCCATATGTAGTTTTGGCTAAAGAAGATAAGAAATTGCAGACAATGCTTGAAGGTGTTATCCGCCGTCAGACAGACTGTATTCTTATCGACCCATATGCAAACGGCTTTAATGAAGGTCCGACTGGCAGTGAGTGGGAAAGCGACCATACTGACATGAAAAAAGAACTTCATGAACGTAAATGGGAAATTGATTCACTTTGTTATCCTATTCGTCTGGCTTATCATTATTGGAAAGAAACAGGAGATACAACTCCGTTTGACGATAAATGGGTGAAAGCAATTGAAACAATATATTCTACTTTTATCGAGCAGCAGCGTAAAGACGGTCTTGGTCCTTATAAATTTACACGTACAACCAACCGTCAGGGAGATACATTGCTCAATGACGGATATGGAAGTCCTGTTAATCCTGTTGGATTGATTGTTTCCTCATTCCGTCCGTCTGATGATGCTTCATTGTTCGGATTCCTTATTCCTTCAAACTTCTTTGCTGTGACATCTCTTCGTCAGGCTTCTGAAATGTTGAGAACAATAAAGAATAATTCTGCATTGGCTGAGAAATGTGAAGCTTTGGCAAAAGAAGTTGAGGCTGCAATTAAGAAATATGCAATCGTAGAGCATCCAAAATTCGGTAAGATTTATGCATTCGAAGTAGATGGTTTCGGTAGCGTAAACTTGATGGATGATGCTAACGTGCCTAGCCTTCTTGCTTTGCCGTTCCTTGGTTGTATTGATGTTAATGATCCGATTTATCAAAATACACGTAATTTTGTGTTGAGTACTTCTAATCCATATTTCTTCAAAGGAAAAGCAGGCGAGGGAATTGGCGGTCCTCATATCGGTTTTGACTTTGTATGGCCTATGAGTATTGTTATGCGTGCGCATACTTCACAGGATGAAAAAGAAATCAGAACATGTATTGAGATACTTCGCGATACAGACGCTGATACTGGATTTATGCATGAATCATTCCATAAGGATGATCCTAAGAAGTTCACACGTTCATGGTTTGCCTGGGCAAATACATTGTTCGGAGAATTGATTATCCGTTTGCAGTCTGAAGGTAAATTGAAAGATTTGCTAGGGTAAAATCTGAAAGAGAGAATCACAAAAATAGATTCGTATATATTGTAATTTAGGGTCGGACCTAAATTGTATTGGGGCCGTATATATTTGGATTTACTTCCGGATATATACGGCCTTGTTTTATATTGTATTCATTTATAAAGCTGAATGCTTCACTTTTTTATTTTACCTGCTTATAAATCGAAGAGTTTTATGTATTTTTGTCGAATGAAAAACAAATTAATTATCTGTAATATGAAATATATTTTTTCCTCATTGCTCATCTCTTTTGTGATGATTTTTGCTTTGGCGTCTGATTTGAGAGCACAGGAAGCAGAAACTATTGTTTTGATTGATACCGATATGGGTAAAGTTAAAGTTAAATTGTTTAATGATACGCCCAAACATCGTGATAATTTCATTAAGAATGTTAACGAAAAACTTTATGACGGTTTGCTCTTTCATCGCGTTATAAAACAGTTTATGATTCAGGCTGGCGATGTTAATTCAAAGGATGCCCCAATGGATAAACATCTGGGAGATGGTGATTTGGATTATACTATACCAGCGGAAATAGTTTATCCTAAATATTTTCATAAAGCGGGAATGCTTTGTGCTGCACGTACTGGCGATGACGTGAACCCTGAACGAGCATCATCTGCAACACAGTTCTATATTGTTACAGGTAAATTTTTTACCGAAATGGAATTGGAAAAGATGGAAAAGGAGAAGAATATAACCCTCACTCCGGAACAGAAACAGGCTTATATGCTTGAAGGCGGTGCTCCTCATCTTGACGGTAAGTATACTATTTTTGGCGAAGTGATAAGTGGAATGAAAACTGTCATGAAAATTCAGTTGGTTGAGACTAATGAGGATGACCGTCCGCTTAAGAATATTAAAATTAAATCGATGAAGATAGTCAAGAAGTGATTCTGTTGACAAAGCCTCAGAGATGAGTTGACAAGTATTTTTCCCTCATAGACTTGTCAACTTGTTTCCTAATATATTAATCTAAAAAAACTATCATGACAAATTTATCTGAAACAAAAGTTGTTATGCATACAACTCTTGGAGATATAACATTGAAGTTATATAATGAAACTCCAAAACATCGTGACAATTTTCTTAAATTAGTTAATGACGGAACTTATAACGGACTTTTATTTCATAGAGTGATAAAGGAATTTATGGTTCAGGGTGGTGATGTGACATCAAAAGATGCACCTATGAACAAACAACTTGGAGCCGGAGATCTTGGTTACACTGTGCCGGCTGAGTTTGTTTATCCTAAATATTTCCATAAGAAAGGAGCTTTGTGTGCTGCACGTACAGGGGATGAGGTGAATCCTGAAAAGGCATCTTCAGCTTCACAGTTCTATATCGTGACAGGAAAGAAATATAGTGACAGTGAATTGAAGCAGATGGAAAAACAATTGGAGAATCGTCTGAAACAATCCATTTTTGCTCGTTTGCAGGCAGAAAATAAGTCTAAGATTATGGAATTGTATCGTTCCGGAGACAAAGCTGAATTGGCAATTTTGCGTGACACCTTGATTGGCAAGACAGAACTTGAAGCTGAAAAACGTAAGGATGAAGCAAAACTTACAGAGGAACAGAAAGAAATCTACAAAACAGTAGGTGGCGTTCCTTTCCTAGACAATCAATACACTGTGTATGGTGAGGTTGTTGATGGAATGGAAGTTGTTGAGAAAATAGAGAAATCAAAAACTAACAGACAAGATCGTCCGACAGAAAACATTTCAATTATATCAGTTGAAGTGTTGGCGCAGGAATAAATAACTTAAGTTTCGCAGGCTCAACTTACAGATAACAAGTTAACAAGGAGACAAGTTAACAAGGTTTTCAGATGATAAATTGTAAAGTTACAGTTGTTTTGACCTTGTCAACTTGTCTCTGAAGCCTTGCTGGCCTTTATGTTGAGCAACTTGCGAAACTTGAATAATATAATACATACATGAGTCACTACAAAGAAACTATTCGTCTTGGAGTGCCAATCATGCTTGGTCAGCTAGGAATAATTATTGTTGGCTTTGCCGACAATATAATGGTGGGTCACCATAGCACACAGGAGCTGGCAGCAGCCTCGTTTGTGAACAATTTCTTCAATTTGGCTTTTATTTTCGGAATGGGTTTTTCCTATGGACTTACTCCGATAATAGGTGGACTTTTCACACAGAAGAAGTTCTCTGAGATAGGAGGAGTGTTGAAAAACAGCCTTTTTATAAATTTGATTGTGGGCATTTTGTTGAGTATGTTCATGTTTTTGCTTCTTCTGAACATCGACTATCTCAATCAGCCTAAGGAATTGTATCCGTATATAATTCCTTATTATTGTCTTCAGTTGGTTTCTGTGATTTTCACAATGTTGTTCAACTCTTTCAAGCAGTTCAGCGACGGAACAACCGATACCGTCACACCAATGTGCATAATGCTGAGCGCTAATGTGCTGAACATTTTTGGAAATTACATATTGATATATGGAAATTTCGGAGCTCCGGAAATGGGATTGACCGGTGCCGGTATATCAACTCTGGCGAGCCGAATAATAACATTGCTGGCATTCGTTTGGCTATTTACCTGCAAAGCAAAATATCGCAATTACTGGGAAGGTTTCAAACAGTCCAAAATCAACAGAAATTCTATTTCTCATCTTTGCAGACTCGGGCTGCCGGTTGGATTCCAGATGGGAGTTGAAACAGGTTCTTTCAGCCTCAGTGTGATAATGATAGGTTGGATTGGAAGTAATGCTCTTGCTGCTTATCAGATTGCAGGAGTAATAACTACTTTGGGATTTATGCTTTATTATGGTGTTGGAGCTGCCGTTACTATCCGTGTAAGCGGATTCAACGGGAAGGGAAGTAAGAGCGACATCCGTGAGGCTGCAAAAGCCGGATTGAATATAATAATGAGCAGTGCTATAGTATTTATTATATTCTTACTTATTTTCAGAACACAAATTGGCTATTTGTTCACTAGTGAAAAAGCAGTAGTGGACCTTGTTGCCCTATATTGCTGGTTCGTTATTCTTTATCAGTTTGGTGACGGACTTCAGATAGTTTTTGCAAATGCTCTTAGAGGTTTGACTGATGTTAAATATATGGCTCGAGCAGCTTTCTTCTGTCATATATGTCTAGCATTACCTATCGGATATATTTGTGGTTTTGTGCTGAACTGGGGCTCTGTGGGTGTGTGGTGCGGTTTTCCTGTGAGTTTGACAACTCTGGGACTTTTGCTGTGGCACCGTTTCAGACTTCTTACAAAATAAGAAAATTATATTATACGGAGATAGAAGGTTAAGTCTTTTATTTATAGACTATTCCTATCTCCGTATTTTTATTTGTAGTAACATGTAGGTTAACAAATCATACCTATTTATTTATCAAAATATACTATGCTTTGGAACAAATAAGCGTTTGTTCTTTAACATTTTATATGAAGTTTTGAATTATTGCATAATAATTTTGCACTGTTTCCAATGCGATAATTTTAATCATATAATATAAAAGAATGAAGAACTCACATTTTTATTTGTTGGCAAGTTTATTGTTAGCCTCATGTTCGTCATCGAACGTCGAAAACATCGGAAATGGTATAGTTGTTAATGTTCCTGCTACCGATTCTACTCCAGTTCAGAAAGTACGCCTTGAAGTTTTGGGCGAAAAGCTTATTCATGTTTCTGCAACTCCGGATAAGCAATTCTCTTCAGAAAAAAGTCTGGTCGTAATTCCTCAGGACAGAAAAGTTGAATATACAATAGAAGAGACAGACAAGAGTGTATCTTTAAAAACTTCTGAAATCATAGCAACTCTCTCAAAAAACACAGGTGAAATAAAATTCTTTGATAAGAATGGAAACGTGATTCTTGAGGAAGAACATGGTGGAGGAAGAACTTTCACCCCAATTGAAGTTGAAGGAACAAAAGGATATTCAATCCGTCAGGTATTTGAATCTCCGGATGATGAAGCTTTCTATGGCCTTGGACAGCATCAGGCAGACGAATTCAACTACAAAGGAAAAAATGAAGAGTTGTTTCAGTATAATACCAAAGTTTCTGTTCCTTTCATTGTTTCCAATAAGAATTACGGAATTTTGCTCGACAGCTATTCATTGTGCCGCTTCGGTAATCCTAATGACTATTCCCAGCTGAACAGATTGTTCAAATTATATGACAAAGAAGGTAAAGAAGGAAGTCTGACAGGAACATATGTGCCGGCAAACGGAAATCCTTTGGTCAGAAGCGAAGATTCTATATATTTCGAAAATCTTAAAACAATAAAGAATTTCCCGGAGAATTTCCCTTTGATGGGTTCGCATGTCACATACGAAGGTGAAATAGAACCATCGGAAAGCGGTGAATACAAATTCATCCTTTACTATGCAGGTTATACAAAAGTTTATATTGATGGAAAACTAGTTGTTCCTGAACGCTGGCGCACAGCATGGAACCCGAACAGCTATAAATTCTCTGTAAACCTGGAAGCAGGTAAAAGAGTTCCTCTCAAAATTGATTGGAAACCGGATGGCGGCGTTTCCTATTGCGGCTTGCGTGCCTTGGCTCCGGTTCCTGCTGAAGAACAGGGACAGCAATCATGGTGGAGCGAAATGAGCAAGCAGCTTGACTATTACTTCGTTGCCGGTGAAAATATGGATGAGGTAATCAGTGGTTACAGAACTCTTACCGGAAAAGCTCAGGTAATGCCAAAATGGGCGATGGGATTCTGGCAAAGCCGTGAGAAATATCAGTCTCAGGAGCAGATTCTGGATGTTATGAATGAATTCCGTGAACGTCGCATCCCAATTGACAATATCGTACAGGACTGGTTCTATTGGAAAGAAGACCAGTGGGGAAGTCATGAGTTTGACCCTACTCGTTTCCCGGACCCTAAAGCTATGATAGACTCAATCCATGCTATGAATGCTCATTATATGATTTCTGTATGGCCTAAGTTCTATATGAATACAGAGCATTACAAGGAATTCGACAAGAACGGATGGATGTATCAGCAGGCAATCAAAGACAGCATTCGCGACTGGGTTGGCCCTGGTTATGTGGGTTCTTTCTATGATGCATACAGTGCTGATGCCCGTAAATTATTCTGGAATCA
The DNA here is from genome assembly GCA_937894065.1 of uncultured Parabacteroides sp. Taxonomy (GTDB): domain Bacteria; phylum Bacteroidota; class Bacteroidia; order Bacteroidales; family Tannerellaceae; genus Parabacteroides. Next base: position 12,138 of record CALCST010000026.1, on the reverse strand, counting down.
GATGTACGAACATCTTTATCCTCTTGGAATAGATGCATGGTGGATGGATGCCAGCGAACCTAATGTGCGTGACTGTACTGATATGGATTACAGAAAAGCACTTTGCGGCCCGACAGCGCTCGGTTCGTCAACAGAATATTTCAATGCATATGCTCTTATGAATGCTGAAGCTATTTATGACGGACAGCGCAGCGTTGATGACAACAAACGTGTGTTCCTGCTTACACGTTCAGGTTTTGCTGGTTTGCAGAGATATTCAACTGCTACATGGAGTGGCGATATCGGAACAAGATGGGAAGATATGAAAGCCCAGATTTCAGCCGGATTGAACTTTGCCGTCAGTGGAATTCCATATTGGACAATGGATATTGGCGGATTCTGTGTGGAAAACAGATATGTTGATGGTCAGAATCAATGGGATAAAAATAAGGTTGAAACAGCTGACTATAAAGAATGGCGCGAGCTTAACACACGCTGGTATCAGTTCGGTGCTTTCGCTCCATTGTTCAGAGCTCACGGTCAGTTCCCGTTGAGAGAAGTATGGAATATTGCACCAGAAAAACATCCGGCATATAAATCAATCGTATATTACAACAAGCTGAGATATAACCTTATGCCATACGTTTATACAATGGCGGGAATGACTCATTTCAACGATTATACGATTATGCGTCCTCTTGTAATGGACTATGGCAAAGATACGAATGTGAACAATGTCGGAGACCAGTTCATGTTCGGCCCTTCAATCATGGTTTGCCCTGTATATGAATATCAGGCACGTGAAAGAGAAGTTTATCTTCCGGAAACAACAGGATGGTTTGATTTCTACACTGGCAAGGCTGTTCCTTCAGGAAAACAGACTGTTGATGCGCCGTATGAAAAGATACCTCTGTTCGTTCCGGAAGGAGCAATCATTCCGTTTGGTCCGGATTTGCAGTATTCCGACGAAAAACAACCTGAAAACATAATTCTTTATGTATATCAGGGCGCTGACGGTTCGTTTACTCTTTATGAAGACGAAGGTGTGAACTATAATTACGAAAAAGGAAAATATGCACAGATACCGTTTGAATATAATGACGAATCTAAGACTCTGAAAATAGGAAAACGCACCGGAAAATTTGACGGAATGCTTGAAAACCGTACCTTTACGGTTGTCACAGTGAGCAAGGACAAACCTCAACCTTTCAACCTGGAGGCAAAAGGCGTGACCGTTCACTATGACGGAAACGAACAAGTAATAAATTTATAAATGTTATGACGAAATCACTTCTTAGAATTTCCGTCTGTCTGCTTATGATTCTTCTTCTTTCCGGATGTGGGAAAGAAGAAGGACGCGAACGGATAAATTTCGACCGGGACTGGACATTCCATCTCGGTGATGTTACGGATGCGGCATCTCCTTCGTTTGATGATTCCGATTGGAGAAAACTCTCCCTGCCTCACGACTGGGCTATTGAGGGAGACTTCAGTAAAGACAATCCTTCAGGTCCCGGTGGTGGAGCGCTACCCGGAGGAATTGGTTGGTACAGAAAGGTGTTTGAGGTTCACAAACAGGATCAGAATCGTAAACTCTATATCGACTTCGACGGAGTTTATATGAATTCTGAAGTGTTTATCAACGGAAAATCTCTCGGTAAACGTCCATATGGCTATATTTCTTTCCGTTATGACCTTACTCCTCATATCCTTTGGGGCGAGAAGAATGTAATTGCCGTAAGAGTTGACAACAGCGAACAGCCAAACTCCAGATGGTATTCCGGATGTGGAATTTATCGCCACGTATGGCTTACAAAAGTAAACCCTCTTCATTTCGATTTGTGGGGAACATATGCTGTTGCTGAAGATGTTTCTTCTTCGAAGGCAACCATATCCGTATCTACAACAATACGCAATGATTTCGGAAAGTCAAAAGATTTCCGTCTTCTTACCCGCGTATTATCAAAAGATGGAAAAGAAGTAGCTTCTGCAGAATCTGCGGTAAATATTCTTTCAGAGTCAGATTCCACATGGCAACAGAAACTTGTAGTTGAAAATCCTACATTGTGGTCAATCGACTATCCTTATTTGTATGATATAGAATCCCGTATATTGGCGGGCAACGATACTGTTGACGTTTATCACACTCCATTTGGTATAAGAACATTCCGTTTTGATGTATCCAACGGATTCTATCTTAACGGCGAGCATATGAAAATCAACGGAGTTTGCATGCATCACGATTTGGGATGTCTCGGAGCTGCAGTAAACACTAGAGCTTTGGAGCGTCAGCTCGAGATATTGAAAGAAATGGGATGCAACGGTATAAGATGCTCTCATAATCCACCTGCGCCTGAATTGCTCGACCTGTGCGACAAAATGGGATTCATTGTTATGGACGAGGCTTTTGATATGTGGAGAAAGAAAAAGACTTCGCATGACTATTCCCGCTATTTCGACGAATGGCATGAGCGTGACCTTACAGATTTGATAAAGCGCGACCGTAATCATCCGTCCATTTTTATGTGGAGCATAGGAAATGAAGTCCTCGAACAATGGTCGCATGCAGATGCTGACACTCTTTCACTTGAAGAAGCTAATCTTATCCTGAACTTTGGTCATGACGCCAAGCAGCTTGCAAGTGAAGAAGGAAAGATGAGCGTGAATTCTCTGCTGTGTGCTAAGCTTGCCGGAATGGTCAAGAAACTTGACCCTACACGCCCTGTTACATCCGGATGCAATGAGCCGAACCCGAATAATCATCTTTTCCGCTCAGGAGCTCTTGATATTATTGGATATAACTATCATGATTCTTGGTTTAAGGATGTGCCGGAAAAATTCCCGGGTAAACCATTCCTTGTAACGGAAAGTGTTTCCGGACTTATGACGCGCGGTTACTATCGTATGCCGTCCGACAAGATGTATATCTGGCCAGACCGTTGGGACAAGCCTTTTTATGATGAATCACTTTCATGCTCGTCATACGACAATTGTCATGTTCCATGGGGAAATCATCACGAAGGTACATGGCATCTTGTGAAAAACAATACGTTTATAAGTGGTCAGTATATATGGACTGGGTTTGATTATATCGGCGAACCTACACCTTACGGATGGCCGGCACGAAGTTCATATTTCGGAGTTATTGACCTTGCCGGATTTCCTAAGGATGTATATTATATGTATCAGTCCGAATGGACAGACAAGGACGTTCTCCATCTGTTCCCGCACTGGAATTGGAAAGAAGGGCAGAGCATAGATATGTGGGCATACTATAATAATGCTGATGAGGTTGAGTTATTTGTTAACGGTAAATCTCAGGGCGTACGCAAAAAAGGCGGTGACAAATATCATGCAGCATGGCGTGTGAAATATCAGCCTGGAACAGTTGAAGTGGTGGCTCGCAAATCCGGTAAAATTGTCCGTAAGAAACAAATCAACACTGCCGGCGAACCTGCAAAAATCCGTCTTGTGGCTGACCGCAAGAATATCAGTGCTGATGGATATGATTTGAGTTTCGTGACAGTTGAGATTGTCGATAAAGACGGAAACTTATGCCCTTGGGCAGATAATCTTGTTCACTTCAATGTTGAAGGACCAGCTTTCATTGCCGGTGTTGACAATGGATGTCAGACGTCAATGGAACGATTCAAGGACAATAAGCGTAAAGCTTTCTACGGAAAATGCCTTGTTGTTCTTCAGAATAATGGAAAGAGTGGCAATATTCGTCTGACTGCAAGTTCTGAAGGACTGCCGGATACAACTTGCTTGTTGCAAGCGGATATTAATTAATATTCAAAAATATACTTCCTTAATTTAAAACTGAGCCTTAGTTTTTATAAATCAAGCTTTAGTTTTTGCAAACTCAAACTTAGTTTATAAAAACTAAGGCTTAGTTTTAAGAATAAATAGTTACTTTCCTGATAATAATACATTATTTATAGCTTCTTTCAGACTATGTTTTGGCATTGCGCCCTGCGCCATCTGAGGAGTTCCGCTCATAGGAATGAACAACAGGCTTGGTACGCTTCTGATGCCGAAAACTGATGCCAATTCTTCTTCCTGGTCAACATTTACCTTGTAGATATCAACTTTTCCGTCATACTCTTCAGCAAGCTCGTCAAGGACGGGAGCCAGCATTTTACAAGGTCCGCACCATGTAGCATAGAAATCAATCAAAGCAGGTTTGTCTCCCAGGAATTTCCATTCCGATGGATTAGCTTCATAATTAGCCACTTTATTCAAGAACTCTGATTTTGTCAATTGGATTGTTTTCATATTATATTCTCCTATTTTTATTATTATTCTTATTTTTATTTTTCCCGGATTTCTTTATTTACCGTTTGCCTTATATTCTTTTATTACATCTTTATATAGTTGCTTGTTTTCCTTTCCGGTATCACAGTTTCCACATGCGCAACATGACAGATTAAGAATTGCCTGAAGCATCAGCAAAGCGCCCGGAAGAGCCAGTATATATTCTTTGCTCCAAAAGGCATAGGCGCTGATTGCTATTCCCAATGCCATACGAATTATGCGGACTGAATCCCAGTTTTTCAATAAGCTTTCCATATCTTGTTTTGTTTTTGTTACACTGCAAAATTATATAACCACTCAATTGTCAACAACAGCTTTTTTCTATCTTTGTATAGATAAAATCTATATTGCTTATGACGCTTCAACAGATGGAATATATATTGGCGTTGGACAAATACCGCCATTTTGTCCTTGCTGCCGAATCTTGCGGAGTGACTCAGCCAACTCTGAGCGCGATGATACAGAAACTGGAGGAGGAACTGGACGTAAAGATATTCAACCGTGACAAGAAAGGCATAACGCCAACTTCAGTAGGCGAGAAAATAATCCGCCAGGCAAGGATTGCCCTCAATGAATCAAACAGAATAAAGGAAGTTGTTGCCGATGAGGTGGGCACAATGAGTGGTTCGCTGCATATCGGGATAATTCCGACAATTGCTCCATATATCGTTCCGGATTTTATCTATCATTTCCGTAATGATTATCCTGAAATGAAACTTGTGGTAGATGAAAGAGCTAATAACACGCTCTTGAATGAGCTGAAATTTGGAAATATAGACATGGCAATAACTACATCGCCGGGAAGCGGTTCCGAGTTCCTGGAAATTCCTATTTATATAGAACATTTTGTTGCTTATTTTTCAGAGAAATGCAATTCCGGCAGAAATTTGTTTGACGACGGAAATATTCCGACTGAACACATGTGGATTCTGAAAGAAGGTCATTGCATACAAGGCGACAGCTTCAGTTTTTGCAAAAATAAGGAGGAAGGAAATCACATATATGAAGCAGGAAGTATTGACACTTTGGTGAGAATTGTGGACAGAAACGGTGGCTACACTATTATTCCTGAGTTGCATTTGGCATTTCTTACGGAACAGCAGAAAAAGAATACCAAAGTTCTAAGCAATCTGAAACAACCGGCGCAACGGTGCGTTTCGATACTGATAAAGGAAGATTTTGTCCGTGAGCGTGTTCTGAATGCCGTGCGCGAAGTGATATCCAAAATCATACCTTCGTATATGATGGAGGAGAGATTCAGGAAATATAATATCAAATTAAGATAAAAAAGGCAGGCAGATGGATTTATGCCATGAAAATCCATCTGTCTGCGTCTGACATTTCCGGGCGGAAATAGAAACCTTCCCATTCGAAGGCCTTGAGCAATTCTGGATCGGATATTTTGTTTTTTATAATGAAGCGGCTCATTTGTCCGCGAAGCATTTTGGCATAAATCACCACAGTTTTAGGCTTCCCGTTTTTGTTTACTAGAAACTCAGGAGTGATAACTCTCACTTCTTTACAAACTTTTTTCCAGTCGAACGAAGGCTGAACATCTTTGCTGGCAAGATTCACAAGAATACAGTCGTCATTCTTTATCTCGTCGATAAAACAATCTGTCTGTCTGTTTTTCCAGAAATTGTAAAGAGAATCATCTTCAAGTTCCGGAAGTTTTACGTCATATTCCAGGCGATAAGGTCTGATACCATCTAATGCACGGAGAAGTCCGTATGCTACGGATACGATTCTCAGATTATCCTGCGCGAACAGGAAATCTTCAGCCGTAAAGTCTTTTGGAGACATATTCTTGAAAACAACTCCAGTGTAAGCAAGTATGGCCGGAATATCTGCAACGTCTGGCGAAAAGAAAGAACGCAGCCTTTCCATACTTTCAAGAGCGAGTTTCGGACTTAATTTCAGAACAGACTTTAGCTCATCTGCCGGAAATTTCAGCAATTCGCGGATAATCATATCCGCTTCGTTCTTGAATTGTGGAATTGTCACCGTCGGAGTCGTAGACGAAGGAACGGAACTCATTGTTTTTGCCGGAGAAATCAGGAATTTCATATTATTAAATATTTAAGTTTAGCAAGCTGCTCAACTTAAAAGTTAACAAGGCTTCAAAGACAAGTTTACAAGGTCAATTAACTTATCATCTTGTCAACTTGTTATCTGTGGAAATTGAGCTTGCGAAACTTGAGTTATATATTGTCAGGCAATGCCTAGAAGTTCTACTTCGAAAATAAGAGTTGAAAAACCGGGAATAGGACCGGAAGTCCTTGTGCCATATCCCAGAGTGTAAGGAATATAAATAATCCATTTGTCGCCAACGTGCATTTGCTGCAAGGCTTGTTGCCAACCTTCAATAACCTGGTTCAAGCGGAAAGCCTCAGGGCAATTTCTTTTGTATGAGTTGTCGAATTCTCTGCCGTTGATTAATGTTCCGCGATAGTGCACCGAAACAACACTGCTCAAGGTCGGCGATTTTGTTCCGTTTCCTTCGTTTATTACTTTATACAATACGCCGCATGGCAGACTTTTTATATCTTCATTTGCGGCCATTTCAGCGAGGAATTCCTCATTCTTCAATTTATATTCTTCTTTTCTTGACATATTATTTTCTGATTAGAACAGTTATTTTAAGTGCAAGGTCAAACAGCACTATTTTAGCGTTGACATTTTGAGTGATATGCATTTCGGCTTTTTCCAGTTCTTCCATCAATCCGAAGACATTTCTTTCGTTGACGAAAGGAGAGAACTTGACGGAGAAAGAAGCCTCTTCCATATTCAGATAATTCATTTCCGGAGCCTGGAAACGATAGATAAAGTTTTCTCTGATAAGATGCTGGCAATAGGCGAGGAAATTCTTTTGTTTTTCTCGTCCTATGGTTGCAAGCATTTCAGCTTGTTCCTTCATTCCTTTTACGTTTCTTGCCCATGAATTTCTCATTATGGTTTTGAATTGTTCGAGGTAGAACATATTCTCTTCGTTGGTGCTGATAAGTTCGGTAGCTTTCAGATAACTGCCTTGTGATAAATGTGCAATATATTCGGCATCGTTTTCCGAGAGCATATATTTGCTCATCAAAGTGCCTTTCAGACTTACTTCTTTTAGAGGAGAAACATTTATCATTTGTGAGCGTGAAATAATAGTTCCCAACACCAAATCCGGGATTTCTGAAACCATCAGAATGATAGTGTTTGCTGGCGGTTCCTCAATTAGCTTCAGCAATTTGTTGGCACATGAGGGATGAAGTTTTTCAGGAAGCCATATCATCAGTATTCTGTATTTGGCTTCAGAAATTCTCAGGCTGACCTTATGCATTATTTCATCGCTTTCGCGGGCATATATTATTGGCTGGGAATTTCCTGCGTCAATATATTCCATCCATTCATTTAGTCCGAAATAAATATTTTCTTTCAGGAAACATCTCCATTCCGGTAGATAATCATCGCATATTTCCTTTTTTTTGTCTTTTTTCTGGACAATAGGAAACACAAAATGCAAATCAGGATGTGCAAGCTGGTCAAATTTTATGCAGGAAGAGCAATGTCCGCACGAATCATTATCTTTCTTGTCCAGGCAATTCAAATATCTTGCATAAGCCAAAGCCAAAGGAAAAGCTCCAGTTCCTCCTTTTTCGGTGAATATTTGTGAATGAGGGACAAATCCTATATTTGCAGATCTTATAAGTCTGGCTTTTAGTTCGTCTTGTCCTATGATATCCTTGAAATACATAAGTTGTTGTTTAGTTGATAAACTCATTTAAAATAAAATACAATGAGTTTATATCCATGAATGGGGAAAATACAAATGTTAATTCTGTATATCCATAAATTATAAGGACAAATATACAACAATAAAAATGAAAAACCTTTGCACTTGAGTTGATAGTTGTGTCAATGAGATTTATAAAAGGATTTTAGACGTATTACATATATATAAAACAAAAGTAGCTTTCTCACGAAAGCTACTTCCCATTGTGTGTGTGCAGACTTAATCAAAAAAAACCTCTTTAAACTTACTTTTTTATCTCTTTAAAAAACAACCTAAATCTTTAAGTTTCATCTACGGATAAATGTAGAAACACATTTTTAATCATTCTCACATATGTATGTGCTAAATCCGTGCCAAAACATTTGTTATTTTCATTGCGTTTGTATAAAAGGTTGTTTTGTAATTATTTATGTTATTCCAGCTATTTTGGTATTTCCCAAAATGTTGGGGATTGTTGTGGAATGTGTGTATTGTATTGTGGAATATTTCCACGTTTTAGTTCTACACCTTCCTTATTTTTCACAAACTTAACCATTTTATATTGTATAAACAATAAATTCAGTATATTTGTTTAAACAAAAACAAAAAATAATATTATGAGAAATACACCTATTGATTATAATACCGCCAGCAAGGTAATTTCATCATATAATCTTGCTGATTTTGGAAAAGCAACTATTCGTGAGGTTGTCGCTATTTCGTCTCAATTGGAACAAGAGACCGGTGTTGAATTTATCCATATGGAAATGGGAATACCGGGATTGAAAGCATCTCAAGTTGGTGTTGATGCTGAAATAAAAGCATTGCAAAGTGGCGTTGCTTCAATTTATCCTAATATTAACGGTATTCCGGAGTTGAAGAAAGAAGCTTCCCGTTTTATTAAAGCATTTATTGACATAGATATTGATGAGGAATGTTGCGTTCCGGTCACGGGCTCAATGCAGGGAACATTTGCTTCTTTCCTTACTTGCGGACAATGTGATGAGAAAAAAGACACAATTCTGTTTATCGACCCAGGTTTCCCGGTTCAGAAACAGCAATTGGTTGTCATGGGATATAAATATGAATCCTTTGATGTTTACGAATATAGAGGAGAGAAGCTACGCGAGAAACTGGAAGAATATCTTTCAAAAGGTAATATTGCGGCAATGACATATTCAAATCCGAATAATCCTGCATGGTTCTGTCTGACAGAAGACGAACTGAAGATAATAGGAGAAATGGCAAATAAATATGATGTTATTGTAATTGAAGATTTGGCATATTTTGCTATGGATTTCCGCAAGGATTTGAGTAAACCGTTTGTTGCTCCATTCCAAGTGTCAGTAGCAAGATATACTGATAATTATATTATGCAGATTTCAGGCTCTAAAGCATTCAGTTATGCCGGACAGCGTATAGCCGTAACTGCAATTTCAAATAAGTTGTATCATCGCGCTTATCCTAGATTGACGAAGCGATATGGCGGAGGAACTTTCGGTACAGTTTATATTCATCGTGTATTGTATGCTCTTTCTTCCGGAACTTCACATTCTGCGCAGTATGCATTGGCGGCAATGTTTAAGGCAGCGTCTGACGGAACATATGATTTTATTTCAGAAATAAAGGAATATGGAAGACGTGCCAACAAAATGAAGTCTATATTCATAAACCACGGATTCAAGCTTGTTTATGATCATGATTTGTCGGAACCGGTTGCCGACGGATTCTATTTTACTATAACTTATCCGGGAATGGATAGCAGTACGCTGATGAAAGAGCTGATATATTATGGAATAAGTGCAATTTCTCTGAAAACCACAGGAAGCCATCAGGAAGGTTTACGTATTTGTACTTCCTTTATTAAGGATCATCAGTATGATTTGCTTGACGAACGTCTTGCTGCATTTGAAATGAATCATCCGATAGCCTGAATAGAAATAGATGTAGAGTTTTGCCATTTGGCTTAAATATTTAATAATAAGACAGTTTTGGTGTTATCTTTTTTAGGGAAATACCAAAACTGTTTCTTTTTGTACTATTTTTATTGTAAAATTTGCTTATATAGTTTTTTCTGTATATTTTTCATCCGATAAGACAAACCTTTATTAAGAATGTAAAGATGGCAATAGATAAAGACGTACATGCAATAAAACATAAAGGTATTTTGCCAAAGCAAGGCAGAATATTAATTTCTGAGCCTTTGCTCAGTAATCCTTATTTTCAACGTTCCGTTGTTTTACTGGTTGATCATTCTCAATCAGGAAGTATGGGATTTGTTGTAAATAAGAAATTAGATCTTACTGTAAATGAATTTTTTCCTGAGTTAGAGAATAAAGAAGAACTTCCTATATATATTGGAGGTCCGGTTTCTTCCAACCGATTGTTTTTTATTCATACACTGGGTGATTTGATAATACCTGATTCGGTAAAAATAACTGATAATTTGTATTTTGATGGAGATTTTGAGGTATTGAAGAAATTTATAATGTCAGGGAATTCAGTAGAAGGATGCGTACGTTTTTTCCTAGGATATTCCGGATGGGAAAAAGGTCAGCTGATGCAGGAAATAAAAGAAGATTCATGGGTTGTTAATTATATGAAGGAGCCTAAGAATATATTTTTTGCAGAAGGTGAGGATTTCTGGAAAAATTCTGTGACAGAGCTGGGAAATAATTATAATGGATGGATCAGATTTCCAAAAGAAGCTAATTTGAATTGAATCTTAGATAATTGCATGTATAGTTTTTTTGCTATAACTTAATGTTATGTCTTATTCCAAAATCTGATATACAGTATATTATATTCTTGCATATATTTGCTGGTGTAAAGGAATAAAATATAACGATTATTCCTGAACATATTTTATTTCATATTGTTCTATAAATAGACATAAATTAAAATTGTGATATTATGAAAGCATTGACAAATGAAAAGCTAACTATTGTTGGCGCAGCAGGTATGATCGGTTCAAACATGGCACAGACAGCATTGATGATGAATTTGACTTCTGAACTTTGTTTGTATGATCCATTTGCTCCGGCATTGGAAGGTGTAGCTGAAGAAATGTTCCATTGTGGATTTGACACAACTCATATTACATTTACTTCTGATATAAAAGAAGCGTTGACTGGTGCTAAATATGTTGTCTCTTCTGGTGGTGCTGCACGTAAGGCTGGCATGACTCGTGAGGACTTGCTTAAGGGAAATGCTTTGATTGCTGAGCAGTTTGGCCGTGATATTAAATCTTATTGTCCGGATGTAAAACATGTAGTTGTTATTTTCAATCCGGCAGATATTACAGGTTTGATCACTCTTCTATATTCAGGATTGAAACCTTCACAGGTAACAACTTTGGCTGCATTGGATAGTACACGCTTGCAAAGTGCTTTGGCTAAACATTTTGGTATTCCACAGTGTGAAGTTAAGAATTGCCGTACATTTGGTGGCCATGGCGAACAGATGGCTGTATTTGCTTCAACTGCAACTGTAGCAGGAACTCCATTGCTTGATTTGATTGGAACAGATAAGTTGACAAACGAACAGTGGGAATCTATCCGTCATGATGTTGTTCAGGGTGGTAAGAAAATCATCGATTTGCGTGGACGTTCTTCATTCCAGAGCCCGGCATACATTTCTATTGAAATGATTCGTGCAGCAATGGGTGGTGAAGCATTCCGTTGGCCAGCTGGAACATATGTACATTCTAATGGTTTCGACCATATTATGATGGCAATGGAAACAACAATCGATGCTAATGGAGTAAGCTATGCAGACGTTAAGGGAACAGAAGCTGAAAAAGCTGAACTTCAGAAGAGCTATGAACATTTGTGCAAACTTCGTGATGAGGTTATAGAAATGGGTGTTCTTCCAGCTATTAGTGAATGGAATAAGCTTAATCCAAATATTAAATAAATATTGACAGAAAATACATCCGAGTCTGACTTAGCTTAGGTTCGGATGCATATTTTTTCTTTGAACCAAATCTCATTTAATCCATATATATCGAAAAAAAAGATGCCGATGTTTTATGACATGCACCCCGAAAGTTAGACAAAAAACTTTCGGGGTTTTGTTATGTCTAA
>CALCST010000025.1 GCA_937894065.1 uncultured Parabacteroides sp. | reverse complement strand
CGCCCATTAAAGTGGCACGCGAGCTGGGTTCAGAACGTCGTGAGACAGTTCGGTCTCTATCTATCGTGGGCGTAGGATATTTGAGGGGCTCTGACACTAGTACGAGAGGACCGTGTTGGACGAACCGCTGGTTTACCGGTTGTACCGCCAGGTGCACCGCCGGGTATCTAAGTTCGGATTGGATAAGTGCTGAAAGCATCTAAGTACGAAGCCAGCCTCAAGATAAGATATCCCTGAGGGTCGTTGTAGACTACGACGTTGATAGGCTACAGGTGTAAAGACAGTGATGTCAAAGCCGAGTAGTACTAATTGCCCGAGACTTTTCCTTATTGGAAGGATTGATAGATTTTAAGGCACTGGAAGTTCAGTGTTAGTTCTACTCAAAAAGAACTCTCTTTATTGTCACAGACATGTAACTTTTAAGTTAAAGAGTAAGAAACTTAAAAACTCAAAAACTTAAAAACAAAGAAACATAAAAAGATATTAAGGTGGTTATAGCATTGGGGTTCCACCTCTTCCCATTCCGAACAGAGAAGTTAAGCCCAATCACGCCGATGGTACTGCGTAAAAGTGGGAGAGTAGGTAGCCGCCGTTTTAGAAAGCGAAGAGACTCGGTTCCGAAAGGAATCGGGTCTTTTTTTTGTTTATAAACTTAGTGTAGTTATTGTAAAAACACTGCGAAGAAATTTTAGAAACACTGCAATGTTTGGTTTGGAACACTGCAGTGTTTCCTTAGAAATATTATTATGATTATTTGCTGGCCTTTAATCCTCGAATTACAGAAGACGTAAAGCCAGATAATTCCATTTCATTAAGACCTTTGATTGTGATACCTCCAGGAGTTGTAACCTTATCAATTTCAGCCTCAGGATTAGTCTTATTTGCTATTAACAAATCAACAGCACCTTTTACTGTATGTGTAACTATTTCCTGTGCTTCTTGCGGATAGAATCCAAGTTCTACTCCTCCTTCAATAGCTGCACGAATATAACGTAATGCAAAAGCAATACCGGATGAAGCAAGAGCTGTACCAGCGCTCATCAGCCTTTCTTCAATAAGCATAGCGTTACCCAATTCATCAAACATTTTCATTACTGTTTCTGTTTGTTCTTGGGATGCATTATGTGCAGCAACAAAAGTCATACTGCTCATAACGCTTATAGCAGTATTTGGTATTACACGGAATAGGGTTGGATGTACTTTCTTTGTGTTTTTAGGAATAAAAGAAAGTAATTGTTCGAATGAAACGCCTGCTGCAATAGAAATTATTGCCTGCTTACTGAAATCAATAATCGGACAAATTTCAGCCAGTGTACATTCAACTCTCCATGGTTTTACTGCAATAATAATATAGTCTGCTTCTTTAACAGCTTCCCTGTTATCCTGTGTGGTTTGAAAATCAGGATTAACCTTTTTGATTCTTTCAAGGTTTTCGGGTAAAAGATCTGTACATGTAATGTCTGCTGCACTAAGCATTGAGCCTTGTGCCAAACCGCGAACAATGGAACTACCAATGTTTCCGGTACCAATCAGTGTTATTTTCATAAATTAATTGAGTGAAATAATTATACAAAGTATAAGTTTTTAGCAAAAGTAATTACTTTTTCTTTATATTTGCTATCTGAAATAATTAATAGTTAACAAATATATCTTTTAGTATGAAGAAAACAGTTGTTGCAGCATCATTATTGCTGGCTTGTGCTTTTTCAGGTGTTAAGGCACAAAATGCGGACGAGTATGTTTTCACTCCAGTGAAAGAGTTAAAGATTACTCCGGTTAAGAATCAGAACAGAACAGGAACTTGCTGGTGTTTCTCTGGTCTTGGTTTTATTGAATCAGAATTGCTTCGTATGGGCAAAGGTGAATATGATTTGTCAGAAATGTTCATTGTAAGCCAAAACTATAAGGAAAAAGCTGAGAAATATGTTCGTTTACATGGCTGTCTGAATTTTGCTCAAGGTGGTTCTTTTGATGACGTTCTTGGAGCTATTCGTGATTATGGTGTAGTTCCTGAAGAAGTTATGACAGGACTAAACTATGGAGAAAAGATGCATACTCATGGTGAAATGGAAGCTGCAGCTACAGGTTATCTGAAAGCTATTGTAAGCAATCCTAACCGCAAGCTTTCAACAGCGTGGAAAAAAGGCTTTGATGGTATAATTGATGCTTATCTTGGTGAAACTCCTGAGAAATTTACTTACAAAGGAAAAGAATATACTCCAAAAAGCTTTGCTAAAGAATTGGGTATTGATGCAGACAATTATGTCTCTTTGACTTCTTATACACATCATCCATTCTATACAGCATTCCCAATTGAAGTTCAGGATAACTGGCGTTGGACAAATTCATACAATCTTCCAATTGATGAATTGATGCAGGTATTTGATAATTCTATCAACAATGGTTACACCGTAGCTTGGGCATCTGACGTAAGTGAAAAAGGCTTTAACCGTAATGGCGTTGCTGTAATGCCGGATATTGAATCTATGGAAAGAAGTGGTTCAGACCAGGATCGTTGGTTAGGCTTGAGTGCATCTGAGAAAAACAAGGAAATCCAGAAAATGATTGAAAAACCTTGTAAAGAAATCGAAGTAACTCAGGAAATGCGTCAGGAAGCATATGACAATTATGAAACTACAGACGACCATGGTATGCTTATTTATGGTATAGCAAAAGACCAGACAGGAAAGAAATTCTATATGGTTAAGAATTCTTGGGGAACTGATAATAAGTACAAAGGAACATGGTATGCTTCTGAAACATTTGTGAAATATAAGACTATGACAATTGTAGTTCACAAAGATGCAATCCCAGCTGCTATTAAAGCTAAATTAGGATTGAAGTAATATTTATTATATATGTAATATGAAAAAGAGTTGTCTGATTTATCAGGCAACTCTTTTTAGTATTTTGGGGAATTGATGTGCGAAGATTGCAGTACATATAATAGCTGCTGTTGCATCAGAAAATCCTTCGGCAGCAAATATACCGTTTACTCCCATAAATTTCGGCAGAATCAAAGCTAGAGGAATAAGAAGTATTACTTTGCGAAGTAAAGCAATGAAAACAGAGACTTTGGCTTGTCCTAGTGCTACAAACATATTCTGGCAGGCTCTTTGTAAACCGAATATAGTCATTCCAGAAAGGAATATAGGCATTGATTTTTCTACAGTTTCAATCAGTAAAATATCTTTAGTGAATGCTGACGCTACAATATGAGGGAACAATATCATTAGTATTATCAATATAAAGTTGAATGAGAACATAAAAGTTACGACAATTCTGAAGCATTCCTTAACTCTGTCATAATTCCCATGTCCATAATTATAACTTGCTACAGGAATAAAACCTTGTGAAAATCCAGCCAAAGGAACACTTACAAATAACATCGCACTTTGCATTACCGTAAGTGAACTGATATATATGTCTCCAAACTCTTTAAGACTACTATTCAATACAAAACCTACCAGACTTTCGGTGCTTGCCATAATGAAAGGAGAAATACCAAGAGCAAGAATGGACATAATAATCTTTTTATTTAGCTTGATATATTTCTTTTCTAATTTCAATGACGCTTTGTTTGAAGTAAGGAATGATAATATCCATATAGCGCTGAAAGCTTGTGAAATTATTGTTGCCAAAGCAGCTCCTTTTACTCCCAGGTTAAAAACAAAAATAAACAGTGGATCTAGAATTATGTTCAAAAAAGCTCCAATCAGAACAGACATCATAGCTATGGATGGTCTTCCTTGAGTGTTTATGAATGCGTTTAATCCAGTACTAATTTCAACAAATAATGTTCCCAACAGATATATAGAAAGATAGTCAACAGCATAATCAATGGTATTTGCCGATGCTCCGGTGAATAAAAGAATAGGCCTCATAAATATATAAGTGATGAGAGATGTGACTATGGTAAAAAGTATCAGTAGGATAAACCCGTTGCCAAGAATCTTTCCTGCCCTTTTTCTGTCTCCCTGACCTAATGCAATAGCAGCCAGAGGTGAACCTCCGGCTCCAACAATTGCAGAAAATGATGATATAAGTATTATAACTGAACTGGTAACACCTATACCAGCCAAAGCATTTGTTCCTATATCCGGAATATGACCGATATAAATTCGGTCTATAATGCTATATAAAAGATTGACGAATTGTGCGGCAATTGCCGGCATCGCCATTCTGAAAATCAGAGGCAACATTTTGTCAGTGCCTAGCCTCTCTTCATAGATATTATTCATGTTTTATGTTTACAAACTATTTCTTCAGGTCCGGATAACTTATTCTGGTGTGATACATAATCTTTAGTTTGTTGGTGAATACGTCCTTAATTGTTTCAACGTCTCTGAACGTCAAAGGAGCATTTTTCAGCAAACCGTCAGCGATTTGGCTGTCGATTATCTTGTCGACCATTTCTCTGATGTTCTCTTCAGAATATTCTTTCAGACTTCTTGAAGTTGCTTCTACAGAGTCCGCCATCATAAGTATTGCAGTTTCTTTTGAGAACGGATTTGGCCCAGGATAAGTGAAAAGTTCTTCATTTATTTCTCTGTCAGGATATTTATTTCTGAAAGAGTTGTAGAAATATTTAGCTTTGCCTTTACCGTGATGAGTTCTTATGAAATCAATAACAGCTTTAGGCAGAGATGCTTTTTCTGCGATTTTCACACCTTCATTTACATGGCTTATTATAATCTGTGCGCTTTCATCGAATGCCAATTGTGTATGAGGATTGAAATTATTCTGGTTTTCGGTGAAAAATGCAGGATTACTCATCTTTCCTATATCATGATACATCGCTCCTGTACGTACAAGCTGTGCATCAGCTCCGATTCGTGTTGCAGCTTCCGAAGCCAGTATTGAAACCTGAAGAGAGTGCTGGAATGTTCCAGGGCAAGTCTCACTAAGTTTCTTTAGAACAGCGGTATTGATATTTGCCAATTCCACCAGTGTAATACTTGAAACATATCCAAACATCTTTTCAAGCATATATACAAGTACGTATGCAAACATAAGAAGAATGAAATTTATTCCGAAGAATAATATCATCATCCAGTATATTTTCTTTAAATCTCCTTCCTGATATAAAACCATTCCAATATATGTCAGAGTGTATGCCAGATAAATGAAGAAAGCGCTTCGGATAAGTTGTGAACGCTGTGACAACTCACGCAAACTATATGTAACAACCATTCCGGCAATCATCTGTAATACCAGGAACTCATGTGGAAAAGGAGCCATTAATGAGCATAGCAAAACTGTTACTATGTGAGTAAACAATGCCGTTCTGGAATCAAAGAACGTGCGTACTACGATAGGAACAATTGCATAAGGAATAATGTAGATGTTGAACAAACTGTAGGTCGTACAAAGTTCTGTCATAATTGCACTGGTAAATATACAGCACAACAGAAACAGTACATTTTTCTTGTCTCTCAGTATATGTGTACGGAAAGACCATAAATACAGCCAGAAACATCCCATAAGCCCGAAAACAAGGATAAACTGGCCGATTATAATAACACTTTGCCTTTGTGTTCCCCCAGACTTGTTTTCATGTATAATCTTCAGTGAACGCAGAACATTGAATGTATGATGATCAACAATTTCTCCTCTGTCCACAATTCTTTCACCCGCTTGCACCATTCCTGTTGAGAGTGGAATACTACTGATTAAGTCTTCTTTTACTTTTTCAGAAGTAGTTTTGTCATAAATAACGTTTTCCTGAAGGAAATTATTAATGTCGCATGATTGTAGTATTTGCTTGTTCAATCGTGCCGGACAGTTGTTTATTATATATTCATAAGCCGTCTTGATTGTAAACAAATCGCTAGTGAAAGTTACCGTTGCTATGTTGTTGTCCAAAAGATTGATTTGTTTGTGACCATCGGTTTCAAGCTTTTCGAGTTCCTCAAATGAAATTATACCTCTACGGTATAATGTATTTAGCTGCGTCTCAATATATTGCATGTATGCAGGAGCAATTTTACGCTGAAGAACTTTGTTATATGTTTCTCTTAAATTATCTATTTGTTGTTTTTGAGTTTCTGAAACTATTTTGTAGTAAGGGTAGAAATGTTTCATTATACTATCTCTTTCCTCTTTCAGTTCAGAATCAGTTTTATATACAGGAAAATCGCTTGGAGCAGTCAGCAATCCATATCTCCAAGGTTTACCTTCGTTGAATTGATAACGGAATTTTCCTTCGCGAGGGAAGAAATAAGCAATCAAAAAAGCTGCTACAATAAAATATATAGCAGGATGTATATTTGAACTTTTCATGTCAGCTGTTTTATTTTCGTTATAAAGCCGAAATTTACATAAAAAAAATGGAAGTGCAAGTTTTTGCTAATATAGTAGGGATTTGTAAATGTTTTTATATGATGATAAGAAAAAAATATCCGGGATTGCAGTAAAAAATCCCGGATATTATAATTAATGTTATATGTTATTTAGAAGTTTGGTCCTTCACCAAAGTTAGGAGCGCCATGATCATACCATACACGTTCTTTGTTAAGTGTAGTAGGATCTTGTGTTCCTGTTGTATAACCCTGAGCCTTGAATGCGTCAACTTTAATCTGATACATCTGGTCACTTTCTAGCGGAGTGTTGATAGTCCAGCGACGAGGAATGTTGAAGTTAGCATCATTGTTTGTAAAGTTAACCCAAGGAAGGAGTTTACTGTTACGCATAGGAACTCCTGAACGACGAACCTGAACAAACTGTTCCTGAGGGAAAAGCAAGAAGTGGATATATTGCTGGATATAAACCTTTTCAAGCTGTTCTTTCAAACTTCCGCTCAACTGATAGTCAACATTGCTCAACACTTTGTCGATTTCTCCATCTTTCAACTGAAGAGTTGCTTCTGTCAATTCAGGATTCTTCAGGTCTTCAACATAAGGCTTGTCGTAGTAAGGAATTTTATTCAAACGAGCCAATTCGTCGTATTCCTGGATAGAGAATGTAATACCTTTTTTCAGATATTCTTCAGCTGTTCCCGGAATATTAGCACCTAAAAGCTTCAACTCAGCCAAATACAGATTCACTTCGGCAGCAGAGAAATGCAAACCATACCATGCATTGTCCTGAATATCCTGTGAAGCAGGAACATTTGGAGCATCAGGGAAAGTGTAATCTTTCTGACCTTGCAACATTTCACGGTTCATACGAGCAAGCGGGTAATACTGCTTAGCACCGATTTTGAAATTGTTGTAGTTGAAATACTGTTTCTGTCCTTCTTCTGTATTTACAGCTTCTGTACTAACAGGAGCACCAAAGTAGCGTACCCATGGTTCACCTTTTCCAGCCCATTTAACGAACTTACCGTTTTCGATAACAGCTACTTCTTTGATGTACTTAGGAAGCTCAACTTTGTTGTCGATAAATGCCTGAACTACTCTGCTGTTGAAGTCGTTTTTCTGGAAAACGAATCTTACACGCGGGTCTTCGTGGTCAACAAGGAAGTTAATCAATACGTCAGAACCGATACCGCGTCCCTGTCCGTCAAATACATCATCACCCCAGTGATATTCCTGAGCTCCTTTGCAATAGAAGAAATCTTCAGCAAGATTGTCGATAACACCTGCCGGGCTCTTCATTACCTCTTCTGCAATGCTCAAAGCCTTTGCCTTGTTTACGTGAAGCAGACGAACTGCAATTTTTAGCTTAAGAGAATTGGCAAATTTCATCCATTTTGAAACATCGCCCTGATAAACGAAATCCTGAGCTTCAAGTTTAACCTGGTTTGGCAAATTTGAACCAAGAACGGTAATTGTTTCATCCAACTGTTCAAGCCAGATATTGAACAATTCTTCCTGTGTCTCATATTTTGGAGTAAGAAGCATTTCATGTAATCCTTTAGCTGCTTCACTGTAAGCTAATGAACCATACATGTCAGAACCGAAAATACCAAGGTAAACCAAAAGAGGATTACACATAACTCGTATATTTTCATAAGTTGCAGCTTCTTCTTCACTCATCTGTGATAGAACATACAGAATTTCTTCTGTATATAGTTTTACATTAATAACTTGTCTTTCGCTTCCTTCAAATTCATTCATAAGATTCAAGCTCGACAAGTTTCCAGTTTCACTACTTAGCACAGCCTGAGACCATGGCATCATATAAGCCATATTGTTGTAGAACCACTGCTGGTATTTTGATGGCTCAAATTCGGCCAAAGCTTTTGTAAACAAATATCTGACATCTGCTTTTGTAACTGCAGACGGATTCGTATTTGTCTTGGCAAATTCGTCCTGGCAACCAGGAGCAGCTATCAAGGCTGCACCCAACATGGCTGCTGTAATATATGATTTATAATTCATAATTAACTCTTTACGTGTTGTTTGTTTAGAAATCCAAATTCAATGTAAGCATATAGCTTGATGTGATAGGAGAGTTTGCTCTCTCACGGAATTCTGCGGCATTGTTACCGCGGATACCTTCCGGATTAAGATTATTAGGCAGTGAATTATACAGATAACCTAAGTTTCTTCCGGTGAAAGATACTGTTATACCTTTTGCTCCAATCTTTGAAACAAGGTTCTTAGGCAAGCGGTATGCTAAAGTAATTTCACGCAAAGCTATATAACTCAAGTCGTTCACCCAATAGTCGTTTACAGTACCTGTTCCCCAAGAGTTAGACCAATAGTGGTATGTTGAAGCATGAACAGGTTCAACATATCCAGCCTTAACAGCATCAGCAAAGCTCATACCACTCAAATCACGAACCTTACCGTCAACACATGTAACTTTTGTTCCTTCTTCAAATACACCTTCCGGAATAACACCATCGCTGAAAGTCTGTCCTTTTGAGTCAGCATACTGCGAAGTCCAAGTTATACCGCCGTGTTCAGCATCACGATAATCCAATGATGCTTCAGTATATCCGTATGCCTGTCCGTATCTGTTTGAATAAGAAGCAATCTTACCACCGACGCGGGCATCCAATGCTACTCTCAATGACAAATCTTTCCAAGTGATTCCTGTTGAAACTGAAGCCATGAAGTCTGGCACCATACTGCCAACCACTTCCGCAGTTCCACTTCTCTGAGCATAAGCAGCACGGAAATCATCACGCCATGTCAACACAGTTTCGCCTTTTTCATTCTTCTTAGGCATTGCGTCAGACATCAACAAACCATATGAACCACCAACCATAGCTACGGAACCAATACGGTAGTTACCATAAGCAACATCTCCCTGCAATGGAATATAGTTCGCTACGTTAGGATGCAATTCAACGATTTTATTTGTATTCTTTGTGAATGTGAAATCCAATGTCCATTCCCAGTCTTTGTTTTGGAAAGGAACTGTATTCAAAGCAATTTCAACACCTGAGTTCTGGATATTACCAGCATTAATCAACTGCTTGCTCATACCAGATTCATAAGGAACGTCGATTGTCATAATCTGGTCAGTCGTATTTTCCTTATAATATGTAGCATCCAAGCACAATCTGCTGTTGAAAGTTCTCAAGTCCAAACCGATTTCCCATGAATTCTTACGTTCCGGTTTAAGATCAGGACTGAAAATTTTCTTCATAGCGTCATCTTCCCATCCGTTTGTGAAGATATTGTTTCCGCTTGGCTGAAGCAATGATTTCAACTGATAATATGAGTAGATTGAATATGCTGAAGCATCATTACCTACTTGAGCCCAAGAAGCACGCAATTTGGCAAGATTGATCCAGCTTGGCATATCATCACGGAAAATTTCGTTGAACAGGATAGAACCACCAATTGACGGGTAGAAGTATGAATAGTTACCAGAACCATCTGTATAAATCAAACCAGACGACCAGTCGTTACGTCCTGTAATATCCAAGAACAACTGATTTTTCCATGACAAGTTAACTGCAGCAACAGCAGAAAGCATACGTTTTGTGTCAAGGATTTTAGCCTCAGTTTTGTATATATTCTTAGAGTTTTCGATGAAATATTGTCCAGGAACAACCAAACCTCCATCTGTTTTTGAAAGCTGGTTCATACTTCCTGTTGTATAGTATTCACCACGGGCAAAACCTCCGATATGGAAATCATTAAAATCTTTGTTGAAAGTGAATGTACCGGCAAAAGTAGTCTGTTTGGTTTCTTTTTTACCCATTTCGTAGAAACCACCTTCGTTTGCATAGCCTTCACCAAGCTGTTTGTCTTCCCATGATGTGAAATAATAGTTCATATTTCCTTCAGCACGGAAAGAAACCCAATCTGTCATTTTTACGTTGATTTCGACAGTTGGTCTGAATACAGTTTCCTTGCGTGTATAGTCATTGTTGTCAATCTGGAACCACAATTCTTTACCCGGAACAGGACCGTATTTATCTCCGAAGTCAGAGCTTGCGATACCATTATGATGGTCGCCAAGATATTTGTTACGGAAATATTTTGTGTCATACATTGTTGTATATGTTCCTGTAGCAAAGCTTTCACCGATATTACGCAAAGCATTTTTCGGAGTTGAGTTTGCGAAGTTTACAGAAGCATTGATGTCAACACGGTCACTGATTTTGTGTGAACCTTTCAAAAGGAAAGAATAACGTTCGAAATCATTGTGCTCAACAATACCACGAGCCTTTTTGTATGAGATAGAAGAATAGAATGTAGTCTTTTCGCTACCACCTCTTACAGAAACGTTTGTATTTGAGTTTAAGCCCAACTGATAAGCATCACTCATATTGCTTTCTACAGGAGAATATGAAGTGATAGTTCCGTCGTAGTTCTCTATATCACGGCCGTCATATTTCGGACCCCACAAACGTGATGTTTGTCCAATCAATGTTGGAACACCGTTTGTGTTAAGGAAGAACTGACCTGTATTATCCCAGATATTATATTTTCCGTCAGCTCTGGTTTCGCCATAGAACACGTTACCTGAATAGTTACCCGGACCATAAACCATCTGTCTCTGCATACCGCCATGTGCATGGTCAATTCCGAATGTCTGTGACACAGACACACCGAAACCAGTTGCATTCTTACCGCTCTTGGTTGTGATAACAACGGCACCGTTCAAACCTCTTGAACCATACAATGCAGTTGCTGCAGCACCTTTCAGAACTGATACAGTTTCGAAATCATCAGGGTTCAAGTTCTTTAGCATGTTACCATAGTCCTGAGGGTTACTGTCATAGTCAGATGATTTATCACCTGATAAATCGTTTGACAGAATTACACCATCGACAACATAAATTGGCTGATTGTTTCCTGCAAGCGTAGAAGCACCACGAATCTGGATTTTTGTAGCACCGAACATACCACCGTCAGAACCTGCAATTTCAACACCTGCCACTTTTCCCTGAAGTGATGAAATAGGGTTGATTGCATTTGTCTTTAAGTCTTCGCCTTTCAGCTCTGTTACGGCATAACCTAGTGCTTTTTCAGTACGTTTCATACCCAATGCTGTTACAACAACTTCATCAAGCTGTTCAGCATCTTCCACCATAGTTACATTAATTGAAGCTTGACCGGTATATTCAATTTCCTGAGTTGAGTAACCAATATAAGATATCTGGATGATATCTCCTTTCTTTACTCCTTCCAATGTGAAATTACCATCAAAATCTGTAATGTTTCCATTGGTCGTTCCTTTCACAACTACAGAAGCTCCAATTACAGGACCTAATTTGTCAACTACATTACCTGATACTTTTCCTTCTTGTTGTACCAAATCTACATTTGGACGATTTGGCGTTACTTCCGCATAAATATTACCCGCAACGCTTAAAGCTGTCGCAACAAAGAGTAAACTTATGGGTTTAGTTTTAACTCTATACATAAGTGTTTAGATCAATATTAATAAATTCTACGATTTTTGTTAAAACGATTAATCTAATTTAGTTTGACGGGCTGCAAAGATAGATAAAAATTGTAAATTGTAATAATAAATATAAACTTACGAAAAAAAATAACTGTGTGTAAATTGTATGTGTGTGATAATTAGGTGTTTTACAGTGCTTAAATATTGTTACAAAATAACTGTCATACCTCTAGTATTAGCTTGATTTGGAGTTGGTATTACGTTTTTTGTGTTAGTGTTTAAACAAAAAAAGGAATCGTTGCCGACTCCTTTCTTATCGTTTGGTTGTGGAGATGGAGAGATTCGAACTCTCGTCCAAACGAGGAATTAATTTGCTTTCTACATGTTTATCTTCGCCTTCATTGTCGGGAACAAGCAAGACCGAAGCCACCCACTTGAACCTTATCCTCTAAAACTTCATCCTTCGCCCGAGGAATGCGTCAGACTATCTCCGATATATCTGCACCACCGTATCGGATAGCTTCGAAGCCACAGCATCCGGGTGATGTCCCGTTCCCGCAACTTTTGCAGGAATTAAGCTCTAATCTACTATTCTTCGATTAAGCAGCGAGAGCATAATTGTTTTCGCCAGTTAATTGTTCGCCGTCTCAGATTATAGTGCTAGCCGACCAGGCACTACATGCTTACAAACCACTTCTACCCGCTGTCAAAACCGGTCATCCCCATGATTTGTTTTCTCTATTCGAGAATGCAAATATACGTTTTTTTTATCACAATGCAATAGTTATTCTTTTTTTGAACTGATTTAACCGTGTTTTCGATTCTTATATATAATAATGTAGGAAGTAAAAATAGTTACATATATAATATATTATTCTTAAAACTAAGCTTTAGTTTTTATAAACTCAGATTAAGATTACAGAAACTGAGACTGAGTTTTTATAATCTAAGGCTTAGTTTTTAGAAGGATTGCCTACTTATTTATGATAAAGTATTGTTTTATTGAAAACTCCTGAAAGTTTATTCCGTTAAACATTAGTAGATATTCCTTTTTGTGTGGCTTGACTAAATTCCATATATTTGCCGATAATTGCATTTATGCAACGGGATTTTGAAACTTAAATAAAGTAATAAGGAGGAATAAAATATGTTTTCAGGAATTGTAGAAGAACCTGCTAAGGTTGTATCAGTTGAGCACGACAAAGGAAATATTCATCTGACAATGGAATGTTCTTTTGTGAACGAATTGAAGATTGACCAGAGTGTGGCTCATAATGGCGTTTGTCTGACAGTTGTTAGCAAAACAGACAAAACATATACTGTAACTGCTATCAAGGAAACTTTGGAACGCTCAAATCTTGGTATGCTTAAGGAAGGAAGCCTTGTGAACCTTGAAAGAAGTATGTTGATGAACGGCCGTTTGGACGGACATATCGTTCAGGGACACGTTGACCAGACTGCAGTTTGTACAAATGTTGAGGAGGCTGACGGAAGCTGGTATTATACTTTCGAGTACGAACTTAACAAAGATTTGGCACGCCAGGGCTATATGACAGTTGAGAAAGGTTCGGTTTGTGTGAACGGTGTCAGCCTGACAGTTTGTAATTCTACACTGAATTCTTTCCAGGTGGCAATCATTCCTTACACTCACGACCATACAAATTTCTGCCAGATTGAAAAAGGAACTGTTGTGAACCTAGAGTTTGATATCGTAGGTAAATATATAAGCAAGATGATGTTGTTTCAATAAATGTTCAACTTCAAAACTTATAGGAAATGGATTTTCATGAACTAGTAGCACTTCGCCAAAGCGACAGAGCCTATGATGCCAACAGACCGGTTGAAAAGGAGAAGATTGACCGTATATTATATTCGGCGCGCCTTGCTCCGTCGGCTTGCAATTCGCAGCCTTGGCATTTCATTGTAGTTAATGAGCCGGAACTGAAAAACCGTCTTGCCGATGCTGTGGCAAGCAAAGTTTTGGGTATAAATCATTTCACCAAACAGGCTCCGGTGCATATTGTGATAGTTGAGGAAAAGCCAAATTTATCTGCCGGTTTCGGAGCATGGGTGAAGGATAAGAATTTTGCTCATATAGATGTCGGTATAGTTGCTTCTCATATTGTTCTTGCCGCCGAGTCGGAAGGACTTGGAAGCTGTATCCTTGGTTGGTTCAACGAGGATAAAGTCCGTTCGCTGTTGAATATTCCGGCAAACAAACGTGTGCTTCTGGACATTGTTATAGGATATAGCACGGCTCCCAAACGGGATAAGAAACGTAAGAATATTTCGGAAATTGTTTCATGGAATAAATATTGAGCGGAGATTGAGTTGACCGGGCGATTTGCGTCACTTGTTCTATTGTCAACTATAATATTCATTTTTCTGCCATAATTTATCCCATAAACTTCGTAAAACAGGTTTATTCTGTCAAAATGTCTGTAAAACTGACATGGAAATATCAGAATAAACCTGTTTTTATTTTTGGCACGCAGTTTGTTTGATATAAAGCGAAGCCTCCGAAAAAGAGGCAGAGAAATTAAAATTGAATAATAACAAAAAAAGATATAAATATTATGGGAAAGATTATTGGAATTGACTTAGGAACAACCAACTCTTGTGTATCTGTATTGGAAGGTAACGAACCGGTTGTAATTGCTAACAGCGAAGGTAAAAGAACAACTCCTTCAATCGTAGCATTCGTTGATGGTGGTGAACGTAAAGTAGGTGATCCTGCAAAACGTCAGGCAATCACAAACCCACAGAAGACAATTTTCTCTATCAAACGTTTCATGGGTGAAACATTTGATCAGGTTCAGAAAGAAATCTCACGTGTTCCATATAAAGTGGTTCGTGGTGATAACAATACTCCTCGTGTAGATATCGACGGTCGTCTTTATACTCCACAGGAAATCTCAGCAATGATTCTTCAGAAAATGAAGAAAACAGCTGAAGACTATTTGGGTCAGGAAGTAACAGAAGCTGTTATCACAGTGCCTGCATACTTCAGCGACGCACAGCGTCAGGCAACTAAGGAAGCTGGTGAAATCGCAGGTCTTACAGTTCGCCGTATCGTAAACGAACCGACTGCTGCTTCTTTGGCTTACGGCTTGGACAAAGCTAACAAGGATATGAAGATCGCAGTATTCGACCTTGGTGGTGGTACATTCGATATCTCAATCCTTGAGTTGGGTGACGGCGTATTTGAAGTTAAATCAACAAACGGTGATACTCACCTTGGTGGTGATGACTTCGACCACGTAATCATCGACTGGTTGGCAGACGAGTTCCAGAAAGAAGAAGGCGTAGACTTGCGTCAGGATCCTATGGCTTTGCAGCGTTTGAAAGAAGCTGCTGAAAAGGCTAAGATTGAATTGTCAAGCACAACTTCAACAGAAATCAACTTGCCTTATATCATGCCAGTTAACGGTGTTCCAAAACACTTGGTTAAGACTTTGACTCGTTCTAAGTTCGAACAGTTGGCTGACAGCTTGATTCAGGCATGTATCGCTCCTTGCCGTCAGGCTTTGCAGGATGCAGGTTTGAGCACTTCTGATATCGACGAAGTAATCTTGGTTGGTGGTTCAACTCGTATCCCGGCAGTTCAGGCTATCGTTGAGAAATTCTTCGGTAAAGCTCCTTCAAAAGGTGTTAACCCGGACGAAGTTGTTGCCGTAGGTGCTGCAATCCAGGGTGGTGTATTGACAGGTGAAGTTAAAGACGTGTTGTTGCTTGATGTAACTCCGCTTTCATTGGGTATCGAAACAATGGGTGGTGTGATGACTAAGTTGATTGAAGCTAACACAACAATCCCAACTAAGAAGTCTGAAACATTTACAACAGCTGTTGATAACCAGCCATCAGTTGAAATCCACGTATTGCAGGGTGAACGTTCATTGGCTCGCGACAACAAGTCAATCGGTCGTTTCCACTTGGATGGTATTCCAGCAGCACAGCGCGGTGTTCCTCAGATTGAAGTAACATTCGATATCGACGCAAACGGTATCTTGAACGTATCTGCTAAGGATAAAGGAACTGGTAAAGTTCAGAGCATCCGTATCGAAGCTTCAAGTGGTTTGAGCGACGACGAAGTTAAACGTATGAAGGAAGAAGCTGCTGCAAATGCTGAAGCTGATAAGAAAGAAAAAGAACGTATCGACAAGTTGAATCAGGCAGACAGCATGATCTTCCAGACTGAAAAACAGTTGAAAGAACTTGGCGATAAGATCCCAGCTGACAAGAAAGCTCCAATCGAAGCTGCTCTTGGTAAATTGAAAGAAGCTCACAAAGCTCAGGATATTGCCGGAATCGATGCTGCAATGGGCGAATTGAACTCAGTATTCCAGGCTGCAAGCCAGGAAATGTATAACGCTCAGAACGCTCAGGGCGGTGCACAGGCTGGTCCTAACTTCGGTGGTCAGGCTAATGGCAATGCTGGTAACAATAACAATGGTAAGGATAATGTTACTGATGTTGATTTTGAGGAAGTTAAATAATTCTTATAAATAACATAAGCATAATAAAGGAAAAGCGTGTAGCTGAAAAGTTACACGCTTTTTTTGTTTATATAAGATATCCGTGTCTCTTTATGCTTTTTAACTCTCCCATTAAATCCCCAATAATAATCCATAAAATTATATCCAACCTTAATTTCCTCTTCCCCGCATTATATACTTTTGCCCCAATTTATATCTACACTGTATTACATTATATGCTCAGGCAGCGTTTGGTCTTGCCTCCGAATATAGCGAATGGCAGATTAGGGAAGACCAAGACAACAATCCTGATAACGGATATATAATTCACAGTTTTGACAGTTCAAATGAGGTTGACTGGGGATTGATAGGAAAAGTAGGATATAATTATCAGCTTACAAAATTACTATCAGTTGGTGCTTCATATCAGGTCAACTATTTATGTGGATATGCTTCGTATGGAATTCAGGCAGGATTACAACTTTCATTCTGATTTTACACATCAATTGTAAAATCATTTTACACTAACTGTAAAGTTTCTTTACAGTTTAAAATATCTCGGATTTTGTAAATGCTTGAGATATAATATTATCGGTGTTGTGGCACGGTAATGGCTATAATATAGGTGTAAACATAACAGAAAATGAAAATAAGATTTATACCTATATTATTAACTGTTCTGTGTTCGACACCGAATATTTTTGCTGTCAGCAATGGCAGCAGCAACGATACGATTGCTGTAATGACATTGCATGACTGTATGGAATATGCCGTGAAATATTCCACCAAAAACGAAATACAGAAACTTGATAATTCAGATAAGCGTATCGAACGCCGTGATGCCATACTGAAAGCATTCACTCCATCCGTTTCAGCAGGAACTTATGCCTACACTAATTTCGGACGTGCTGTTGACCCGGAAACGAATACTTATATCAATTCAACTTCTTTCAATAACGGATATTCAATCAATGCCAGTCTGACATTATTCGACGGATTCTCTGCCATCGACAATATAAAGATTTCGCAGACTGCAGTAAAGATGGGAATTTCCGAGGAAGAAAAACTTCGCAACGAATTGTGCCTTGCCGTGATGGAAGCATATTGCAATGTCCTTTTCCATTCCGAAATGACAGAAGTTCTTACTGAACAGGTTGAGATTGCCAAAACCAATCTTAATCTTATAAATAAGCAGTATGAACTCGGACAGAAAAGTTATCCCGATGTTGCGCAGACAGAAGCCGACCTTGCCGACAAGGAATACTTGCTTGTAAACTCCGTGAACAGTCGCAATGACGCTCTTCTCACTCTTAAATCCATAATGCTATGGCCAATAGAAAAGGAGTTGCGCCCGGACATGTCGATGTTGGATAATGACAATTATTCCATATTATTCGATAATGAATCCGAAGATGAAATCATAAACTATGCCCTTGCAACTCAACCTTCAGTTCTCATAGCCGAAGGAAGTTTGAAAAAGGCAAAATATGCCTTGCATACTGCAAAATGGCAGTTCCTTCCATCTTTGTCACTTAGCGGCGGCTGGTCCACAAGTTTCTACAGCTATCCAGGAAGAGCTGATTCACAGACACCATCTTTCTGGTCGCAATGGAAAAACAACTCCGGACAATATATTCAATTGAATTTGTCTATTCCGATATACGACCGCCTGTCGCGTTTTTCCAATCTTTCCAAGAAAAGAAATGACTATCGCCGTGCTGAGGCTCAATATCGTCAGACGTTGCAGGACGTTGAATCGGAAGTATCACGAGCATTGCAGGATAAAAGAGGCGCTATAAAAGCATTGGTTCATGCCGAGAAAAAATCCGACGCTCAAAAGGAAACATTTCTTCTTCATGAGAAGAAAATGAAACAAGGGCTTATATCTCCGGTGGAATATCAGACAATCTCAAATTCATATCTGAATTCATGTGCCGAGAAACTTGATGCCCGCCTGAAGTTGTTCCTTAAGAACAGTGTGGTTAATTATTATAAGGGGATTGGTTATTTGGAGCAGGAAACAAAAATTGAAAATTGAAAGTTGAAAATTGAAAATTAGAATATCAGTGTTTTTTAGGAGTCAAGGAGTCAAGAAGTTAAGTAGAAATATCTTATTTCCTGTTGCCTTGTCAACTTAAAAACTCAAAAACTCAAAACGTATGGATAAAAAAATAGAACCCAAAAAAGGAATGGCATTACTCTTAAGCAAGAAAGCAATACCATATTGGAGCGCCTTGCTGGTCGTTGCCTTTGTATTATATTTGATTCTCCGTGATAATGTTTCAACACTGAGAATCGACAATGAAGCACTTTCAATTTCAGAAGTCGTTTCCGGTGATTTCAACGACTATATAAGGGTGAACGGACAAGTGCAACCAATGACAACTGTACAAATCAGTTCGCTTGAAACCGGTGTGGTAAAGGAAATATATATGGAAGAAGGAGCAAAGGTAAAGACAGGAGACAAGATTCTCCGTCTGGCAAACGAGAATCTCGATATGCAGATTCTCAATTCCGAAGCCGATTTGGCGGAGAAAGAAAATTTGCTCCGAAACACAATGATTTCCATGGAGCAGCAACGTCTTAGCGTAAATCAGGATATGCTGCAGTTTGAAATGGAAGTCAAGCGTTCACGCAGATTATATCTTTCCCAAAAAGCTCTTTATGAGGAAAATCTGATAGCAAAAGAAGATTTCCTGAAGGCTGAGGAAGATTATCAATTGGCTGAAGGTCGCCTGGAACTGGTTCGTGAGCGCTCCGTTCAGGACAGCCTTTACCGTAGCGTGCAGGTCAAGCAGATGCAGGAGAGCCTGGACAATATGCGCCTGAATATGCAGATGATTCGCAAGAGGAAAGACAATCTTATCATATCAGCTCCTATAGACGGAGAGATTGGTTTGCTGGATGTTGTACTTGGCGAGTCTGTTTCTTCCGGAGGAAAAATAGCACAGATAAACAATCTGGACAGTTATAAAATTGAAGCACAGATTGATGAGCA
Organism: uncultured Parabacteroides sp.; assembly: GCA_937894065.1. Classification (GTDB taxonomy): domain Bacteria; phylum Bacteroidota; class Bacteroidia; order Bacteroidales; family Tannerellaceae; genus Parabacteroides. The sequence goes on along the minus strand of CALCST010000025.1, from coordinate 179,946 downwards.
TTATATCGACAGAGTTTCACCCGGACTGGAAGCCGATTTCGAACGTCAGGATGAATCATATCGTGCAGTTATTCGTAAAGTTTATCCGGAAGTGAGAGACGGAAAGTTCAAGGCGGATTTCAAGTTCATTGGCGGACAGCCGGAGAATATCCGTACAGGACAGACTTATTATCTTAATCTGCAACTCGGACAATCCAAAGAAGCTGTTCTCGTTCCACGCGGCACATTCTATCAGAAAACCGGAGGAAGATGGATCTATGTTCTCACAGCCGATGGCAGCAAGGCTTATAAAAGAGAAATAAAAATAGGACGGCAGAATCCTCAATATTATGAAGTGCTCGACGGACTGCAACCTGGAGAACAGGTTATTACTTCGGGATATGATAATTTCGGGGATAATGAATGTTTGGTGATAAGGTGAGAGGAATTGAAAAATGAAATAGGAGTCAAGAAGTCAAGGAGTCAAGAAGTTAAGTAGGAATAACTTATTTCCTGTAGCCTCCGTTCCAACGGATTTGCAATCCGTTGGTTGGTTTTGGTGGATTTGAAATCCACATTATTGGAAACGGGATTACAAATCCCGAATAACTTACCATTGGATTACAAATCCAATGGAACGGGAATTTCCTGTAGCCTCGTCAACTTGTCCTCTTGTCAACTAATAAACTTAAAAACTCAAAAACTTAAAAACTCAAAAATATGATTAAAGTAAACAACCTAAGCAAAATCTTCCGTACAGAAGAAATCGAAACAACAGCATTGAATAATGTATCATTCGAAATAAAAGAAGGTGAGTTTGTAGCAATAATGGGACCGTCAGGCTGTGGCAAGTCAACGTTGCTCAATATTCTTGGTCTTTTGGACAATCCTTCAGAAGGCAGCTATCAGCTGTTGGGGCAGGAAGTGGCTAATCTTAAGGAACGCGAACGCACCAAATTCAGAAAAGGAAATCTCGGCTTCGTTTTCCAGAGCTTCAACCTGATTGACGAGTTGAATGTGTTCGAAAATGTGGAGCTTCCGTTGAAATATCTCAACATCAGTGCTTCTGAACGAAAACAACGTGTCACAGCAATGCTAAAGCGCATGAACATAAGCCACCGTGCGCAGCACTTCCCGCAGCAGCTTTCCGGAGGTCAGCAGCAGAGGGTTGCGATTGCCCGTGCCGTAGTTTCCAATCCAAAGCTGGTTCTTGCCGATGAGCCTACCGGAAACCTTGATTCCAAGAACGGAAAGGAAGTTATGGATTTGCTCACTGAGCTGAATCAGGAAGGAACAACAATCGTGATGGTGACTCACTCACAGAAAGACGCTTCAATGGCGCAGCGCACAATAAACCTGTTCGACGGACGCATAGTCGGTGACGTCAGAAACGAACTTTAAAAATCAAACAACCATGAACAAGAAAAATTGGATACTGAAAATATTCTCACTTGGAGTAGGCCTTGCAATAGGATGCATTCTTATTGCCAAAGTTTGCTTCGAGTCCACATACGATAACTTCTATAAGGATATAGAACGGATTTATCTGATAAAGACGGGATATTCCAGTCAGGGAGAAGAACGTGATTACAATCAAGTTAGCGGAGCGATTGCTCCCGGATTCAAGCAATACGTTCCGGGTGTGGAATATGCAACCCGCACCACATTCATGTTTGCAAGTGACAAATTCTATACTGCGGACAAGAATCCTGTTTCCGGGGTTTTGGTTGTTGCCGATACTTCATTCTTCCATGTGTTCAACCGTGAGATATTGGCGGGCGATGCTGTAAAGGTTTTGTCTCAACCAATGATGCTGATGGTTAGCCGTTCTTTTGCCGAAAAGCTTGGTGGTGTTGAGAAGGCTGTCGGACAAGTTATATACAACGAAGACAATTCCGGGATGAAATTGACAGTAGGTGGAGTTTTTGAGGATTTCCCCGAAAACGGTAGTTTGTATTATGATATCCTCTTGTCTATGGCTTCATTTAGCAAACGGAGCCGTGAGAATTGGTTGGGAAATGATCGCTATCAAGGATATGTAAAATTGGAAGAAGGAGTTGATCCTTCCTCTCTCTCTGATGCTATCCGTATGATGCAGGAGGAGAACCAGCCTCTTGAAGAAATGGAAAAGAATGGAATGAATATATGGTATTTCCTGTCGCCTTTTAACAAACTTCACACCTCAGAGCCGCAGGTGCAAAACCTGATAATCATTCTTTCAATAGTATCATTGGTGTTGCTGCTTATATCGCTGATGAATTATATACTTATTACCATATCCGAGATGGTGAAGCGTTCCAAGGAAATGGGTATCCACAGGTGTTATGGCGCAGGAACATGGAATATATATATGATATTGTTCAGGGAAACATCTGTAGTGATGGTTATATCTCTTATCTTGGCTTCAGCATTGATATTCGCTGCAAGTCCGGTTATCAAGGATTTGCTTGGAGCAGAACTTACATCGCTCTTTATCCCTGAGACCATTTATGTTCTGGTTGCGGTAATAGTAGTTTTGCTTATTGTTTCTACTGTTATTCCCGGTTATTTGTATGCAAAAGTTCCGGTCAGTGTAGCTTTCCGCAGTTATAGTGAGAACAAGAGGCATTGGAAACTTGCATTGTTGTGGGTTCAGTTTGTGATAAACATATTCCTTGTGTGTTTTATGTTCGTCATAATTGCGCAGTATGACAAGGCTCTTAACGACAAAACAGGTTATGAATATGAGAATGTATTGTACTACAATGTCCGAGGTGTGGAAAAACAACAGGTGGAAAGAAGTATTGCTGCTCTTCATTCTATACCAGATGTTGTTGGTGTTGAGAGATGTTATGATTTGCCTTTTAACTACTGTTCCGGAAACAATATTTCTTTGCCTGGTGACGATCGTAGCTTGTTCAACATTGCTGACCAGTATTTTGGAACAAAAGGTTTCTTCGAGTTTTTCAATATACCAATATTGGAAGGACGTGTTCCGGAAACAGAACAGGAAGTTGCCGTAAGCCGTAAGTTTGTGGAAAGAATGCAAGAGTTTGTTGATTGGAAGGACGGGGCTTTAGGTAAAAGCATTTATGTCTCTGAACATTCCGATTCAACCGCTTTTGGGCAAGGTATACTCACTATCACTTGTATTTATGAGGACTACCGCATTGGTTTGCTTACACGAAACGACGAGCGTCCAAGTATCAGATTTACTGGAGACTCAGAAAATTCATATATGCCTTTCATACTGATAAAGGTAAAGAAAGTTTCTCCCGAAATTATCAGCCGCATAGAGAAGGAAGTGCAGAAAGAAATCCCCGAAAAGGATATAGAGATACATTCCTATAAACAAGTTATGCAAAGCATGTATGACGACAATCGTAAGATGAAAGACACAATCTTTGCAGGTTGCATATTCTCCCTTTTGATAGCCTTCTTTGGTCTGGTCGGTTATGTGCGTGACGAATCGCAGCGTCGCAGCAAGGAAATAGCCATCAGAAAGATAAGCGGAGCCACTTCTTCCGAGATTCTGTCAATCTTCATAGGTGAAATGTCCAAATGGATATTGATTGCTGCCATTGTAGGAAACCTTTCGGCTTATTATGTGTCCGGATTATGGCTCGAACAGTTCTCCGAGAAGATAAGTATTTCAGTATTGTATTTCCTTGCAGCCGATGTTATCGTGGCTATCATAATCCTTGCGACAGTTGTCGTTTCAAGTCTGCAGATTATGAATGCTAATCCTGTGGAGTCGTTGAAGAGTGAGTGAGAAAAAATATGAGTTTATAAATATATAACAAGTATTAAGTATAGATTTTATTATGGTACGATATTACAAAATAGTTTTACTGATATTCCTCTTATTTACAAGTGTCACAACTTTTTCCCAAAATATAAAAGGGAAAATAATTGATGCAAACACACAAGAAGCCTTATCGTTTGCAAATGTGGCTGTCATGAGTGCCCGGGATTCTTCCATAATAACAGGCACAGTGTCTGATGAAGAAGGCAGATTTTCAGTGGCAATTCCTGATGGAAAACTTTTTGCCCGTATATCTTTGATTGGTTATGAAACATACATATCTGATATTACGACTAATGATATGGGTGTAATAAAACTCAATCCTTCAAAAGAAATGCTTTCTGAAGTTGTCGTGACCGGGAATGCGAAGATGTTCCGTATGAGCAATGAAGGAATCACGGCTGATGTGCAGAACACTCCGTTGAAGGATATAGGAACATTGTCGGACATAGTCGGACAGATGCCGTTCGTATCAAAGAGCGACAATTCCTTTACCGTTTTGGGAAAAGGCTCTCCTATATTCTATATAAACAACAGATTGGTTCGCGACAACGGCGAGCTGCAAAGAATCCAGTCTAACGAGATAAAGAAAGTTACTGTTATCACCAATCCGGGAGCTGAATACGACGCTACTGTAAATTCTGTTATAAAAATTGAAACTTACCGACCAGTCGGTGAAGGTTTCAGCGCTGATTTATGGACTTACAACCGTTATAACTCCGAATGGTACACAATGGACCGTGCTTCTTTCAATTACAGGACAGGTAAGTTGGATATTTTCGCCGAAATGTTTTATGCCAATATGTCTTTCCCTAAAGAGCGTTTTTGGCAATTTGAACTTTTTACGGATCAAGGAACACGCTCTGTTGTTTCAAGGCGTACTGACAGCGATATGGTTAAATTCTATACTCCTAAGGGCGGATTCAATTATACGATTAATGAGGATCATTCTTTCGGTGTGCAATATGAATATTCAAATGCCTATGGAAATTCTCATGATTATTCTATAGATACAGAATCATCCTTAAACGGAAAGGCAGATGACCCTGTTCATACTCGATTTTCAGGAAATGATAACAGTTTTAGCCACTATGTAAATGCTTATTATAACGGTCAACTGGCTGACTGGCTGAATATGAAATTGGATATGGATTACAAAACCTCAGACGGAAATCGCAAAGATGCTTCGGACAATACACTAATTGACCAAACACAGGAAAAATTGCGGACTTCTGAGGATAAGAATTATGATTTGTATGCCGCAAAGCTCACATTAAAAACACCGTTGTGGGAAGGAAACCTGACTTATGGAGCGGAAGGTTCATACACAAGAAACGAACAGAATTATTCTGTAACCGAAAATGACGGTATACAGGGAATACAGCCCAATTCCAACCTTGTGAAACAGAATCTTTATTCGGGATTTGCCTCATTCAACCGTTCTTTCGGCAAGTTATCCGGTGAAGTGGGCTTTCGTTATGAAAATGTAAACATGGAGTATTTAGAAAATGGCAAATTAGTTGAGGAACAAAGTCGTCGGTACCAACGTTTGTTCCCTTCGTTCCGATTGAGCTATGAACATAACAAGGATTTGCGTATGGAGTTGGCATATAGAAATACCGTTTCTCGTCCTTCATATCATAGCCTTAGAAGTTCAATTGGTTATATGGGTCCATATCAATATGCTGCAGGTAACCCGTATTTGCAACCTGCTTATACTAACAGCCTAACTTATATGTTAGGATGGAAACAGTTTTCATTAATGGGAGTTTACAAAAGAACTAAAGACTATATCGCAGAATTTGCGGAATTGTATATGCAAAACTCATTTTTGGGTAAAATGATAAATATAGATAAAGCAGATTTCCTTACTGTCGCATTGAATTACAATTCGGCTTTTGGAATATGGCGTCCCAACTATGATATATCTGTCGATAAGAATTTTGTGACTTACGGAAATCCCGGCATCACGTACAACAAGCCATCATTCAACTTCAACCTGAGAAATGGATTCAGTATAAAAGGTTGGAACTTTGGTGTCGATATAAGCGGAAGTACAAAAGGCAATAGCAGTTATTATTTGACGTATAATACAAAATTCTCTTGGCGTACTAATATATATATAAATACCTCTTTCTTTGATAAAAAACTATTAATCGGATTAGAGGGAATCGACATATTCAATACCACTAAGGATAATAGTCTTGGTATATTTAATGGATTGAATATGTATAGGGACGATATGATGTACCGCCGTACTCTTATGTTTTCTCTGACTTATCGCTTCAACGCTTCTCCGAAACGTTATAAGGGAAGCAACGCGAGTGATGAGATGTACAGATTATAATAAAAATACTTGTATATCTTTGGCTCCGGAATGTAATATAGTATAACTTTTAATTCCAGAAATTATGGAAACATTCAACAACATAAAAACATTATTACGCAAATATCCTGTGCCTGTCACATTGAATATGTTCGGGCTGGTGATGGCATTCACAGCCTTCATAATAATTATGGCACATGTGCAATATGAGCGGAACTTCGATAAGTTCCATCCCGGAGCCGACTGTATTTTCAAGGTTGAAATGCCTGAGAATCCTTATTTCCGCTCCGTACTTCCTCCGGGATTTGCCGATGCGGTGATAAATTCGTCATCCCATGTTGAGGCTGGTACGCTGTCCTGTCCTTTCGTCGGTGAAACATATCTTACGGTGACAGGCTCTGGCGGCGAGCTTGAAGGTTTCAAGCAAGAGGTTAATCTCGTAAGCCCCGATTTCTTTGATGTGTTTGGTGTTGAGGTGACGGAAGGAAGTCGCGACGCGCTTGCCAAACCTGATAATGTCGCTATTCCGGAAAGCCTTGCCGAAAAGATGTTTGGAAATGTTTCTCCTATTGGCAAACTTGTCAGTCTGAAATCCAAATCGGACTATTTTCTGCCTATGACTGAGGTGTATGTCGGAGCTGTATATAAGGATTTTCCCGGAAACACGCAGCTCAACAACGACATTCTTGTTCCCGTTCCGCAATCGTTGATGCAAGGTTTCGGAAACTCCAATTTCGTATGTTTCCTGAGGCTGGATAATCCTGATAACGCATCGCTTGTGGCGGACGAGTTTAATCGTAATTTCGATTTCTCACGCTACACGTATCTTAACCCCGTTTCTCTTGTTCCGTTGCAGGACGTATATTTCATGGACGGCGAGGCGGATGCGTATGTGTTCAAGACGGGAAACCGGCTGCAGAGCAGTATGATGATTATAATTGCGGTGTTGATTGTATTCATAGGCTTGTTCAATTTCATCAATTTCTATATTTCCCTGATGCCATTGCGCCTTCGTGGAATCAACACCCGAAAAATACTTGGTGCCGAAGTGTGGACGCTGCGCCTCGAACAAGCCCTTGAGACTGCTTGCCTTGTTGGTTTTGCAAGTGTGTTAGCTGTTAGTCTTAGTGTTCCAGTTTCCTCATGGTTTGCCGAATCAGATATCATACAGGAGCCGGTCACCATGTCGGCATACGGTGGTTTGTGCGCAGCAAGCGTGTGCGGCGCCTTCCTGCTGGGAATGCTTGCCGGAATATATCCGGGCTATTTTGTCACATCTTTCCCGATGTCTTTGCTGCTTAAAGGAAATTACGGATTGACGCCTTCGGGCAAGAAAATCAAGAACGTGCTGCTCACGCTGCAATACACCATATCATCGGCATTGATGATATTCATCGTCTTTATATTCCTTCAAAATCATTTGATGATGCGCGCGAACACAAACTTCGACCAGGACCAGCTTGCCGTGATAAATCTAACAAGGGAAATGGCTGTGGAGCGTGGCTCGTGGCTTTGTGAGGCTTTGCGCCAGTATCCTGAAGTTGAGGATGTCGCTTTCGCTAGTGGTTATATCGGCGGGCAGGATTCATACACCACCGGAGCTATGGAATGGCGTGGGGAAGAGGCAAAGACTTTCTTTATCAATTGTTCACCCAATTTCTTCAAAGTGATGGGTATTGATATTATTGACGGTCGCGACTTTACCGGTGACACTGACAACGGTGCCATAATCAATTCCTATCTTCGCGATAACTATGGTGTGGAAGTCGGGACAGTTATCAGTGGTGAGACAGACGTGGTAGGCGTTTGTGAGGAGATAGCTTTCACTTCGGTTCGTGAAGAAAAGGTTCCTGTCGTCTTTTCTGTCTGGCCTGTTGAATCCGGACGTATGTCATTCGTCTATGTCCGCTTGAAGAAAGGATTCGACGCTGTTACTGCAGTGTCGCATATCCGCAAGGAAGTGGCAACAATGGATGCAGCTTATCCTGTGGATGTCAAGTTCTATGACCAATTGCTCGATGCGCTTTATAAAAAGGAAATACGTTTCGGCAAAACAATATTGTGTTTCTCTGTGCTTGCAGTCGCACTGTCGTTGATCGGTGTTTTTGCCATGGTGATTTTCGACATTTATTATAAAAGGAAAGAGATAGCTTTGCGGAAAGTTTTCGGAGCCGGATTTGCGGATATAATAGGTTGGGGAATAAAACCATATTTTATTTTTGTCAGTGTCGCTTTCATAGTTGCCGCCCCGATTTCGTGGATGATTACTTCCGATTGGTTGGAGAACTTTGTAAACCGCGTTCAGCTAAGTCCGTTGGTGTTTGTCCTCATATTTCTTGCCATGCAAGCTGTCACTTCGTTGCTTATTTATATTATTTACGCGACTGTGGCCAAGGAAGCTCCTTCTGACAGTTTGTCTGCTGAGTGATTTTAAATACAAACATACTTATAATCATCATTTAAGTTTCGCAAGTTGCTCAACTTAAAAGTTAACAAGGCTTCAGATACGAGTCGACAAGGTCAGAACACCTGTAATTTAATGAATTATTATCCAAAACCTTGTTAACTTGTCTTCTAGTCAACTTGTTATCTGTAAGTTTATCTTGCGAAACTTGAGTAATCATCACATAAATAAATGAGAAATATGCTAAAGACATGTTAGAACCATCTAATCCAAAATATCAGCTCACCTAGGTTGATTAATCAGCTCACCTAGGTGGATTGATTGGCTCACCTAGGTGAATTGATTAACCCACCTATGTGGTTCGATAAAAACATTTAGATAAAAGGATAAAAAGATTAAATTGATAAAGGGTAATGATTGTTATCTAAAAATCTTTATTTTTGAAATAAATTCTTGTCAACACCTTATATAAAAGTTGAGTTTGCGAAACTTAAATAATGTGAGTTCGACGAATTATAAATGACAGATAATAGCTTAAATGGATTATTCAGGGAAAAAGAGCTTTGATTGGACGGTGGTCGTTTTCCCCAGGGCTTACACCCTGGGCTATACAAATCAGGTAAATACCTGATTTGAGAAGACTTTCAGCCTTGATAGATAGTTCTGAATTCTGTTAAATAGAAAGGGAAAAGATAAACATATAATGATGAACAAAGGAAAGATACTGGTAGTTGATGATAATACAGGAATTCGTTCGGCACTGTCGGTTTTGCTGCCCAAGCATTTCGACAAGGTGGAGCTGTTGTCGTCGCCAAAAGATATTCATGCGATGATGCGCGGATTTTCTCCCGATGTTATTTTGCTGGATATGAATTTTGATACTGACACCAACACGGGGAATGAAGGGCTGTTTTGGCTTTCGGAGATAAAGAAAGTGAATCCGGCAGTGGAAGTTGTGCTTTTCACAGCTTATGCCGATATAGCACTTGCCGTGGAGGGAATGAAGCGCGGAGCCTTCGATTTCGTTGTGAAACCGTGGGACAATGAAAAACTCGTATCAATCCTTGCATCAGCGTGTGGTAATAAATCAACCGCTAAAAAAGGAAAGGTTGCGGATGGAGAGGCAACTCAGGCTGTAACCATGCACTGGGGAAATAGCGAAAAGATGCTTTCCATACACCGGACTGTTGGCAAAATAGCGCCTACTGATGCCAGTATATTGATTACTGGCGAGAACGGAACCGGAAAGGATGTACTTGCCGCAGAAATTCACCGCCTTTCGGACCGTGCGGCAAAACCGATGGTTTGCGTTGATGCTGGTGCTATCACCGAAACATTGTTCGAAAGCGAGCTTTTCGGACATGTGAAAGGTGCATTCACCGATGCCCATGCGGACCGAGTGGGAAAAATAGAACAGGCTGCCGGAAGCACTCTTTTCCTGGATGAGATAGGAAATATTCCTCTGTCGTTGCAGGCAAAACTGTTGCGTGTGCTTCAGAACAGGACTGTCAGCAAGGTTGGCAGCTCGCGCTCAGTGCCTGTGGACATTCGACTGATTTGTGCCACTAACCGTAATCTTGAAGAAATGGTGCGTAACGGAGAGTTCCGCGAAGACCTTTTCTATCGTATCAACACGATACATATTCCGATGCCTCCGCTTCGTGAGCGGACGGACGAGATAATTCCTCTTGCCGGAATATTCATGAAACGCTATGCCGACAAATATCGCCGCAATTTGCACAGTATATCTCCCGAAGCCGAACAGATGCTGTTGCATCACAATTGGAACGGAAATATACGTGAACTTCAGAATGTGATTGAGAAAGCCGTTATCATGTCCGAAACTTCTGAACTGTTGCCGAAAGACCTTGGCATTTCATCGCAGTCTGCCGTTTCGTTACAAAATCCCGAAAACGAAACACTTGAAATGGTTGAGGAAAGAACAATACGCCAGGCAATGGAACGTTGCAACGGAAACCTTACGCATGTGGCTAAACTTCTGAACATAAGCCGCCCGACGCTTTATACCAAACTTAAGAAATATAATATATGATTTCCATAGGATATGTTATATTGATTGTTGCGGCAGCAGTTGTCCTGTCTGTTGTCTTTTCCGGAGTATATTATCATAACAAGATACTTGGGAAAATAACATATATGCTTGATGCTTTGGAGGACAAGGAACTTAATTTCCGTTTCGACGAGAGCCATCTTCACAACCGCCGCCTTCATAAAACGCTTAATAGAATACGCATCATTTTCGAAAAAGAAAAAGAGGAGATTGCCGAACATGAGAAATATTATGCGCGTATGCTCGACCAGGTGACAACAGGAATAGTTGTGGTTGACCGTGAAGCGAAACGCGAAGGCAGAGTGATATATTGCAATGCTTCTGCGCTTGCGATGCTTGGCATGGCAACATTCAGCCAGACAAGGCAATTGGGAAATATCAGTCCGGAGCTGGAGAATTGTTTCCGTTTGTCCGGTCCGGCGCTGAATGATATGCGCGTTTCCATATATAATGAAAAAGGAAAGACTACTCTTTCCGTTACAAACACCGAAACTTCGTTGCAAGGAAAGAGCGTGAGTATTTTTGCCCTTAATGATATAACCAATGAAATGGCACATAACGAGGAACTATCTTGGAACAGGCTTATCCGTGTTCTTACCCACGAGATAATGAATACTATCACGCCTATATCTTCGCTTAGCCACACATTGTCCGTAGAGCTTGAGAAAACGTCGCCTGATTCTCCGGTGAACCGGAAAGAGTTGAAGCTCGGGCTAGACACTATCTCTGATTCGTCCAAGGGACTGATAAAGTTTGTTGATACTTATCGTTCGCTCACCCGCATATCCGCTCCGCAGAAGAAAGCTTTTTTCCTGAGAGATTTGGTTGAAAGAGTAAGGAAACTCTCGCATGAGCAGCTTTTGTCGTCAAATGCGGATTTCGCTTATAAGGAAATGTCGGACGATATTCTACTTTATGCTGATGAAGACCAGTTATCACAGGTATTCATAAATCTTGTGCGTAATGCATTGCAGGCAGGAGCAACTTCAATTGTTATTCAGTCTGAAATAGACTTTGCCGGTTCAACAGTAGTTACGGTTTCAAACAACGGCAAACCAATAGGAAAAGACAAGCATGATGAGATTTTTGTTCCGTTTTATACAACCAAGCAGGACGGAACGGGCATTGGTCTGAGCATTTCCCGTCAGATTATGCGTATGCACAATGGTTCTATTTCATTGCAGGAAAGTAATGAGGAAAGAACTTCGTTTTTGCTTTGTTTCAGGTGAGGTGAGAAGGAAAAGGAGTATTGTCAAAACGAAAAGAGTGAAACACAGAGGCACAAAGTAACAGAGGAAATATATTGAGTATAAATAAAATATAAACTCTGTATCTCTGTGACTCTGTGTTTAAACTTATTTTGGTACAGCTTCTCTATTAGGAAATTAGTTTGATACACTCCATTCGAATACACCGGCAGAAACTTTCTCTTTCAGTTTTACTTCAAGTTTCAGAGCCGAAGTTTTCACCGGATTGAAATTTACAGTATTAGGATTTCCCTTTTCAGTGCTGTATTTGTCAGGATTTTCAACCTCTTTCCATTCTCCGGAATTATCCAGATAAAGAATTCTCCAGGAAGAAGGAATATGGCAACCGCCCCAAGGACTGTCGTCATACCAATATACAGTAGAAGAGCTGATTGTTTGAGCTTCAGGGAAAGTATAAGTTATCCATTCTGTTGTTCCTTCTTTCGGCCACCAGTGGAAATAAGGAATAGTGCGGTCGTTTTCGTCTTTCGGAGTAAGACCGTCGGCAATTGCTTTCAGAGACTTGCTGTCTATTGATGCTTCTATTTTACTTTTTGCAGCCAAAGTCAGAATAGTTGCCGGACGTGTAGCATAGGTTTCCTGTGGAAGCCATACGCACATATTTCCTTGTCCGCGATGAGCCCAAGCATAATAAGGAATAAGAGTGAGAGTTTGGTCGATAGCTTTTAGTTTGCCATCTTCGCCATATTCCAGAGTCTGAACCGGAGTTTTTATTTGTGTGATGCCATGTAGTAAATCCGGTTTGCTTACTGTTTCGAATTCCGGTTTTCTGTTTGCCAGAACACTGAGAACATCGAAATCATTGTCCGGCCATTCTGCGCAATATACAACAGGACCACGTTCAACAGCAATCTTTCCACGGTCTGCTTCTACCTTATTATTAGCCTTTACAGTGCGAACTTCCATATCGAAATGAACGGAAACTTTATCTCCTTTTTTCCATTTACGGCTTATGGTGAAATATCCGTTATCAGTTTGTGAACTTATCGGTTCGCCGTTGAGCATAACAGAATACTGAGGACGTTTGCCGTCAGAATATGAATAAAGGTCGCTTGGCACAGGCTGGTTGCGAACCCATCCCGGGATTCTTATTTTAAGGTCGAATGTACCGGCAGAGTTTTTGTCTATACATATATTAATATCACCACTCCAAGGATATGTTGTGTTTTGTGACAGTGTTACTTTCTTTCCGTTTACACTGAGAGTAGCATTGTTTGACATGAAAAGGTTTACATAAATGCTGTTGTCCTTCACCGCATATACATATCCGGGAAGAGAAGGAATGAAACGGCAGATATTTGAAGGACAGCATGCACAGCCGAACCAAGGTTTACGCTGGTGCTGACCCATTGATTCCAGAGGATTCGGATAGAAAAATCCTCCACCATCCAGTGATACGCCTGAGATAAGACCGTTGTAGAGAGTACGTTCAAGCACATCATAGTATTTTGATTCGCCATGCAGAAGGAAAAGGCGGTGGTTCAGATATACATTACCGATTGCAGCACAAGTTTCGCAATATGCCGACATGTTTGGCAATTCGTAATTCTTGCCGAATGCTTCACCTTGATTTGTTGCACCTATTCCGCCTGTGATATATAGTTTGCGGCTTACGATATTATCCCAAATCCGGTCGATGGCATGAATGTAGGCTGTGTCGCCGGTGAGGGCGGCAACATCTGCCATTCCTGAATACATATATGCGGCACGGACAGCATGACCGACAGCTTCATCCTGCTGGACAACCGGTTTGTGTGCCTGGCTGTATTCGTCTTTTCGTGATGTGTAGCCACGTTTATCCAGGAAAAATTTAGCCTGGTCCAGATATTTCTGTTCACCCGTAACAAGATATAGTTTGGCAAGAGCCATTTCCGCAATCTGATGTCCTGGCACTTTTACCTGCTGTCCCGGCTTGTCGCCAATCTCACGGCAAACGCAATCAGCATATCTTATTGCAATATCCAGGAAATTTCGTTGTCCTGTTGCCTGATAATGTGCGATAGCACCTTCCACCATGTGCCCAAGATTATAGAATTCGTGGCTGAGTTCTTCCACTTTTTCCCATCTTTTGGTGCCTGCCCATTCGTGAGGATGTTTGGGATTCATGGTACGTGCAGTGTAGAGATAACCGTCCGCTTCCTGAGCCGAAGCTACGATTACCAGCACGCTGTCTATATATTCTTTAAGTTTCTTGTCGGGATATGTTTGAAGCAGATAGCTTGCTCCTTCGATTGTTTTATATACATCTGTATCGTCGAAAGAGTAACCTGTCACTTTGTTGTCTTCACTCGGATGAGCTGCCATTTCAAAGTTTTTGTAGCGCCCTGTTTCTTCACATTTGCTGAATGCCAGAGGAATTGTTACTTCACGGCTGGCTTTTAGACGCTGTCCCCAAAATGAATCCGTAACTTTGACCGAAGTGAATGGAACTGGGTCAATCGGATATCCGTGTGCCTGTTTCTCTTTCTGAGCGTTTGCTCCAAATGTTATTAAAGAGAGGAGCATTGCTGAAATTACTGTCTTTTTCATGGGCTGATATTTTGTTGACAAGTTAACAAGGTTAAGGGTTTACAAGTTGATTATTATTGATGCCTTGTCAACTTGTATCTGTAACCTTGTTAACTGTTGTGTTTATTTTGCTAAAATAACACTTATTTTTGATATGATGCAAAAACAATAGCTATTTAATATATCAACTATACGAATCATTACTTTTGACCAATAAAAATACTTTTGAGTATATAAAAATAGCCCGAAGATTTTGCTCCGGGCTATTTAAAATGTTAGTAAAATTAAAGTTTTAAAGTTTATTACTTATCAGATAAGCTTTGCCTTTTTCTGTAGGAAAAACAATACATTCACCATTGCTGCGGTCAATCTCAAACTTTACAGGTTTGTTGCTTACAGCATCAACAACAGTAACTTGTTTTCCGTTCCAAGGATTCATCACTTTACAAACTCTGTTACTGCGAGATTCTATTTTTACATAGTAAACCTTGTCAGCATCTTTGGCAGCAGAAACAAGGAACGCACCTTTTGCCTGGAAATTCTTGAATGCTACTTCTTTTGATGCTTCAACAGCAGGGAAAAGATGTATTCTTCCACTTCGGCTGTTGAGTAAAGTTTCAGCATTGAAATCGTTCCAGAAAGCTTTTCCTCCTGGAATTCCCATTAGTGTAAGAGCCTGTCCGGTTGTTCCGGCTTTAGATAGTTTTTTTATGGTTCTGAGCATCATGTCTTTCTGTTCTTTCGGAGAATCAAGTGTAATATCATCAGAAAGCAGAACAGGATATTGAGCAGCTTCACCAAAATGGTCTACATCCGGTATGTGATGAGGCTCAATGCCTTCGATTGCGCAGAACATAGGACCGTCTTCACCTTGCCATACAGGATATGGAACCAGATTGTCGGCAACTTCTTTCCATTGTTTTCTTAAATCTTCATCCACAGAAAGTATTTCTGAAGCTTCAGCAGCTCTGTTGAGTGCCCATTTGAACATACATAATGAGCTAATTACGTCTTTGTTTCGTGAAAGTCCGCCATACCATCCCCATTTTTCCGGGTCCATCGAAGGTATGATATGATAATATCCGTCGTTGCCTTTTTTAGCATATGCAGCATAGAATATTGCCATTTCTTTCAGCAGAGGATAACATTCGTTCTTCAAGACATTTATATCGCCTCCGTAGTCCCATTCATCCCATACAGGTCTGATGATTTGCGCCATTGTCTCAAGGCAGAATTCAAGAGTCAAAGTAGTATGCAGAATTTTGTCAGGCTTGATTGGTGGTTGGTATCCGTGGAATATAGCCATACCAGGCATTCCATACATTTCCTTTGCATTTCTTTTGGCTGCATCTTTCCAATGCCAAACCAGCTGTTTCCACATTTGCTGATGGTCTGCACGGTTTCTGACGAAGTGCATAGTTGTGAATACTTCGTTGTAGCATGGAGAGCTGCTCCAAGCTTGAGCGTCTCTTTCCGGGTGAACATATTCGGCGCTGCACTCATATTTAGTCATATCAGTGTGCGTGCCTCCACCATGATGGTCGGAATAAGTATTGTAGATATCAATAATATCTTCGGTACATTCTGTGCCATTCAATCCGTAGAAAACTCTTCCGTTTTCACGTTTGTCATAAAAGTTGCTCCACCATCTGATGTTTTCGTTAAGTACGCCATTGAATCCTTCTTTTTCAGCAATAGCAAGTTTCGTTTTTGCTTTTTCCAGCAGATTGTCTCCATCATTACTTGTTACGATGGTAACCAAAGCCTCAAATTCATTATCCTTAGTGTTGAAAGTCACTGTTGAAGCAGAACCGCTGGCATTAGCTATTCTTTTTATAGGTGGAGGAGTTCCCAATCCTTTCTGTTTGTCTGTTGTTTTGATTTCTTCATTTTGGGCAGAAACCATTACACCAACCAGATAATATTCGAAACCTTCCGGGAATGTTTTTTCTGCAGGCATTCTTTGTTTTATCCAGAAATATTTTCCATCTGTACCACTTGTCGGAGGTTCCATTGGATAGTTGAATGTGCTGTCTGCTTCGGTTCCGGCTTTGATATATTCAGTTCCCTCTTCATTCATATAGTCCATGTGTGCCATGTCTCTATGTCTGTAAAGGCGTAACCAGATGGGTTTGTCTGTTCCGGAAACCTTACCTTTTATAGCATAGATATTACTTGTCATACCAAGAACATATTGGATGTAAGCTTCTGTGTTCTGTTTCTTAACAGTCATTTCAACCAGACCATTAGCACAGCATTGCTTGATTTCCGGAAGTGGGGCATTTTCCAAGTCATCGATACCAAGTATAATCTGACCGACAGGCTTTAGACAAGGCATTGAGTATTCATGCGGCTGTCTGTAAGGATCATAAAACCCACCACCTTTTAGAAGATATCCATATCCCCATGGTCTCTGACAGTCTTTGGAAACACCTTTGAAATCTTTGTTTTTCGGATCGTTTGCTCCGTCAATAATTTCCTGAAGTGTCGGAGTTTCGAATCCTCTTGGATTAACCCTTCTGTCCCAAACGTCATTTTTAGTGAGACTGATTGTCAGACGGTTTGTCGGTCCCCAAAGAGTTGTTCTCATTTTGAGGTTGTTGATAGTCATTGCTTTACCGTCTCTAGGATAACATCTTCTGTTAGGAAGTGGATTGGATGTATCCAGCGTACTAACAAGAAAAACAGATTTCGCTGCTTCTTTCAATGGAATTTCTCTTTCCCATGGTAAAACATATCCTTTCGTTTCATTTACGGAAAGGTTGTTTTCTGTTCCTACTTTTTCTCCATTTAGAGTAGAACTCGCATTAGGAGAAAAACACATACTACATACACATAGTAGTAAAACTTTTTTTCTGCACACTAGGTTTTTCATAAAAAATAATTTAAAAGTTAAGTGACAGTATTTCTGTCATATTAATTGATCAATAAAAGATTAAGTCTGACTGCAATTTTCAACAAATAAACGAAAAAAATTGTATTTGATTATTATGTTGTGCTTTTTTAAATATTTTTGATAAACCAAGCATATGTTGCTAATAAATAATTGCAAATAGACAGAATCAAACTTACTCCTTTATAATTTGCCTTATTGATTTTTCTCTTTATCTTTGTGATAAATGAAATGAAACATTACAAAATGAAACGTTATTTGTGCTTTTCTTTGGTGATAATGACTGTGTTAGCTATATGTCTGACCGGTTGTAACCTTACTTCTGATGTCAAAAAGACAGAAGAGTTGAAGATTGATTATATACAGGTAGAGAAGATTTATCATTTGCTGGACAATCCGGACAATCCGAATTGTAATCTGGTGATTGATTTTAATTATCCGGTTGAATGTCCGGATAAGACAGTTCTTCCTATTCTGCAAAAACAATTTGTTGTAGCATATTTTGGTGACGATTATGCCGAGTTGACACCTCAGGAAGCTGTGAACAAGTATGTGGAAGATTATATTACCGGATATAAGGAACTGGAAGAGGATTTCAAAAAGGATATTGAAGAGAATGAAACACCAGGTTCTTGGTATTCTTATTATGAAATGTCGCAGAACGAAGTAGTGTATAACGAAGGTGGTTTGCTTTCTTTCACTGTGAGTTTTGAAAATTATACAGGTGGTGCTCATGGCTCTCATAGCTATACCAACTTTACATTGAACACAAAAGATGGCAAACGGATTACTGAAGAGGATTTGTTTGTTGAGGATTATCAGGATTCTTTGGCTAAACTGCTTATAGATGAGATTACCAAAAAGAATAATTTGCAGGATCCAAAAGGACTGGAAGATATAGGTTATTTCAGCGTGGATGAAATTTATCCTAACAATAACTTCTATATAGATGCAACTGGTATAACTTATACTTTCAATGAATATGAGATTGCTGCCTATGCTTTGGGACAGACTGAAGTACATCTGTCATTCGAACAGATTATGCCGCTTCTGAAAGAAGGTAGTCTGGTTGCTGGAATGATTAAATAAAGGTTTGGTTGTCTGAAATCTTGTTGACAATTTAATATACATAATAGAAAATGAACGAGAATAATAATATTGAAAATCCGATAGTGGCACAGCAACTCGCTTTGTTGAATTCTTATTTCCCGGAATTGACGGAAAAGCAGAAAGAACAATTTGCTGCATTGTATGAGTTGTATGCTGACTGGAACTCTAAAATAAATGTGATTTCAAGAAAGGACATAGACAATCTGTATATGCATCATGTTCTTCATTCTTTGGGAATTGTTAAGATGTTGCATTTTAAAGATGGTTCTTCTGTTATGGATTTGGGAACCGGTGGAGGTTTTCCTGGCATCCCATTGGCTATTCTGTTCCCGGAAGTGAAATTCCACTTGGTGGACAGTATTGGTAAGAAGATAAAAGTAGGACAGGCCGTTGCTGATGCAATAGGTTTGCAGAATATATCTTTCCGTCATTGCAGAGGAGAGGAAGAAAAGGGAATGTTCGACTTTGTTGTAAGCCGTGCAGTAATGCCTTTGGCTGACTTGGTAAAGATTATACGAAAAAATATCAGAAAGGAACAGATAAATGCATTGCCGAACGGACTTATCTGTTTGAAAGGTGGAGAGTTGGAGCATGAAGTGCTTCCGTTTAAAAACCAGGCGATGACAATAAAACTTGCTGATTATTTCAAGGAAGAGTTTTTTGAGACCAAGAAAGTTGTTTACGTTCCGCTATGATTAATATTGAAAGATTTGAAGTGAATTATTTCTCGGAGAATACATATGTATTGTTTGACGAGACTAAAGAAGCGGTGATTATTGACTGTGGTTGTCTGAGAGATGCCGAGAAACAGCGTGTAAGCCGCTTTATAGAGCAGAATAATCTTGTTTTGAAACGTAATCTTTGCACTCATTTGCATTTGGATCATATATTCGGTAATGAATATATATATTCTACATATGGAATTAGTCCTGAAGCTAATGAGGCGGATGAGATTGTTTTGCCTTCGGCTGAGGAACAGAGCCGTGCATTCGGACTTCCTGTGGCAGTGAAAGGCGTTCCGCTGAAAGGATATCTTAAGGATGGAGACAAGATTGTTTTCGGAAATTCGGAACTGGAAGTTATAGCTTTGCCGGGGCATACACCCGGAGGTATAGCTTTCTATTCAGTAGCTGATAATTTTGTGATTGTTGGTGACTCTTTGTTTGCCGGAAGTATTGGCAGAACAGACTTGTGGGGAGGAAATCAGAATACATTGGTTTCGTCGTTGAGAAAAAGGATAATGACTTTGCCCGACGATACAAAAGTTTTCCCGGGACATGGACCGGCAACCACAGTTAAGAATGAAAAAGAATTTAATCCTTATATTTAATATTAAGACTATGGACACAAATAAATTTGTTAACCGTCACATTGGGATTTCTCCCGAAGATGTTCCGGTTATGTTGGAAACCATTGGTGTGAACTCTTTGGATGAGTTGATTGACCAGACAATTCCGTCTAATATCCGTTTGCAGCATCCGCTTAATTTACCGGAGCCGATGACGGAGAGAGAGTTTGCAGAACATATCAATGAACTGGCTTCGAAGAATGAAATTTTTACTTCCTATATAGGAATGGGATGGTATGATACTGTATGCCCGGCTCCTATACAGAGAAATGTGTTTGAGAATCCGGTTTGGTACACATCATACACTCCTTATCAGGCTGAAGTATCTCAAGGACGACTTGAAGCCTTGCTTAACTTTCAGACAATGATATGCGACTTGACAGGATTACCTTTATCAAACTGCTCATTGCTTGACGAAGCAACTGCTGCTGCCGAAGCTGCAACTATGTTCTTCGGTGCACGTTCTCGTAATCAGGTGAAAGCTGGTGCTGACGTGTTGTTTGTTGATGATAAAGTCTATGAATCAACATTGGCTGTTATCAAGACTAGAGCTATTCCTCAGGGAATAAAACTGCAGGTTGGTGATTACAGAAAATTGCAGTGGAATGATAAGATTTTCGGAGCTATTGTGCAGTATCCTAATGCTGATGGTTCTATTGAAGATTATCGTGACTTTGTTGCAAAGGCTCAGGAAAATGGAACAAAGGTTGCTGTTGCAGCTGATTTGATGAGCCTTGTGTTGCTGACTCCTCCGGGAGAATGGGGTGCTGATGTTGTGTTTGGTACAAGCCAGCGCTTCGGTATTCCTATGTTCTACGGCGGACCGTCTGCTGCTTATTTTGCAACAAAGGATGAATATAAGAGAAATATACCGGGCCGAATTATCGGTATTTCAAAAGATGCCTATGGACACCCGGCATACAGACTAGCTTTGCAGACTCGTGAGCAGCATATCAAACGTGAGAAAGCTACTTCAAATATCTGTACTGCTCAGGCTTTGCTTGCTACAATGGCAGGTTTCTATGCTGTTTATCATGGTGCTGAAGGTTTGAAGAATATTGCCGGACGTATTCATTCTTATGCCGGATTCCTGGCTAAGGAACTTGAATCACTTGGCTATAAACAATTGAACGAAAATTATTTTGACACATTAAAAATTGAGCTTCCTTCTAATGTGTCAATAAGTGCTTTACGTGAAATAGCGTTGGAGTGCAAGGTTAACCTTCGTTATTTCGACAGCGGACTTGTTGGTGTCAGCCTTGACGAAACAACTCAGACTACAGACCTGGGCGTGTTGCTTTATATTTTCTCCGGTGCAGCTGGAAAAGATTATATGCTTAAGGATTCTGTTCCTGAAGCTGTTTATTTCGATGATAAATTCCGTCGTACTTCATCTTTCTTACAGCAGGATACATTCAAGAAATATCATACAGAAACAGAGTTGATGCGTTATATCACTCATCTTGGACGTCGTGATGTGTCTCTTGCTCATTCTATGATTTCATTGGGCTCTTGCACTATGAAGCTGAATCCTGCTTCTTCAATGCTTCCTTTAAGCCTGGCTCAATTCCAGAACATTCATCCTTATGCTCCGGAAGATCAGGTTGAAGGATATACTGAACTGATTGAAAATCTGTCATCATATCTTTGCGAGATTACAGGATTCAAAGGTTGTACTTTGCAGCCTAACTCCGGTGCAGCTGGTGAATATACAGGACTTAGAGTTATTCGTGCTTATTTGGAAAGTATCGGTCAGGGACACAGAAATATCGTTCTTCTTCCGGCTTCAGCTCATGGAACTAATCCGGCAAGTGCTATTCAGTGTGGCTTTACAACTGTTACAGTCAAATGTGATGACAAGGGTAATATCGACCTTGAAGATTTCAGAGCTAAAGCAGAAGCTAACAAGGATAATCTGGCTGCCAGCATGATTACTTATCCTTCAACTCATGGTATTTTTGAGGCTGATATCAAGGAAATGTGCGATATTGTTCATGCTTGCGGCGGACAGCTTTATATGGACGGTGCTAATATGAATGCTCAGGTTGGTCTGACAAATCCTGGAACTATCGGAGCTGATGTTTGCCACTTGAATCTCCACAAGACATTCGCTTCGCCTCATGGTGGTGGTGGTCCTGGTGTTGGTCCGATTTGCGTTGCTGAACACTTGGTTCCGTTCCTTCCTCAGCATCCTGTTCTTTGGGGTAGTGATCAGAATACTGTATCTGCAGCTCCTTATGGCAGTGCCGGTATTCTTCCTATTACTTATGCTTATATTCGTATGCTTGGTACTGAAGGATTGGAGATGGCAACCAAAACTGCTATCTTGAATGCTAATTATCTTGCTGCTAAGTTTAAGGATACATATGGTATTGTCTATACAGGAACAACAGGAAGAGTAGGTCATGAGTTGATTCTTGAATGCCGCACAGTTAAGGAACGTTCCGGTATTGATGAAGGCGATATCGCAAAACGATTGATGGACTTCGGTTATCATGCTCCGACACTTTCTTTCCCTGTTCACGGAACTTTGATGGTTGAACCGACAGAGAGTGAAAGCAAGGCTGAATTGGATCGCTTTGTTGAGGTGATGGAATGTATTTGGAATGAAATCAAGGAAGTGGAAGAAGGCAAGGCTGATGCTCAGGATAATGTATTGAAGAATGCTCCTCATCCTGAATATGAAGTGATGGCTGACGAATGGAAACATTCATATCCTAGAAGCAAGGCTGCGTTCCCGCTTGACTGGTTGCATGATTGCAAGTTCTGGATTAATGTGGCTCGTGTAGATAATGCATATGGCGACAGAAATCTGATACCTACTATTTGCACATGTGATTTGTAAAATAATAATTGCTATATTTGCCTTCCGAGAAAAACATAAGATTTGAAGAAGGCTTGTATCGAGATATAGTTTCAAATTCTGACACAGAGAATACGGAGTTTTATTTATTGAGAATATAAATATCATATCCGTGTTCTCTGTGTCTTTGTGTTTGAATAAATCTGAATACTGCATACACAAATAATAAATTATATATGAAGAAAATCTTTATCGCACTAGCTGCAGTGCTTTTGGGAATCACTGCATGTACAGAACAGAAATCAGAAAAAATCAGAGTTTATGGTTGGCAGGGCGAAGGTGCCGATGCAACAGAAACAAGTATCAAAGCAGATTTTGAAAAATGGAAATCTCACGGTTTGGACGGTATTTGCTATAACGTAGGTTTCAATCTTGAAAAACAGCAGCGTGCAGCTAAGTTGGCACATGAATGCGGACTTGAATATCATGCATGGATTCCAACAATGTTGAAGGGTGACGCTGATTCAACTTGGTATGCAGTCAACCGTAAAGGCGAATCAGCATATAATGTACAGGCTTATGTTCCATATTATAAATGTATGTGTCCGAACAATGATGATGTAATAAATTATCTGGTTGGAGAATACACAAAAGTTGCAGAAGTTCCGGAAGTTGATTATATCCATCTTGACTACATACGTTATGTGGATGTGATTCTTGCCCGCGGATTGTGGGAAAAATATGGATTGGTGATGAACGAGGAATATCCGACAGCCGATTATTGCTATTGCGACAAATGCGTTGCTGATTTCAAAGCACAGACAGGTATCGACATCAAATCTGTTGAAGATCCTTCAAAATGTGAGGAATGGAAAACTTTCCGTTATAATGTTATAACAAATCTGGTTAATAAAATTGCGGAATCAGTTCATGCAAAAGGTAAGAAAGTAAGTGCAGCTGTTTTCCCTGGTCCAAAGTCATACGCCATGAAGCTTGTGCGTCAGGAATGGAACAAATGGAATATCGATGCATTTTTCCCTATGAATTATAATGATTTCTATTTGGAACCAGCTTCATGGGTTGGAAAGGTTACAAAGGAAGAAGTTGAATCGGTAAATGGTGAAAAGCCGGTTTACAGCGGTTTGTTTATTTGCCGTGACTGGAAGAATAAGGCAAATATCAAGGATCCGGAAGGACACGGACTTATTCCAAGCGAGATAGGCGAAGCCGTTCGTGGTTCAATGGAAGCCGGAGCTGCCGGTGTTTGTCTGTTTGTGCCTGGCAATATGACTGACGAGCATTGGGCTGAATTTGATAAGGTTATTTGGAAGTAGTCAATTATTAAATTTTATCAGATTTTATAACTTATAGAATTTGATCAATGTGTATTTGCTAAAATAGTTTTTTAGACTTCCTGATTGACATTTTTTTAAGTGTCAATCAGGAATTTCTCATTTTGTTGGTATAATATTATTATTGTTAGAGTTCTTTGCTTATTCTTTTTGTCTTGTATTATGATATACCCAAGATGTTTATTATAGACAATATAGATAATCTAAAAACTTAAGATTTCATTTTTACAATAAATATCACAGCATTGTCGCTTTCTGCATTTTCCGGAAAGCAATCTTTCAAGGCATCTCCGCTTTTGAAGAAAGAATAAGTATGGCAATAGATATCTGAAGGGCAAAGGTTTGAAACTCTGCCAGACAGGAAGAAATCATCCTTGAAACCGTCTTTTATCTGCCATGCTTCGTTGTGTTGTATATCAAGGCAGAATGTGTTGTTTTTCTCCGGACAGGAGTTGCTTGTAAGAGATGAAATCCAATATCTTGTTCCAAGTTGCACAGGAAAAGAGGTGATGATATTTTCATCTGATTTTGTGTGTCCGTCGTTATTGAAAATATACAGTGAGTCACGGAGCAGGCTTTCTGCTTCTGACGTTTCCTTATAGGCATATATCATTCCGGAATCTTTGTTTACCATAAGATTTGCACGGTGATAGTTCGGTGCAATATGTTTTCTGCCGTTTTCTGCATCGCATAGTTTTTTCTCGCCAATTTTATTGAATGAAGTATCGTATTCCACAACGCAGTCAACAATTTTTGTGCAGCTTGATATTGAATCTTTTATTTGTTTTCTTTCAGAAGTATAAATTCTGTTGTTATAGAGAACTGCTGACATCACGTTCTGTTGAGGCAAGTCACTTTTCAGTTTCTTTTTCTTAAGCAGTTTGCCGTTGAAGTTGTAGTAGTGGATGTCGTCTTTGTTGCCTAGGACTATTATTTCTTTTTTACCTTCATTTATCATATATCCGGCAACGCTTATTTCGTCGGGATTTGTTATTTGTCTGATGAATTCGCCTTTACGGTTGAAAAGGAACAATGTATTTCGGCTGACAAGAAATAGATTGTCGCCTTGTTTGTTTATGTTACGTGCATATTTTATCGGCTCCATTCCCGAAGGTGTTTGCAAAGGTATGGCTACAACTTCTTCGGCAATGTCCGACAGAACTCCGTCATTATGTTTCTCTGTGGCTGTGTCTTTATTGATTTTGTTATATAATTGCCAGGCTGATATTGAGAATATCAGTGTGAGCAGCAGAATGAATGACTGTTTCATAATTATGCGTTGTTTTGTTATATAACGCAGGGGAAGGGGAAATATTGTGTGGGAGGGAAGGAATTGGGGAATAAAGGAGTTAAGTAGTTTAGAAGTTAAGGAGTCAAGGAGATTATGCTTATATTCTGTAGCCTTGTCAACTTGTTAACTCGTTAACTCAACAACTCTTCTCCTTGTCTCCTTCCTCTATGTTACTCAATATTTTTTCTTATTTTGGCAAGATATCCTTTTATGCCTTCTGAATCTTTATTCTTTATCATTTCCTGAAGAATCTCCAATTCATTTTGGATACGTTCGATTTGTTTTGGAGTACGAGGATTGAAAAGTATTTCAGTCAGCAGATAATCATCTTCAGAGAGAAGACCACGGGCAATTTTCATGTGGCGCTTGAAAGTTGTTCCCGGTGCATCCTGATGCTTCATTGTTGCAGCGAAAACCATTGTTGATGCAAATGGAATGCCTAGAGAATAAGCAACAACTTTGTCGTGCTCCTCAAAAGAATATTCGCAGATATGTAGATGTAGTTTGCCATATAAATCTTTGAAGAATATTTTACCCAAATGGTCTCCTTCAGAGATTATAATGGTGTTCTCTTTTTCAAGATTACTCAGATTTGCAAATGTTGGTCCGAACATCGGGTGAGTTGAAACATAAGGGAAACCGCATGTTTCATAGAATTCCTTAAGATTAGTCTTTACAGATGCAATATCAGAGATAATACAATAAGGAGGCAAATATGGCAAAACTGAGCGGAAAGCGTCAATTGTGTGATTCAATGTGACGCAATTTATGACAAGTTCCGGTTTGAATTCTGCTATTTCCTCTTCATTGCTGAGGCGCAGTGCGTTGTAGATAAAACGCATTCTTTTCGGATCTTTTTCCAGGACTGCAACTTCGTGTTCGAAGCTAAGAAGGTCTGTGAAAAAAGAACCCATTTTTCCTGCACCTAAAATAAGTATCTTCATTTTTCAGTATGTTTTGTTTTAAGTTCCGTAAACTTACTTATAGTTGACGAGTTGACAAGGCATTAGAACTAATGTCTCTTTTTATTAAAAACAATGAGTAAATATTCAATTAATATTCCTTGTCAACTTGTCTCTGAAGCCTTGTCAACTGAACTTAAATTATTTATCATTATTCATTATTATCATCTGCTGACGTACAGATTCTTCGTGAATTTCGCGCAAGATGTTCTTTACAAATTCAGTACTCAAATCCATTTGTTCACCCATGCTTGAACGATTTTCAAGGATTTCGCTGTAGCGCGGAGACTGAAGGATTGGCATATTATGTTCTTTCTTGTATGTTCCGATTTCTTTTGAAATACGCATACGTTTAGCCAAAAGTTCAAGTAGCTGCTCGTCGATTGCATCAATCTGTCGGCGTAGAGCACTTAAGTTTTCAGTGGTCTGGTTTGACTCACGTATTACAAGCAAGTTGAGAACATAATCCAAAACGTCCGGAGTGATTTGCTGTGCTGCATCGCTCAAAGCGCAATCCGGATTGCAGTGAGATTCGATAATCAGTCCGTCGAAGCTCAAGTCCATTGCCTGCTGGCAAAGAGGAGCAACAAGTTCACGCTTTCCACCAATATGGCTAGGGTCGCAGAAAATAGGCAAATTAGGCATACGGCGACGCAATTCAATTGGAATATGCCATAAAGGAAGATTTCGGTAAATCTTTTTGTCGTATGAACTGAAACCACGGTGAATTGCTCCAAGTTTGCGGATTCCTGCACCGTAAAGACGCTGGAATGCGCCAATCCACAATTCCAAGTCTGGGTTTACCGGGTTTTTAATCAATACTGGAATATCAACACCTTTCAGAGCATCAGCAATTTCCTGTACTGCAAAAGGGTTAACTGTTGTGCGGGCTCCAATCCAAAGAATATCAATTCCGGCTTTCAATGCTTCGAATACATGGTCTTTGTTGGCAACCTCAGTGGCAACATACATTCCAGTTTCTTCTTTTACACGTTTCAGCCATTTCAAGCCTTGAACGCCTATTCCTTCGAATCCTCCCGGTTTTGTACGAGGTTTCCAAATACCGGCACGGAAAATCTTAATTCCTTTTGAAGACAATTCTTTGGCAGTTGTCATAACCTGCTCTTCGTTTTCGGCGCTACATGGGCCGGCAATTACTATAGGACGATGTGAATCAATGCCTGGAAGCAAAATTGATTCTAAGTTCATTGTTTCCATATTTGTATGTTTTTTTTGTTCTTTGTTTTTGTTTGTTAGCTGAGAAGTTAACAAGTGGACAAGGTGACAGGAAAGAATCTCTATCTCCTTGGCTTCTTAATTCCTCATTTTTCCATAACTTTCTTAATTCTATCCAATGCTTCAGCCAGAGCTTCATTCTTGCAACACAGGGAAATTCTGATATATCTTTCGCCACGGCTGCCGAATATGAATCCCGGAGTGATGAAAACATTTGCTTCATAAAGCACTTTGTCGGCAACTGCTTCGCTGCCTGCAGCATCAGCTGGGATTTTTCCCCACAGGAACATTCCGACCTGATTTTCGTCGTATGTACAACCTATGGTTTTCATTATCTCACCGGCAAGAGCACGGCGGCTTCTGTAGATTTTGTTCATTCCGTCATACCAGTCTTTCTTTGCAGACAAAGCTTCAACAGCTGCATACTGCATTGGCTTGAACTGTCCTGAGTCGATATTGCTCTTTACTTTCAGAATCCACTGTACGAACTGAGAGTTTGATGCAAGCATTGCCATTCTCCATCCCGGCATGTTGTGAGCCTTACTCATTGAATTCATCTCAATACAGATCTCTTTTGCACCAGGAATACTGAGGATACTGATTGGATTGTCATTAAGAATAAAACTATACGGATTGTCGTTACATATTATAATATTATGTTTCTTTCCAAACTCTACCAGTTTTGCATATAATTCCATGCTGGCATTTGCTCCGGTAGGCATGTTCGGATAATTGGTCCACATAAGTTTTACGGACGAAAGGTCCATTTTCTCCAATTCCTCGAAATCCGGCTGCCAGTTGTTGTCTTCTTTCAAATCATAGTTAATAAGATTTGCACCGACAAGTTTGCTGACAGAACTGTATGTCGGATATCCAGGATTTGGAACTAGAACACCATCTCCAGGATTAAGAAAAGCAAGAGAAATGTGCAAAATACCTTCCTTTGAACCGATGAGCGGCTGGATTTCTGATTTTGGGTCCAAATCAACATTATACCATGTTTTGTACCATTCTGCATAACCTTTTCTCAGTTCAGGAATACCAACATAAGGCTGATAGCCGTGCTCGTTGGCATTTCGTGCATGTTCACACAGAGTTTCGATTGTCTGTTCAGAAGGCGGCATGTCCGGACTTCCGATACCAAGATTAATCACATTCTTTCCGGCTGCATTCATCTCGGCTACTTCTTTAAGCTTCTTTGAGAAGTAGTATTCCTGAACGCTGTTGACGCGTTCTGCCGGAACTATGTTACATACTTTGTTTTCCTTCTGCATATTCTCCTAATATTTTTAAGTCTTTTGTTAACGGACGTATAGCGTCCAATGCTTGTCTGTATCTTGTATAGTCTGAAAATGTCAGGTTGATATAGAACAGATATTCCCATTCTCTTCCGATAATAGGCAAAGATTGGATTTTTGAAAGATTCATATCATAAAATGACAAAACAGACAGAACTTTGGAAAGGCTTCCGGCAGTGTGTGGCAGGGCAAATACAAGAGAGGCTTTGTTTTTAACGGTGTTTCGCTGCATTTCGTCGGCAGTCCATCTGTCGGCAATTGCCAGAAAACGTGTAAAGTTTCGTTTGTTTGTTTCGATGCCTTCTGCCAAAACCTCCATTCCGTAGATTTCGGCAGCCAGCTTTCCGCAAATGGCGGCATGCCCTTTAAGCTTGTTTTGTGCAATCCACTGTGCGCTTCCTGCTGTATCTTCTTTCTCAACTACCTTAGCCTGTGGAATAGTGTCAAGAAAATCGGAACATTGCATCAAGGCAATTGGGTGAGAGTTTACTTCAGTCACATCACTAATCTTTGTTCCCGGAAGAGCAACTAGAGAGTGAGATATTCTGAGTTTGTATTCACCGATTATTGAGAAATCACTTTCTCTTATCAGCTCGTGATTTTGCAGAAGACTTCCAGCAATTGTATTTTCTATAGCCATCAGACCTAAAATTTTCGGGTCTTTCTTGATTGTGGAAATCACATCGCGGAAGGTATTACATGGAATTGTTTCCACTTCATCTCCTTCAAAATATTGTCGTGCTGCTATATCGTGATACGATCCTGCTATTCCTTGTATTGCAACTTTCCTTTTCATTGATTTTATAGTTTTAAAATAAAAAAAAGTCCCACCAAAACTGGCAGGACTTTATATTTATAATTGATTATACATTCAACATCAAGTATCAATTCTTTACATACAAACTCCTGCCTTTACCTTGCTAAAAAAGTAAAAGTAATAAAAGTAATATGTAAAGCTAAATCGATTCATTTTGTCTAATTGTTTTTTATTCCGTTGCAAATGTAACGATATTTTTTTAAAACCAAATATTTTTACGAAAAAAGATAGGAAAAAGTTACACTGCCTTTTGTCCGGCCTGTAACGACAGCATTTCTTTTGGTACTGAATTGCGTATGTTTTCTACCAAAATACGTGCTATACTGAAGCGTACAAAGTCTTTCCTGTTTATGAATACAATTTCACGAGTAGGCTTTGGAATAGCAAAAGGTCTGACCAATTCCTTCTGCTTCTCGCTAAGCTGTGCCACTGCAAGTTGAGGAATAAAAGTCATGCCATTTCCGTTTTCAACCATTCGCATGAAAGTTTCGAGGCTTCCTAGTCTGTAAGCTGCCTGATTGATTTTTACTTTTTCACGCTGGCAGAATCTTACAAGCTGATCGCGGAAGCAATGTCCTTCGTCGAGGAGCCATAGCCTTTCGTCGTTGATATCAGCTGTCTTTATAATTTGCTGTTCAAATATTGGCTCTTCTCTTGAAATATATCCGAAAAATTCCTCGAAATATAGAGTCGTCCCGTCGAGAGTCGGATCATCCGGCTGGTTTGCAATTATTGCAGCATCGATTTCTCCTTGCTTTATGGCTGCCATAGTAGGAGCTGTTTGCATTTCAAGAATTCGAAGATCCAGTTCCGGATATTGTTGTTGTATTTTATGCATTATGCGGGGAAGCAGGTAAGGAGCAATAGTAGGTAACACTGCAAGGCGGAATGTTCCGCTGATTTGTTCTTCCTCTTCTTTTACGATATCTTTTATTTTGGAAACCTGCTGCAAAACAGTTCTTGCCTGCTGCAAAACTTTTTTTCCGGTTGGCGTTGGCTTGATTGGCTGTGATGAACGATCAAATATTTTCACTTCAAGCTCATCTTCCAATTTCTGAATCATTGTGCTCAATGTAGGCTGAGTCACTCTGCAATGCTCGGCAGCCTTGGCAAAATGTTTATAATTCTCTACGGCTAGGATATATTCCAGTTGTTGTATGTTCATGGATTTATTATTCTTTGTTGATTAACAAAGGTATTGTTTTTACTTAAGTTTCGCAAGCTAAACATTATTGGAATTACTGGCAGGTTTGCCAATAAAAAAGACAATGCATCAAAGTTGATTATGACACATTGCCTTTAGCAAATAAATTTCTTACTTAAGATTATTAAAAATCAATATCCAGTTTTATTGGATTATCATTGGAAGTGTTTTCTATCTCTCTTTCTTCTGGCTCATAATAATCCTCTTCGTCTTGGCGTCTGTAAGGATTATTGGATCTGATGTAGTTTATTACTTCTTCCATCCCATCCATAAATTTTATAAAATCTTCTTTGTATAAGAAAATTTTATGTTTTTCGAAAGAAATAGGACCGTTTCCACTTCCACTCTTAGGCTGGATTTTCTTACTTTCTGTTATCGCAAGAAAAAGGTCGTTTTTTAGATTCTTTTTTACATCCAAGTAATAAATCCTCTTACCAGCTTTTATGGCTTTAGAATATATAATTTCCTTATCGCCATTTTCAACATGAACTTTTCTTTCAGATTCTTCCATGACAGTATATTCGGTTAATATTACACTTACAACCCCAAATTTGTAAAATTTATTTTAATATACCAACATTTTAAAACAGTTTTTCTGAAAAAAAAGATTTTTTGCTGCATTGAAAGTGTATTTTTATTAGATTTGTTCAGGAAATTAGTATATGACTTTTATAACAGAGATGCTAATTTCTTTTTTAATTTATTAAAAACTTGAACTCGTGGAAAAAAAGATAAAATTAAGGGTGCAAGGACTCACCAATAGCCAGATTCACTCAAGTGCCTATGCTCTGGTTCTTGCAGAAGAAAACGGAAACCGCCGTATTCCGGTAATTGTTGGAACTGCCGAAGCTCAGTCCATAGCAATAGCAATTGAGCGTATAATGACTCCTCGTCCACTCACTCATGACCTTTTTGTTTCGTTTTCTCATGCTTTTGCTATCGAACTAAAGGAAGTACTTATATATAAGTTTCTTGACGGTGTGTTTTATTCGGAAATGTTGTTCTCGAATGGAACAGATGAAGTGCGTATTGACTCCAGGACTTCTGATGCTATAGCAATTGCTCTTCGCGTAAACTGTGATATTTATATTTATGAGAATATAATGGAAGAGTGTGGTGTGGAATTGGAAAATGTCAAAGACAATGTGTATGAAGAAGAGGCTGATGATGACTCAAAAAATATTCTAGACCTTGAGCCGGAGGATATTGACGATCCGGCTTTGCTTAAACAGTGGCTTTCGGTTCTTTCGGTTGAGGACTTACAGGAGCGTCTGGAACTTGCCGTTGAAACAGAAAACTATGAATATGCCAAAATGTATCAGGAAGAGTTGAACCGCAGAAAATTATGATATTATGGAAATACTAAGAGGAATTGTCGGGATATTTTTTGTAGTCTTGATTGCCTATCTGTTCAGTTCGGACAGGAAGCGAATCGACTGGAAACTAGTCGGAGGAGGATTGTTCCTTCAGTTTGCCTTTGCTCTGGCTATATTGCACGTGCCTTTTATCGGGGTATTTTTCCAGTATTTGGGAAAAGCATTCATTAAGTTGATGGACTTCACTGGTGACGGTTTGTCTTTTCTTTTGGGCCCGTATGCCTCAAAAGCTAACGGATTCAGTTTTCTTCTCCACTCATTGCCAATTGTCGTTTTCTTCTCGGCTTTGGTTTCCTTGTTCTATCATTGGGGAATCATACAGCGTATTGTTGGTGCAATGGCATGGTGTCTCAGAAAGTTTATGAATATTTCTGGGGCAGAAGGGCTTGTTGTTTCAGGAAATATATTTTTGGGTATGACAGAATCACCAGTCTTAATTAAGAACTATTTGCCTTCGATGAATAAGTCTGAGATTTTCCTTGTTATGGTTGCCGGAATGTCAACAATTGCAGGTTCTGTGATGGGCTCGTATGTCAGCCTTTTGGGAAATGGCGATCCTGCAGCTCAGCTTTTGTTTGCCAAACATTTGCTTTCTGCTTCAGTTATGGCTGTTCCTGGTTCTATAGCGATAGCCAAAATAATGTGTCCTCAGACTGAAAAAGTCATCGACAGTGAAAATAAGTCTATTGAGCAAAACTCTTCAGATAATATCTTGAGTGTTATAGCTTCGGGAACGCAGACAGGTGTGAAACTTATGGTGAACATTGCAGCAATGCTTCTTGTGTTTATAGCTCTTGTTGCTCTTGTAAATTTCATTATGTGTGATATTATAGGAAAATACACAGGCTTGAATGACTGGATAGTTGAGTTCTCAGATGGCAGAGCTAATGGCCTTACATTCCAGTTTATCTTGGGTGTTATAACTGCTCCTTTAATGTGGCTTATCGGTGTGCCTTACGAGGACATGATGATTGTTGGTTCACTGTTGGGACAGAAAACAATTTTGAATGAATTTGTAGCTTATATGCAGATGCAGCAATGGCGTGAAGCTGGAATATTCGTTTATGAAAAGTCTGTAATAATGTCAACATATCTGCTTTGTGGTTTTGCAAATATTTCTTCTATTGGAATCCTGCTTGGTGGTCTGGGCGTTTTGGCTCCGGAAAAGAAAGGACTTATCAGCCGGATGGGTGTGAAATCCATGATTGCAGGAATGATGGTTGCAATACTTTCAGCTACAATTATAGGAATGATTCTTTAGGTATAAATATTGTTTCACATTATCATATTAATCAAGTTTCGCTGGAAAACAGGTTGACAAGAGTTTTTCATCCGGATGAAAAAAAAGTTTCATATATTGTGAAAAAACTTTTTCATGCCTATGAAAAAAGTTTTCCAAGCTGTAAAAATCTTGTGAAAATGCAAATGATTGATATACAGGGATAAGACTGTATTGCTATTTGTGTGTAATCATGTAGGTTTACAAATTGCCGAGTATGTGACAGTATTCCATATTCATTTAATAATGATTTAAACAGTAAAATTATAGATATACGATGCAAATATTTTATACTCCTGATATTGATATTAAGCAGGAACTGACAGAAGAGGAGTCCGGTCATTGTGTCCGAGTGCTACGACTCAAGGAAGGAGATGAGATACTTCTGACGGACGGAAAAGGCTTTTTCTATAAAGCAACAATTACAAATGCTCATCCAAAGCATTGTGAATTCGAAATCATTGAAACAATCAAACAGGAAGCTTTATGGCCTTTCTATTTACATATAGCTGTGGCTCCAACCAAGAATATGGACCGCATGGAATGGTTTGCCGAAAAAGCTACGGAAATCGGTATTGATGCCATAACTTGTCTGAACTGCCGATTTTCCGAACGTAAAGAGGTGAAGACTGCTAGATTGGAAAAGATTTTGGTAAGTGCGATGAAGCAATCTCAAAAAGCTACATTGCCGGTGCTGACCGGAATGACAGATTTCAAGAAATTCGTTCAGCAACCTTTTGACGGTCGTAAGTTTATTGCCCATTGTGAAGAAGGAGAGAAACTTCTTCTTAAAGATACATATAAGCCGGGCGAAAATGCTCTTGTGCTGATTGGTCCTGAAGGTGATTTCAGTCCGGAGGAAATAAAACTGGCCATAGAGAATGGTTTTGAACCGATTTCTTTAGGAAAGAGTAGATTGCGTACGGAGACGGCGGCGCTGGTGGCTTGTCATACGTTGCAGGTGTTGAATTGAGTAGTTAAGTAGTCAAGTAGTTATTGGTTGTTTTATCCTCCTTGACTTCTTAACTCCTTAACTCCTAAAAAATATATTTCTATGCGTAAAATTTTATTTTCAGCTTTCTTCGCCATTATGGCTTTTGCTTCCGAAGCGGCAAAAGTGGATACAGTTATGGTGAGAAGCAATACGATGAACAAAGATGTACAGACAGTGATTATTGCTCCGGATAAAGCTGCGGATGAGAAATGTCCTGTAGTGTATTTGCTGCATGGATATGGTGGTGATGCCAAAACATGGATTGTAATCAAACCGGAATTACCGGAAATTGCGGATGAGAAAGGAATTATCTTTGTTTGTCCTGACGGCAAGAACACTTGGTATTGGGACAGTCCGAAGAATAAGGACGTGAGATATGAAACTTTCATCTCAAATGAACTTGTTTCATATGTGGACTCGCACTATAATACTATTGCTGACAGAAAAGGACGTGCAATTACGGGATTGAGTATGGGTGGACATGGAGCTATGTGGAATGCCATCCGTCATACAGATGTGTTTTCAGCAGCAGGAACAACCAGTGGCGGAATGGATATTCGTCCGTTCCCGAAGAATTGGGAAATGAGCATTCAGCTTGGTGAATTGTCGGAAAACAAGGAAATATGGGATAATCATACGGTTATAAATCTTGTTCCAACTATGAAACCAGGCAGACTTGCGATTATCATGGATTGTGGTGAGAGTGATTTCTTCCTCGAAGTGAACAAAAACTTGCATGAAGCATTCCTGAAGCAAGGAATTGAGCATGACTTTATCACTCGTCCCGGTGAGCATAATTCTAAATATTGGAACAATTCAATAGATTATCAGATTCTGTTTTTCCAAAAACATTTTACGAAATAAAAAAAGTGCCACCCGCTATAGTCTCACGACTTTACGGGTGGCTGTTAACTTATAAGGATAAACTTGTTATGAATGAGTATGGTTAATTTGTATTTATTCTTCAGCAAATTCACCGTTCTCGTTAATAATGATTACAATTTCACCACTATCAACTGTTTTTACGGTTACTTTATAGATTTTGCCATCTTCTGTTTCCTTAACAAAAGCTTCTGTAATTTCTGATTCTGAGAATTTTTCAGTCACAGCACCGGTCACAGCTGCCGGAACATCCTTTAGTTCAATCTTTGTAAAATCGTCCTGTTGGATAGTCATAGTTATGTTACTATCTGTAGGCATTACGTTTTCAACTGCGAACAAATTGGCAGAAGCCATTGCTGTAAACATCATCACTGATAAAAATGCTAACTTTTTCATACTTGAAAATTTTAATAGGTCAATTTTGTGTTTTTTGTTTCTGAAGCTCTTGCTTCTGATAACTATAGTGCAAGAGTTATGCCAAATTATAATAGGTTTTAGTAAATGATTGAAAGATAGCAGATATATGAATAATGAGTGTAAAAGAGTGGTAGAATTTGGATTGTGGACAAAGTTCTCACTTGTGGAAAAGCTCACCGGATATCTCGGGGAATTTCCACATAGATATCCGGTGGCACTATGATGTTTTTCAGTCAACAGCCCATTCTTTCATTTCATACATGTCTTTGTATTCTTCCCAATCGTTGTCTACTTCCGTGTAAATGGAAATTGGCAAAAGTTCGAATGAGGAAAGGGCTTCGTTCAGTCTTTCTCCAAATACGCGGACAGTTCTGGTGTAGAAAACCCATACTTTTTCATTTCCTCCGGTGTAAATGCTGGTCATGATGGCAAGTTTGTCTTTTTTCTCCATTGCTTTACGTAAAGTTTCTTCAACAGATTCCATGAGTTCGCCTACAGATTCCGAAGGCATGCCTTTTTCGTCGCCATCGTATTTCCAAGTTATTTCAACTCGTTCCTTATATTTTCCGGTTTGGATAAACTCGTCAAGTTCATCTCTTCCGCTGATAGTTATAATTTGCCCTTCCTCATTTTGGGAAAGAGCAGTGAACCAAACGTCTGATAATTTCATATATATGTTATCTCCTTTTCTAGATTATTCTTCATCGCCCATATACTGGAACGTATTATATAAATTATTGTACTTGATTTCTGCTTTCATTAACTTGTAATACTCATCCTGAGTGAGTAGACCTTTACATGTCATAGTTTCCTTGTCATTTACAGGGCAACTGTATGTGAAAGGCTTGCGTTTATATATATCTTCAAGTATTTCCTGGCGGTGCTTGTTAAGATACTTTTTGTGGGAATTGAACTGAGCAACCAAATCTTCATATTCTGTTTTTTCATCTCTTTCTTCAGGAATATAAGGATTCACAACTGCTTCCATCAATGAAATGAAGATGAAATCGTCCAGATTCTTTGCCAGATAAGTAGCGTCAATCTCATCATGCGGAGCCAGAACAACAGGAATGTCTTTTCCTTTCTTTTCGTTCAGGCAGAAACAATACAAATCTCCGGAACCATTCTGACCGAACGGAACAAGTTTTATTTCTGAAGGAATTTTTCTGTAATCATTTGGGTCAGCCATCTTTTTCATTTCTGCTTCAACATCTTCTGCATATAATATTTCGAAGTCGCAGTTAAACAGGAGTAATGGCGGATTCTTTCGGATTTTTGGATATTCGTTTTCGAACCAGTCTTCTGTATATTCGCCGGCAAACAGCATACCGTCGGCACATAATTGTCTGAACAAATCAGGATATTTGAAGCCGAAAGTCTTTTCTATTTTCTCAAGTTCTGGGATATTTCTCATTTTTCTGACAGTTTGTATGGTTGTTATTATAATGCAAATTAAGTATTTTTTCTGTTTTAAGCAATTAGCTCGTACCAATTTCCTTCTTCCTGTATGCTGAAGGAGACATGCCCATTATCTTTGTGAATAATCGGGAGAAATAGGCAGGTTCTTCAAAACCAAGAATC
Source organism: uncultured Parabacteroides sp. (assembly GCA_937894065.1). Classification (GTDB taxonomy): domain Bacteria; phylum Bacteroidota; class Bacteroidia; order Bacteroidales; family Tannerellaceae; genus Parabacteroides. The sequence continues at coordinate 142,763 of CALCST010000025.1, read as the reverse complement.
ATTGCTATTTCATTTAGTTTCATGTCTGTAAGCTCTATATACTGACAAGCTTTCTGTATTTTCAGACGCAGGAAATAACTTATCGGTGAAACACCTGTTTCTTTTTGGAAAAGCATAGATAAATGCGAAGGAGAATATCTGAAATAAGACGACAATTGTTCAAGGCTTAAATTATGCTGTATATTCTCTTGCATATAATGAATAACTTTTGCCGAGAAAGATAAATGCTGTTCCGGAGATGACGCAAATGACCTGTATTGCTCCAGCAGAACAAAAGATGATAAGAAAGCATAAAGATTCAGTGAGGAATACATCATATATTCCTTTATATAGCCCATGGAGAAACAACGGTAAATTTCCTCAAACATCTGTAGTCTTTCTTGTACTCTGGAGTTATCTGATGGTGAAATTTCCTTCGGCTTAGCTGATGCCGGAGCAAAGTATTTACTTAGCTTTCCTTTGAAATGTAGCCAATATATGCTCCAGGGCTCATCATTGTCTGCTCCGAATGAGTATGGCACACCTTCCGGAATAATAATATATTCATTTTTTCTTACCGGATATGTTTTGTCATTTATTTTATACCAGCCTTCTCCATCAATACAGTATATAAGCATTGAGTAATCACATCCTTGTTCTTTTTGGACATAGTGATATTTTACATGCGGGAAGAAGCCTATTTTACGTATATAGAGATTCCCGATGATTGGATCTTTGCTATATTTTGCTAACAAATCGTCAGGCAAAGAAATAAAGCGTTCCCCTTTGAATCCTTCTTTTATTTTTGCCATCGCTAAATCGTAAGATTGTGTAAGTAAATAAAAACAAAGGTATAATTTCCTTTGATAATGAAGCTATACCTTTGCCGTAAAAAATAATAATATGAGAAAAATGAAGTATTTTGTATCTGGAGCTTTGTCTCTAATGTTGCTGTCGTGTTCACAGCCTTCTGCAGAAAAAATGCTGGCAGAAAAGATTCAGAAAGATATTACATTGCATCAGGTTGACAGTATGGCACGTGCCGTAATAGGTCAGGGACTGAATGCCGGAAGCGGTTATTCTCAGATTTGGGCAAGGGATATGAATACATTCATTGAAGTGGCATGCGAGGAAACTGATCATCAGGTGTTACGCCAGGCTATATTATTGTTCTTTGCTCTTCAACAGCCAAATGATGAAATGATTGACGGTTACGTTTTGAAACCGGAATTCACATGGTATGATGATACTCCATATTATTCTGATGCAGCACCAGATCATGTTGCTTTCAAGAATACAGTTGAGACAGACCAGGAAACATCATTGATACAGATTGTTGGAAAATATATCCGTAAAACAGGAGATAAATCCATTTTGAGTGAAAATGTTGCCGGACGTACAGTGCTTGAGCGTATGGACGATATGGTGGATTATCTTATGCGCGAACGTTATTCAGAGAAATATGGATTGATTTATGGCGCAATGACTGCCGATTGGGGTGATGTTCAGCCAGGAACTGGTTTTGCTTGCGATATAAATGACAAATCATATATGGCTATTGATGTTTATGACAATGCCATGTTTATAATAGCATTGGATTATCTTCAGGAAATGACTGACGATAATGTTTTGCTGGAAAAATGGAAGAATCTTCGTGACAGAATAGCTGAAAATTCAAGAAAATATTTGTGGGACAGCGAACATCAGAAATTCATTCCTCATATCTATTTGGATAAAACTCCTGATTTTGGTGATTTCGATGAAAACCAGGTTCATTATCATGGAGGAACAGCTGTTGCAATAGAAGCCGGTTTGCTTACTAAAGAAGAAATAAAGGCTGTAAATGCTCAGATGCTTGAAAATGTCCGCCTTTCAGGAATGCCAAGTATAGGTCTTACTCTTTATCCTACTTATCCGGAAGGTTTCTTCGGTGGAGGAATGGCTGAGGCTTATAATTATCAGAATGGAGGGGACTGGACTTGGTTCGGTGGAAGAATGATTCAGCAGCTTATTGCAAATGGAATGGTTGAAGAAGCCTATGACGAAGTTCGTCCTATGATTGACCGCGTAATAAAAAACAATGGTTTCTACGAATGGTATGGTAAAGGTGGCGTACCAAGTGGAAGCGGTCATTTCAAAGGTTCTGCCGGTGTGCTTGCCAAAGCAATTGAAATGTTTAATGATTGGGCTGAAAAGCAGAAATAATAAGAATAGAAGTTGAGGAGTCAAGAAGTCAAGGAGTCAAGAATTAATTCCCCGCTTTCTGTAACCTTCTCTCTTCGTCACCTTATAAACTTAAAAACTTATAAACTTAAAAACTCAAAAACTAAAAACATATGCGTAAAAGCAATTATGATAAATTTCCTGCAACCAATGTTGCTGGTTCTTTGTGGAAAGGATGGGAATCAATTTGCTCTGAGTTGAAAAAAGCTTGCAACAAAGAGAAGTTCGTTGTAGTGATTGAATGCTATCAGGGTGTTTATCACGAAGAATTGAAGAAGGGCTTTGCCGGCTTGCAGGCAGATTTGTGGATTGATACACAAAACTTGTTCAAATCAGTTTCGGAAATCGAGAAGATGACTTATCCGTACACAACTGACGACCGTTTGTTTGGTTTCCGTGCAAATTTCTCTTTTGCAGATTTCCTAGATGCGGATAAATTAGCAGAAGCAAAGAAACAGGTTGCTGAATCAAAAGCTCTGACAGTAGTTTATGGTCATGGTGCTGCATTGGTTGCACCAGATGCTGATTTGATTGTTTATGTGGATATGGCACGTTGGGAAATCCAGATGCGTTCTCGCCGTCATGAAATAAATGGTCTTGGCGTTGAGAATAGTGCAGAAGGAGCTTCATATCACTATAAGCGCGGTTATTTTGTTGACTGGATTGTATGTGATAAACTTAAGAAACAATTGTTGCCTAAAGCTGATTATTGGTTGGATACACATATCGCAGGTCAGCCTAAAATGATAACAGGTGAAACTTTGCGTGAAGGTTTGAACATCACAGCACATAAGCCATTCCGTGTAGTTCCTTTCTTTGACCCGGCTCCTTGGGGCGGACAATGGATGAAATCAGTCTGTGGTCTTGATCCTAAAGAAGACAATTACGGATGGTGCTTCGACTGTGTTCCTGAAGAAAATAGCTTATATTTTAAAATAGAGGGAGAATTATTTGAAATGCCGTCTAATAATCTCGTGTTCTTTAAGACACGGGATTTACTTGGCGGTCCTGTTGAATCTCGTTTTGGCCAGGATTTCCCTATTCGATTCGATTTCCTTGATACAATTGGGGGCGGAAACCTTAGTTTGCAGGTTCACCCGACTACACAGTATATCCGTGATACATTCGGTATCTATTATACTCAGGATGAAAGCTACTATTTGCTTGATGCGGAAGAAGGTGCTACAGTGTTCCTTGGTCTGAAAACCGGAGTTAATCCTAAGGAAATGATTGACGCTTTGAATGAATCTCAGGAAACAGGAAAACCTTTCGATGCAGGAAAATATGTAAATCAATGGCCGGCTAAAAAGCATGACCACTATTTGATTCCTAACGGAACTATCCACTGTTCCGGAGCTGGAGCAATGGTGTTGGAAATCAGTGCTACTCCAAGTATATTTACATTCAAACTTTGGGACTGGGGTCGATTGGGACTTGATGGTCTGCCTCGCCCTATCAATATCGGTCATGGTTCTCATGTAATTCAGTGGGAACGTCAGACCGACTTCGTGCGAGAAAACCTTGTGAACTGTATTCAGCCGATAGCTCAGGGCGAAGGCTGGAGAGAAGAACGTACCGGATTGCACGAAAACGAATTTATTGAAACACGCCGTCACTGGTTTACTGCTCCTGTTACTCATAATACGGATAATGGAGTTCAGGTGTTCAATCTTATCGAAGGAGAAGAAGCTATCGTGGAAAGTCCTATCGGTGCATTTGAACCGTTTGTTGTTCATTATGCTGAAACATTCATCATTCCTGCTTCTGTTGGTGAATATACAATACGCCCTTATGGCGCTTCTGAAGGAAAAGAATGCGGAACAATCAAGGCTTACGTTAGATTCAGAAAATGATGAAGAATTGTGAAAAAATAGTTTTGACGTTGGATGCCGGCGGAACCAATCTCGTTTTCTCAGCCATTAGAAATGGCGAGGAGATTGTTTCTCCGGTGACAATTCCAACTGTTACTGATGATTTGGATGCCTGTCTTCAAACAGTGAAGACAGGCTTTGAGACTATATGTTCAAAGCTTACCGAATCTCCGTCGGCAATTAGCTTTGCTTTTCCCGGCCCGGCTGATTATGAAGCAGGAATAATCGGTGACCTACCTAATTTCCCAGCATTTCGTGGTGGCGTGGCTTTAGGTCCGTTTCTTGAGAAACATTTCGGAATACCTGTTTTTATAAATAATGATGGAAACTTATTTGCTTATGGCGAAGCAATCGCAGGATTATTGCCGGAAATAAATGCCAAACTGGAAGCTAATGGAAATCCTAAGCGATATAAGAATCTTATAGGTGTCACTCTTGGTACAGGTTTTGGAGGAGGAGTTGTCATCAATAATCAACTGTTGTTTGGTGACAATCAGATAGGTGGTTATTTATGGTGTATGCCTAATAAGAAATACGAAGGAATGATTGCAGAAGAGAGTGTTAGCATTCGTGCAATCAAACGTGTTTATTCGGAAAGATCCGGAGATAATACGGAATATACACCAAAAGATATTTATGACATAGCTGAAGGTCTTCGTCCTGGAAATAAGGAGGCAGCAATTACTGCATTTGAAGAACTAGGGGAAATGGCAGGTCATACTATTGCAGCCGCAGTAACTCTTATTGATGGCTTGGTAGTTATAGGAGGTGGTGTTTCAGGTGCTTCCAAATATATAATGCCAGCTCTTATGAAGGAGCTAAGGTCAGAAACCGGAATGATGAGTGGTGTTCGTTTCAATCGTATACAGTCTGAGGTGTATTGTCTGGATAATCAGGCAGAGCTTGATAAATTTCTGGAAAGTACAGTTTGTAAGGTGAACATTCCTGGAACTGAAGATAAAGTGGATTACCAGACTGTTAGACGAACAGGTGTGGCATTGTCACATAATGGGGCAAGCCGTTCTATAGCGTTGGGTGCGTATTGGTTTGCTGTTAATCAGTTGGAGGGAAAATAATTCCTTAATTTGTTTATCCATTTATATGGATAATAAGAACTTAAAAACTAAAAAACTAAAAACTCAAATTTTATAATGCGAAATAAATCCATCATATTAACTATAGCTTTGGGTTTCTCTTTGTTCTCATGTTCTGTTCAGAAGCAAGGAGAAGAAACAAAGCAGGAAGACTTGACACAATATGTTGAGCCAAGAATTGGAACAGCGCATTGCCGCTGGTTCCACTTCACTCCTGGAGCAATGCCTTTTGGTTTGGCAAAACCAGCACCTTCTACAAACGGAAGTTTGGGAAATAACTCTGGTTGGGAAGCTACAGGATATGATTATAGAGATAATACAATTGAAGGTTTCCCTTGTTTGCACGAATTTCAGGTTGGCGGAATTGTTTTGATGCCTACAAGTGGAGATTTGGTGACAATTCCTGGATTGCCTACTGATTCGATCAAGACAGGCTACCGTTCACATTTCGACAGAAGTAATGAAATTGCAACTGCAGGATATTATTCAGTTATTCTCGACGATTATAATATCAAGGCTGAACTTACAGCAACTCCGCGTGTTGCTTTTCAGAGATTTTCTTTCCCTAAAGGTGATTCAAATCATATCCTTTTTAATATTGGTAACCGTCAGGGTGAGAGTGGTGCAGTCAAAGATGCTTGTGTAACATATACTGCTGACGGACATGTTGAAGGTTGGGTTGTGACTATGCCTGAGTACGTGAAGAAATATCAGCCAGGAGCAACAGTTCCTTTGTATTTCTCCGCAGTTATGGATAAAACTCCGGTTTCTTTCGGTTCATATAATGGTAACTCACAGAAAGAAGGCGAACGTGAAAGTAAGGGTGTTGGTGCTGGAATGTATTTCACATTCAGTAATGACAAAGATGAAACTGTTACTGCAAAAGTCGGTCTTTCTTATACTTCAGTTGAGAATGCTCGTTTGAATCTTGAAACTGAAGCTGCAAATCTTTCGTTTGATGATGCAAAAGCTGAATCTCATCGTGTTTGGGAAGATTATTTGAGCCGTATTACAGTTGAGACTTCAAAGAAAGAAGATAAAATCAAGTTCTACACCGGATTGTATCACGCTTTGCTAGGACGTGGTATAGCTAACGATGTGAATGGTGATTATCCACGTAATGATGGTACTGTCGGAAAATTGCCGATGGAAAACGGAAAGCCTTTGTATAATGTTTATAATACAGATGCTGCATGGGGCGCGCAATGGAATCTTTCCCAGTTGTGGATTCTTGCTTATCCGGAATATATGACTGAATATGTAAGTACTCATTTGCAGGCATATAAAGATGCTGGATGGCTTGCAGATGGTTTGGCAAACAACAGATATGTTTCTGGTGTGGGTACAAATCTACTTAGTACAATAATAGCCGGAGCATATCAGTGTGGTATTCGTGACTTTGATACAAAGACTGCATATGAAGCTTGTCTGAAGAACGAACTTGACGGCGAAAACCGTCCTTTCGGAGCCGGAAAAGTGAATACTGCTGAATTTGTAAAATATGGTTACGTTCCTCATCTTGATCAGGGTGAAGGTCATCATGAAACTTTCATGTTCTCTGCATCACATACTTTGGAATATTCTTATAGTGCATGGGCTGTTGCTCAGTGGGCAAAAGAACTTGGTGACCAGGAACATTATGACAAACTTATGGATTTGTCAAAAGGTTGGGAACGCTTGTATGACACATCATGCAACTTTATCCGTCCTAAAAAGGCAGATGGAAAATTCATTGACAATTTCAATCCATTACAAGTTTGGCGAGGATTCCAGGAAGGTAACGCATGGCAATATACATTCTATGTTCCTCATGATGTAGAAGGACTTGTTTCAAAAGTCGGTGCAGACGAGTTTAACGCTCGACTTGATAGTATATTCACTGTTTCTCAGAAAAAGATATTCAGTGGTGGAACAGAAGTTGGTGCTTTTGCCGGTTTGCAAACATTATATAATCAAGGAAATCAGCCTTGCTTGCATATCTCATGGTTGTTTAATGAAGCCGGACGTCCGGATTTGACACAAAAATGGGTTCGTGCCATTCTGAATGAATTCTATGGTACTGACGGAATTCATGGATATGGTTATGGTCAGGATGAAGACCAGGGACAGCTTGGCGCATGGTATGTTATATCATCAATGGGATTGTTTGACGTGAAAGGTCTGACAGATTCAAATCCTTCATTTGGATTGGGAGCTCCATTGTTTGATAAAATAACTATTCGCTTGAACGAAAAATATTATCCGGGTAAAGAGTTTGTTATAACTACTACAGGAAATACTGATGCTAACAATTATGTTCAGGAATATAAATTGAACGGAAAAACATTGAATGGCGTACGTATTCCATTCTCTGATGTTGTGAAAGGCGGAAATCTTGAAGTAGTTATGGGGGCTGAACCAAAATGTAAGTATTAAGTTGACTTTATCTAATAATCTGATAGATATGAAAAATACAATTTCCATAATGAAACTGCTCCCTATAATGTTCGGTTTCTTTGTGATGGGATTTGTCGATGTTGTTGGTATTGCGACAAACAATGTCAAGAGTGATTTTGCATTGTCTGATACATTGGCAAATCTTATCCCGATGATGGTTTTCCTTTGGTTTGCTGTTTTTTCTATACCAACAGGAATTGTTATGGGCAAGATAGGCAGAAGAAATACTGTTCTTCTGTCTATGGCTATCACTATTGTGGCAATGATTTTGCCATTGCTTTATTATAGTTTTGCTTGTTTGCTTTTTTCCTTCGCGTTATTGGGAATAGGAAATACAATATTGCAAGTTTCCTTGAATCCGATGGTTGCAAAAGTAGTGTCAGCAGACAGAATAGCAAGTATTCTTACCATGGGTCAGTTTGTTAAGGCAATATCTTCCTTCTTGGGTCCGATTATTGCCGGTGCAGCAGCGTCATATTTTGGTAGTTGGAAGTTGATATTTGTAGTTTATGCAGTAACAACTGTTTTGTCTGCGTTATGGCTTATGATGTCTGTTGAGGCAGACCATTCTGTAGAAGAAAAACCTGCTACTTTCAGCTCTGCTTTGTCCTTATTCTCTGATAAGACAATATTATGGCTTTTTGTCGGAATTTTGGCTGTTGTAGGTATTGATGTTGGTTTGAATACATGTATTCCAAAATTATTGATGGAAAAAACAGGACTTGCTCTTAGTGAAGCAGGATTGGGAACAAGTTTGTATTTTGTTTCCAGAACTGCAGGAGCTTTTGCTGGAGCATTTTTGTTGGCTCGTATAGCCGGTAACCGTTTCTTGCGAATCTGTATGATTATTTCAGTTGTGGCATTTGTTGCAATGTTACTAGTCAGTGATTTGTGGGTATTGCTATTTTTGATAGTAGTTGTAGGTCTGGCATGTTCCAACGTATTTTCTATATTGTTTTCTTATGCATTACAACACAAACCTGAACAGGCAAACGAAGTATCAGCACTTATGATCATGGGTGTTTCCGGTGGGGCTTTAGTTATGCCGTTTATGGGAATACTATCTGATACTTTTGGTCAGACTGCAGGAATGATACCGTTGCTGGTATGTATGCTTTATTTGGGATATTTAAAGGTGAAATAAATTTCAGTTAACGAGTTAACAAGAAAACGAGTTGACAAGAGTGTCAACTTGTCAACTCAAAACTCAAAAACTTATAAACTCAAAAACTTATAAACTCAAAAACTTATAAACTAAAAAGCTATTTATGAAACTAAAGAACTTACTTCTTGTCGGAGCGATGCTGTTGTCAGGAACAGTGTCTGCCCAGTCTGTTTCCACAGATAAGCCGGAGGTTGAGACTAAAGTCTGGCCTGCTGTTTATAAGTCGGAAAAAGGTCTCACACAGCGTGTGTGGGTAACAGTTCGCCACGAAGGAAAGCCTGTTTCGGCAACATTGCGTTTAGGTGAGCAGACTCAGAAAGTGAAACTGGCAGAAGGAGAGAACCGTTTCTTCTTTGAAATGCCAGAAGTTAAAACTACAGTTAAATTGCCATTGAGTGTTGTTTCCGGCAAGAATGAAATTGCTTCGGAAGAAATAACAGTTGCTCCTGCACGCCATTGGCAGATGAATCTGGTGCAGCACACTCATACGGATATTGGCTATACTCGTTCGCAGATGGAGATTTTGGCTGAACATCTGCGCTATATTGATTATGCTTTGGATTATTGTGATGCTACTGATGATTATCCTGAAGCTGCCAAGTTCCGTTGGACTTGTGAAATTTCATGGGCTGTCAGTGAATATCTGAAATGTCGTCCGGCTGAACAGATAGCACGATTGAAACAGCGTGTCAAGGAAGGACGAATAGAGCTTGCAACAATGTATCTTAATTTTGACGAGCTTCCGGATGAACAGACATTGGCTGCATCTCTTGCACCGATAAAACAATTCCGCGAGGAAGGTATGCGTGCAGAATTGGCTATGCAGGATGATGTGAATGGTATCGGATGGTGCTTCAGTGAATTCTTTGCTGATGCTGGAGTCAAATATTTGAATATGGGAACTCACGGACACCGTGCTTTGATTTGTTTTGACAAACCAACGGTTTTCTGGTGGGAATCTCCTTCAGGAAAGAAAATATTAGCTTATCGTGCAGAACATTATAATCAAGGAAACTTCTTCGGGGTGCATACTGATGATTTCCAAACTTTTGAAATGCGAGTGCTGGATTATTTGAATCAGCTAGCTGACAAAAATTATCCATACGATATCTGTGCGGCACAGCATTCGGGTTATTTCACAGATAATGCACCCCCTTCAACCAAGAGTTGCGAATTTGTGAAACGCTGGAACGAAAAGTATGAATGGCCTAAATTGCGTACGGCTGTAGCCACTGAATTTATCAAAACAGTGGAAACTGAATATGCTGATAAAATTCAGACAGTACGTGGTGCTTGGCCGGATTGGTGGACAGACGGTTTTGCTTCAGGTGCCAGAGAAGCAGCCGTATCTCGCGTGACGCATTCAAATATCATTGCTAACCAGGCAGGTCTTTCTTTTGCCAAAATGCTTGGTGCAAAATTACCGTCAGATGTTAATGAACAGATTTGGGGCGTTAACAATGCATTGTTGTTCTATGACGAACATACATTCGGTCATAGCGAAAGTGTTCGTAGTCCTTATGCATTGGAAACTTGGGAACAGCGTTCGCTAAAACAATCTTATGCATGGGAAGCATATCGCCACACAGGATTGCTAGGTGAAACAACGATGGGTTTGTTGCAGGCTTTTGTCCCAAAGGCTGACGTTCCTTCTATTGCTGTATTCAATACTTTGAACTGGTCTTATAGTGGCATTGCACGAATGTATATTGACCATCAGATTCTTCCTAAAGAAAAAGCATTTGAGATTGTTGATGCTTCAGGAAATATTATTCCTGCTCAGCCTGGTGAAAGCCGTTCAGATGGAACTTATTGGAATATTTATGTAAAAGATGTTCCAGCTTTGGGTTATGCTCAATATTATATAAAAGTGAAAGATGAGGCACGTCCTGAAACATTACAGGCTGAAAAGCTTGAAAATGTAAAAGTTGAGAATCCTTGGTATATAATTGAGTTCAATAAAGGAAAAGGAACAATAAAGAGCTTGTTCGATAAAGAACTTGGTAAACAACTGTTGACAGAAAACGCAGAATGGGAATTGGGTGAGTTCATTTATGAAATAATTGACAGCCGTCATCCAATGGAACGCTACACTGCTCCACAGTTTCTTCGCCGTCGTCCGGAACGTATTCGTTTCGAATGCTATGAAAAAGGTGATATATGGGATACATATCGTTTTCGTGGTGAAACAGTTGCCGGTCGCGAACCGAACAATCTTATGGTTGAATATCGCGTTTACAACGTAGAGAAGAAAATAGAGATTGTATATCGTTTGCGTAAGAAGGCTGTAACTGACCCAGAAGCGGTTTATATATCATTCCCTTATCAGGTTGAAAACGGAAAGATTCATTTGGATGTTCCTGGAGGAAATATCGAAGCTGGAGTTGACCAGATACCAGGTTCTTCAAATGACTGGTACACTGTCCAGAATTATGCAACAGCTCGTAATGAAAACTCTCAGGTAGTAATGTGTAGTCAGGAAATACCTCTGATGCAATTTGGTGCGATAAATACAGGACGTTACGAAGCTGGTGCTGTTCCTCAGACGACAAATATGTATTCATGGCCTATGAATAATTATTGGGTGACAAACTTCAATGCTGATCAGATGGGTGAAATACAGTGGAGCTATTGTATTAATTCTTCTTCAGATAATAGCATAGCTTATGCTACACGTTTTGCATGGGAAAATCGTATTCCATTCCTTACACGTGTTTTGCAGGCTGATGAGAACTCTAAATCTGGAAACAGACTACAACCGGCTTCTCTGTTGAAAATTATTCCGGACAATCTTTTGTTAGTGAATATGACACCTGTTGATGGGGAGAATGCTGTAATGTTGCAGCTAAGAGAAATAGGAGGTAAGTCTGCTACATTTGAAGCTACTTCTGAAAAGGTTAAGATTCGTAGAGTAACTGCTTGCGATGTGGTTGGTTCTCCTTTAGTAAATGGAACTTTACAGTTTAAGCCTTGGGAAAATAAATTTGTGAAAATTGAATTTTAAAACTTTTACTTTGTATTATTATGCTAATAAGCTAAAACGTTGTTAGTTATTATAATATATTGACTAAAAGTTTATATATTTATATTGTTTTTATTATAATGATTAAGAAAAACTTGGAAACAATAAATATTACCAAAACTCATGGGGTGTTATTCCCTATATTGTTTATTAAGATCAATTAATTTGAAATAAGGAGGCCGTGAGGTTTCCTTATTTTTTTTTTCTTTAAGTATACAAAATGTCATTATTATATGAGTTTTACTTTCTTTAATTGTTGAAAATGATATTTTTGCTGACTTGTAATTTGTTGATGATTCGCTTAAAACATTGAAAAATACACCTTTATAAACACTTTCTTGAAAAATGATTACAATGGTTTTGGTAAACGATTTCAATAACTTGTATGGGTTATTACAATGAATTCACACAATCTTTGTAATCGTATGCTGTAATCATCGTAATCGTTTTTTTAAACAAATACTTTTATAGTTAGGAGCCTGTGTTGAAAATGTGAAAATGATTCTGATTATGGTAATTTTCAATCAGGAAGAGATAAAAAAGTGAACAAATTTACAGTATCATTTATCATGTATTTATTGTCTGACATAAAACAAATTGTTAGATGAAAAGCAAATGATTGAGATGAAAAATTTTAGTTGTAAGAAAAAACTTGTTTTTTGTGTCAATATGTATTTTCTAAACTCCGTGAGATTGCCATCGTTTGGAATTTTCTGGTATTTGCTCCGATTTATCGTTGTTTTAGAGTGGTTCGTTTGACATTTTGTCAATTTTGACAAATTGATAGTAGATTTATCCCCAATAGTATTTATAATACTGAAGTTATTTTACTAAACTGAAAATATAGTGAAAGCTAAATGCAGGACAAAATAAAAACTTGTTTTTGATTTTGATACGTCAAGTCGCATCATATTATCCAAATATAGTAAAAAACAATTATCATATATATTTTTTTTCTTTTATTATTGATGATGTTAAAAACTTTGTTTTTGTGAGGAAAATATTGGCGTTTATTTTGTTTGGATATCATAATGATAGTAATGTGCGTTGTTTTATTATCTTATTGTTTTTTAGATAAGTATAGAGTAAATGTTAATTCAAAAGATTTCGCTTGTAACGTGAATTTTTTTTAAAGGAAATGCTTTTGTAATATAAAATTTTATTATAGTTTTGCATTCGGTTAACAACATTTTGAATCATCTGTAATTGCTATAAACATAAATCTAAAGGTTAAAAGACAAAACATAAATCTAATAACAATTACATTCATGTTTAGTGTTGACTTTAAGGTATAAAAGACATAAAAAACAACTATCATTTATATAAAATAAGAATTAAAATGAAAAAAGAGCCGAATTTTCGTAATTCCATGAAAATTTCATCTTTCTTGTTGGCTTCTGCTTTCAGTGCATTTGCATTGCCTGTAAATGCTGCTGATGTTCAGCTTAACGGAGGTGATAATTTATCAGTTCAAGAAACATTACAGACAAAAACTGTAACAGGTACAGTAATAGATGCTGCAGGTATTCCTGTAATTGGTGCTAACGTAATTGTAAAAGGTACTACAAACGGAACAATCACTGACTTTGACGGTAACTTCTCATTAGATGTTCCTGCAAATGCAGTGTTGGAAATCTCTTATATCGGTTATTTGACTGCAGAAGTAACAGTTGGTAACCAGTCAAAAGTAAATGTAACACTTCAGGAAGATACTCAGGCTTTGGACGAAGTTGTTGTTGTTGGTTACGGTACAATGCGTAAATCAGACGTAACTGGTTCTATCGCAACAGCTAAAGGTGAAGAGTTGACAAAGCAGCAGAGCTTTAGTGCTTTGGAAAACTTGCGTGGTAAAGTTTCAGGTGTTAATATCTTCTCAAACTCTAGCCAGCCTGGTGCATACAGCAACCGTGTTGTAATTCGTGGTATGTCAACAATCAACTCTTCTTCAGATCCGTTGTATGTTGTTGATGGTGTTGTAATGGAAAACTTCGACCTTGTTAACCCTAACGATATCGAGTCTATGGAAGTATTGAAAGATGCTTCTGCTGCCGCTATCTATGGTGCTCGTGGTGCTAACGGTGTTATCATGGTAACAACAAAACGTGGTAAGAAAGATGGAGAAGGTACTTCTATCAGCTATCAAGGTTCTGTAAGTGTTAGTAGTATTGCCAGAAAAATGGATGTTATGAATGCACAGGAATGGTGTGATGCATTCATGATTGGTTTGGAAAATGAAAACAAATACCAAGGTAAGAATTGGTCTTTGGATCGTTCTTATTGGTTTAATGATCCAACATATTTTGATGCAAACGGAAATCCTCTTTACGATACAGACTGGCAAGATGAAGCAACTCGTACTGCTGTTTCTCATAACCACCAGTTGAATATCCAGCAGGCTGGTAAAAAATCTTCTATGGGTGCTTTCTTGAACTTCACAGATCAGCAAGGTATCGTTAATAACACATATAATAAACGTTTGAACGCTAAGGTTGCATACGATGCTAATCCTACAGAATGGTTGTCAACAGCAGTTAACTTGTTGGTTAACCATACTTGGGGTCGTTATACTCCTGAAGATGGTGGTGGACAGGAAGCTCGTCGTACTATGATTGAAATGTTACCTTGGTTACCTGTATATGAACCAGGAACAAATAATTATACAACAAATGCTTCAAGTACATTGAATAATGTATTAGGCTTTGAAGGTATGTCAAACCCAGTTGCTATCTTGAACGAACAGAAACGTATGAAATATAATACGCAGATTTTCGGTAATGCAGCATTGACATTCCACTTGGCTGAAGGTTTGGACTTGAAGACTCAGTTCGGTATGGACCACCACAATATTAACTATCGTGGTTATTCTTCAATTAACTTGCCTAATATTTCAATGCCTAATGGTTGGGCTGAATATCAGAATGAACAGACAACTTATTGGCAGGAAGAAACTTATTTGACATACAATAAGACATTGGAAGATCATCGTATCAATGCAATGGCTGGTTTGTCTTGGCAGGAACGTACTTATAGATATAATAAATCTCGTACAGAAGGTTTCTCTGATGACTTCTATCAAGATAATAACATGAGTGTTGGTACAACACCATCATCTCCAGAATCTTCTTGGAATCGTTGGGCAATGAACTCATACTTCTTGCGTTTGGCTTATACTTATAAAGATCGTTATTCTGCAACAGTTACTGGTCGTGTCGATGGTTCTTCTAAGTTTGGTGCTAATAACAAGTATGCGTTCTTCCCTTCAGCAGGTTTAGCTTGGAATATTTCTCAGGAAGATTTCTTGAAAGACAATAAGGTAATCAGTACTTTGAAATTACATACAAGTTACGGTTTGACTGGTAACTCTGAAATTGATCCTTACCAGTCATTAGGTAGAATTTCTGCTGGTACATATTTGATCAATGGTGTCCGTGCTCCATATTCATATATGAGTACAATGCCTAATCCTGATTTGAAATGGGAAAAGACTGGTCAGTTTGATGTTGGTTTCAACTTGGGATTGTTCCAGAATCGTTTGAATTTTGATGTTGCATACTATAACAAGAAGACTACAGACTTGTTGTTGGACTGCCCGGTTCCTCACTCAACAGGTTTCTCAACAATCTTCAAGAACATTGGTGCTGTTCGTAACCAAGGTATGGATATCATGGTTAATGGAACTCCAATCCAGGGTGAATTTACTTGGAACTCTACAATCAACTTGAACTACAATAAGAATAAGATTCTTCAGCTTGGTGATACAAATGCAGATGTATATATGTATGACTGGGTAAGTGGTGGTTCTATTCTTCGAGTTGGTGAAAGTATGGGTAGCTTCTATGGTTTGGTCCGTGAAGGTGTTTATACAGAAGAAGACTATGCTAATGGAGAATGTGAAAAGAACCAGATTGGTCGTGCTAAACGTTCTGAAAGCCGTGAGATCATCGGTAAAGGTTTGCCTGATTGGACTGGTAGCTGGATTAACAACTTCTCATATAAGAATTTCGATTTGACTGTTGATATGCAGTTTGTATGGGGTGTTGAAACTTTGCAGCGTTTCTTCCACTCAACTTATGACCGCTTTGGTTTCACAAACGGTTTGTCAAATATTTTGTATGATGCTTACAATGGTTCAAATCCTGATACTATGGAGCAGATGATTTATTTGGCAAATGATGGTCACGCAGGACAGGACTCTGCTACAGACTCTCAGTGGGTTGCTGATGGTTCTTATTTGCGTATGAACATGATTCAGTTGGGTTATACTTTTGAATCAAATGTTGCTAAGAAGTTAGGTTTGTCAGGTTTGCGTATCTATGCAAGTGGTAACAACTTATTCCAGATTGTATCTAAAGATTTCTTGGGATATGACCCTGAATCTACTTCAGAAACAGGTGGTAAATTTGGTCAGAACATGACATTCTTCTCTTATCCGAGAGCAAGAACATTTACATTCGGTGTTAACGTAACATTTTAAGTAGAACCATTTATTAAGATAAAACAAAAATGAAAAATATATTAACAATCGCAATTGCATGTGCTGGGTTAATGAGCTTCTCAGCCTGCAACAACTTCTTGGATGAAGAACCGCGTTCAACTTTGACGAATGTGGCTTATTATAAGACTCAAGCTCAGGCTGAGGCTAATGTGAACTATTTGTATCGTACTGGTGCAATGAATAGCTACACAAATTTTGGTAGTGCATATATTGCTTCTTTCCAGGCAGTACAGGAAAATTTGACAGGCTATTTTACAAATTCATATGAAGGTCAGGAAATTATCTGCCGTTATTCAAGAACATTGACTCGTCAGGAAAATACAATGCAGATAGCATCTTCTATGGATAATGTTTGGGATAACTGTTACCGTGGTGTTAATGTTGCTAATGGTGCAATTAAATATATCCCAACTATTTCAATGGAACAGGATGTTGCTGATCGTTTGATGGGTGAAGCTAAATTCTTCCGTGCATTTAACTATTATCAGTTAGTAAAAGTATTTGGAGATGTTCCTTTCTATACTGAGCCATACGAAACTGCTGATAATATGGAGTTGGCTCGTACAGATAAAGCTACAATTTATGCACAGATGGAAAGTGATTTGAAAGATGCGATGGCTGTTTTGGCTGATGCAACTTTCACAGCAAATGGTCATAGAGTAACAAAACATGTTGCAGCAATGCTTTTGTCTGAAGTTTATATGCGTCAGGGTAAATATGCTGAAGCTGCTGATGCTGCTCGTGTAGTAATAAATTCAGCTCATAGCTTGACAAAGAATGATGATATGGCTTTAGGTAGTGCATATAACAAACTTCGTCAATATGATGACTTGGATGAATCTATCTACGCATACGAATTCAATAATGAAATTAGTAACAGTGGATGGTTGACAACTTATGCATTTGATGGATCAGCTACTAGTTTGTTTGGAACTTATGCTATTACTCAGCGTGTTCATGGTCCTATCAACCGTTTCTTGAATATTTATGAATCAAACGACTTGCGCCGTCAACCTAATCAGTTCTTCCACTGGGAATATACAAACCCAGTATCAGGAGCTTCTTGGAAATCTGCTGATAATGCTGCTTGTTGCTGGTATTACTATGATGAAGAAGCTATGTTGAATACAGGTCGTGGTACAAAAGACTGGAACATTTACCGTTATGCTGAAGCTTTGTTGAATGCTGCTGAATCAATTGCTCAGGCTAATGGCGTAACTTCTGAAGCTGCCGGTTATTTGGCACAAGTTCAGGCTCGTGCAAATATGGATGGTAAAACAGCTGATGCTATTGCTGCTGATTTGATGAAACTTAGCAAAGAAAAGTTTGTAGAAGCTTGTTGGACAGAACGTCTTCGTGAAATGCCTTTGGAATTCAAGATGTGGGATTTGTGTACTCGTATTAATAAATTCCCTAACATTTCTGAAACAACTCCAGGTCAGGTTACATGGGTTAACTTGGTAGGCGCTCAGAACGCTTCAGGTGCAACATTTAAAGAATCAGATTTGTTGTGGCCATTGTCTGTTAACGAAATCCAGCGTAACCCTAATTTGGAACAGAACGAAGGTTATTCTAGACAATAAATGTTGAAAATATTCTATTTTCATACATAATATTTTGATTTAACACAATTAGGCGGGGTAATTATTTATCCCGCCTTTTTGTTTTTATAATAAATGCAATAACTATTTTATCGTTTCCTGAAATATCTGTCGAAACCGCCGAAACCGCCAAAACCGCCAATACGTTATATTTTGCATGATTTTTATAATTGTTGTTTTATTTATTTGATTTATAGGCTTTAATGATGATGTGTTATCGTAGTTTCCGATCTTTGAAAATTATATTTCTGATAAATACCATTCACTTCGCAATTTGATTATTATAAAAGCTCTTGCCAACTCGTTAACTGAAAGTTGAGTTAGAAAACTTGATATATTTATTTAAGTTTATGGGCTTATTGTATTTTGTTGTTGAGTAATTAACCTTAAATTTAAGGGTAATGACACTATTTGAATGACTTATTTAATTTCTCTGGATTTATTGTGTTTGTTGAATGTAATATATTGTAAATTAGTAGTATATAGAAAAAAGGGCTGGTGTTGTAAAATTATTTTTTATGAAATACAAAGTATTGGCGGTTTCGGCGGTTTTGGCGGTTTTTTTACCGTGGAATATTAATGCTTATTGTAAAAAACATGGTAGTGTTTTCAGAAAAACATTACAGTCTTTTCCCTGAAACACTACCATATTTTTTTTGAATCATAGGTTGTTTCGATTATATTATTTTCTTTTTAGTTTCACATCTATAACTTGTCCGTCAGCTTCAGCAACAACTTTCAGGCCAGTTTCTCCATTTTCCTGTACCTTGATGAATTTTATTGTCACTTCACTTCCTTCAATATATTCAGAGCAAGAATATCCGAATTTTTCTTTTTTCAATTGTTGTATATCCAAGTCAGAGTTTGGAAGTTCAATTTTTGCAGTAAGTTTACCATCTTTTTGCTGAAAATTGAGTATACCTTCGTTGTATCCATAAGGTGCTGTTGGAGCATTAAAATTCCATTTACCTTGAAATACATCATTTTCTCCTTGGGCTTGTACTGTCATTGCGAAAACTGACAGGAATAAGGCTAGAAGTTTCTTTTTCATATTTCGTATTGTTTTAAAGTTTACACAATAAATATAGTCTTTTTGTTGTTAATAGGGAATGTTTTAATTGCAAAAATATTGAGATAATGATGTTTAAATATCGTAGGATGGGGGAGAGTATGATCAAAGGGGTCAATCTCCAAAAGATGTATAAAAAAGGCTACTATCACGGTCTTAAAACCATGATAGCAGCCTAATCTGTTGATTTTAAATTATCTGATATTTACTTTTGCTTGTAGAATGGACAAAGTCAATTATTCCCACTCGATTGTTGCTGGTGGTTTAGAGCTGATGTCATAAACTACGCGGTTTACACCTTTAACCTTGTTGATGATTTCATTTGAAACTTTTGCAAGGAATTCGTATGGAAGGTGAGCCCAGTCTGCAGTCATAGCATCTGAAGATGTAACGGCACGCAATGCAACAGTGTTTTCGTATGTGCGTTCATCACCCATAACACCTACTGAACGGATAGGCAACAAGATTGCTCCAGCCTGCCATATCTGGTCATACAATCCCCATTCGCGCATCAACGACATATAGATATCGTCTGCTTCCTGAAGGATACGTACTTTTTCTTCAGTAATATCGCCTAAGATACGGATACCCAGACCTGGTCCTGGGAACGGATGACGCTTGATAAGATGTTCCTGCATTCCAAGTTCGATACCTACGCGGCGAACTTCGTCCTTGAACAATAGACGCAAAGGTTCAACCAGTTTAAGATTCATCTTCTCTGGAAGACCTCCAACATTATGATGGCTCTTGATTGTTGTTCCTGTGATAGACAAAGACTCGATTACGTCAGGATAGATAGTTCCTTGACCAAGCCATTTGATGTCTTTTAGCTTATGAGCTTCTTCATCAAATACATCGATAAAGCCTTTACCTATGATTTTACGTTTCTTTTCCGGATCAGAAACTCCTGCAAGTTCGCTATAGAATTTGTTCTTCGCATTTACACCGATTACGTTCAAACCAAGGTGTTCATAATCTTTCAATACGTTTTCAAATTCATTTTTACGCAACAATCCATGATCAACAAAGATACAAGTAAGGTTCTTACCAATAGCTTTGTTCAATAGAACTGCTGTTACAGAAGAATCAACACCACCAGACAAAGCAAGGATTACTTTGTCATCGCCAAGCTGTTCTTTCAGTTCGGCAACAGTAGATTCGATGAATGAAGCCGGAGTCCAGTCTTTTGCACATCCGCAGATGTTCAAGAAGTTGTCAAGCAATTTTGTTCCGTCGATTGAATGGAAAACTTCAGGATGGAACTGGACGCCCCAAGTCTGTTCTCCTTCGATGCGGTAAGCTGCATTCTGAACATCGTTTGTGCTGGCGATGATTTTGAAATTCTCAGGAAGCTGAGTAATAGTGTCGCCGTGTGACATCCAGATTTGTGAGCCTGTTTCAATACCTTTGAACAAAGGATCTTCAGCATCTACTTTAGCAAGATTTGCGCGGCCGTATTCACGTGTGTTTGCCGGCTCAACCTTACCTCCTGATGTGTATGCAAGGAACTGTGCTCCATAGCAAATTCCCAATACAGGATATTTGCCACGAATTTCACTCAAATCCGCTTTAAATGCATTTTCGTCGTACACGGAATAAGGACTACCTGAAAGGATTACGCCCTTTACATCCGTTGCATCATGCGGAAATTTGTTGTAAGGAACGATCTCGCAATACATATTCAACTCTCTGACCCGTCGGCCAATTAACTGAGTTGTCTGCGAGCCGAAATCAAGAATAATAAGTCTTTCGTGCATGCAATACTATTATTATTTAATTGAGTGGTACAAAGATAATGAAATTTTTTATATCTGCGAACGAGTGATGATATCTATATTTATCTTGATTATTTGGACAATGATTCTAAAGCTTTCTGATAGTTAGGCTCTTCTGAGACATTTTTTACTAATTCTGTATGAATTATTTTACCCTCACTGTTTATCACTATTACAGCTCTTGCAGTCAGACCTTTCAACGGTCCGTTTGTACATATCACTCCGTAATTCTTTTTGAAATCAGGACTGCGGAATACTGATAAAGGAATTACGTTGTTCAATCCCTCTACGCTGCAGAATCGTGACTGAGCAAAAGGTAAATCCATGGATACACAAAGGACAACGGTATTGTCAAGTGAAGACGCTTTTGCATTAAACTGTCTCACTGACATTGCACAAGTAGGCGTGTCGAGACTTGGAAATATGTTTAGAA
Organism: uncultured Parabacteroides sp.; assembly: GCA_937894065.1. Lineage (GTDB taxonomy): Bacteria > Bacteroidota > Bacteroidia > Bacteroidales > Tannerellaceae > Parabacteroides. The sequence continues at coordinate 121,600 of CALCST010000025.1, read as the reverse complement.
TAACATTCTTTCCCTTATAATCTGATAGTTGTATATCGGTCATGTCGGCTTTAGTTGCCGTAAAGTTAGGTGCTGTTATACCTTCTTGTGGAATATTTCCATTCAGAATAGTTTCGACACCACGAACTGAAACTTTTTCCTGTGAATTAATATTTGATGTTAGAGTAAGGAAAGAAATAACTGCAAAAAATAATTTTCTCATAAAATTGATATTTTAGTTTGACGTATTATATAATCGTAAAAGTTTTACGAACTATGTTTATAAAGGAAACAAGATATAGTATTAATTTGTTCAAGCTTTATAACTGTAACTTTCAGTTGATGAGTTGATAATAGTGCTTGTTATTTAATATTGAATAGGTAAGGATAAACTTGGTATAGGAATAAAAAATAATGAGGAAAAACTTCACAGCCTTTCCTCATTCATAACCAAAACCTTAACTATGAAAAAAACTTGCTTTTGCAAGTTATGATGTTCATTTAAAGAGGTAAAATATTTTTGATTTTGTTTGATGCAAAAGTATTGAATAATATTTATTGTGCAAATTTATTTATTGTGTTTAAGAACATCTTTTTGTAATTAACATAAAGAAACAATCAAGCATAAATATTGACATTTATCAAATGATATTTTTGTATATGTTTAATTTACTGATTATTACTTGTATTATTATTGAGTATATAATTAGTCTTTTTGTAATAGATATTGGTATATTTAATATAATGAATCTTTGGTATATGGTTTAACTAATTTAAAAAAGATACAAAAAGTAATATTTTCATAAAACCATTACTAAAACTGAGTAATATTGCTATGAAGAAATTAGGTAGTTTTATAAAAGGCAAAACGAAATGGAAGTTATAAAAGGTTATATTTCACAGGTTATTGGTCCTGTTGTTGATATTCATTTCGAAGAAAAACAAAACGGACAAAAAATATCTTTGCCCCATATCCATGATGCCATGGAAATAACCAGACCTAATGGAAAGGTTCTGATTGTTGAGGTGCAACAGCATATTGGAGAGAATACAGTCCGTACTGTTGCGATGGATACGACTGATGGTTTAAGGAGAGGAATGGAGGCGGTTTCTTATGGTTCGCCTATCACAATGCCGGTTGGAGATCAGGTTAAAGGTCGCTTGATGAATGTTACTGGACATTCAATTGACGGAATGTCTGAATTAGACAAAAAAGGTGCTTTCCCTATTCACCGTGAACCACCTAAATTTGAGGAACTGAAAACCAGTAAGGAAGTGCTGTATACAGGTATTAAGGTTATTGACTTGCTGGAACCTTATATGAAAGGTGGAAAAATTGGTCTGTTTGGTGGTGCCGGAGTTGGTAAGACTGTTTTGATTATGGAGCTTATCAATAACATTGCAAAGAAGAATAATGGTTTTTCTGTTTTTGCCGGTGTTGGTGAGCGTACACGTGAAGGTAACGATTTGCTTCGTGAGATGCTAGAATCAGGGGTTATCCGTTATGGCGAAGAGTTCAAGAAGAGCATGGAGGAAGGAAATTGGGATCTTTCAAAAGTAAATCATGAAGAGTTGGCTAAATCACAGGCGACATTGATATTTGGACAGATGAATGAACCTCCTGGAGCACGTTCTTCCGTTGCTTTGTCTGGTTTGACAATTGCTGAATCTTTCCGTGACTTGGCGGCAGAAGGAGAATCAAAAGATATATTGTTCTTTATTGATAATATATTCCGATTCACACAGGCTGGTTCAGAAGTTTCGGCTTTGCTAGGTCGAATGCCTTCGGCAGTGGGTTATCAACCTACACTTGCTACAGAGATGGGTGCGATGCAGGAGAGAATCACTTCAACAAAGAAAGGGTCTATTACTTCTGTTCAGGCAGTATATGTTCCGGCAGATGACTTGACTGACCCGGCTCCGGCTACAACATTTACACATCTTGATGCAACAACCGTTCTTAGCCGTAAGATAGCAGAGCTTGGTATTTATCCGGCAGTAGACCCACTTGAGTCAACTTCAAGAATTCTTGATCCATTGGTTGTAGGTAAGGAACATTATGATACTGCTCAGAGAGTTAAACAGATACTTCAGCGCAACAAGGAGCTTCAGGATATCATATCTATTTTGGGTATGGAAGAGTTGTCGGAAGAGGACAGACTTACAGTGAACCGTGCGCGTAGGGTTCAACGTTTCTTGTCGCAGCCGTTCTCTGTTGCAGAGCAGTTTACAGGAATCAAAGGTGTGATGGTATCAATTGAAGACACAATCCGTGGCTTTAATATGATTATGGATGGTGAAACAGACAATATTCCTGAGCAGGCATTCTTGAATGTCGGTACAATTGACGACGTATTTGAAAAGGCTAAGAAACTTGCAGAACAGGCTAATTGATGTTTTTTGGGTGAGACAGTAAAACTTGTAATTATAGTATTAAAGAAACTTATGAAGTTAGAAATCATATCACCGGCAGGACTATTGTTCGAGGGAGAGACAAATAGTGTTACTTTCCCTGGTGCAGGTGGAGTGTTTGATGTGTTGCCGCATCACGCTCCATTGATAGCAGCTTTGCAGGCAGGTGTTATCCGCTATGAATCGGATGGAAAAACACAGGAGATGATGATTGAAAGTGGTTTTGTTGAGGTCAAGGATGATTTGCTTAGCGTTTGTGTTGAAGCAGGTGCTGGTTCTTACTAAAGTTACGAGTTGTAAATTGTAAATATAAGAAACATAAGAAACTGTGGGTTTGTTAAGTTGAATAAAACTGTCGAACTCACAAACTCAAAAACTTACAAACTCAAAAACTTAAATAATATGACTGGCAGATTAAAAATGAAACTGATGGCTCTCGTGACGTTCATAAACGTTGTTGTGGGTGTTTCATTGGGAGGATTGCTTTATACAATATGGCCGGACCACTATTTTCATTGGTATCCTTTGATTCCAGCTTTTTACTGGTTGACGGCATTGGCTATGATTTTCTTCCTGGACAGAGTCAAGAGAAAGAAAGGTGATGTAACAGTTACTACATTTATGGTAGTAAGATTCTGCAAGTTCACTTTGGCAATAATTTTCCTTTGGCTTTATGCAGTTCTGATAGGAGAGAAGATGAGAACATTTGGTTCAACATTGATACTTTTCTATTTTATCTACTTGGGATTAGAGACATATTCTTTGTATTTGTTTGAAAAAAAGAGGATGAAAAGGGAGAAGAGAGAACGTGATGAACAGATTCAGAAATGAAATAGGTTTGTGGCTGGTTGCTCTTATGGCTTTCCTGTCTGCTGGCAGTTTGAAGGCTGAAGAGAATGCTGAGCCAGTTGATGTGCAGGAAATAGTTTTCTCGCACATTCAAGATGCTTACACTTGGCATGTGACAGAAATCGGTGAAACCGAAATATCTGTTCCGTTGCCTGTTATAGTTTGGGATAAAGAATGTGGACTGGATGTTTTCCTTTCTTCACGGCTTCATGGCGGAAAAGTATATAATGGCTATAAGATCGCTGAAGATGGTGAGTTTGCCGGAAAAATCGTGAGAGAAAACAGTGAAGGTGAATATGTACGTCCTGTTGATTTGTCTATGACTAAGAATGTATGTGCAATGTTGTTGGGATGTGCGCTTTTATTGGCTGCAGTCCTAGGAACGGCTTCATGGTACAAGAAACATCCGAACCAGGCACCGGGTGGTTTTGTTGGTATGATGGAAGCAGTAATAATGTACATGCAGGAAGAAGTGATAATTAAATCGGTAGGAAAAGAATACAAGATGTTCTCGTCATATTTATTGACTGTGTTCTTCTTTATCCTGTTTAACAATTTGCTGGGTATTATCCCGATATTTCCCGGTGGCGCGAATGTAACAGGAAACATTGCAGTTACGATGGTTCTTTCTGTGTTTACTTTCCTGGCAATAAATTTGTTTGCCACCAAAGGTTATTGGAAGGATATATTTTGGCCAAAGGTTCCGATATTTCTGAAACTGCCTTTGCCAATTATGCCTTTTGTTGAGTTTTTCGGTGTGTTTACTAAGCCGTTTGCTTTGATGATTCGTCTTTTTGCCAACATTATGGCAGGACATACGATAATTCTGGCGCTTACTTGCCTGATATTTATTACAGCATCAATGGGGGCTGTGATAAATAGTGGAATGACAGTTGTATCAGTTTTCTTCTGTGTATTTATGAACTGTATGGAATTGTTCGTGGCATGTTTGCAGGCATATATATTCACATTGTTATCGGCTAATTACATTGGATCTTCAAAAGTTGAGGACGAGGATTGATTTAACAAATTCATGTTTTGCAATATACTGACTTTAAGTTGAGGTGTTGCGAAACGTCTGAAAAATAAATAGTATTATCAAGATTTAGAAAACAATTAAAAACTTAAGATTATGTTATCAACAATTTTATTACAAGCAGCAGGAATGGGAATAGCAAAGATGGGTGCAACAATAGGTGCAGGTTTGGCAGCTATAGGTGCAGGTATCGGTATTGGTCTGATTGGTAGAGGTGCAGTTGAAGCTATAGGCCGTCAGCCGTCAGCCGCTGGTGATATCCGTACATCAATGTTGATTATGGGTGCCTTGGTTGAAGGTGTTGCTTTGTTTGCTATTGTGGTATGTTTCTTGGGCTTGTTCCAATAATAAAATTAAAAGCTTATGTCACTGTTAACACCAGATTCAGGTCTTCTTTTTTGGATGATTCTGTCGTTTGGTATCGTTTTGGTGATTCTTTCAAAATACGGCTTTCCAGTTATCATTAAATCAGTTGAACAGAGGAAAGCGTATATAAATGATGCATTGGATGCTGCTCGTAAAGCTAATGAGCAGTTATCCAATTTGCAGGCAGAAGGAGAGATGATCATCGCCAAAGCTAAAGAACAGCAGAATGCCATTCTGAAAGAAGCGATGAAAGAAAAGGATAATATTATAGCAGAAGCCCGTCAGAAAGCAAATGACGAAACTCGCAGGCAAATGGAAGAAGCAACTGCACGTATCCGGGAGGAAAAAGAAAAAGCAATCCGCGAAGTGCGTGCCGAAATTACAGACTTGTCTGTTGCCATTGCCGAGAAAGTTTTGCGTGAATCTCTGTCCGCCGAAGGTAAGCAAAAGCAGATGATTGATAAGCTTCTTGACGATGTTTCATTTAGAAAATCATAAATTATGGATATTGGAACACTTTCCTCAAGATACGCCAATGCTCTTTTCTCCCTTGCAACAGACAAAGGCGAGGAAGAAAGAGTTTATAAAGATATAAAAATGCTTGCTGACAGTTTCCTTATGGAAAAGGAATTGCAGACAGCTTTGGATAATCCATTGGTATCGGATGCTGACAAGGAAAAGATATTGATTGCAGCCGGAGGTATTGAGGTGTGCGATTTGTATATCCGTTTTATCCGTTTGGTTCTGCAGCATAAAAGGGAAAGCATTCTGCTTTTCATTGCCCGTTCTTTCATCGAGCAATATCGCAGGGTCAAGAAAATAACTCGAGTCCGTTTCACTACGGCTGTTCCGGTTGACAAGGATATTCAGGAACATCTGCAGAAAAAGCTGAGTGAGGAAACGGGATATACAGTTGAGTTTTCCGGTCGGGTAAATCCAGATTTGATAGGCGGTTTCCAGTTGCAGATTGGAAACTACAGGCTGGACACCAGCTATGCTTCGCAGCTCCGCAGGATAAGAAGCGGACTGCTTGCCGAAATTGAAACAGATAAATAGTGAAAGAATTATGACAGATCAGATAAAAGTTAGTGAAGTTTCGGCTGTTCTTCGTCAGCAGCTTGAAGGCATCAGCACTGATGTGAAGATGGAGGAAGTCGGAACTGTTCTTCAGGTGAGCGACGGTGTGGCTCGTATTTATGGTCTTGACAATGCCGAGGCTAGCGAGTTGCTTCAGTTTGATAATGGCATGGGTGCCATTGTGATGAACCTGGAGGTGGACAATGTCGGTGCCGTTCTTCTTGGTCCTACTGACCATGTTAAAGAAGGCGATACGGTGAAACGTACCGGACGAATTGCTTCTATCAATGTGAGTGAAGGTATGATCGGCAGGGTTATTGATCCTCTGGGAAATCCTATTGACGGAAAAGGTGCTATCATTGGTGAAACTTGCGAAATGCCGCTTGAGCGTAAGGCGCCGGGTGTTATTTTTCGTCAGCCGGTAAATGAACCGTTACAGACTGGTATAAAGGCTGTTGATGCAATGATTCCTATCGGACGTGGTCAGCGTGAGCTTATAATCGGTGACCGTCAGACTGGAAAAACTTCAATTGCCATAGATACTATAATCAACCAGAGAGGAAACTATGAAGCTGGAAATCCTGTTTATTGCATATATGTTGCAATCGGACAGAAAGGTTCAACTGTTGCTGCATTGGTGAACACACTTCAGGAAAAAGGTGCTATGGATTATACTGTTGTTGTTAGTGCAACAGCTTCAGATCCTGCAGCTATGCAGTATTTTGCTCCTTTTGCCGGTGCTGCTATTGGTGAATATTTCCGTGATACTGGCCGTCATGCGCTGGTTGTTTATGATGATTTGTCAAAACAGGCAGTTGCATACCGTGAGGTTTCATTGATTCTTCGCCGTCCGTCAGGCCGTGAAGCTTATCCGGGTGATATTTTCTATTTGCACTCTCGTTTGTTGGAACGTGCTGCTAAGATTATCAATCAGCAGGAAGTAGCTGAGCAGATGAATGACCTTCCGGACAGTCTGAAAGGTAAGGTTCGCGGCGGTGGCTCATTGACTGCATTGCCAATTATTGAAACTCAGGCAGGCGACGTTTCTGCATATATTCCAACAAATGTTATTTCTATCACTGACGGACAGATATTCCTTGAAACAGATTTGTTCAACCAGGGTAATCGTCCGGCTATCAATGTCGGTATATCTGTTTCCCGTGTCGGAGGTAATGCTCAGTTGAAGGCTATGAAGAATGTAGCCGGAACATTGAAGATTGACCAAGCTCAATATCGTGAACTAGAATCATTCTCAAAGTTCGGTGGAGATATGGACCCTGTTACTGCATTCACAATCGACAAGGGACAGAAGAATACACGACTTCTTATCCAGCCGCAATACAGCCCAATGCCGGTAGAGGAACAGATAGCAATACTTTACTGCGGAACAAAGGGTTTGCTGAAAGAGGTTGCGCTGTCGAAAGTGCATGATTTTGAATCGGCTTTCCTTGAAACAATGCGCACTTCACATCAGAAAGATGTATTGGATTTGTTGCATAAGGGAATAATCAACGATGAGATAAAGAAAACGCTGGAAACAGTGGCACGTCAACTGGCAGAATCATATAAGTAACTATGGGAACAAGAAAACAAGGAAACTGGGAGACAAGAAGGTTACTAATCTTGTCAACTCGTTACCTTGTTAACTTATAACATGGTCAACTTTCAAATTCAAAAACTCAAAAACTAAAGAACTAATTCTATGGCTTCACTTAAGGAGATAAAATTGCGAATAAACTCTGTTCAGAGTACGCAGAAAATTACTTCTGCCATGAAGATGGTTTCTTCTGCCAAATTGCATCATTTTCAGGCTGAGGCAGAACATACTTTGCTTTATTCGGAAAAGCTGACTGGAATATTGAACGGATTGCTCGCTGATTCCGACGATTTGAACACTCCGTTTGCAGAGCAACGCAAGGTCAGCTCTGTTGCGTTGGTTGTATTTTCTTCCAGCAATGGACTTTGTGGTTCCTATAATGCCAATGTATGGAAAGAACTTTTGAATATGATTCGCCATTATGAGGCTGAAAAAATATCCGTTCGTCTTGTTCCTGTTGGGAAAAAAGTCGCTGACGAATTGCAGCATGCAGGATATGAGATTGATGACAGATTTGTTCATGCAGCCGAAAAACCTTCATATGCCCAAGCTGTTGAAATGGCTGAAGAATTGATAAACCTTTTCATCTCTCATACGGTGGATAAAGTGGAGTTCTTGTATCATCATTTCAAGAACACGGCAACGCAGACTCTTACAACAAAGGTTTTTCTCCCTGTTGTGGTTGAGAATAATACAAACGGTGCTGTGGTTGAAGATTATTTGTTCGAACCATCAATTGAGTATCTCCAGCAGATTCTTTTTCCAAAGCTGCTGAAACTTACCGTATATACGGTTATGCTTGATACCATAACGGCAGAACATGCAGCCAGAATGATGGCTATGCAGGTAGCAAACGATAATGCAAATGATTTGATTCAGCAATTGACATTGCAATATAATAAGAACCGTCAGCAAGTAATTACCAACGAGTTGTTGGACATAATGGGCGGCTCTATGAAATGACAGAAGACAAAAGATTCCGGATATTTATTGTTCCGGATATTTTATATGAAAAAGGCGATATGCAAACCGGTATTGATATCCGTTTTTGTGTATCGTCTTTTTTATCTTTATCTTTGTGAGGATTTCACTACTAGTGAATACTTTTATGTGTTTTCTCCATAATAAAATCAAGAAATGACGGATATTCCACAAATAGAAATAGAAGCGTTGACTGCGGAAATATTTTCCCGAGACAGCTATTTGAATGATTTGACAGTTGCTGATATCGAAGGTAAAGCTCTTGTTGAAAGGATAAATAATATTGATGTATTCCGATTGAATGCATTGGTTGTGCTGTTGGTTTTTGAAGGTTCAATGGATCTTGATATAGATTATACCAGTTATACTCTTGAGTCTAATGCATTCTTGACAATAATGCCTACGCACGTTTTGAAATTCAAAAGTGCATCGGAATCATTGAGAGCTAGAATGCTGATAGTTTCACGTCCGTTTATGGAGCAGACATTTCCATCAAAGCGTTCGTCGAATATTCATTATATGAAAATACGAAAGAATCCAAGTGTGCAGCTACAACCGAAAGATTTGTTCTTTTTGGATAAATGTATGCAAAGGATAAGAGAAAAAATACGTTGCAGGACACATTTCCTGCAACGCGATCTTCTGCAAAATAATTTGTTGGAATTCTTTATTGAAGTTGCAAATATAATGATATGCCGCGGCGAATTTCTTTCTCCTACAACATTGAGCAGAAAGGAAGAATTGCTCGACAAATTCCTGCAGCTCCTTTTTGAAAACTGTAAGAAAGAACACGGAGTTACGTTCTATGCCGATAAACTTTTCATCACTCCGCAGTATTTGTCTCTGGTACTTAAGGAAATGACAGGTAAATCAGCCAATAAGTGGATTGACGAATCTCTTATCGTTGAGGCAAAGATTCTTCTTAAAACTCCTGATATAACAGTTCAGCGCGTAGCCGACTTGCTTAACTTTTCTGATCAGTCAACATTCGGTAAGTTTTTCAAGAAGCATGTCGGACTTTCTCCAATGGAGTTCAGGAAATCCTGACTCCATGTTTTTCTGGAGTAAAATCCGTCAGTCTATTTGGATATAATCTCTTTTACGGAACTTATACCAGTTTATAAATTCAGTTACTCCGTATATCATTATCGCAATACCGAAGATAACAAATGTATTTGCTGCTATTGATGCAGGGTTATATATAATCATACATCCGGTTACCAAAATCAACGTTGGCAGAATATAGAATGAAACAGGAACTGAGCTCCAGTTTCGTGCCTTAGCCAATGTAATTATCTGCTGAACACCTGCAATTATAAGAACTGCTCCGAGAAGATACATCATAATATTGACAAAAAATCCAGGCATAATAACAAGCCATCCGCCCAAAAGCAAGCTGCCTATTCCGTCGATAGGGAAAAATTTCTTACGTCCATTATTCTGTAATTCGTCATAAGTGAAATAGTTTATAAACGAGATAATACCAGGTATGATGAAAAATATACCGATTAGCATTACTAAATAATGAATTACAGATTCCGGCCATAAAATAAGAACCAAGCCAAGAATAACAGCAAGTATACTGCGTAGCACAGAGTTGTTGAATCGTTTCATAAATAGTTTGTTTTTAATTGTCTTACACTAAAAAATAATATAAACGGCAAAGCTTGAGATAATAGGTTAGTTTTCACCACAAGTCATTGTCTTTTTATCGTATTAATAACAAAGTTTGAGAATTGTTTGTTCAAAATAATTCACGTTATTCCACTTTTGTTCTCATGTGCTTTATTTCTGTAAAGTTTTTTACTCTTATCAATTTGTTTATTAAGCTTTTCTGTTTTTAGATTAAATAACTTTCAAAACTTGTATTCATAATTATATATTCTTAAAACTAAGCTTTAGTTTTTATAAATTGAGCTTTAGTTTATACAAACCAAGACTAAGTTTTTTAAAACTAAGTCTCAGTTTTAAGAATGCTTAAGCACTTTAGTGGTTAATTCCGGTAAATATTCGAGCTGAAAACTAATTGTCATACATTTTCATATGTTTGTAACATGGAGATAAGGCTTTTTGACTTTGTTAACTTGTGCCATATGCCTTTTCGACTTTATTTATGATTTATTTTGTATTGTGCGAAATGCGTAAATTTGTGTCTGAAAACCTAAGTATTTGGTATATAATATGTAATGAAGATAATTGTATTTTGTGTTTGATAACATATGTTTAGAACATACTTTGTTTTTTAACTCTTTGATTGGCAAACCTTAAGAACAGAAAAGAATATACAGCTTGAGAAAATAACTGAAAATCTATTTGCTTTTTTAGTTTGTTAGTTTTACTTTTGATACAAAATAACATAAGTTTCAAAGACGAAGCATATTAAGGCGAATTTAAATATAAATGTCGGGTTGTGTAATCTAAGAAAGTGCTGCTTGAATATTTATTGAAAAACACGTTCTTATTTTGAAAAACACGTTCTTATCATATTATTCCTGTTGAAACTTGTGTGTTTTGAAACAAATGAAAAACTTAAAAACCAAATAATCGTATGAGTTATCTTAAATTTGACAAAACAGTAATGATAAATTTGGAAGAGTCTTTAACCCGTGAAGTGTTGAGAACAAATAGGTTAGGGGCTTATCATAGCAGTACTGTTGTTGATTGCAATACAAGGAAATACCACGGTTTGCTTGTAATGCCGGTACCAACCCTGGATGATGACAACCATGTCTTATTATCTTCATTGGATGAAACAGTTATTCAGCACGGTGCAGAATTTAACCTTGGACTTCACAAATATGGTGAAAACAACTTTAGTCCAAAAGGTCATAAATATATCAGAGAATATTCTTGTGATACAGTGCCAAGAACAGTATATCGCGTAGGCGGTGTGATTTTCTCAAAGGAAAAAGTATTCTCTACGTTTGAGAATCGTCTGATGATTAAATATACACTTGAAGACGCTCATTCTGCTACAACATTGCGTTTCCGTCCGTTTCTGGCTTTCAGGAATGTAAAGGACCTTACTTATGCAAATGATTCAGTAAATCAGACTTATACAGAGGTTCCGGGTGGTATAAAAACTTGTATGTATGCAGGTTATCCTGATTTGTTCATGCAGTTCAGCAAAAAGCCTAAATTTGTTTTTGATCCTAAATGGTATTACGGAATAGAATATCCGAAAGAACAGGAAAGAGGTTATCCTTATAAGGAAGATTTGTATGTTCCGGGATATTTTGAAATTCCAATCAAGAAAGGTGAGTCTATTATATTCAGTGCCGGGGACAGCCAGGTGGCTACTACACGTCTGAAATCTTTATACGAAGCAGAGATTCAATCACGTACACCTCGAACAAGTTTCTTTAATTGCTTGAAAAATTCAGCTCAGCAATTCTATTTCCGTCCTAAAAAACAGGACGCATATTTATTGGCTGGTTATCCTTGGTTTAAGGTAAGAGCAAGAGACTTGTTTATTTCTACTCCAGGATGTACTTTGTCAATAGGCGATCCTGTCCGTTTTGAAAAGATTATGGCAACAGCAATTCCTGCGTTGACAGCCTTTATGGAAGACGGTTCGCAAGATGCTGTTATCACAGAAATTGAACATCCAGATATTCTGCTTTGGGCAATATGGGCAATACAACAGTATGCAAAGAAAGAGGGTGTTGAAAAGACTAAAGAATTATATTCAGATTTTCTGACAGAAGCGTTGACTTATATCATCAGCCAGAAACATCCTAATTTGAAAGTTATGGATAGCGGACTTGTTTATTCCGAAGGACGCGACAAGGCTATAACATGGATGAATTCGGTAGTTGATGGAAAACCTGTTGTTCCACGTTCAGGTTATATTGTGGAATTCAATGCGTTGTGGTATAATGTTTTGTGCTTCTACAAAGAACTTCAGATCGAGTCAACTATAAGATCAAAGGTTGAAAGTCTGATAAAAGATATAGATGTGTCATTCCCGAATACATTTATAAATGGATACAACTATTTGTTCGATTATGTGAACGGTTCATTTGTTGACTGGAGTGTACGTCCTAATATGATTTTTGCGGTTGCACTTCCTTATTCACCTCTGACAAGAATGCAGCGCCGTGCAGTCCTTGATATCGTAACCAAAGAGTTGCTGACACCTAAGGGAATCCGTTCGTTGAGTCCTAAGAGCGAAGGTTATCGTCCGTATTGCAGCGGTCCGCAGCGCGAAAGAGACCTTGCTTATCATCAGGGAACAGCTTGGCCTTGGTTGCTTGGTGCATATTTGGAAGCTTATTTGCGAGTTTTTGGAAAATCAGGTGTGGCTTTTGCTGAACGTATGCTTATCAGTATGGAAGACGAAATGTCTAAACATTGTATAGGAACTATTGCGGAAATATTTGACGGTAATCCTCCGTTTACAGGCCGTGGAGCCATTTCGTATGCGATGAATGTGGCAGCTATACTTCGCATATTGGATATTTTAGATATGTATAACGCCGAATAAACTATGTACTATATATGAAAGCATTAATGTTTGGATGGGAGTTTCCTCCTCATATCCTTGGAGGATTGGGAACTGCCAGTTACGGTTTGACTAAAGGTATGGCTCTACAGCCGGATATGGATATTACATTCTGTATTCCAAAGCCATGGGGTGATGAGGATCAGAGTTTCTTGAAGATAATAGGAGTTAACAATGTTCCTATTGTATGGCGTGATGTGAATTATGATTTCGTAAAAGAGCGCCTGGGCAAATATATGGATCCTCAATTATATTTTGATTTCAGGAACAATATTTATGCGGATTTCTCATATCGCTATGTAAATGATTTGGGATGTCTTGAATTCTCTGGCCGTTATCCTGATAACTTGCTGGAAGAGATAAACAACTATTCAATTGTTGCGGGTGTGATTGCAAGAACTATTCCTTGCGATGTGATTCACGCTCACGACTGGCTGACATATCCTGCAGGAATACATGCAAAACAGGTTACTGGAAAACCTCTTGTAATCCATGTTCATGCAACTGACTATGACAGAAGCCGCGGTAATGTTAATCCTGATGTATATGCCATAGAGAAGAATGGTATGGATAATGCCGACCATATCATCACTGTAAGTAATCTTACACGCCAGACTGTTATTGAGAAATATCATCAAGATCCTGCTAAAGTTACAACTGTTCACAATGCAGTTGAGCCGTTGAGCCCGGAAATCCTGGCAATTCAGGACAAGAAAGGTGTGAACGATAAAGTCATTACTTTCCTTGGACGTATAACAATGCAGAAAGGACCGGAATATTTCGTTGAGGCTGCTGCTAAGGTTTTGGCTAAAGCTCCGAATGCACGCTTCGTAATGGCCGGAAGTGGTGATATGATGAACCAGATGATTCGCCTTGCTGCTTCCAGAAACATTTCGGACAGATTCCATTTCACAGGCTTTATGAAAGGAAAACAGGTTTATGAAGTTTTGAAAGCCAGTGATGTGTATGTGATGCCTTCTGTTTCTGAACCTTTCGGTATTTCACCGTTGGAAGCTATGCAATGTGGAGTTCCGACTATTATATCAAAACAATCAGGATGTGCTGAGATTCTCGATTATGCAATCAAGGTGGATTATTGGGATATTGAAGCTCTTGCTGATGCAATGTATTCAATCATAACTTATCCGGCTATGCATGAATTCCTGAAAGTTGAAGGAAAACGTGAAGTGGATAATATTAAATGGGAATATGCCGGACAGAAGGTTCGCCGTATTTATGATATGGTAATGCACAAATAGTTTTTGTGCGAAATAGTCAAAATAACAGTATAAATTTAAAAAAAGACATACAATTATGAAAACAATCTGTTTTTACTTTCAGATACATCAACCGTTTCGCTTGAAAAGATACCGTTTCTTCGATATAGGTAATGACCATTATTATTATGATGATTTCCAGAATGAAGAAATTATTCGCCGTATAGCTGAAAAATGCTATTTGCCGGCAAACAGAACAATTTTGGAAATGATTAAAAACAGTGGTGGTAAGTTTAAGGTGGCTTTCTCAATTTCAGGTGTTGCTCTTGAACAAATGGAGATTTATACTCCAGAGGTAATTGATAGCTTCAAGGAACTTGCTGCTACAGGTAATATTGAGTTCCTTTCGGAAACTTATGCACATTCATTGTCTTCATTAGGTGATATCGATGAATTCAAACATCAGGTGAAGAAACAGGAAGATAAGATATATACTCTTTTCGGTGTTAAACCTAAAGTTTTCCGCAACACCGAGCTTATTTATTCTGATGATATTTCAGAAGCAGTTTATGAAATGGGCTATAGAGGAATGTTGACTGAAGGTGCAAAACATATTCTTGGTTGGAAGAGCCCTAACTATATGTATGCATCATGCGTAAGACCTGATTTACATTTGTTGCTTAAGAACGATAAATTCAGTGAAGACCTTTCTGAAAGATTTACAGACTACAGCTGGAATGAATATCCATTGACTGCTGATAAATTCATCTCATGGATTGCTTCAACTCCGGAATCAGAACAGGTTATAAATCTGTTTATGAATTATGAAGTTCTTGGTTCTTTGCATAGTGCTTCTTCAGGAATCTTTGATTTCTTCAAGGCTTTGCCTCAGTATGCTGCTGAAAAGAATATCGGATTCTCAACTCCTTCTGAGATTTTCAAATTGATGAAACCAGTGGATTGTTTGTCAGTTCCATATCCAATGTCTTGGGTAGATGAAGAAAGAGATACAAGCTCATGGTTGGGTAATGTTCTTCAGCAGGAAGCATTCCGTAAGATTTGTGAGATTGGTGAACGTGTTCGTATGTGTGAACCTCGCCGTATCCGTCAGGACTGGTATTATCTTCAGAGCAGTGACCACTTCTATTATATGAGCACTAAGCATATGGGACAGAAAGGTTTTAGTCCTTATGATAATCCATATGATGCTTTCAATAATTATATGAATGTGTTGTCTGACTTTATTGTTCGTGTTAAAGCTCAGTTCCCTGAAACTATTGAAAACGAAGAGTTGAACTCTTTGTTGGCAACAATTAAGAACCAGGGAGAAGAAATTGAAGCATTACAGAAAGAACTGGATAAGGTTAAGAAAAGACAGTCAAAAAAAGAAAGTAAATAATTTTAAGTTTTTAAATAATAGGGAATAAATATTTCCAGGATTGAACGAAGGGACTATTCCGATGATATTAATTCGGGATTGTCCCTTCTTTGTTTTCTTGTTTATTTGTTATTTGAAACATTAAATATTGGCATTTGGTAAAAAACTGTTGATTTTTTGGAACTTATTTCCTGTCAGTTTTGCATAAGAGAAAAATATTATTTATGTTTGTGTATATATTACATTTATAAATCTGATATTTATGAAAAAAGTATTTTTGAGTTTAGCATTATTTACCACATTGTCAGTCTGTGCACAGACTCAAGTATCTGTAACTCTTCATACAGAAGAAGCTACACAGAAAATCAATAAAGAAATATACGGTCAGTTCGCCGAACATCTTGGAAGTTGTATTTATGGTGGACTTTGGGTTGGACCAGAATCGGACATACCAAATCAGGACGGATATAGAACCGATGTTCTTGAAGCCTTGAAAAAACTAAAGGTTCCTGTGCTGAGATGGCCAGGAGGATGTTTTGCCGATGAATATCACTGGATGGACGGAATAGGTCCGAAGGAAAACCGTCCAAAGATGGTGAACAATAATTGGGGTGGAACAGTGGAAGATAACAGTTTCGGAACTCATGAGTTCCTGAATTTATGTGAGTTGTTGGGCTGTGAGCCTTATATTAGTGGAAACGTAGGAAGTGGAAGCGTTGAGGAATTGGCAAAATGGGTTGAATATATGACTGCTGAACAGGGAAGTCCTATGGCAAAACTTCGTAAAGAAAACGGACGTGAAAAACCATGGAAAGTCAAATATCTAGGTGTCGGTAATGAAAGCTGGGGTTGCGGAGGAAGTATGCGCCCGGAATATTATTCTGATTTGTACAGAAGATATTCAACATATTGCAGAAATTATAATGGAAACCAACTTTATAAAATAGCTAGTGGTGCTAGTGATTATGACTACAACTGGACTGAGGTGCTGATGAAGAATATTGGAGGTAGAATGGATGGTATATCTCTTCATTATTATACTGTTACAGGCTGGCAGGGTAGTAAAGGTGCTGCAACTGTTTTTTCTCCTGATGATTATTACTGGACAATGGGAAAATGTCTGGAAATCGAGGACGTAATCAAACGTCATATATCAATAATGGATAAATATGACCCAAACAAGAATATCGATTTGCTTGTTGATGAATGGGGAACATGGTGGGATGAAGAACCTGGAACGACACAGGGACACTTGTTCCAGCAGAATACAATGCGTGATGCTTTTGTGGCTGCATTGACCCTGAATATATTCCATAAATATGTTGACCGTATAAAAATGGCTAACATTGCTCAGATAGTAAATGTTCTGCAGTCAATGATACTTACTGATGGACCAAAGATGGTTCTTACACCGACTTATCATGTGTTTGAAATGTATAATGTTCATCAGGATGCAACATATATTCCTTTGGATATAGAATGTGAACGTAAAGTTGTGCGTGATGACAGAATAGTTCCAATGCTTAGCGCAACTGCATCTAAAGATAAAAACGGATTGGTTCATATTTCATTGGCAAATGTGAATCTTGAAGAATCTCAGACTGTATCAATAGATTTGGATGGTATAAAGAACAAAGCTGTTACAGGCAGAATCTTGGTCTCAGAAAAGATAGATGATTATAATTCATTTGAGAATCCGAATAAAGTAAAACCTATAGCTTTCAAGGATTGCAAGATTTCCGGAGGAAAGCTGGTTGTGAATGTTCCGGCTCAATCTATTGTAGCTCTTGAGTTGAAATAAAATTGTTGTTTCATTTTAAATGTAAATTATGAAAAAGACTTTTTGGATATCTTTGGCTGCATTGTTTTCAACATCGTTTGCTTATGCCGGAGATGTAAATAATATTGTATTGAAAGCCAATAAAATCGGGGCTGAGATAAAGCCAACGATGTACGGACATTTCTTTGAGGATATAAATTTCGGCGCCGACGGTGGTCTTTATGCTGAGTTGGTGAAAAACCGCTCGTTTGAGTTTCCTCAGAATTTTATGGGATGGAATGTTTTTGGTAATGTCAAACTTATGGACGATGGTCCGTTTGAAAGAAATCCACATTATGTGAGATTGGGAAATTCCGGACATAGCCAAAAACATACAGGTTTGGAGAATGAAGGCTTTTTCGGAATCGGGCTTAAAGAAAACGCTAAATACCGTTTTTCTGTTTGGGCCAGAGGTAATGGGCAGAGTATAAGAGTGGAGCTTATTGATAATGACTCCATGGCTGAAACTCAAGTTCTGGTGTCTTCCAATTTGGATATTAATTCGTCAGAATGGACAAAATATGAGTTGGAGATGGTTTCTCCTGTTACTATAGACAAAGCTCATCTGAGAATATTTCTTACATCGGACGGTAATGTTGATTTGGAACATATATCATTATTCCCGGTTGATACTTGGAAAGGACACAAAAATGGATTAAGAAAAGATTTGGTGCAAGCATTGGCTGATACCAAACCTGGAGTGTTCCGTTTCCCGGGCGGATGTATTGTTGAGGGAACAGATTTGGATACAAGATATAGCTGGAAAAACTCTGTAGGTCCGGTTGAGAATCGTCCTTGCAACGAAAACAGATGGCATTATACTTTCCCTCACCGCTTTTTCCCTGATTATTTCCAAAGTTATGGAATGGGATTTTATGAGATGTTCCTTTTGTCTGAAGAGATAGGAGCAGAACCTCTGCCTGTGTTGAGTTGCGGTTTGGCTTGTCAGTTCCAGAATGATGGTGAAGAAGCTCATGCCAAGTTGGATGAGTTGGATCCGTTCATACAAGATGCTTTGGATTTGATAGAATTTGCTAATGGCGATGCGACTACAACCAAATGGGGAAAGCTACGTGCAGAAATGGGTCATCCGGAACCGTTTGATTTGAAATTTATTGCTATTGGAAATGAACAATGGGGTGATTTATATACCAAGCGTCTGGAACCATTTGTTAAGGCTATCAGAAAAGTATATCCAGATATTCAGATTATAGGTTCGTCCGGACCAAATTCGGAAGGAAAAGATTTTGAATATCTATGGCCGGAAATGAAAAGAATTAAGGTAGATTTGGTTGATGAACATTTTTATCGTCCAGAAAAATGGTTCTTGGCTGAAGGAAATCGTTATGATAATTATGACAGAAAAGGACCGAAAGTGTTTGCCGGAGAATATGCTTGCCATGGAGCAAATGGCAAAAAATGGAATCATTTTCATGCCTCATTGCTCGAAGCTGCTTTTATGACCGGACTTGAGAGAAATGCAGATGTAGTTCACATGGCTACTTATGCACCGCTGCTTGCACATGTGGAAGGATGGCAGTGGCGTCCGGATTTGATTTGGTTTGACAATCTTAGAGTTGTACGTTCATGCAGTTATTACGTTCAGCAACTTTATGGAAATAATAAAGGTACAAATGTTGTTCCTTTGCTAATGAATGATAAGCCTGTTGCTGGTAATTCTGATCAGAATGGTTTGTTTGCAAGTGCCGTTTGGGATAGTAATACAGAGGAATATATCGTGAAAATAGCAAATACTTCATCACAGCCTCAAAGTGTTAAATTGGATTTTGAAGGACTTAAGAAGAAGAAATTGGCTAGTAGGGTAGAAGTTATCACTCTTCATTCTGACGATATATATCAGGATAATACATTGGATAAACCTTCACAGATTGTTCCACAGAATTCATCCCTGAATATGGGAGATAAAGGTTTTGAAACAGATATTCCTGCTTATACATTTACGGTATATAAGTTTAAATGTGAGAAGAAATAGCAAAGGCTGTAAAGCTGTTTGTTTATTATGTGTTTCCTTTATTTTGTCCGAAGCTGATTTACTTGGCTTCGGACAAGTTTTGTTAGAAACTTAATTTATTATTTATATTATGGAGTATTAAGTGTTTAAGAAAATATAGATTTATTACAGCGTAAAAAATCCGAGGAAAAATTTGCATTTAATGAAAATGTTTATACCTTTGCACCCGCAATACGGAACTAGCTCAGTTGGTAGAGCACTGGTCTCCAAAACCAGGTGTCGGGAGTTCGAGCCTCTCGTTCCGTGCAGAGAGGGAGTCTTTTCGGATTTTATTATTCGAAAAGACTTTTTTTATATACTTATGTCTCATAATAGAAAAAGAGAAAAGCTGATTTTTTATTGAAAAAGGGAAATAAAATCTTTTATATTTATGATTTTCTCACCTTTTTTGCTTTTCTTTGCGGAAAATATTAAATGACGTGAATCTTATAATTGAACAAGGAAACACATCAACAAAAGTTGCCATTTATAAGCAGGGTTGCATGGAAGAATATTTCATGTATAAACGTATAAGTATTGATGAGATTGCAGCTTTGCTTGAGTCGTATAGTTGTACGTGCGGTATATTGTCAACAGTTATAGATATTGATGAAGAGCTTGTGTCTTATTTGCAAGCGCATTTGACGCATTTTATTTTTCTGGACGAATCCGTTAAATTGCCGGTACAGATAGAATATGATACACCTCAAACTTTAGGTAAAGACAGAATTGCTGCTGTTGTAGGAGCAAATTATCTTATGCCTGGAAAAGATTTGTTGGTTATCGATGCTGGAACAGCAATAACATATGAGCTGGTAGAGTCTACAGGTGTTTACAAAGGTGGAAATATATCACCAGGTATGACTACCCGTTTCAGGGCTCTTAACTGTTTTACAAAAAAACTACCTTTGGTACAGGAAGAAAACGAAGTTCCATTGATAGGAACTAGTACAATATCTGCCATACAGGCTGGAGTTGTCAATGGTATAGTTTTTGAAATGGATGGATATATTGACAGTTTGAGAAAGATATATCCTGAACTTTTGGTTTTTTTAACAGGCGGGCATTCTTTTTATTTTGAAAGCCGACTAAAAAACACCATCTTTGCAGATATTAATTTAGTGTTGACAGGATTAAATAGAATCTTAGAGTATAATGTTGAAGTGTAATAAATTAATAATAGTTGCATTATTGCTTCTTGTACAGTTGGGTGTAACAGCTCAAAATAATACAAATTCGCCATATACACGTTTCGGATATGGAAATTTGGCAGATCATTCATTTGGTGCGAACCGTTCTATGGGAGGCGTAGGTATTGCTTTACGTGACCCATCTCAGATAAATCCTATGAATCCGGCTTCATATAGCTGTATGGATTCAATGACTTTTTTGTTTGATTTTGGAGCTGGATTGCAATTGGCTAAATTCAGTGATGGAGCAAATAAAGATAATAAGCTGAACGGTAATTTGGAGTATTTTGCAATGCAGTTCCCAATTGCGCGTTGGCTGGCAATGAGTATAGGTGTAAAACCATATTCTTTTGTTGGTTATAGTTATGGTGCTGTTGAAACAATCGGAGATACAAAATATGCCAACACATATAGTGGAGAGGGCGGATTAAACGATTTGTATGCAGGATTGTCTATAGATATATGGAAAAAAAGATTGGCAATAGGAGCAAATGTTGGCTATTTGTTTGGTGATATTACCCATAGTCAGAATTTGACATTTAGTGATGATGCATCATCTGCATATACCACTAGCCGAAGCCAGTCTATGGATGTCAGAGATTTGAAGTTGGATTTTGGTGTTCAATATACTCATCCTATAAGTGCTACAGAAAGTATAACTTTAGGTTTGACTTATTCGCCATCAAACAGACTGAATTCAACATCTTATGATTCATTCCAACGTTATTCAAGTTCGAGCGGAACTTTGATTGAGTCAAAAGTTGATACATTGAAAGGAGTGGCATCTGACTTGCCTGAAACATACGGAGTAGGTTTGTCTTATACAAAAAAGAATAAGCTGACAGTTGCGGCTGATTTCTTATATGAAACATGGGACAAATGCTCGTATTTGGGACAGAACGATGCTTTCAACAATAGAATGCGTATTGCTGCTGGAGTTGAATATATACCGGCATATAATAAAAAACTGTATTTTAACCGTATTAAATATCGTGCTGGAGTTCATTACTCTAACTCTTATTTGAATGTGAATATGACAGATGGAGGTGTTGCCAAAAACTATGGATATAAAGAATATGGTGCTACCGTTGGTTTTGGCTTTCCGTTGGTTGACAACCGTTCTTATTTGAATTTTGGAGTTGAATATGTTAATGTAAAACCAGAACATCCATCAATGATCTCGGAACAGTATTTTCGCTTTTCCGTTAGTTATGCATTTAATGAATTCTGGTTCTTTAAACGAAAAGTGGATTAAAACAAATAGTTAACTTTAATAAGTAAGTAAAATATGAGAATCAAGGTATTACTACTAGCACTTGGCTGTACAATGGGAACATTGGGGGCTTATGCACAAAAAGGTGTCGATAATGGAACCCAATTTGGTTCTGGTGAAGACAGCGTTCGTTGTATCACAAATATCAGCTTGTTTGTACCATATGCAAAAGCTGGTAATTTCAAAGATGCACATGATTTTTGGAAAATAGCTTATGATGAATGTCCTGCTGCAACAAAGGATATTTATTTGTATGGCGTTCGTATTGTAGGTTGGCAGATCGAAAATGAAAAAGATGCTGCTAAAAAGGCAGAGCTTGTTAACAAGTTGATGGAAGTTTATGACAAGCGTGTTAAATATTTCGGTTCTGACAAACGTTATGGAAAAGACTGGATTGTAGCAAGAAAAGCTCAGGATTATATCCAGTATATGGGAAGTAATGTTGATGCAAATAAGCTTTATGGCTGGTTAAAAGAAATCGTAGACGAATTTGGAAATAATACTGATGCTTTGGGCGTTAACTTGTTTACTTATGCTTCTTTGCTTAAAATGCAGGCTGATGCTAACTTTAAAGATCAGTATATTCAGGATTATTTGAAAGCTGCTTCTGTTTTGGACGCTCAGTTGAAAGCTGCTCAGGCTGCAAACAACCAGAAAGAAGTTAAGACTGTTCAAGCTTATATTTCAAGTGTAGAAAACAATTTTGCTAATAGTGGAGCTGCTGATTGTGAAACTTTGCAGAATGTTTATGCATCTAAAGTTGAAGAAAACAAATCTAACTTGGATTTCTTGAAACAGACAATTGCTTTGTTGCGTCGTTCTCGTTGTCAGGAAGCTGAAGTTTATTTCACTGCTTCTGGTTATGCTCATGCTATTGAGCCTACTGCAGAATCAGCTGTTGGTTTGGCTAAGCAGGCTGTTAAAAAGCAGGATTATGAAACAGCAATCAAATTCTTCGAAGAAGCTGTTTCTTTGGAAGCTGATCCAGTTGAAAAAGCAAATGATTATTATATGATTGCTTTGCTTACTTTTGAACAGAACAGCTATTCAAAAGCTAGAGAATATTGCCGCAAGGCTATTGCTGAAAATGCAAATTATGGTGCGCCATATTTGTTGATTGGTAAGATGTATGCTGCTACTGCTAAGTCTGTATATCCAAGTGATGGTGTTATGGCACGTGCCGTTTACTATGCTGCAATCGACAAGTTCAGCAAAGCAAAACAGGTTGATGAATCTTGTACTGAAGAAGCTAATCAGTTGATTAGTTCATATAGCGCTCACTTGCCTTCAAATGAAGAAGTCTTCATGCACCCAGATTTGGAAAAAGGTAAAGCTGTTACAATCGGTGGATGGATTGGTGAAAGTACTATCGTAAGATAATATTTTATTATGGCAAATACGCGTTTTCTTAGTAAAACGAAAAGAAATGGCATAACAACGACCGGTATGGTTGTTGTTATGCTTCTTCTTTTATTGACCATCGCTTGCAGTTCGGAAAAAAAAGAAATTGTAGATGTAGCTTTCGATCCTGAAAAAACTTATACGATGAAAGCAACTGAAGTCAATTCCCTTGTTTCTGATTCAGGGTTGACTCGTTACAGACTGAATGCAAAAGAATGGTTGGTTTTTGATAAAGCAAAAGATCCTTATTGGTATTTTCCTGAAGGTATTTATGTGGAAAAGTTTGATACGTTGTTTCAGACAGAAGCAAGCATAAAGGCTGACACTGCATTTTATTTTAGTAAACGTGAGCTTTGGCGTTTGGTTGGTAATGTTAAGGTGGAAAGTTTACAGGGTGAGAAATTTGATACTTCGGAATTATTTTGGAACCAGAAAGAAGGAAAGGTCTATTCAGATAAATATATAAGGATTGAACAGGAAGATAAAATAATAACTGGTGTAGGTTTTGAATCTAACCAGGAAATGACACAGTATAAAATATTTAATTCAAAAGGAACATTTCCTGTTTCAGAATCTAAGGCATCCGAAAATACTGTTGAAGCTGATTCTTTGCAGAATGTTTCAAGTATAAAATAATAAAAAGAGTAAGTGGATATTTATATATACATATTAATATCATTGGCTTTTTCCGCATTCTTTTCTGGAATAGAGATAGCTTATGTTTCGGCCAGTAAATTTCGTCATGAATTGGATAAGAATGGCAATACTATTATAACTAGAATACTGGATATCTTTTATAATAATCCGAACCAGTTCATTTCAACAATGCTAGTCGGAAATAATATAGCATTGGTAATATATGGTTTGCAGATGGCGGAGTTGTTGGAACCATTCTTTCTGACTTATACTGATAATTATGCGTTGGTTGTTATTATGCAGACAATCAGTTCTACAATACTAATTCTATTTGCCGGCGAATTTGTTCCTAAAACAGTATTCAGAATAAGTCCTAATTTTTCTCTTAAGATATTTGCTCTACCTCTTTTTATTATATATATAGTATTGTTTCCTATTTCCAAGTTAGCTTCTATATTGTCAAATCTAATTTTATTGCTGACAGGAAACAAGCTTTTTACGGATCAGAAAGTATCTTCTTTGACCAAAGTAGATTTGGACTATTTCTTGCAGCAACGTCTTGAGGAAGCTCCAGAGGATTCGGAAATAGAAACTGAAGTGAAGATGTTCCAAAATGCTTTGGAATTCTCAAATGTACGTTTAAGAGATTGTATAGTTCCGCGAAATGAAATAGTAGCTTGTGAATATGGAGATTCATTACAGGAACTGAAAAATAAATTCATAGAAACAGGATTGTCAAAGGTTCTTATATATAAGGATAATATTGACAATATAATAGGATATATTCATTCATCGGAGTTGTTTTTTAACCCGAAAGATTGGACAACAAGGATAAGAGAGGTCCTTTTGGTACCGGAAACTATGGCGGCAAACAAGCTAATGCGTCAATTGATGCAGGAAAAGAAAGGTGTTGCTATAGTGGTTGATGAATTTGGTGGTATATCAGGAATGCTTACATTGGAAGATTTAGTTGAAGAAATCTTCGGTGATATTGAAGATGAGCATGATGTAAAAACATATGTTGCCCGCAAGATATCTGAGAAAGAATATCTTCTTTCCGGTAGAGTTGAAATAGATTCTTTGAATGAAAAATTTGATTTGGACCTTCCAGAGTCCGATGAGTTTGTAACAGTTGCAGGCTATATACTTCATCATTATCAGAATTTCCCAAAAGTTAATGAGACAATAGTAATAGACAAGTATTCTTTTAAAATAATAAGAATGACATCAACAAAAATCGATCTTGTGCGTATGAAAATCGCTGATTGATTAAAAAATAATGATAAAATGATGTATCGTTTTTATTTTTTCGTATCTTCGTGCTCTTAAATGAAAATAGCAAATATAAACTTAAAAAATAGAAAAACAATAAATGGCTACGCTTGAAAAAATTAGAAACAAAGCAGGTCTGCTGGTCCTTGTAGTGGGATTGGCATTATTCGCTTTTATCATTGGAGACTTTTTAAACTCCGGTTCAACTTATTTCAGACAGTCACAGGAAAAAATTGCTGAAATTAATGGTGAAGTTATTAACTATCAGGAATATCAGCAGAGAATTGACGATATGTCTGAAGTATATAAAATGCAGACAGGTTCTTCTAGTTTACCAGAAGAATATATGACACAGATTCGTCAGTCTGTTTTTGATAACATGGTACAGGAAATCGTATTAAACGAAGCAACAGAAGAAATCGGAATGTCTGTTTGTCCTGACGAGTTGTTTGATATGGTTCAGGGTGAAAATATCTCACCGCTAATCCAACAGATGCCAATGTTTGCTAATCCTCAGACAGGTCAGTTTGACAAAACTGCATTGTTGAATTACTTGAAGGCTATCGATGATGAAAATATTGCATCAATTCCTGCTGATCAGCAAGGACAGTTCATCAAAGCTCGTAACTTCTGGTTGTTCTGGGAAAAGAATATAAAACTTCAGAGATTGGAGCAGAAATATACAACTTTGTTGAGCAAAGCTATCTCAGCAAATAAATTGGATGCTCAGGAATCATTCAACGAAACAGCTGAAACATCAAATATCGTTTATGCAATGCAGTCTTATTCTACAATACCTGATTCAACTATCCAGGTAAGCCAGAGTGAGATTGATAAACTTTACAACGATCGTAAAGAATCTTTCAAACAGAAAGAAGCTAAAGTTTTGAAATATATTTCTGTAGATATTCGTCCTAGCCAGGAAGATTATGACAATGTGCAGAAAGATATTGAAGATTTGAAAAATGAATTCTCAACATCTGAAAAGGTTGATGATATCGTAAACGAAAATTCAGATGTTCCTTATGTTGATGCTTATTTTACAGACAAAGCTTTCGATGCTTCATTGAAACAGTTTGCTACAACAGCAAGCGTTGGTGATGTTTATGGTCCTGTATTTGAAAATGAAAAATACAGAATGTTCAAGCTTGTTGCAAAAACAGAAGCTCCGGATTCAGTGAAAGTTTCTCACATTATGTTGGCTGGTAAGAGCGAAGAAGAAACAAAAACTTTGGCTGATAGCCTTATGACAGCCTTGAACAACGGTTCTGATTTTGCTGAATTGGCTAAGAAATATTCAGCAGACCAGGCTGCAGAAAATGGCGGTGAACTTGGTTGGTTTACTGAAGTTACAGCTTTGCGTGGTGTTAACGAAGATTTCAAGAATGCAGTATTCTCTTCTCCTTTGAACAAAGTTACAATTGTGAAGTCAATGTATGGAACTCACTTGGTTAAGGTAACTGAGCAGACTAAGAAAGTTACTAAATATAAAGTAGCTGATATTGATATGGCTGTTTCTCCAAGTTCAAAAACATATAGCAATATATATAATGAACTTAATCAGTTTATTTCTAAAAACCAGGATATAAACAAACTTGATGATGCTGCAAAAGAAGCTGGATATAGCATTGTTACAAACCAAACAGTAACAGCTGATAATCAGATGTTGGGAATGATTAAGAATTCTCGTCCTGTAATCCGTTGGGCTTTCCAGAATGAAAAGGGTTCAATCTCTGAGATTTTTGAATGTGATGATAAATTCGTTATCGCTGCAATAGAATCAACATTGGAAGAAGGTTATCGTCCTGTTCAAATGGTTGCATCTTCATTGAAATCAGAGTTGATTGCTAAGAAGAAAGGTGAAAAGATTGCTGCTGATTTGACAGCAAAAAATCTTACATCAGTTGAAGCTTATGCTGAAGCAATGGGAGCAAATGTTGATTCTGTTAAGTTTGTTTCATTCGGTACTCGTCGTATCTCAGGTATCGGTGTTGAACCTAACTTGAATGCTGCAGTTTCAATGGCTGCTGTTGATCAGGTAAGCCAGCCAGTTAAAGGCAATAACGGTGTTTATGTATTCAAGGTATATGAACGTAACAAAGAAAATAAAGAATATGATGAGGCATCTCAATTGCGTACAATCGATGCTACTAATTCATATAGAATTTCTTATCAGGCAATCCAGTCTTTGATTAATAAAGCAGATATCGAAGATAACCGTATACGTTTCTATTAATAGAAGATATAAACTAAATATTTTAGATATGAAAGCCAAGGTAATGTATTTACCTTGGCTTTTTTAATAGGCAGATAATGAGTGATTTAGCTTGCGTTTTTGTTCGCTGAAATATATACGGATGTATTGGGAAATAAATACGGACGTATGACAAAATATATATAGTCCCGCGTTGGGATATATCTGGATGTATTTTCAAAGGAAAAAGTATGTTCATAAAACGGATTCCTGCAATATTATTTATCGTCTTACAATGAACTCGCTTTAAACTATTATCTTTGTAGTATAAACATATTAGTTTTTATGATAGAAAAGAAACGTTTACTTGGTATGACCCTTCAGGAATTGAAGCAAGTAGCAGACGAGGTTGGGTTGCCGGGATTTGCAGCAAAGCAAATTGCTGACTGGTTGTATAAGAAAAAGGTTAAGGATATATCTTCCATGACAAATTTGCCTCAGGCAAAACGTGCAGTGTTGGAAGAAAAATATGAGGTAGGAGCGTTGCCTCCAACTCATTATCAGAAATCGGTTGATGGAACAATAAAATATTTGTTTTCAGCCGGTGAAGGTATGTTTGTAGAATCAGTGTATATACCGACAGAAGATAGAGCAACGCTTTGTGTATCATCACAAGTAGGATGTAAGATGAATTGTTTGTTCTGCATGACGGGCAAACAGGGCTTTTCAAAGAATCTTTCTGCAAACGAAATACTTAATCAGATACAATCCTTGCCGGAAAACGAAAGCTTGACAAATATTGTATTTATGGGTATGGGTGAGCCTTTGGACAATACGGATGAATTGTTCAAAGTGCTTGAAATATTGACTTCGTCTTATGGATACGCGTGGAGCCCGAAAAGAATAACTGTTTCAACAATTGGAGCAAAAGGTCTGAAGCGTTTTCTTGATGAAAGTGATTGTCATCTTGCCGTCAGTCTTCATTCACCATATCCGGCAGAACGTCTTTCGTTAATGCCTGTTGAGAAAGCTTTCCCTATAAAAGGAGTGCTGGATTTGATTCGTCAATATGATTTTACTCATCAGAGAAGGGTTTCATTTGAATATATTGTATTCAAGAATCTTAATGATTCACTTCAGCATGCAAAGGCTTTGGCAGGTTTGCTGAAAGGAATTCCTTGTCGCGTGAATCTTATCAGATTTCATGCCATACCGAATGTACCTTTACAGACAACAGATATGAGCCGTATGGAAGCATTCCAGAATATTATCAATGAAAAAGGAATTACATGTACAATCAGAGCTTCCAGAGGTGAGGATATATTTGCTGCATGCGGAATGCTTTCTACGATGAAAAAAAATAATCAGGTTGATTGATGAAACTTTTTGTTTGATAAAAGGTAAAGCTTTTATCGAAAATCAAAACAGTTTCTTATTTTTGTAAATAATTAAGTTTCGCAAGCTCAACTTAAAAGTTAACAAGGCTTCAGAGACAAGTTTACAAGGTCAAACCACTTGTAACCTTTACTGTTAAAACTCTTGTCAACTTGCCATCAGGAAGTTTAGCTTGCGAATCTTGAATAAATAATATATGATGTGATATGAAAAAGCAAACTTTATTTTCAATTTTGTTTTTATTGGCAATGCTCGTATTGGTAAGCTGTAATTCCGGAAGCGTGCTGACTCGTGCAACGGGTTTTGCTTACGAGGTTGTTGTCGTAATGGATCAGGCAAATTGGGAATCTGAAGGAGGAAAAGCCGTGAAGTCACAGCTGGCTGCTCCAATTCCTGGTTTACCACAGGCTGAACCAAGTCTGAAAGTAACATA
Organism: uncultured Parabacteroides sp.; assembly: GCA_937894065.1. GTDB lineage: Bacteria > Bacteroidota > Bacteroidia > Bacteroidales > Tannerellaceae > Parabacteroides. The sequence goes on along the minus strand of CALCST010000025.1, from coordinate 92,580 downwards.
TTCACGTCCTTCAGACTTCAATGGTCTTATGACATATGTTCGTAATATCCTTATCGTAGATATAAACAAGGATATTTATACTAAGGTTACGTTGGCTTATGAAGCAAACCGTTGGGCTCAGGGACAATATGTTATGACACTTAAGGCTCCGGATTCAAATGCAATAGTTGAGTATCTGAATAAACGTCCTACAGTTCTTACTGATTTCTTTGTGAAAATAGAAATGAACAGGGCTGTTGAGCAATTGCAGGAGAGTTATAGTTCTGTAGTTATGGATAATTTGAAGAGCAAGTATAATCTGATGCTTAATGCTCCTGAGAATATGACATTCTATAAAGATACTACAGACTTCTTCTGGGCATCTAATAATGCTAACACTGGAAGAACAGATTTGATTGTTTATACATTCCCATATACAGATAAGGATACATTTACTCCTGAGTATTTGGTAGCAAAAAGAGATTCTGTTCTGAAGGTAAACCTTCCGGGTTCTTTCCCTGGTACTTATATGGCAACTGAAACCCGATTCGGTCTGGGTGTTGACTATAAAGCCATAACTGTAAATAATAAATATTGCGGTGTGATGCGTGGTTTGTGGCGTGTAGTCGGTGATATGATGGGTGGTCCGTTTGTGTCACATATCCGTCTGGATGAAGAGAACAACAGAGTTGTTGTTGCTGAAGGATTTGTTTATGCGCCGGAAACTGATAAAGGTAATTTTATACGTCGCATTGAAGCAGCTTTGTTTACATTAAAACTTCCTGGAGAATTTGAACAAGAATATGACAGTTCATTGGATGTATCTCAGGAAGAATAAAAGATAATAGATTTTATGGAAAAAGAAGAACGATTGATAAAAGTTGGTATAACTCACGGTGATATTAACGGAGTTGGATATGAGGTAATTCTTAAAACTTTTGCAGATTCCCGAATTGCGGAGATGTGTATTCCCGTAATTTACGGTTCGTCAAAAGTAGCTGCATATCATCGTAAGGTGATGGATCTTCCTGCTGTAAATATGAATATAATTTCAAGAGCAGAGGAAGCTGGACCTAACAGAGTTAATATAATAAATTGTATAGAGGAAGACGTAAAGGTTGAATTGTCACATTCAACATCTATTGCTGGTGATGCTGCTTTCCGTTCATTGGAAGCTGCTGTAGCCGATTTGAAAAAAGGAGCAATAGACGTTCTTGTGACAGCGCCTATCAACAAACATAATATTCAGAACGAGAATTTCCATTTCCCGGGACACACAGAATATTTGGAAGAGGCTTGTGGTGACGGACAGAAATCTTTGATGATTCTTGAGAGCAGTATAATGAAGGTTGCACTTGTGACCGGTCATATTCCAATTTCTCAGGTTGCATCAACATTGTCAGTTCCGTTGATTCTGTCAAAACTGACGATTTTCAATAAATCTTTGAAGCAGGACTTTGGAATTGTGAAGCCACGTATTGCTGTGTTGGCTCTTAATCCACATGCAGGAGAAGATGGTTTGCTGGGCACAGAAGAACAGACAATAATAATTCCGGCAATTAAAGAAGCAGGAAACAAAGGTATTGAGGCTTTCGGCCCTTATCCGGCAGATGGATTTTTCGGTTCAAATATGATGGATATGTTTGATGGAATCCTGGCAATGTATCACGATCAGGGATTGGCTCCATTCAAAGCTTTGTCAATGGAAGAAGGAGTAAATTTTACAGCAGGCTTGCCTTTTGTAAGAACTTCTCCGGCACATGGAACAGCATACAATATCGCAGGAAAGAATCTGGCATCAGAAGAATCTTTCAGAACTGCTTTGTATGAATCTTTGGATATCTATCGTAACAGAAAACGTTATCAGGAAGCTACTGCGCGTCCGTTGCGCCGTCAATATTTTGATAAAGGTGGTGATAACGAAAAATTGGATTTGACTAAAGACGAACCGGAAGATTTGTAGTAGAGCAAAATTCCGGTATTGATATAATAAAACCACAGAGAAACAGACTGTATGATATTTATATTAGGCTTGTCTGTTTCTCTGTGGTTTTGTTTTTTTACTGCTTCACTTTGTCAGGATTCTTTGCTATGAAATCTTTCCAACTGTTATACTTTTTCTCCATAACAGGATTTTTGGACTGTAAGTGATGGCAAAGAGCAGCAGCTAGTCCATCCGTAGCATCAAGCTGTGGCAGCATTGATTCCTGTGGAATTTTCAGAATCCGCTGCAACATTCCGGCAACTTGCTCTTTTGAAGCATTTCCATTTCCTGTAATGGACATTTTGATTTTCAGAGGTGCATATTCAAAAATGGGAACTTCCTTTTCAAGTGCGGCAGCCATTGCCACTCCTTGAGCCCTGCCAAGTTTCAGCATACTTTGAACATTCTTTCCGAAAAAAGGAGCTTCGATGGCTAACTCGTCCGGATGATATTGCTCAATCAGTGAAGTCACTCTTTCATATATCTTCTTTAAACGTAGATAATAATCCTCATACTTGTCTAGTTTCAATATACCCATCGTTTCCATGTAAGGCTTATTGTTACGTATTGACAGAATTCCGTAACCCATAATGATTGTTCCCGGGTCTATTCCTAGAATTATTTTTTCCTTAGTCATTATTCCAGAGATATTTCTTCCATTATTGTTGTGAAACCAACAACTCTCTGATTGAATTTCTTTATCAGTCTTTTTTGGATGGCAGCTCCATCTTTTTCAAGCCAATAGTTGAGAGTTTCAGCGTTTTTTACATGAAATTGCAGAGAAAAACTTTCTCCCAAATCATCCTTTTCATGTGGAATAATTCTGCTTAATCTGGGATGACTCAAAAAACCGCTATTAGTAGCATTAGGAATATAATCCTGTATAAGGAATTCAATGCACTCTTCCAGCACACTGTTTTCAATATGGAAAGTTGTGTTATAGATAATCATGATTTCTTTTTTATTAAATATACAAAGTTAGATATTTTTGTTGTCCTTGCTAAAATATGGAATACTTAGTTTTTGGGTTTATAAGTTTCAGTATTATTTTGTCAAAAAAACAGCAAATTAATGGACTAATCAATTTACTAGCTTACCTGATTTTTTATACTTTCACAAAAGTATAGTTTAATTGGAAATTTGTTATTAAATTGCCCGAGTTTTTTGAAGATTGTAATAAAAGTGTAATATAATTTCTAATACCAAATTCAAGTGAAATGAAAAAGTTTTATATTCTGTGCCTGGCTTTTTTATGTCTGGGTGAATTTGATTTACCTGCCCAGAATTCGGCGGTGAATAAGATTATCGAAATTGGGCAGAACGATAATCAGGCAATGCATCAGCTTGATATTCTCACCAATAGATTTGGTGGAAGACCTATTGGCTCAGATGCTTATGACAATGCCGCAGAATGGATGATTCGTGAATATAAGAAATGGGGTATTGAAGCTCATCTTGAGGAAGCCGGAACTCTTCAGGTTGGATTTAACCGTGGCCCGTGGTTCGGAAAACTTTTGAGCCATGATAACGGAATGACTCTTCATTTTGCAACTCCATCATATACGGCTGGAACAAAAGGTGTTCAACGTGGACATGTGCTTATTGAACCTAAAACAGAGGATGAATTCCAACGCATGAAACATAAGCTGAAAGGTGCATGGGTGCTTATTTCCGGAACAAACACAGGCTGGCCTATTGACCGTTCTGCTGAAGGTGATTCAATCCGTGAAGCGGTCAAGAAAGAAAATTTGGAAATCACAAAAAAGAATGCCGAACTACGCAAACGTAATTACGAAAATGGCGAGAAAAACGAAATGTTGCCTTTGCGCGAGTTTCCCGCATTGTTTTACAATGAAATGAAAGAAGCCGGAGTTTTGGGCTTTATCCAATCTTCCCCAGTTCCAATCCGTGCTTTGTATGACAGGAAGATGATTGATAGTATGACATTTGATAATGCTCCTGAACTTCCTGATATCAAACTGGACGAACATCAGTTCAAAGTAATCGAACAAATGGTTAAGGAACGTCGCGAGGATTTCCTTCTTGAGTTTGATATACGTAATCACTTTAAACTTGGACCTGTAAAATACCACAATGTGGTGGCAACTATCAAGGGCAGCAAATATCCTGATGAATGTGTTATGGTGAGCGGTCATCTTGATGCATTCGATGTTGGAACAGGTGGTATTGATTGTGGAACAGGTATTGCTCCTATGATGGAAGCAGCCAGAATGATAGCTCTTTCTGGTGCAAAACCTAAAAGAACAATAGTCTTTGTTGCATTTGCCGGGGAAGAATTCGGTTTGTTAGGAGCCAAGGCATATTGCAAAACTCATGCGAAAGAATTGCCGAAGATTGCTAATCTGTTCAACCGTGACGGTGGTCCGGAACCTCCAGTTGGTATAGCTGTTTCTCAGGCAATGTATGATGATTTTGTGAAGATTACAGAACCAGTGAAACGTATCCGCGAAGATTATCCGTTTGAAGTTACAGTGCGTCCGCCAAGAAAACGTCCAACTATTCCTGGAGGAGTAGATTCTGAAGTTTTTGCAGTGGAAGGTGTTCCTACATATACTTTCTCAACCAAAGATATAAAAGGATATAACTTCAGCTACGGTGAAATATGGCATACTGAGCGTGATTTATATACAAAGAATATTCCCGAATATCTTGAACATACAGCGACAGTTACAGCAATTGTAGTTTTGGGCGTTGCCAATTTGGACAAACAATTGTCTCGCGAAGGTGTTTTTGAAGGTGAATAATTTATTGGCATTCTGATGCCGTTATATAATTGACGGGCTGTCTGGTTTCTTATCTTTCGTATGAAGGATAAACCTTGACAGTCCGTCATTTTTTTATTGTTTTTTTTCGTCGCAGTGTTCTTGAAAAAACATTGCAGTGTTTCAGAAAAAAGCTCGTAGTGTTTTTGGAAAAACATCGCAGTGTTTTTATGTCGAATATAAAGTGTTTTTAAAGGTTATATTCTGATATAAATAAATATCATTAAATTTGTCTTCCGAAAAAAGAATGACGGTATTGAAATATGATTGACCAGGCAACGATAGATAGGATATTGGATACGGCAAACATTGTAGATGTTGTTTCGGAATTTGTCACTTTGCGTCGTCGAGGCGTGAATTTTGTAGGGCTTTGCCCTTTCCATTCGGACAAGACTCCGTCGTTCTACGTATCGCCTGCCAAAAATATATGCAAATGCTTTGCCTGTGGTGAAGGAGGAACAGCTGTGCATTTCATTATGAAGCACGAGCAGATTTCATATTTCGATGCACTCCGCTATCTTGCCAAGAAATATAATATAGAGATTCAGGAACGTGAACTCACCGAGAAGGAAAAACGTATAAAGAATGACAGAGAAAGTATGCTGATTGTCAATTCTTGGGCTCAGCAATATTTTACCTCTATTCTTGAGAATCATCAGGAAGGACGCTCTGTCGGTATGCGTTATTTCATAGAGCGAGGATTTCGTGAAGATATAATCCGTAAGTTCCAGCTGGGATATAGCCTCAATGAGCGCGACGCTTTGTATAAGGAATCTCAGAAGAAAGGATATAAAAAAGAATTCCTTGAGAAAACAGGACTTATAATATCTTATGAGGACGGAAGGGTGAACGACAGATTTCGTGGCAGAGTTATTTTCCCCGTACATACACTCAGTGGAAAGGTCGTTGCCTTTGGTGGCCGTGTGCTTAAAAAGGAGAAAGATGCGAAAACAGCCAAATATGTAAACTCTCCGGAAAGTGAAATTTATCACAAGAGTAATGAACTTTATGGTATATTCTTTGCCAAACAAGCAATAGTAAAGGTAGACAGATGCTATTTGGTGGAAGGATATACTGATGTTATATCAATGCATCAGGCAGGAATCGAGAATGTTGTGGCTTCTTCAGGAACAGCTCTTACTCAAGGACAGATAAGACTCATCAGACGATTCACCAATAATATAACTGTACTTTATGACGGAGACGCAGCCGGAATAAAGGCTGCTTTGCGTGGTATTGACCTTCTTCTGGAAGAAGGCATGAATGTGAAGGTTCTGCTTTTGCCTGATGGGGAAGACCCTGACTCTTTTGCCCGTAAACATAATGCTACGCAGTTTACGGAGTTTATTCAGGCAAATGAGACAGACTTCATTCGTTTCAAAACAAAACTTTTGCTTGATGAGGCGGGTAATGATCCAATCCGCCGCTCTAAACTGATAAATGATATTGTAGCCTCAGTGGCTATAATTCCAGATAACATTGCACGCTCTGTATATATCCGTGAGTGTAGCAGTATGATGGAGATAGATGAACAGGTTCTGCTTAATGCCGTAAATAAAATACGCCTCGACAAGAACCAGCGCAATGAGAACAAAGTCAAACAGCAACCGGAATATTCTTCGGTCGCTCCATATAGAAACGACGACGTAAACGATTATGTTTATCCTCCGGAACTTGCCAGCCTTGAAGTGTCGGATGTGCCGGAAGTTCCGGCTGATTTTCCTATGGCTCCTCCAGTTGAGGATTTGCCGCCATCGTCTCCTGTGCCTCAGGAGGTGCCTTTGCCTGAGGAAGTAACAGCCAAGCCTGCTGCGCCACAAATCAGACGTTCACCGTATGAGCCGTATGAAATCAATCTTCTCAGATATATAATACGTTATGGCGAGCAGATATTGTTTGATTATGTAGATGATGAAACAAACGAACGAGTGCAGTGGAGAGTGGCTGAATATATCAAGTCTGATTTGGAGCAGGACGAACTTACGTTCTATAATCCATTATTCAAACGCATTTTGGACGAAGCTGCCAAACATTGCAAGGATGATAATTTTGTGGCAAGCAGATATTTTCTGGCTCATCAGGACCAGCTAATCAGTAAGCTGGCTGCAAATCTAATGAGCGAGAAATACCAGCTTAGCAAATATCACACCAAATATAGGGAGATTGAGGATGAGCGGGACAGACTGGACCAGCTTGTAATCAAGGATATATTTGCGCTGAAGGATGCATATATTCTTCGCCAGATAAAGGAAATCCAGGCTAATATGAAAGAATTGCAGACCTCAGGGAATATGGATGAGGCTATGGAACTCATGAGAAAACTTGTCAGGCTTAATGAAATAAAGAATGCCTTGTCGAAAGAGTTGGGTGAAAGAATTGTTCTGAAGATGTGATTAAATTGCTCAACTCGTTAACTTGATTTTGTTAACTGTATGTTGAGCTTGTGAAACATAAAATATATCTATATTATGAATTATCTTGAAGTAAAAGATGTAGTAAAGCGATATAGCGGGCATCTTGCTTTAGACCATGTTAATATCCAGGTTCCGAAAGGTGAAATCTTCGGCTTGCTTGGTCCGAATGGTGCAGGAAAAACCACGCTTATCAGGATTATAAACCGTATAACAGCACCGGACAGTGGTGAAGTTTATTTGGACGGACGCTTGTCTCAACCGGATGATATCTATCGTATTGGATATTTGCCGGAAGAGCGTGGACTCTACAAGAAAATGAAAGTAGGCGAGCAGGCTCTTTATCTGGCACGTCTCAAGGGACTTTCACGTTCTGATGCCATGAAACGCTTGAAATATTGGTTTGAGCATTTCGATATTGCTCCGTGGTGGAACAAGAAAGTCGAGGAGTTGTCGAAAGGTATGCAGCAGAAAGTGCAGTTTATCACAACGGTTATTCATGAGCCTGAGCTATTGATTTTTGACGAACCGTTCAGCGGTTTTGACCCCGTTAATGCTGAGTTGTTGAAAAAGGAAATCCTGTCTCTTAAGGAAAAAGGTCATACCATAATTTTCTCCACTCATAATATGTCGTCTGTCGAGGAGATTTGTGATAATATCGCATTGATAAACAAATCGAGAGTTGTCCTTTCCGGAGCTGTTACCGATGTCAGAAACAGTTTCCGGGAGAACAGATATATAGTTGAAATAGCGCCTTCCGTGGATGAAATAACTTCAGTTGGTGGAGTGTTTGATGTGGAAAATATTATAAAGGCGGAAGATAGATTTACTTTAATGATACGTAAGAATTATGCTGTCAGCAATTCTGCATTACTGGTAGAGTTAGGCAAGAATAATGAGATATATTCGTTCAAGGAGGCTTTGCCGTCAATGAATGAGATTTTTATTCGAACAGTATCTGAAAACTTAAAAGAGGAAAATAACAATGAGTAATATAGGATTGATAATAGAGCGAGAATATTCTTTCAGGATAAAGAAAAAATCATTTTGGTTGTTGACAATACTGATGCCGGTTCTGTTTGCTGCATTGGTTTTTGTTCCTATGTGGTTGGCAACTTTTCAGGATTCGGAAGCTAAAACTGTTGTGATTATGGATTCAACCGGAAAATATGAATCATTGTTTGAAGATACTGAAAGTTGTGTCTATATAAAGGCTGAAGGTTCGATGGACGAATACCGTAAAAAGGAAAACAAAGAGATAACAGCATTCCTCAATATCTCTGCACCTTTATCGGAAAATCCTGATGCTGCAACTTTGTATTCGTCCCGTCAGTTACCTAACAATTTAGTGAGAGATATCAATCATATACTTACTGAAGCTTTAAGAAATGAGAAGCTAGCCGGATTTAACATTGAAAATATAGACAGTGTTATGCAGGTTGCAAAAGAAAACTATTCTGTCCAGACTGTGAAATGGAATGATGACGGTTCTGAAGACAAAAGTTCATCTGATGTCGCTACAATTCTTGGGATGATGGCTACACTTATAATATATATGTTCATAATATCCTATGGAGGAATGGTTATGCAGGGTGTTATGGAGGAAAAGACAAACAGGATAATAGAAGTTATGATTTCTTCTGTCCGTCCTTTTGACCTGATGATGGGAAAAATTATTGGAATCGGACTTGTTGGTCTTACTCAGTTTATCCTTTGGTGTGTTCTCACAATATTTCTGATAGCCAGTGCGGGTGTGGCTATGGGCGAACCAGTTCAGGCTGTAGTTGCTTCGGATGTTGAAATGTCGGGATTGTCAGCTTTGTTCGCTGTGCCTTGGGCAAAGCTGTTGTTTTTCTTCTTCCTTTATTTTGTTGGAGGTTACATACTATATGGAGCAATGTTTGCCGCAATAGGAAGTGCTCTTAGTCAGCAGGAAGACAGTCAGCAGTTTATGGCACCAATGATTCTTTTCATGGTGTTCAGTTTATATGCCGGTATTTATGGTGCGGAAAACCCAGACGGACCATTGGCATTTTGGGCTTCGGTTATTCCGTTCAGTTCTCCTATGGTTATGATGATGCGTCTAGCATTTGACGTTCCTTGGTGGGAGCTAGCTTTGTCTTTGTCTGTTTTGCTGCTTACATCTGTTTTTGTCGTATGGCTTTCTGCACGAATTTATCGAGTAGGAATATTAATGTATGGAAAGAAACCTTCTATAATGGAGATATTAAAGTGGATAAGATATAGATAATCAGATAAATTAGGAAACGAGTTGACAAAGTATTATATTATTCTTTTGACAACTCGTTTTCTTGTCAACTTGTACCTAACAAAAAAGCCGATTCAATTTCTTGAACCGGCTTTTTTCTGTTGTTCTACCAGGATTCGAACCTGGACAAACAGGACCAGAATCTGTTGTGCTACCATTACACCATAGAACAATTTGGTGATTAGCTATAAAAAGAATTTGAAAGTTGTTCTACCAAGATTCGAACTTGGACAAACAGGACCAGAATCTGTTGTGCTACCATTACACCATAGAACAATATTCATCAACTTTTGTGTTGCTAACTCTCTCGTTTGCGAGTGCAAAGGTAGATAAAATTTTATTACCACCAAATGTTTTTCGTGTTTTTTTTCAAAATATGTATTTTTCTTTGTGCTGACAGCTTTTCGTAAGAATAGTAATACGAGACTGTGATTACTTATAAAGTTGTTTCCTTATTGGCTTGTTTCTTTATAACCTCTCTCTTAATATTGTTAAAAATGAACAGAATAATTGCCCTTTAGAAATGTATGTATTCCAAATTATCTTTTATATTTGCATCTCTAAAATACATTAAATAGAATAAATGGAAGAAACAAAAGAATTAGTACAATCAATCGTAGAAGGATTACAGGAGAAAAAAGGCTCCAATATTGTAGTAGTAGATTTAACAAACTTGTCAGGAGCAATCAGTCAATATATGGTGATAGGAGAGGGAAAGTCGCCTTCGCAGGTTTCGGCTTTGTCTGACTCTGTGTGGGAGTTTGCAAGAAAGAAAACGGGAGAAAAACCTCTTTCTATTGATGGAACGCAAGGTGCCACTTGGATTGGAATGGATTATGGCACGGTTCTTGTTCATATATTTATGCCGGAACAGCGCAAGTTCTATAATCTGGAAAATCTTTGGGCTGATGCCAAAGTGACAGAAATACCGAACTTGGATTAATCCGGTTAATATTATTTATTTCATTAAATTAATATGGACAATAAGGATTTGTTTAATAAGTCATCAAAGAAGAATAATAAGCCTGGAGGTTTTAAATTTAACCTCTATTGGATGTATGGTCTTATTCTCTTGATGCTCTTGGGCTTGTATATGACTAATAGCCCCACTTCATCGAAAGAAGTTGGATGGACTGAGTTCCAGAAACTGATGAAGGAGAATGTGTTTGAGAAGATGGTTGTTTATAACCAGAAGAATATGGTTGAGGCAACTGTAAAACCTGGAAAAGCTGATTTGGTATTTAAAAATCATTCTGAACTACCAACAGGTACGGGAATGATGGTTTATGTAAAGATTCCTTCAGCTGACAAATTTTCAGATTTCTATGATAAAGCTGTAAGTGAAAGCCAGATTGATACTGAGGTTAGTTTTGAAGAAGGAGACAGTACTTTATGGAATTTCTTTATTTCATGGTCTCCGATGTTGCTGCTGATTGCAATATGGTTTTTCCTTATGCGTAAGATGTCTGGTGGACCTGGTGGTGGACCTGGAAATGTATTTAGTGTAGGTAAAGCTAAGGCTCAGTTGTTTGATAAGGATAGTGACCGTAAAGTTACATTTAAGGATGTCGCTGGTCTTGCTGGAGCAAAGCAGGAAGTTGAAGAAATTGTTGCATTCTTGAAGAATCCATCAAAATATACAGAGTTGGGTGGTAAGATTCCTAAGGGAGCATTACTTGTTGGCCCTCCGGGAACAGGTAAAACTTTGCTTGCCAAGGCTGTTGCTGGTGAGGCGGATGTTCCATTCTTCTCTTTGTCTGGTTCAGACTTTGTTGAGATGTTTGTTGGTGTAGGTGCATCACGTGTTCGTGACTTGTTCCGTCAGGCAAAAGAAAAAGCGCCATGTATAGTGTTTATCGATGAAATTGATGCTGTCGGTCGTGCTCGCGGACGAAATGCTAATATGAATAGCAACGATGAACGTGAAAATACATTGAACCAGCTGCTTACAGAAATGGACGGTTTCGGTTCTAACAGTGGTGTTATCATTCTGGCTGCTACAAACCGCGCGGATATTCTTGATAAGGCTCTTTTGCGTGCCGGACGTTTTGACCGACAGATTCATGTGGAATTGCCGGACTTGAATGAAAGAAAGGAAATCTTTGGTGTGCACCTTCGTCCTATCAAGATTGACGATAGTGTTGATACAGAATTGTTGGCTCGCCAGACTCCTGGATTCTCAGGTGCTGATATTGCCAACGTATGTAATGAGGCTGCATTGATAGCTGCTCGTAACGATAAGAAATTTGTTCAGAAGGAAGACTTTATGAATGCTGTTGACCGAATCGTTGGTGGTTTGGAAAGACGTACAAAGATTACTACTGCTTCAGAACGTAGAAGTATTGCTATACATGAAGCTGGTCATGCAACTTTGAGCTGGTTCCTTGAACATGCAAATCCATTGGTTAAGGTGACAATTGTTCCTAGAGGAAAGGCTTTGGGTGCTGCATGGTATTTGCCTGAAGAACGTCAGATTACTACTCGTGAGCAGTTATTGGATGAAATGTGTGCTACTCTTGGTGGACGTGCAGCTGAAGAATTGTTCCTTGGACGAATATCAACAGGTGCTTCCAACGATTTGGAACGAGTTACAAAACAGGCTTATGCTATGGTGGTTTATTTTGGTATGAGTGATAAACTTCCAAATTTGAACTACTATGATTCAACTGGTCAGGATTGGGGATTCACCAAACCTTACAGTGAGGAAACAGCTCGTCTTATCGACCAGGAAGTTCAGAATATCATAAATACTCAATATGAAAGAGCAAAACAGATTCTGACAGAGAAGGCCAAAGGCCATAATGATTTGGCAGAATTATTGCTTGAACGTGAAGTTATTTATTCAGAAGACGTGGAAGAAATTTTCGGTAAACGTCCATGGGTTTCAAGAACTCAGGAAATACTTGAAGCACAGGAGCAGGAAAAGCAGGCTAAGGATGCTACTGGTAATGAATCTCCTGTAACTGGTAATACTGAGGAATCTTCTGAAAAAGATTCTGAAAACATAGAGCAAGTTGAAAATTCCGGAAATATTTCTCAAGAGGATTCTTCTAAAGATGCTGAAGTGAAATAATAGTTCCCTATAATATTTTTATGAAGGTGTGTTGAAATTTAATATTTTGGCACACCTTTTTTCTTATCTTATTTTCAGTTTTAGGTAATATATCTCTTCTCTTTTTTCTATCTCGATTTAATAATACTATCTTTGCGCTGTAAAAGCAATTTCGGTTAGGCTTTGCAAATTAGCTATAATTTGTTTGTACATTGTGCTTATGTGTATATGCCGATTTGCTTAACAGGAATTTATTATAAACATAAAACTGAATATTTTGAATAACTTTATTACACGAACATTGACAGGGATTGTCTTCGTGGCTGTATTGGTGGGAGGAATATGTTTTCACCCTTATTTGTTTGCTCTTGTGTTTGCTATAATAACAGGAGCAAGTTTGTGGGAATTTTATGGCTTGGTACGAAAGAATGATGAAGCCGTTATTCATAAAGTTTTAGCAACAATTGGTGGAATATATTTATTCTTTTCTTGCTTTGCTTATGCTTACAATATGGCATCATCAGTAGTTTTCCTTCCTTATTTGTTATTTATATTGTATTCATTCATAGGAGAATTATATTATAAAGCATCTGACCCAATAAAAAACTGGGCATATTTGTTCTTGGGGCAGCTTTATTGTGCAGGTTCTTTTTCTCTGCTTAATTTTATAATGTCGGCAAGTGATGAGAGCGGAGTGGCTGGTTTCAATTATATTCTAGTTCTTTCAATGTTTGTTTTTGTGTGGGTTAATGATACAGGAGCTTTCCTTGTAGGTTCAGCTATAGGAAAACATCGTCTGTTTGAAAGAATATCACCAAAGAAATCATGGGAAGGCTTTTGGGGCGGAATGTTTTTTGCTATGCTGTTTTCTCAGGGATTTGCATATATCGATCCATCAATCAGTCGACTTTCCTGGCTTGGACTTTCTGTTGTAATTGTTCTATTCGGTACTCTTGGAGATTTAGTGGAATCTTTGCTGAAACGCACTTTGGGTGTAAAGGATTCAGGAAAGCTGCTGCCAGGCCATGGCGGTATGCTGGATCGTTTTGACAGCATTTTGATGGCAATTCCGGCAGCTTATATATATTTCCGTCTTTTTATTCAAAATTGAAAGTAAGCACCACCATCCTGGATGTTGCTCGAGATAGACCTTCAGTGTACTTGATTGTTTCCTGTCCCTGGAGGTCACTTCTGTCTTTTTCAAGAACATCAGCAAGTCCAAAACAGAATTTAAGTTCAGGACAAAGTTTGAAGAATGGCAGATAAATATCACATCCTATACCGAATTCAACTCCGAAATCCGGACCTTTCAGCAAAATAGGAGTTCCTTTCTTCCTGCCCAAATCAAATGCACCGTAAATACCGCCTAACAGATATGGACGATAATTATTCAGCCTTAGAGCACTATACTTTATATCAAGAGGAAACATCAGATAATTGGAACGTACATTCGTTTTGAAAGTTTCCTCACTATTTTCCTTTTTGAATACAAATTGCTTGTCTCCGAAATGAATTGATGGCGTGAATCTGAGGTTGAAGAAACGGCTCAGATACATGTCTCCTATAACACCGACACTGAATCCTGGTGAATAGTTGGGTATTTCAGCAAACCATGTTTCTCCATTATATGAAGAACCTGAATTTGTCAGCAGCAAATCTTGTGAGTGCAACCCGACAAAAAAACCAAGATGAAAAAGTCGGTTATCTGTATATGGCAGATTCTTTGCTTTTTCCTTTTGAGCAATAGCCATCGTTGAGGCTAAACAGATAAAATATAATATAAAAGCTATTCTTTTCAATGTCATTCTGTTGTTTTTATTATTAACGAAGCAAAGGCAAAGATATTGCAAAATTGGGAATATTTGAGAAAATATTTGCCTCAGATATTTTTTAATATCGAATAAAACTCTACTTTTGTATCACTAATAGTTATCATTTTAAACGTTTATAAAAATGGCTTACGTAATTAGCGACGATTGTATTGCTTGCGGTACTTGTATTGACGAATGTCCGGTAGGTGCAATTTCAGAAGGTGATAAATACAGCATCAACCCTGATATGTGCACAGAATGTGGAACTTGCGCTGACGCTTGTCCTACTGAAGCTATTCATCCGGCATAATCAGACCGAAGCATGTATTAAGCATCTGCTAAGCAGATTGCTTATAAAAAATAACGAGTTGCCCTTTTTAGGACAGCTCGTTATTCTTTTATACCAATCACATCTTTTTCCGTTATTACCATATCCATTTTCCTGTCAAATCCCTCTGCGGGTATTTTATCAAAAAACTGGAAACCGAAACATATACCTATTTTCGGCACATTCAGACCGGACAGCAAACGATCGTAGAAACCTCTGCCTCGTCCCATTCTGTTCAGGCTTTTGTCAAAGGCTACACCAGGAACAATTACCAAGTCAATATTATTTTCCGGGAAAATATTATCAGGAGTTACAACCGGTTCCATTATACCAAAAGAGCCGCTTCTGAGACTTTCTTTTCCTTCGTAGCGGACCATAATCAAGTCGTCACCGTCAACTACAGGAAGAATTATGTTCTTTTTTGTGTACCATTTTTCAATCCATAAGTCTGTTTCCACTTCGCCTTTTAAGGAATAATATACAGCTATGTTATTTGCTTGTTTAAAAAGACTGGTCTGCTCAATCTTTTCCATGATTTGAGCAGACCAGTTTGATAAGTCTTCTTTGGATTGAAGCTTTTTTATACAAGCTATTTCTTTTCTGAGTTGTTGCTTTGCTTGTGATGCTTCCATTCTTATTTCAATTGTTAGTTTGGTGAGTTGAACATTGCCAACTCGTTCGCTTGTCAATTATTATTTATTCAAGTTTCGCAAGCTCAACTTGTATCTGAAGCCTTGTTAACTTTTAAGTTGAGCAACTTGCGAAACTTAAATTATTTATTTTCAAGCGGATTTGCTTTTCCTTCCTGAAGCACTTTAATAGCTTCTTTTATAGTTATATCATCGCTCAGGAAAATAGGATAGAATCCTGGATCATCAAAGAAATTCCTTACAATATAAGCATGAAGCTGTTTCTCTATCAATTTAGAGGAAATAGCAATCAGATTAGGACGTTTCTTTATACCTTTTTTAGCAGCGAAATTTGTGAATTCATTAAGAATAGGCTGTTTCTTTAAATAGTCATACAGCTCCTCATAACTCTTGTATTTTGAGAAATTATCTCTATTCTTGTCTGAATATTCAAGGGCATACAAATAAAGAACACCACTGTTGATTACATTAGAGAAATATGATGTTATTCCGCTTGTATCTCTTGGGATAAAGATATCCGGCATAATACCACCTCCGCCATAAACAGTTCGTCCGCCTGCTGTCTGATATTTCAAATTGTCATCAAGCTTGATACTGTCAGCCGAGTCAAATTCTCCGTGCATGAATCTGTTATATATATCCTGATCATATTTATCACCTTCACCAAGTTCATATTGTTTCTGGATACATCTTCCTGAAGGTGTATAATATCTGGCAATAGTAAGACGAATTTCTGAACCGTCAGTCAACTTGATTGGTGATTGAACAAGCCCTTTACCATATGTTCTTCGTCCGATAATCAAGCCTCTGTCGTTATCCTGAATAGCTCCGGAGAAAATTTCACTTGCCGATGCTGATATCTCGTCTGTCAGAACAACAATTGGAGCATCTTTACAAGTTCCTGTTCCGTTTGCATAAACATCAGAACGAGGAAATGATTTTCCTTCTGTATAAACAATCAGACTTCCTTCAGGCATAAATTCGTTAATCATATTTACTGCTGCTTCCATATAACCGCCAGTGTTACTTCTGAGGTCGATAATGAAAGACGAGCAACCCTTTTGTTTAAGCTTCGCTATTGCAGTTATGAACTCATTGTATGTAGTACGTCCGAATTTGCTAACCTTAATATAACCGATATTGTCAGCCACTTCATAGGCAACATCCACAGAGTTTACAGGAACATCTCCACGGGTAACTTCAAATGTCAGCAATTCCGGTTCGTTTCCTCTTTTGATACCAAGTTTTACTGTACTATTCTTGGCTCCTCTTAGATTCTTCATAATATCGTTTTGGCTGATTTTCTTGCCTGCAAATACAGAGTCGTTTATAGTGATAATTCTGTCGAAAGGCAACAAACCGGCTTTTTCCGATGGACCACCGGGAATAACACTGATAATTAGAATTGTATCCGTCTGCAAATTGAAAGATACACCTATTCCGCTGAACGAACCTTCCAAATCTTCATTCACTCTTTCCACATCCTTTGCCGAAATATATACAGAGTGAGGGTCCAGTTCACTGAATATTTTAGGAATAGTTCCTTCGATAAGTTTACCCATATCTACCGTGTCAACATACTGTTCGTTTATGATACGCAATATAGCATCGATTTTATTGTTGCCGGAATTGAATTGGGTAAAAGGATTTTTCTTGCTTAATGTATTATAATGGTTGCCGACGAAAACTCCCAACGCAATGCTTAGAGCTATTATCACCGGAAGCCAAACGGAATGCTTGTTGTTCCTGTCCATAGTTTATGTTTATTTATTACGTAATGTCAACTTGTTTTCTTTTTAACTAGTTAACTGAAAAAAGACTACTTTTATTGTCAGTCTTTGTCAATTTCAATATATTCCAATTCGATATTTGCCCTTTTCAGCAAATCACAACCTTCTTCTGTCCTGTATTTTTCTGAGAAAACTACTCTTTTTATTCCTGATTGTATAATCAGTTTCGCACATTCAATGCATGGAGCGGAAGTGATATAAATTGTTGCGTCCTTACTGCTGTTTGACGAAGCTGCAACCTTTGTAATTGCATTTGCCTCTGCATGCAGCACATAAGGCTTTGTGATGTTGTGTTCGTCTTCACATACGTTTTCAAAACCGGCAGGAGTTCCGTTATATCCGTCGGATATTATCATTTGGTCTTTTACGATTAGAGCACCAACTTTTCTCCTTATGCAATATGAATTTTCGGCCCATATTGCAGCCATTCTCAGATATCTTTTATCTATTTCGTGCTGTTTATTCGCTTTGTCACTCATATATCAAGCTATTTTGAGTAGACAAGATGGCGGGATTTCCCGCCATCTTTTGTTATTTGTCTTTTATTTTTTTATACCATTACGTATCAACAATGCATCGATAGTCGGATCCTGACCACGGAAACGCTTGTAAAGAACCGACGGATCTTCAACACCGCCTTTTGTAAGAATATTATCATAGAATGATTTTGCTACATCCTTATTGAATATTCCTGCTTTTTTGAACATAGAGAATGCGTCTGCATCCAGAACTTCAGCCCATTTGTAACCATAATATCCGGCTGCATATCCACCGGCAAAAATATGTCCGAAGCTGCTGCTCATCAGTGTTCCCGGAACATCAGGCACTGTTACAGTCGGAGCCCATGCTTTCTTTTCGAATGCTATAACATCACCTTCGAAAGGCTGTTCCAAAGTATGCCAAGCCATGTCAAGCATACCGAAGCTAAGCTGACGGCAGCAAGCATAACCGCAGTTGAAATTTGAAGCGTCGATTATTTTCTGCACCAAATCAGCCGGTATTTTCTCATTAGTTTCATAATGTTTGGCAATCTGGTCAAGATATTCCTTTTCAGTCAACCAGTTTTCCATTATTTGTGATGGCAATTCCACAAAATCCTGGTAAACATTTGTTCCCGAAAGACTTGCGTATGTTCCTTGAGCACACATTCCATGCAATGCATGTCCGAACTCGTGAAGGAATGTTTCCACTTCGCTGAATGTCAGAAGTGAAGGCTTTGTGTCAGTCGGTCGTGTGAAATTCATCACAATAATAATCTGCGGACGATGGTCTTTACCTTTTGCATCCTTATATTGCTGGCTGATGCTGTTCATCCAAGCTCCGGACTGTTTGCCTTCGCGAGGGAAGAAGTCTGTGTAAAGTACTGAGAGGAATTTGCCTTCAGCATCATACACTTCATAAGCCTGAACTTCCTTGTTGTAAACAGGAATTTTCTTGTTTTCCTTGAAAGTAAGTCCGTAAAGCTGTGTGGCAAGACCAAACACACCTTTCTTCACGCTGTCGAGCTGGAAATAAGGACGAGTCATTTCATCGTTTACATTGAACTCAATGTTCTTAAGCTTTTCAGAATAATAACTCCAGTCCCAAGGCATAATGTCGATATTTTTCTGCTCCATACCTCTTGCAAAACCTTGAACAGCGTTGAACTCGTTGATAGCAACAGGCTTGTAAGCTTCCAAAAGCTGGTTCAGTAAGTTATAAACATTAGCAGGAGTCTTTGCCATCTTATTTTCAAGTTTATATTCGGCAAAGTTCTTGTGACCCATCAATTTTGCTATTTCCAGACGAATATTGACAATTCGTTTGATAATATCCTTGTTGTCATATTCATCACCTTTGTTGCCGACGCTCATGTATTCTCTATAAAGCTTTTCGCGCAACTCCCTGTTGTCGGAATAACGTAGGAAAGGAACATAACTTGGAGCAGAAAGATTGAACAACCATCCTTCCTTACCTTTTTCTTTTGCAGCAAAAGCTGCAGCTTCTCTTGCGCTTTCAGGCAATCCGGCAAGCTCTTCTTCTTTTGTAAGCAACATTTCGAAGCGATTCTCATCTTTCAGAGCATTTTGGTCAAACTGAAGAGTCAGAACGCTCAACTCAGTGCTCAGCTTACGATATTTTTCCTTGTCCTCAGCGCTCAGTGTAGCACCACTTGTCTGGAAAGCTTTATAAGTCTCTTCCAGAAGTTTTGCATCTTCAATTGAAAGATTCAGTTTGTCTTTCTGATCATAAACTTCTTTTATTCTTGCAAAAAGTTTATCGTTAAGATAAATATAATTGCTGCTCTCGGAAAGTTTTGGCGAAACTCGCTGTGAAATTTCCATCATCTCATCTGTAGCGTCAGCACTTAGAACATTGAAGAAAGCATTGCTTACCTTATTCAGCAAGGCGCCACTTCTTTCAAGTGCAACAATTGTATTCTCAAAAGTTGCCGGTTTAGAATTGTTAGCAATATCATCAACTTCTTCTTTCAATTGTTTTATACCTTCTTCAAACGCTGGTTCATAATGCTCAGTCTTAATCTTGTCGAAAGGCGGAGTTTCAAACGGCGTTTTGTATTTTCCGAAGAACGGATTGTTTGCAGCTTCTGTCATATTTATGAAACTTAATAATAAAACTACATTAAAGATAAGTCTTTTCATACTATCTCTATATTATTGATTAAACAAGTGCAAAAATAGTTTTTATTCTTTGAGACTTTTAATTTTTGAAGTAATATTTTTATTGAACTTCCCGAAGTCGTTACTTATAAATAAAAAGCTCGGCATGTTCAGGGAGAAACATGCCGATGTTCCGAAAAAAACACTGGGAGATTTTGGGAGAAAATATACTATATATTTTAATGAAGAAAATACAGTGAAGAAAGAATTACATTCCCCACACTGGTATGGAAATGACAACATTCATATCAGTGCAGGGAAATAACCTATAAAAGACCTTGTTTCAGCTTTTCTACATACTCATCTATCCTATGCAATTCTGACGGTATATCAATACGTTGCGGACAATGAGGACTACACTGGCCGCATCCGATACAATGATTTGCCTGACGTAGTTTAGGAACGCTCCGATCATAACCAATCAGATATTCTCGGCGAGCTTTGTGATAGTTATTATCTTGCGAGGAATTTAATATATTACCCTCATTCAGACATTTATTATAGTGTAATAGAATGGCTGGTATATCTATTCCGTAGGGGCAAGGCATACAATATTTGCAGTCATTACATGGAATAGTATCGTATTTCATCATATTGTCGGCTATCTCTTGCAGGAAATCAAGGTCTTCCTCGCTTAACGGCTGCAAAGGTGAATAACTCACCAGATTATCCTGTAGATGTTCCTTTCTTGTCATACCGCTAAGTACTGTAAGTACTTTCGGATATGTTCCGGTAAATCGGAATGCCCATGAAGCAACACTTTTTTCAGGTTCACGTTGTTTCAAGAGTGGAACAATGTTATCTGGCACATTGGAAAGCCTTCCTCCAAGTAATGGCTCCATGATTATGATAGGAATATCTCTTTTTGCAACTTCATTATACAGATACTCCGCATTTGTGTTACGTGGATTAATCTGTTGGGCATATTTCCAATCCAGATAGTTCATTTGAATCTGAACAAAATTCCATTTATATTTGTCATGCTCGGCAAGTAATCTGTTGAATACGTTAATATCTCCATGATATGAGAATCCCAGATTTCGTATACGTCCGGCTTCACGTTCTTCCAACAAGAAATCCAACACACCGTTGTTTATGTATCGTGATTCAAATTCTTCCATTCCATTTCCCATACCAATGCCATGTAGTAACATATAGTCGATATAATCGGTCTGAAGTTGTTTGAACGAATTGTGATACATTGCTATAGAAGCCTCTTTTGACCATGTTGAAGGTGAAAAATTAGAAAGCTTGGTAGCTATGAAATAATCTTTCCTTGGATGGCGGCTTAGGGCTATTCCTGTTGCACGTTCTGAACCTCCACGGCAATAAGCTGGTGATGTGTCAAAATAGTTTACACCATGTTCAAGAGCATAATCAACTAGTTCGTTTACCATTTCCTGATCTATCTCTTCATTCCCCTCACGTGCACTTCGTCCGCCAACAGATGGCAGACGCATCATACCAAATCCCAACAAAGAAACCTTATCGCCTGTAGTCTGATTTATGCGATATGTCATTTTACTATTCCCTGAAGGCACAATTTGTTTTTGTGAGTTTTCCTGGTTATTACACCCGGGAAGTCCGGAAAAAGCTAATCCAGCAGTTCCTGTTATCTTAATGAAATCTCGACGATTGATTATATTTTTATTTTGTGTTTCCATATCAAACTAGCCAATAAATGAACTTTTAAAAGTTAAATCCTTTAATCCATGTCTGAACAGTTTTTCTTGTTGTTTCCTGTTCGTTTTGTGCGGTATAACCGCGAATGGCAATTCCTTCCATAACTGTTGCTCCTTCACAAGTAGATTGAATACGACGTTCTGTGCCTGAAAGTCCGCTTCCTTCATGTGTGCAGAAAGGAATTACAATTTTATTTTGCCAGTTATGTTTCTCGATAAATGTATATACTGCCATTGGCATTTCTCCCCACCAATTAGGATAACCTAAAAAAATTACATCGTAATCTTCCACACGAACATCTCCTTTTATTTCCGGACGAGCTTTTGATTGTTTTTCGCGTTTGGCTACTTTAATACATTCGTTGTAGTTTGCCGGATATGGATTTACAGTTTCGATATGAAACATATCGGCTTCGGTTTCAGCTGCAATCATTTCTGCTACTATATGTGTGTTCCCTTTCTTGATATATCCCACTGCGTAATTTTCGTCGGCCCGTGAGAAAAAGGCTACAAGAGTTTTCTGTTTTGTTTCCATAAAATTTATAGTATTTTTATTGTTTGATTGTTTTGAAAAACCCGGAACTGAAGTTAGCAATAGAACCATGATAAATATTATATGTTTCATAATCATTGTAATAGTTGTTTATGGTCTAAGAGGTCCGTAAAAATATGAAGCTGTAGCTCCTCCATCCATAAGGAAATCAGATCCTGTGATAAATGCACCTTTTTCACTCAACAGAAGTTCTGCTACATGAGCCACTTCATCAGCGGTTCCAGGACGTCCTGCCGGACATTTTGCAAACATATTCTTATAGAAATCACCTCTTATACCGTTGAATTCGTCAATAGCTAATGGCGTAACGATGATTCCCGGTGAAATAGAGTTTATACGGGCACCACGTTCTCCCCATTTTATAGCTTCAGCCATCACACGTTTCACATTGCATCGTTTAGCCATTTGATAGGCATGTAATGTGTCTTGGATGTTTTCTTTTTTTAGTAAATCTAAGGAAAGTAGTTTTTCTGTAGGAGTAGTAGCCAAAAGCAAATCCTCATCTGGAGTAAGTGCAGCCAATCGGTGTCCAGACTGACTGGATATAGTCACTCCGCATCCTCCTTTAGCAATAACCTTTCCAATTTCTTCCAGCAATACGGCTGTCCCATATAAATCGACTTTTAGTATAGTTTCTACTGAAGCCTGACTAGGTGATACTCCTGCTGAATTAATAAGATATTTGATTTCACCATACTTACGTGATTCATTTATGACTGAAAGGATGGATTCACGTGATGAAATATCTGCTTCCATTGCTACAGCATCGAATCCGTCACGGTTTAATAATTCAGCAGCTTTATGAGCATGTTCAATACTTTTGTCACCTATGACTACTTTTTTCCATGAAGCAATTCTCCTTACAATGGCAAGTCCAATTTGTCCTGCTCCCATCCATATAATGGTATCTGTTTCTTTTCTCATGACTAATAATTATTTGTATTAATGAAGTTTGTAGTTACTTCCAAACTTCATATGCAAAAATATAGGAGGTGCTATTTGATATAATTAGATAGATTACTTTTTGATTTACCATAATTGCTGTTTTAATTCATAATACATTTAAGTTTGGAAGTAAAATAGTATTTTTGGACATAGTAAAATATCTTTTAAGATTAATAAAGGATGAATACCAAACTGTTAAATATTGAAACTATAAGCCAGTATAATGAAATGCTTGGCATAGAAACATTGAACCCCTTGGTTAGTGTTATAGATCTTTCCACAGCCAAACCAATGCGCCACATGAGGCATACATTCAGCTTTTATGTTGTGTTTCTCAAGGATGAAAAGAATTGTGAACTTATATATGGACGGCAACGATACGATTATCAGAAGGGTTCTGTTATATGTCTGGCTCCAGGACAGGTAATTGGTATAGAAGATACAGGTGAGGTATTTCAGCCTAAAGGATGGGCATTATGCTTTGACCCGGAATTGATCCGGGGTACATCTCTAGGTCGTAATATGTTTGAATATTCTTTTTTTTCGTATGACGTTAATGAAGCACTGCACCTTTCGGATAGCGAAAGACGGTTATTTGTTGATTGCCTTGAAAAAATCAAGATGGAGCTAGAGAATAAAACAGATAGACTTAGTAAAAGATTGATTGCCACTAATATTGAACTTCTACTAGATTACTGTTTACGTTTCTACGAACGCCAATTTGTTACTCGTGAACCTGTAAATCGGAATATCCTTGTTCGTTTTGAAACATTATTAGAGGAATATTTTTCTGGCGGAAAAGCTGTTAATAATGGACTGCCGTCAGTGAAATACTGTGCTTCAGAACTATGCTTATCTGCCGGGTATTTTGGTGACCTTATAAAAAAAGAAACAGGAATATCTGCCCAGACTTATATTCAGAATAAAGTTATAAACATTGCTAAGGAACGTATTCTAAATCCTATGTATTCAATTACTCAGGTAGCATATGAACTTGGTTTTCAGTATCCACAACATTTTACGAGATTATTTAAAAAGGTAACTGGGAAAACACCGAAAGATTATAAGTCGTTTTCCTTATAATGTGGATTTAGTGTAAAATAAGTTTTAAGTTAAGTCAATATATTAATTAAAAATTCTTGTGTTATAGTATACAAAAAAGAACATAATGGACAGATTATGATTGTATACAATGATATTCCTGACAAAACGTCAAACTATCATTCTGTCATCTCAACCCTTCTGAGAATCCGATTTTTCGGGATAAATTACAGGAAATTCGAATCGTTGGCACTCTCGTGAAGTTAAGGAAATACAAAGTGACAGGGATTTGGGGTGTTTGCTTTATTGGAATAAATATCATTGTGATGATTATTGGAAATAAAGGAAAAATGTAAGAGAAAAGGATAAGAAGTTAGACAAAATAATAGTTCGATTTTGAATGAGATTTTGAGGCTTCCTGATAGAAAAACGTGCATTTTTTGATGGTTTTTCTATATTAACAGCAGTTTTTTTGTGGTAAATACGGAGTGTTAAAAAAATGATTGCAATGGTTTGGGGAAATGATTGTGAAGAGTGTGCGAAGTTATTGTAATGACTTAGGTGAACGATTGTGATGATTTTCTGAAGTCATTGTGATGATTTTCTGAAACGATGCTATTCATGTTTTCTGTTTCACTAATTTAAGAGTTTTTGCGAAAAATAGCGGTTAGCAAAATTGGATTAAAATGAGCAAAAGGTTATTGTTTTGCTAGTTTTGAAGGAAAAATGATTTTACTAAAAGTGATGGTAATTAGACGATTTAAAGTAATTATCAGTATATTGAATTTGTTAAACTTCCAGTTTTGCCAATCTTTTTTCTTTAAATATTGTTGTTTGTACACTAAAAAATATATATTTGCAAAAATCACAATAAACAAAGTTAGTAACACACTATAAATATACGATTTATGAATAAGAAACCTATAGTATCAATTTTGTGTTTAGCAGGATTGTCCTGCTTTATCTCATGTTCTTCTCCTAGTGAAAACAAGGATGAAATCAAGCAGGTGCCATTTACTCAGGTACATATCAGTGATAGTTTCTGGCAGCCTAGAATCGAGACCAACAGAACAGTGTCAATCCCTTCAGCATTCAAGGAATGTGAAAAGAACGGACGTTTCGACAATTTCGCCATTGCCGGAAAACTAATGGAAGGCGAACATCGTGGAGATTTCTCGTTCGATGATACAGACCCTTATAAAATAATTGAAGGAGCTTCATATTCTTTGGCAAACAAATATGACAAGAATCTGGACAATTATCTGGACAGTGTTATCACTATAATTGCCGCAGCTCAGGAACCTGACGGATATCTTACAACATGTGTTACCAACAAATGTACACGCTTGTCCGGATGGTGGGGAACAAAAAGATGGGAGAAAATAAACAGTCATGAGTTGTATAACTCCGGACACTTGTATGAAGCAGCTATTGCTCATTATCAGGCAACAGGTAAAAGAACTTTGCTCGATGTGGCAATCAAGAATGCCGATTTGGTTTGTGAAGTGTTCGGTCCGGGTGAAAATCAGAAACATGTTCCTTCCGGACATCCGATAATTGAGATGGCTCTGGCAAAACTTTATAAGGTGACCGGCGACAAGAAATATCTCGACATGGCGAAATATTTCATTGAAGAAACCGGTAGAGGAACAGACGGTCATAAACTCAGCGCATATAGTCAGGACCATATGCCTATCCTTGAACAGGAGGAAATCGTTGGTCATGCCGTACGTGCAGGATATTTGTATTCCGGAGTTGCTGATGTTGCAGCTTTGACAAACGACACCGCTTATTTCAATGCTTTGACTCGTATATGGGAAAATATGGCAAGTAAGAAATTATTCATTACCGGCGGTATCGGTTCTCGTCCGCAGGGTGAAGGTTTCGGTCCGAACTATGAGTTGAACAATCATACAGCTTATTGCGAAACTTGTGCGTCAATTGCCAACGTATATTGGAATTACAGAATGTTCCTTGCCACTGGCGATTCAAAATATACTGACGTTCTGGAACGTGCTTTGTATAACGGAGTTCTTTCCGGCGTTTCTTTGAGTGGTGATAAATTCTTCTATGATAATCCATTGGAATCAATGGGTGAACACGAGCGCCAGCGTTGGTTTGGCTGTGCTTGCTGTCCGGGAAATATTACCCGTTTCATGGCTTCTGTTCCATATTATATGTATGCAACACAGGCAAAGGATGTATATATCAACCTTTTCATACAGAGCAAGGCTGAGGTTAATACAGTTGATAACAATATAACAATCGAGCAGAAAACAGGTTATCCATGGGATGGAAATATCCAGATGACTATTAATCCGCAGAAGGAAGAACAGTTCACTATTCTTGTACGTATTCCAAGTTGGGTTACTGACAGACCTGTAGCAACAGATTTATATACTTATACTGACAAGGCTAAAGATTATTCAATCCTTGTAAACGGTGAGAAAGTGAAAGCTGATATTAAGAACGGTTATGCAGCTATTTCACGCAATTGGAAAGCCGGAGACTGTATTACCCTTGATTTGCCTATGGATGTCCGTAAAGTTCGTGCAAACAAGAATGTTGAAGACGACTTGGGCAAGCTGGCAATGGAACGTGGTCCTATTGTGTTCTGTCTTGAAGGTCAGGACCAGGAAGGAAAGACTGTGTTCAACAAATTTATTCCGGATACAGTTGACGTTTCTGCATCATTCGAGAAAGATTTGCTTAATGGCGTAATGGTTCTGAAAGGAAATGCATTTGAGGTTGATAGAGACGGAAATGTTAAGGAAGTAACATTCAAGGCTATTCCTTATTCTACATGGAACAACAGAGGTGCTGACCAGATGGAGGTTTGGATTCCGGAATCAAAGGAATATGCTTGGCCCACTCCGCTTCCAACAATTGCAAGCAAAGCTAAGACTATGATGATTCAGGCTCCTATTCAGAAGGATGCTCCGGAATCAGCTTCTCAGGAAGTTCCGGCTTGGGGCGCAAACGACCAGTGGGAGCCGAAACGTTCATCTGACACTTCAAAACCTTATCACTACTGGTGGTTGAAGGAAGGAACTGTTGAATCTCTTGCTTATGAATTCGACAAACCATATAATGTATCAAGTGTGGAAGTTTACTGGTTGGATTTCGACCATTATGACGGTGATTTCCGCGTTCCGGAAAGCTGGAAACTTTATTACAAATCCGGAAAAGAATGGAAAGAAGTAAAAGCTCTTGACCCATATACAGTGGACAAAGACAAATACAATAAAGTAAACTTCGCTCCGGTAACTACAACAGGACTTAAAATTGAAGCTAAACTTCAGGATGGAGTTTCTGGCGGTATTATTGAATGGAAAGTTAATTAAGAGGACGAGTTGACAAGTTGACGAGGGAACAAGGATATAAATGTATTCAACCTGTTCTCTTGTCAACTAGAAAGTTTTTCGTATTTTAGCCCCGTTTTTATAGCATTTGGAATTATGAATAAAATCTTTTATCTGGCAGTCTCTGCCATATTGATTTGTGGTTCTTCTTGCGTATCAAAGAAGAAATATTTATTGGCAGAAAATGGAAGGCTCGACGCTTTGAAGCGCGAAGCTGACTTGAAGGAAAAGTTAATAGCAAGTGAAGATGAGAATGACCAGCTCTCAAACAGAATTGCGGCTTTGCTCCGTGACACTACTGATTTAGGCAGACAAATCCGTAATTATCAGACTATGCTGAACACAAACATGGGCGAACAGGAAAAACTGAACGCTCTGTTGCAGGAGAAAATGAAAGAACTAGACGAACGCAGCAGAACTATCAGCGAATTGCAGGATATGATGAACGCCCAGAACGAAAAGGTGCAGAGCATTTTGAACAGTGTGAAAGATGCTTTGCTGGGATTCAGCAGCGATGAACTGACGGTAAGCGAAAAGAACGGGAAAATATATGTTGCTCTTTCGGACAAGCTGTTGTTTAAATCCGGCAGCGCGAAGGTTGACAATCGAGGAAAAGAAGCTCTTGCCAAGTTGGCTGACGTGTTGAATAAGCAGACAGATATAGACGTTTCAATTGAAGGACACACAGACAGTAAGCCTATTCACACAGCACAGTTCCAGGATAACTGGGATTTGAGTGTTATCCGTGCTACTTCTGTTGTTAGAATTCTGACAAAAGAATATAAAGTAAATCCTTTGCAGATTCTGCCTTCCGGACGAGGTGAATTTATGCCTGTTGCCGATAATGAAACAAACGAAGGAAGAAGCAAGAACAGAAGAACTGAGATTATTATTTCTCCTAAGCTTGACAAATTGTATCAGATGCTGAAATAACATTGCATTTGTGATATATATAAACAAAGACGCTGAGACATTGAAGATTTGTTTTGACAAAAATCTTTTTGTCCGAGCGTCTTTGTGTTTTTTTATTTTCCAATATTCGCTTTGACGAATGATTTTTTCGTTTTAGGACATTTTCCATAAATAAAGATGTAAAATATTTGTTCCTTTGTGTAAAACAGAAAAGAAAAACGGAGGATAAGCATGGAATGGTTATATCGTCATACACAAATAAAATTAGGCGTGTTTAGCGTGATAGGTGCTTTTCTTGTGACCTTTTCCAATCTGATATGCATTCCCTGGGAAATGAATTTTTATGCTGAAACCGAACACATGAATATTTATGGGGCATATCTTTTCAGATTGCTGTTTTTTGTTGGTGTGATTTGGGGTTTGCTTGAGTTTAATCTGCGCGGTATAGAATATTTTTCATTCAAGAAACGTTTTTGGGGAAATCTGGCAATCATGACGGTTGCTTATCTGCTTTTGGCATTGATTTGCTTTGTTTTCGATGTGGAAAAGATAGATTGCACACGTTATTCTGTCTATCTGCAGTTTATGGTTGTTTTTGTGTTCAGCCTTTTTTTCGGTCATATGGTTGCCTTGAATATGGAGCGGCATCGCCGGGAATTGGAAATAGAACGTCTTCAGACCGAGAACCAACGCAGCCGTTGTGAGGCATTGGCAAATCAGATCAATCCGCATTTCTTCTTTAATTCATTGAACAGCCTTTCGGCTCTGATAAGAAAGAATGATGAAGAGAAGAC
Source organism: uncultured Parabacteroides sp. (assembly GCA_937894065.1). Classification (GTDB taxonomy): domain Bacteria; phylum Bacteroidota; class Bacteroidia; order Bacteroidales; family Tannerellaceae; genus Parabacteroides. The sequence continues at coordinate 63,574 of CALCST010000025.1, read as the reverse complement.
ATTGGCTTTCCTCAACAAACTGTCGGACGTGTTCAGATATACATTGCAGAGCGACAAAAAGGAACTGGTTACACTTCGTGAGGAAATCGACTTTGTACATGCATTTGCCTATATGATGGAAGTCCGTTTTGCCAACAAGCTGACTTTTGAGATTGATGTCAGACCGGAAGCCTTGGAGTGGCGTCTGCCCGTATTGTCGTTGTTGCCGCTGATTGATAATGTGGTTACTCATAATGCAATTGACAGCGAACATAAAATGGTGGTCAGAATATGGGTGAATGACAATGATGAACTGCAGGTTATGAATCCCGTGTTTCCGAAATTTGCTCCACCGGTAACCAATGGTACAGGATTGTCAAATTTAAGAAACCGTTTTATGCTTTTGATGGGAAAAAATATCCGTGTAGAGAAAGACGATAAAAAATTTTGTGTTTATTTGTCCTTGCAAAAATGATATTCTATGAATGTACTGATAGTGGAAGATGAAACTACTGCTTATGAGAATATGGTTGAATTGCTAGCCCGTATAGACTCAGATATTCATGTAATGGGAAATACGGAAAGTATTCGCCAAACCATAAAGTGGTTGGCCGAGCATGATGCACCAGACCTGATATTTATGGATATTCATCTGTCGGATGGTTCTGCTTTTGTGATTTTTGAAGAGACTCAGATTGAAACACCGATTGTGTTTACTACGGCATATGACCGTTATGCTATTGAGGCTTTCAAGGTAAACAGCATTGATTATCTGCTGAAACCGGTCAAGGAAGAGGATGTGCGCCGTGCATTGGCTAAGTTCGGGAAATGGGGAAGGTCTGATATCAGCCGTTATTTGTCGCAAATCACGAATATGATATCCAGGCCAAGCTACAGTGACAAGATTCTTATACCATATAAAGATATGCTGTTGCCTGTCGGAGTTTCCGAGATTGCGTGTTTTTATACTACAGATAAGAATTCCTACGTTTTCTTGAGAAACGGAATGAAATATCCGTATAACAAAACATTGGAACAGATTTATTCGACACTGGATCCTCATCTTTTTTTCAGGGCAAACAAGCAGTTTATCATAGCCAGAGAAAGTGTAACCAATATTACAATATGGTTTGATAACAGATTATTGATATCTTTGGATGTGGAAACACCGGAACGGGTATATGTGAGTAAGAACAAAGCCTCGGAATTCAAGGCTTGGATGGTTTCATAATGATAAACAATGAATTTTTCTATTAAATAATAGTTCTTAATATGTTACGTAAAATTAGATTGACGCTCGCGACACTATTCTTCGCGCTGATTACGCTCTTGTTCCTCGATTTCACCGGAACAATTCATGCGTGGTTCGGTTGGCTGGCAAAAATCCAGTTTCTACCAGCCTTGTTGGCGTTGAACGTTGGAGTAGTTGTTGCATTGTTGCTGCTTACATTCGTATTTGGTCGAGTGTATTGTTCAGTGATTTGCCCTTTGGGCGTTTTTCAGGATGTTATTTCGTGGATCAGCGGAAAGCGTAAAAAGATGAACATGCGTTTTTCTTATTCGCCGGCTATTGCCTGGCTTCGTTATGGCGTTCTGATTCTGTTTGTGATTTTGTTGGTTGCCGGAATACATTCGGCAGTTGCTTTACTGGCGCCTTACAGTGCTTATGGACGTATCGCAAACAACATGTTTTTACCGGTTTATCAATGGGGTAATAATTTGCTGGCTTATTTTGCTGAACGTGCAGATAGCTATGCGTTCTACACTGTTGATGTGTGGGTGAAAAGTGTATCAACATTTGCAGTTGCAGTATTGACTTTTGTTGTGGTGGCTGTTTTGGCTTGGAGAAACGGACGTACATATTGCAACACTATTTGTCCAGTTGGTACATTCTTGGGATTTGTAGCCCGTTTTTCATTGTTCCGTCCGGTGATTGATACTGATAAATGTAAAAACTGTAATCTTTGTGCACGTAAGTGCAAGGCTTCATGTATCAATGTAAAGGAACATACAATCGACTATAGCCGATGTGTTTCTTGTATGGATTGCCTGGATAATTGCAAGCATGATGCTCTTCACTACAAATATGCTTACGCAAAAAAAGAAGAAGGCAAAAATGCGGCTGATGCTTCTCGCCGCGGTTTCTTCTCTGCTGTAGGTGTTGTTGCTGCAACTGCAGCATTGAATGCTCAGGAAAAACAGCAGAAAGCTCTTCGTCAATATCAGAAAAATCAGACAAAACGTACTGATACACGTGTGGAACTTCCAACAGACAAGAAAGAAGTTGAACAGAAAGTTGACGGAGGTTTGGCAGATATTGAACCAAAACTTGCTCCTGAACGTCTTACACCGCTTACACCTCCGGGCTCACTTGGAATTGGAAACTTTGCCCAGCATTGTACTGCTTGTCAGCTTTGCGTTTCGGCTTGCCCTAATGGTGTGCTTCGTCCTTCAACTAAGTTGGAGAATTTTATGCAACCGGAAATGTCATACGAACGTGGTTATTGCCGTCCGGAATGTGTGAAATGTTCTGAAGTTTGTCCGACAGGTGCAATTAAGTTGATTACACGCGCCGACAAATCAGCTATTCAGATTGGTCATGCTGTTACTATTCATAAGAATTGTATTCCTGTGACTGATGGCGTAGAGTGCGGTAATTGTGAACGTCACTGTCCTACTGAAGCAATAAAGATGATTCCAGTAGACAAGAATAATCCGGATTCACCGAAGAAACCGATTGTAAATGAAGAGAAATGTATCGGTTGTGGTGCTTGTGAAAATCTTTGTCCTGCACGTCCTTACAGTGCAATTTATGTTGAGGGACATGAGCGCCATCGTGAAATTTAATATATAAAAACATCGAGAGATATGGAAACACAAGATAAGAATGCGATTAATCGTCGCGATTTCCTGAAGATTGTCGGTATCAGCACAGCTTCTGCAACTCCGTTGCTGTCCGGCTGCTCTTCACAAGGAACAGGGAGCGATGCTTCAGGCGCGTTGGGAGAGGTGCCGACAGACAAGATGACTTATCGCACTAGTCCGAAGGGCGACAAGGTGTCTCTGTTAGGATATGGATGTATGCGTTGGCCTACACTTCCTGCACCGGAAAAAGGTGGAAACCTTATTGACCAGGACGCAGTGAACCGTTTGGTGGATTATGCCATTGAGCATGGTGTAAATTATTTCGATACGTCGCCTGTTTATGTTCAGGGTTGGTCGGAGAAGTCTACTGGTATTGCTTTGAAACGTCATCCGCGTGAGAAAATATTCATCGCTACCAAGTTGTCTAACTTCCAGAACTGGACTCGTGAGAACTCAATAGCTATGTATGAGAAGTCCTTCAGAGACTTGCAGACCGATTATTTCGATTATTATTTGTTGCACTCAATCGGTAACGGCGGTATCGAGACTTTCCGTGCACGTTATATCGAGAACGGTATGCTGGACTATCTGATGAAGGAGCGTGAGGCAGGACGTATCCGTAATTTGGGCTTTTCTTTCCACGGAACAACTGAGGTTTTCGATGAGGTTTTGGCTATGCATGATTATGCTCATTGGGATTTTGTGCAAATACAGTTGAATTATGTTGATTGGCTACATGCTTCAGGCAACAACGTAAATGCGGAATATCTTTACAGTGAGTTGGAAAAACGCAATATCCCGGCAATTATTATGGAACCGTTGTTGGGTGGACGTTTGTCAAATGTTCCGGAACATATAATGCTCCGTCTGAAAGAAAGAATGCCTCAAAGCAGTGTTGCTTCATGGGCTTTCCGCTTTGCAGGTTCTCCAAGTAGCGTTTTGACAGTTTTGAGTGGTATGACTTATCTTGAGCACTTGCAGGATAATATCCGTACATATTCGCCGCTTCAGCCATTGAGCGACGAGGAGAAGGATTTCTTGGAAGAAACAGCTCAGTTGATGCTGAAATACCCGACAATTCCTTGTAATGACTGTAAATATTGCATGCCTTGTCCTTATGGTATCGACATTCCGGCAATATTGTTGCATTATAACAAATGTGTGAACGAAGGAAATGTTCCAAAGAGTTCAAAGGATGAGAATTATCGTGATGCCCGTCGTGCTTATTTGGTTGGCTACGACAGAAGCGTGCCTAAATTGCGTCAGGCAAATCATTGCATCGGCTGCAAGCAGTGTAATTCTCATTGTCCTCAGAGCATTGATATACCGAAGGAACTGCATCGCATCGATGAATTTGTGGAACAATTGAAGCAGGAAACTTTAGGTTAGTCGGTCGGGCTTGGACCTTGGTTAAATATATAAAGGGAATCCATCTTGAAGTAGATGAGATTCCCTTTTTTTGTCAGAATCATTTCTTACGGCTGGAAAACTTTTTCCATATATTATGAAAATAAAGTCTCATATATTGTGAAAAAAGATTTTCATGCGGATGAAAAAACTTTTCCAAGCCCGAAAAAAATATTGAAAATGCAATATGTTGTTTTATAGTATATTATGCAATATGCTGTTTCTTCCCTGATTTTCTGCATCTCATAGCGAAATACAATATATAAGCAAAGGCAATGAGAGGAACTGCAAAGCCGATAGACATTTCGTTTTCACCTATATATCCCATCAACATCGGACTGAATGCGCCTCCGGCAACACCCATAACAATATATGACGAAGCCTTCTTGGTGTGCACTCCCATTCCTTCAAGCCCGAGGGCGAATATTGTAGGAAACATGATGGACATGAAGAAGAAAGAAATATACAGTGCATACAAAGATATATTTCCAAATTCGAATATGACTAGAATCATGCATAAAATATTTGCAAGTGAATAAATTCCCAAAAGCTTTTCCGGACTGATCTTTTTCATTATGAAACTACCTGACAATCTGCCAAGCATGAACAATGCCATTCCTCCGAATGCCAGAATTTGTGAGGCTTCTACGTTAGTAAGTGTCGGTTTCAATTCTGTAACATAATTGATGAAAAAGCTGAATATTCCTGTTTGTGCAGCGCAATAACAGAATTGTGCCGCAATGGAGCGAACGAACTGAGGGCAGCGCCACATTGAAACTGTCGGCGTCATTTCCTTTAGTGTTGAAGCATCGTCGGGGAATAATTCTTCCATTTCCTCTTCTTTTATATCAGGAAGACTGACGAATGAGAATATCACTACGACTACAAGAACGATGCAGCCTACAAGAATATAAGGTTTTGCCAAAGCAAATGAATCGTCGGACTGAGCACCGAATATCAAGGCTCCGCCAACGAGCGGTCCTAAAATCCATCCCAATCCGTTGAACGACTGTGAGAGATTCAATCTCTGTGCAGCATATTCCGCAGGACCGAGAACAGTGGAATATGGGTTGGCTGCCGTTTCAAGTATGCAAAGTCCGCAAGCTATTATGAAAAGGGCTATCAGGAATGGAACAGCAGAATGTGTGTAAGCCGCAGGAACGAAGGCAAATGCTCCCAAAGCAAATAACATCAGTCCGGCAATTATTCCACTCTTATATCCGAAACGTTTCATGAATGCTCCGGCTGGTAATGCCATAAGAAAATAAGCAATGTAGGTCACAAACTGGACAAGTCCGCTTTCTGCTTTCGACATAGTGAAAGCTGTCTGGAAATGTTTGTTCAGAACATCAAGCAATCCATGAGCAAATCCCCACAGCAAAAACAATGAGGTGATGAGGATAAATGGAAGCAAAAATGATTTGCCGCCAGCTGCCGACACCAAAGATTTCTTTCCTTTATTTTCCATAGGATTTCAGAGTTTGAATATTCTGTCCATCAATTGCCATTTTTCGGAAGAAGAGCTGCCGGGAGCCGATTTCTGAAACTTATCTACAAATGCTTCCCATTCTGCCTGGCGGTCAAGTGTGGCAAGGCGGGCAAAAGCTTCGTCCCAGTTGAAATCATCCGGAGTTTCAACTATCATGAAAAGGCGTGAACCAAGGCGATATATTTCCATATCAAGGATTCCAACTTCGCGGATCCCGGCAGGAATTTCCGGCCATATATTTTCCGGCGAATGCCAGTGGCAGTATTCTTCGATTAATTTTTCGTCTTCTTTTAAGTCTAGTGTTTGACAATATCTTTTCATTGTTGTTTATTTTTTTAGTTGACGAGTTGACAAGTAAACAAGTTGACAAGGATTATATCCTTGTTCCCTCGTTAACTCGTCACCTTGTTTCTGTTATTTTATAAATCGCTTTTCCCCACAGTTTTCCCAAATAAGAAGCTCCTTCTTTGTTTGGATGGAGATAAAACACTCCGCTGTTTCCGTTCTCAGCCTGGAAAGCATCTTTGTGATTTTTGCGGAAATAGTCAAAGCCGTCGGTATCTCCAAGATAAACACAGCCTTTTTTCACGGAGTTATAATGTTTTACCAGTTTCTTGATTTCAGGATAATATGTTTGCAGTCGGTCCAGACCTTCTTGTAAATATTCAGAAGCATTGTGTGTGTTCGGACTGTACCAAAGTGGGCGGTGAACTACAATTTTGCAACCTGGATAAAGTTCAATCAGTTTGTCGATGATGGTTCTCATATTTTTCTGATACTGCTTCGGGGAAACCGGACAGCCGTTTGTTCCTCGGATAGCGCTGTCGTTAGTTCCAAGCATTATCGAGAATACAAGAGTTGCCCAATCTTCATCTTTGAATTTATCGGCAGCAGCCTTTACTTTTGGAAACAATGTGTTTGTTTCCGGAAGGAAATCCACAGTTGTACTGCCGCTCACACCTTGGTTTGAATATTTTACTGAGCCGATGAAAGGTTGTCCGGTAAGATAAATCGCAGCCTTTACAGGCGGAGCTTCGCGTGTCGGATTTTCCAGACCGGCACCATAAGTTATGCTATTGCCGACAAATACAATGTTCAGATTTATGTTGTCGGAAGTTTTTCCAAAAGAAGTGGCAACAACAAGCAGCATTGCCAAAATGGAAATAACACTTTTCATGGTATTGTGATTTTAAGTTTAACAATTCCGGGTAATGAAGTTTATTTCATAAAAACAAAATAAACAGCTGCTACAAGGCATACGAAAGCTGCCAGATGATTCCAATGCAATGATTCGCCCTTGAAAAGGACAGTTGTGAACACTGTGAAAATAATCAGAGTGATAACTTCCTGAATAACCTTAAGCTGCATCAGTGTGAATGGTCCGCCATTTCCCTGGAAACCGATTCTGTTTGCCGGCACCTGGCATGAATATTCCGCCAAAGCAATAACCCACGAGAAAAGAACAACGGCATAGAGCGGCCAGTTGTTGATGACTTTCATTTCCTGCAACTTCAGGTGTCCGTACCATGCAAATGTCATGAAAATGTTTGATACGATAAGAAGCAAAATACTGTAAATTCCTTGCATTTTATTTTAATATTTAAGTTTGTATTTAAAGTTGACAAGGTTTTCAGAGACAAGTTGACAAGGTAAAATATTTATTACTTTGCTCTTAATTATCTGAAAGTTCTTGTTAACTGGTTTTCTTGTTAACTCGTTAACTGAATGTTGAGCTTACGAAACTTCAATGATATTATTTCTTAGGCTTCGAAGGCAAATATTCATTCTGTACATTCGTCATGCTTGCCCACAAGCTGTATCGGGCTTCGGGATTGAGAGATTCCAAAGAAGCAAGAATAGCTTTCATATCTTTACGGCTCGAGCCTGATTCATACGGGCAGTTCTTAATCTGCTTTCTGTAGCCTTTCCATTCGGCAATTCTCAATAATTCCTTTTCTTCGACCAGGCACATTGGGCGGATAATCTCCATATCGAATTTGGACATTTTCAGCTTTGGTGGCATTGTGCCAAATGCTCCCTGGAAAGTAATGTTCATCAGAAGAGTTTCCAGAATGTCGTCCTGATGATGACCGAGAGCAATTTTGTTGCATCCTTCTTTTTTTGCAATGTCGAACAAAGCTTTTCGTCTTGTCCATGAGCAGAGGAAACATGGCGATTTGCGTTTATCGGTCGAGGCATCGAATTCCGTTTCATGCAGAATGAAAGGAATGTCGTGTTCGGCAGCGCAACTTTTCAGATATTCCAAATTAGAGCTGTAAGGAATATTCTTCATTACTATGTGTGCCACAATTATCTGGAAACGCGGACTGAACACTTTCGACCTGCGTCCGAGTAAATCAACCAAAGCCAGGGAATCTTTTCCTCCGGAAAGACCGATGAGAATTTTGTCTCCGTCGTTAATCAGACTATAATCCCTTATTGCTTTTCTGACTTTGTCTTCCACTTTTCGAAAGAGCATTTCTTCTTCAGTGAGTTTTGCCATAAATCAATCTTCTGCCTTATTATCTTTTATTTAAGACCTGTTCAGAAACCAGCATCTGAAAGGTGTCGCATATTTGCGGGTGCAAAATTACTACTATCAAAGCGCATGTCAAAAACAAGATTGAAAAATATTCTATTTTATGTTATTCTTAATTCAAGAGAAAAGAGTATTTTTGAAATTAGAATAGAAAGCTTTTGTTCATTTTGGACTTTCCGCACTTTTATGTCTGAGATTGTCTGAAAAACGAACGTATATTTGATAATGAGTTAATAATTTAATTACGAATAAAAGTTAGAATGAGAATTTCATTTGACAAATGGATAATGGCATTTGCTGCAACTTGTATTTGCGGCTCAATGCAAGCACAGACACTTAATGAAGCCAAGGCTTTGTATAACGAAGGAAAATATGCTGAAGCTAAACCTGCATTTGAGAAGTTTGTAAAACAATCTCCTGGAAATGCATCATATAATCATTGGTATGGTGTATGTTGTCTGGAAACCGGCGATATAGAAAATGCTGAGAAATATTTGTCTGTTTCTGTGAAGCGCAAGGTGATAGACGGATTTAAATATATGGGTGAGTTGTATTTCAAGACTTTCCGATATGATAAAGCCGTTGAAATGTATGAAGAATATATTGACTGGCTTACAAAAAAGAAAAGAGATACGGAAGAAGCTGAGCTTCGACTCGACGAGTTGGAGAATGCTGCCCGCATGATGGATAAAGTTGAGGCTGTTCATGTGATTGACAGTATCGTTGTTGATAAAAGCGATATACTTCAGGCTTATACTTTGAGTGAGGAGTGTGGCTCGCTTGTTTATTCTGACGATATGTTTTCATCTTCAGGAAATGAAAATTCTGTAGTTTTTGTGAATCAGAAAGGAAATAAGGCATATTATGGAAAGCAAACAGCAGAAAATCATTTTTGTCTGTTTACTCAGTCTTTGCTGATGGACAAATGGTCTGACGAGAAGCAGTTGCCTATGAATATAAACAGTCAGGAGGATGATAATTATCCATTCGTATTGTCTGACGGAGTGACTATTTATTATTCGTCAAAGGGTAATGGCTCTTTGGGCGGATATGATTTGTTTGTTACCCGCTATAATATGAATACAGATACATATCTGGCTCCGGAGCAATTGGGAATGCCTTTTAATTCTCCGTATAATGATTATATGATGGTTATTGATGAGGTTAAGCAGTTGGGCTGGTTTGTATCTGACCGCTTCCAGCCGGAAGGAAAGGCTTGTGTATATTTGTTTATACCGAATGAAAACCATGAAAGAGTGAATACGGAAGATGCTTCGTTGAAGCAGGCTTGGGCTTCTTTGTCTTCAATCAAGACAACATGGGAGGCAGGAAAGGATTATTCCGAATTAGTGGCTTTGGCTCATGAGGTGATACCTTACGGACCACAGAAGAAAGACCACGACTTTGAGTTTGCTGTATCCCCAAATACAATGTATTATAAATGGGAGGACTTCAAATCTTCTGAAGCAAGAAACTTTTATAAGCAAGCAACAGATATCAGACAGCAGATTGAAAAGACTGAGATGCAGCTTCAGAAAATGAGACAGGAATATTCTTCTACAAAGAATACTGCCAAAAAGGAGCAGATGAAAGATAAGATTCTTCAGGCAGAAAACAAATTGCTGGAATTGGCTGACCAGCCTGCAGAATTGGAGAAGAATGCACGAAATGCCGAAGCTCCGAAATTAAAGAGAAAATAACCTGTGCGGTGTTGCATAATAAGTTTTTGCAATGCCGTAGCACAATTGATTATAGCTTATGTTATCCGAAATTACTATTATCGTAATATGTATGTTGGCTGCTATTATTCTTTTGATAGCAGAAGTGTTCTTTATTCCGGGAATAACTTTGGCAGGTATTGCCGGGGCCTTGTGTGCTGGCGGTGGTATTTGGTATGCCTATAGTTTGGATATGACAATAGGACATATTACAGTTTTGAGTTCTATTATTGGATTTGTAGCTGTTTTCTGGTTTTTCGTGCGTTCACGTTCATTTAAGATTATGGAATTGAATGCAGATATAAGTTCAAAGGTTACATCAAATCTGGAACAAGGCATAAGTGTAGGGGAAAAAGGTGTCACTGTTTCCAGACTTGCGTCTGTTGGTAAGGCTAGATTCAATAGAACAATTGTTGAAGTAAAAGCGGAAAACGGATGGATTGATGAGAACACACCTGTTCTTGTAACCAGAATTGAGGACAATTATATCTGGGTCATCACAGATGAACAGGCGGATGAAACGGAAAATAGTATTCAGTAAATAAATTATTCATTTAAAACTAAAACATATGGAAATCACAACTTCAGCTCCGTTGGTTATGCTAGGGATTGCCATTCTGCTTTTGATGGTTTTCCTTTATTATGTGCCTTTCCTTTTATGGATATCGGCAAAAGTTTCCGGGGTGAACATTTCGTTATTGCAATTGTTCCTGATGAGAATACGAAAAGTTCCTCCATACGTAATTACTCAGGCAATGATTGAAGCACATAAAGCAGGTTTGAGAAATCTTACAAGAGATGAACTTGAAGCTCACTATCTTGCCGGCGGACATGTGGAAAAGGTTGTGCATGCTCTTGTTTCTGCGTCTAAGGCAAATATTGACCTTTCGTTCCAGATGGCAACGGCAATTGACTTGGCTGGTAGAGATGTGTTTGAAGCTGTGCAAATGTCGGTTAATCCAAAGGTTATAAATACTCCTCCGGTAACGGCTGTAGCAAAAGACGGTATTCAGTTGATTGCTAAAGCGAGGGTGACAGTCCGTGCCAATATCAAGCAGCTGGTTGGTGGTGCAGGGGAGGAAACTATTCTTGCACGTGTTGGTGAAGGTATTGTTTCTTCAATCGGTTCATCAGACAGCCATAAGACAGTGTTGGAGAATCCGGATTCTATTTCAAAATTAGTATTGAAGAAAGGCTTGGATGCCGGAACTGCTTTTGAAATCCTGTCTATTGATATTGCTGATATTGATATAGGAAAGAATATCGGTGCATATTTGCAAATGGACCAGGCTCAGGCGGATAAGAATATTGCTCAGGCTAAGGCTGAGGAACGCCGTGCAATGGCTGTTGCCCTTGAACAGGAAATGAAAGCCAAAGCTCAGGAAGCACGTGCCAAAGTTATCGAGGCAGAAGCTGAAGTTCCTAAGGCAATGGCAGAGGCTTTCCGTACCGGCAATCTTGGTGTTATGGATTATTATAAGATGAAAAATATCGAAGCTGATACATCAATGAGGGAAGCGATTGCAAAACCTTCGGCTTCGCAAAATAAGACAATTAAATAAGTTTCAGTTGACTAGTTGATAAGAAAACAAGTTGACAATAGTTTTAAAACACCGGAGTTGATGATTTAAATCAGTTCCGGTGATTTTATAAAAAATCCAATAGAATATGAATCCAATTCCTTCTTCAGAATTAATAATAAATGCAGATGGAAGTATTTTTCATTTGCATATCAAGCCGGAACAGCTGGCTGAAAAAGTTGTCCTTGTTGGTGACCCGGAACGTGTGTCTATCATAGCGACTCATTTTGATAATATCGAATGCGATATCCAAAGCAGAGAATTCCATACTATAACGGGAACGTATAAGGGAAAAAGAATAACTGTTGTTTCTCATGGTATCGGTACAGACAATATTGATATTGTTCTGACAGAACTTGATGCTTTGGCAAATGTTGATTTTGCTACAAGAACAATAAAGGATGAGATAAAACAGTTGACATTGGTGAGAATTGGTACGAGCGGCGGCCTCCAGCATGAAACTCCGGTGGGAACATATGTGGCAGCAGAGAAATCAATAGGTTTTGATGGTGTTATATATTTCTATGGAGATACAGATAAAGTCCGTGATTTGGAAATGGAAAAAGAACTGGAACGTCAGCTTGAATGGAAAATAGAAGGATTACGTCCTTATGTGGTTCCGGCTGATAAGTCTCTGATAGAGCAAATCACCAAAGATGATATACTCAGAGGTGTGACTATTGCCGCAAACGGATTTTATGGTCCGCAGGGAAGGAAAATACGACTTCCTCTTGCCGATCCTGATTTGAACAGCAAAATTCAGAAGTTCGAATATAAGAATCAGAAGATAACTAATTTTGAGATGGAAAGTTCTTCGCTTGCCGGACTTGCAGCGCTTATGGGACATAGAGCTATGACTGTGTGTTGCATTATAGCAGGCAGGGTTGAAAAGAACATGAATACGTCTTATAAAGATTCATTGTCTGAATTAATAGTCAAGGTTCTTGAACGTATTTGATTTTAATGTTTATAAGTTTTCAGATGCAAGTTGACAAGGTAGGAAAACGGACGTAAATATAAATGTCTGAATAGCTTGTCAACTTGTTTTCTTGTCAGCTGGTAAACAAGAAGACGAGTTTGCATAACCAAAGTAAATAATATATATGATAGAAGAAGCTATATCGAGGTATTTGAAAGAGAACAATCAAACGGAAATAAATCCGAAAGCTGTTCTGTTTGATATGGATGGTGTTCTTTATGATTCTATGAAATTCCATGCGCGTTCATGGAAGGAAATTGCAGAAGAATATAATCTGGAAGCAGATGAGTATGATTTTTATCTGTATGAGGGAAGAACCGGAGCCAGTACCATAAACGAACTCTTTATGAAAACATTCGGTAGGGAAGCTACGGAAGAAGAAAAGCATAGTATATACGAAAAGAAGGCTGCTAAATTCAGAGCCTATAATGATGGAGAGGCTATGCCGGGAACTGCAGAAGTTCTGGAAAAGGTTAAATCCTGCAATATGCAGCGACTTGTTGTCACAGGCTCTGGACAAATGAGCCTGATTGATAAACTGGAACATACTTATCCCGGAATGTTTACCAAAGAGAAGATAATAACTGCATACGATGTTAAATATGGAAAACCAAATCCTGAACCATATCTTATCGGATTGCAAAGGGCAGGAGTAAAGGCTAATGAAGCGTTTGTAGTGGAAAACGCACCAATGGGTGTAAAAGCCGGGGTTGATGCCGGAATATTCACCATAGCTGTAAATACCGGTCCATTGAAAGATGAAGTTCTGCTTGAAGCTGGAGCACACCTGTTGTTCCCTGATATGAAAACTTTGGCTGCAGAATGGGATAATATAATCAGCGGAATAAACGCTTTTTCAGCTTGCAATACCAAGAAGTAGTTATTCCAATATATTGCGCTATATATTTGTCAGGAACACGGCTGATAAGCCATTTTTGATTATCATACATATAGCGTATGAATTCCTCTGCCTTGCATGACTGGCGGATTGCAAACAACGTGTACAATTTGGAGATAAGCGTAAGCATCACATTCTGATAATAGGATGCAAATAATGGATAACGTAAAGACAAGTCTTCAATATGTACACGTGAAAAGCAAAGCAATTCGCCGTCTTCAATGGCTTTTATTTCAAATTCGGAGGGCTCTTTTGTGAAGTAACCTATTGCTGAAAGAAAAGGAATGTCGCATTCGGCAGCAAAGCCTGTCACACATTCATTCCCTTTCTCGTCAACATATAAATTTACGAATAATCCTTTGTTTATAAAATAACCGTCTGTACAAAGCTCGCCGGTGCGGAGCAGGTATTCTCCTTTCTTAACTTTCGCAATATGAGAATGACTTTCCAACTCATCAATGAAAGCTTTATCACGTTTTAAAGGTTCTGGAATTCCTTCCAGAAAGCGATAAAAAGGAGATTCCGGCATTTTCCTTTAGTCTTTTAATGTGAACTTTTTCTGTCCGATAAGGTTACCGTCAGCAAAAATATCTACTCGATAAGTTCCCGGTGACAGGAATTCTTCAACATCCCAATACATAGTAACAGGAACTTCTTCTCCTTCATATTCAATCATTTTCTTCATTGAATATGAAATTTCCTTACCTTCGAAAGAGAATACATTACCTCTGTTTTTTACCAGAATGTCATCGTCTGGTTTCATTATTCTGACATAAATATCTTTTTCACCAACAGGAGCTGTGATGTTCTTTGATATCTTGAAGTTCAGTACTAACTGCTGAGTTTTACTGATTTTCTTTGCTAATTTACCTCTCGAGTTAACAGGTGTAACGCTTATTGAGGTTGCATCAAGACGGCTTGCTAAAGTTACACGTTCGGTAAGTTTTTCTTTTTCTTTCTTTAAAGTAGCAGCAGTTGATGTAGCCTGTTTGTATTTTTGAACGGCTTCGTTTTTCTCAACTTTCAACTGTTCATTAGCTCTGTTCAAAGAGTCAATTTGAACAACATAGTTACGCATGATTTTACGCAAAGTAGCTAATTCTTTTTTCAATCGTGCTATTTCTTTTGCGTTTGTAGATTTTACGGTTCTAAGTTCTTCCATCAATCTTTGAACTTTTGCTTGTTCAGTAGATAGAAGGGCAACAAGTGAGTCGTTACTTACACTGAACTTATAACCTTCATATTGTAAAGATAGTTCATTAAATTCGTCGGCAAGCATTTCCTTTTCAAGGTCGAATGTCTGTGTCATTGCTTCCATCTGTTCATTTTGATGGAAAATATAATAACCACCTCCGGCTACAATTAAAACCAAAACTATAACTGCAACGAGCAGCAATGACATCTTGTTGATTTCTTTTGTTTCTTTCTTTTCTATGTTATCCATAACTCTTCTTTTGTCTTATTTATATTGATCATGAGTTTTATCAAAAAACATGATTAATACACAAATTATGTTATTAATAAGTGAGCCACAAAATTAAAGATTTTTTTTCGAGCTTTTCAGAGAGTTTGCCAGTTTTTTATGTTATACAATATATTTTCGTGTGATTTCTATATCTGGATATGTTATTTCTCTAAAATAAAACCCGCAATTGGTTTCATAAATACCAATTGCGGGTTTATTATAAACTGTTATTGTTTGCTATTATTTCAATAAGTCCGGACGAAGTCTTGCTGTTCTTTCCTGTGCCTGCTGCAATCTCCACTCTTCAATTTTTCTTTGATGACCAGAGAGCAGAACTTCCGGAACCTTCCATCCTTTATAGTCAGCGGGACGAGTATAAACCGGAGGAGCCAGCAGATTATCCTGGAAAGAATCAGATAATGCACTTTGCTCATCACCGATTACACCAGGTATTAGTCTGATTACGGCATCTGAGATTATAGCAGCTGCCAATTCTCCGCCTGTAAGTACATAGTCACCCACAGATATTTCCTTTGTAATAAGATGTTCTCTGATTCTATAATCTATACCTTTGTAATGTCCGCATAGAATAATAAGGTTATTCATCATCGACATTGAGTTTGCCATTGGCTGATTGAATGTCTCTCCGTCTGGGGAAGTATAAATTACTTCGTCATATTCTCTTTGACTTTTAAGTTCTGAAATGGCACGGTCAATAGGTTCTATTTGCATAACCATACCGGCTTCACCGCCAAATGGATAATCATCCACACGTCTCCATTTATTGGTTGTATAGTCTCTTAAATTATGTAGATGGATTTCAGCAAGACCTTTGTCTTGTGCACGTTTCAGGATTGAGCAGTTTACCATTCCGTCAATCATTTCCGGCAGGACTGTAAGAATATCTATGCGCATAAGCTATGTTTGAAATCTGTCTGAATATTTGATTTTATTACCACAAATGTAATATAAAAAAAGAAGATATCCTTTTTCAGATACCTTCTTTAATTATTTGGCAATAGAATTTGTTAATTGAATAGGTATAAAAAAAGTCGTCCGAATTATAATGACGACTCTTTCTGAGTTGCGGAGGCCTGATTCGAACAGACGACCTTTGGGTTATGAGCCCAACGAGCTACCACTGCTCCACTCCGCGATGTAGTATCAATCATCCCTGATTGCGAGTGCAAAGGTAGTGATTATTTTTTATAAAGCAAATCTTTTTGGACTTTTTTTGTCATTATGTTTGTAATAGATTGTATATCCGAGGTTTGATATACGGAGTTTATGGCATAATGATAGTTATATTATGTTTGAAAAACAGAACCGAACCCACATCTGCGTGGGGCCGTAATAAATTAAAAATATATACGGCCCCGCAAAACTGTGGGTTCGGTCCTATATAACAGGCTGAATTATAATCTAGCCTTGATAGCTTCAGATTCTTTTTCGTATCCAGGTTTGTTTAGCAAAGCAAACATGTTTTTCTTGTATGCTTCAACACCAGGCTGGTTGAATGGATTTACACCAAGCATATATCCGCTGATACCGCAAGCTTTTTCAAAGAAGTAGAACAACTGACCGATATAGTATGGAGTAACTTCCGGCATAGTAACTTTGATGTTTGGAACACCACCGTCAACGTGAGCCAATTGAGTTCCCAATTCTGCCATTTTGTTTACTTCATCAACACGTTTACCTGCAAGGAAGTTCAAACCATCAAGATTTTCTTCATCGTGAGGAACCTGAACATTGTAAACTGGATTTTCAACAGAAATTACAGTTTCGAATATTGAACGTTCACCTTCCTGAATCCACTGACCCATTGAGTGCAAGTCTGTAGTCAAATCTACAGCTGTAGGGAAAATTCCTTTGTTGTCTTTTCCTTCACTTTCTCCGTAAAGCTGCTTCCACCATTCAGCAATGTAGTGCAATTTTGGATGGAAGTTACACAAGATTTCAATTTTCTTACCGCTCTTGTATAATTCGTTTCTTGTAGCTGCATAGATAGCTGACAAGTTTTCAGCAAAAGGAACATCAGCTCCAGTAGCTTTTTCCATATCTACAGCACCTGAAATCAATTCACGGATGCTAATACCTGCAACAGCAATTGGTAACAATCCAACCGGAGTAAGAACAGAGAAACGACCACCAACGTTATCTGGAATTACAAAAGTCTTGTAACCTTCCTGAGTTGCCAATGTACGCAATGCACCTTTTTTAGCATCTGTGATTGCTACGATACGCTGACGAGCTTCTTCTTTTCCAACAGCATCTTCCAATTGTTTTTTCAAGATACGGAAAGCAATAGCAGGTTCTGTTGTTGTTCCTGATTTAGATATATTGATAATACCGAACTGGCGACCTTTCAAAACTTCGCTCAATTCATGCAAATAATCTTCTCCAATATTGTGGCCGGCATATAGCATGATAGGATTCTTGCGATCTTTCTGCAACCAGTCGAAGCTGTTGTTCATTGCTTCAACTACAGCTCTAGTTCCAAGATAGCTTCCGCCAATACCTATTGCTACAACAATTTCACATTTTGAACGAAGTAGGTTAGCTGTATTTTCAATGTCAGCTATTTCTTCTTCAGTGATTGAAGATGGCAAATGTAACCATCCAAGGAAATCATTGCCTGCGCCATTTCCATTGTGTAAAGTGGCAATACACTCTTTTGCTTTAGCTTCTTGAGCAAAAACCTGGTCTTTAGAAACAAATCCTAAAGCTTTTTCGATGTTTAAAGTAATGTTTTTCATAAATATTCTTCTTATAAAAGTACAGAGACATACAATGGGCTTGTATGTCTCTGCAAATATAGTGAAAGGTGAGCGGAGAGCAAAATAAAAAACTTGTTTTTGATTTTGCTGTTCCGAACCGCATCCTATAATATCTAAAATACTTATTCTATTTAAATGTTTCAGTCAGTTGTCTGATAACGGTTGTTGGAGATTTTCTTTCATATAGAATTGCATACAAAGCATTCAATATTGGCATATTGACTTTGTATTTTTGTTCATTGATTTCGTGAATACATTTGGTTCCGTAGTAACCTTCTGCAATCATTTCCATCTCCACTTGTGCCGTCTTGACAGAATATCCTTTTCCTATCATAGTTCCGAATGTTCTGTTTCGGCTGAAACGGGAATAGGCAGTAACTAGTAAGTCTCCAAGATATACCGAATCGGTGATATCTCTTTCCAAGCCATGAACTGCATTGAGGAAGTTTCTCATTTCTTCAATTGCATTACATATGAATACGGCTAGGAAATTATCTCCATATTTCATGCCGTGACAAATGCCCGCTACAATTGCATAGACATTCTTTAAAACAGAAGCATATTCAATGCCTGTCACATCCTTACAGCAATAATTATTGAGATATTGGTTCTTGAAAACAGATGCAAAAGCATAAGCATTGTCGATATCAGGACAACCAAGTGTTATGTATGACAATCTTTCCAAGGCAATTTCCTCTGCATGGCATGGTCCGCCTATTACTGCAATATGATTTAAAGGAACATTGTAATATTCTGCGAAATAGTCTGCTACCAACATGTTTTCATCCGGAACAATACCTTTTATAGCAGAAATGATGAATTTATCCTCCATCGAAGTCTTTACCTTCATAAGGTGTTGTTTCAGGAAAGGCGACGGTGTAGCAAATATCAAAGTGTCAGAGTCATCAATTGTCTCGTTGATGTCTGAATAGAATTTAATTTTGCTTAAGTCGAACTTTACAGAAGAAAGGTAGCTTGGATTATGGCCATACTGCTTGAACTCCTCAATCTGTTCAGTACGGCGCATATACCAATTGATACTATCTTGAGTAGAAAGTACAATTTTGGCTAAGGCGGTAGCCCAGCTACCACCTCCCATTATTGCAATTTTACCAGGCAAATTCATTATACTCTGACTTTTATTTTGCTGCATTCTCTATCCATCCTGCAACATCTTCGGCTGTAGGATTTTCAAGTTCCAGCTTGTATTTCTTATTGATTTCACAAAGCTCCTGTCTTACTTTGTTCGGATTGGCTTCCTTAAGAGATTCAACAGTCAAATATCCTGCTTTCTGCAAAGCCGGAACCCAGTCTTTATTTATTCCAACAGCTACATATTTTTCTGCAGAGTCTTTCTTAACTGTCTTTTCAGGGCGCATTTGTGGGAAGAACAGAACTTCCTGGATGCTTTCCTGGCCTGTAAGGAACATTGTCAGACGGTCCATACCAATACCCATACCGCTGGTTGGAGGCATACCATATTCCAAAGCTCTCAAGAAATCCTGGTCGATGAACATAGCTTCATCATCACCCTTTTCTGACAGACGAAGCTGTTCCTGGAAACGTTCGCGCTGGTCAATCGGGTCGTTAAGCTCAGAATATGCATTTGCAATTTCCTTACCGCAAACCATAAGTTCGAAACGCTCTGTAAGTTCAGGATTGTTACGATGCTTCTTTGTAAGAGGTGACATCTCAATAGGATAGTCAGTGATGAATGTAGGCTGAATGTAATTACCTTCACATTTTGCACCGAAGATTTCGTCGATGAGTTTACCTTTACCCATTGTTTCGTCTTCTTCAACACCAAGCTTATGACAAACTTCGCGAAGCTGGTCTTCGTTCATTCCTGTGATGTCGATGCCTGTATTTTCCTTGATTGCGTCAATCATGGAAATACGTTTATATGGAGCTTTGAAGTTGATTTCCTTATCACCGAATTTTACAACAGTTGTTCCAAGAACATCCATACAGATGCGTTCAAGCAATCTTTCAGTGAAGTTCATCATCCAGTTATAGTCTTTGTAGGAAACATAAATTTCCATAGCTGTGAACTCCGGATTGTGAGTGCGGTCCATACCTTCGTTACGGAAGTTACGGCTGAATTCATATACACCTTCAAAACCACCTACGATAAGACGTTTCAAATACAACTCGTTGGCAATTCTCAAATACAACGGAATGTCCAATGCGTTGTGGTGAGTGATGAACGGACGAGCTGAAGCACCACCAGGAATGCTCTGCAACACTGGAGTGTCAACTTCCAAATATCCGTGTTCGTTGAAGAAGTTACGCATTGAATTGAAAATCTTGGTACGTTTGATGAAGATATCTTTTACACCTTCGTTAACAACCAAGTCCACATAACGCTGGCGATAACGCATTTCAGCATCGTTGAAACCATCATATGCTACGCCATCTTTGTATTTAACAATAGGTAACGGACGTAATGACTTAGCCAAAACAGTCAATTCCTGTGCATGAACAGAAATTTCACCCATCTGTGTGCGGAAAACAAAACCTTTGATGCCGACAAAGTCACCAATGTCCAGCAATTTCTTGAATACAACATTGTATAAGTCTTTGTTTTCGTCCGGACAAATATCGTCACGTGAAATATAAACCTGAATTCTTCCTTCAGAGTCCTGTAATTCCATGAATGACGCTTTACCCATAATGCGGCGACTCATAATACGGCCAGCAATGCATACCTGACGAGGCTCTGCATCGTCTTTGAAAGATTCTTTTATTTCTTTAGAATATGCATTTGTTTCGTACTCTGCTGCTGGATATGGCTCGATACCCATTTGGCGCAACTGTTCCATGCTGTTGCGTCTTATTATTTCTTGTTCGCTCAGTTCTAATAGATTCATTGCGTTCTTATTTTGTATAATATGGGGCAAAAGTAAAAAAAAAGTGACAATATAACAAGTTTTATCAGTCTTGCTATCAGTTTTGTTGGTCAATCACTAATAAATGTGCGACTATTCTATATAAAGTTTGTTGTTTGAGATATATTCTCCAACTTTTTCCGGGAGAAAAAACCTTATATCTTTACCTGCTTTTATGGAGTTTCTGATGAAGGTTGAAGATATTTCGATGATAGGAGCAGGAACAGCATTTGCATTCTTGCAGTTTTCCGGTATTACAATTTTATATCCGTTTCTGGGATATATATATATAGGAAATTCATTCATGATATTATCATGATTCTTCCATTGTCCGAAAATCTGCCAGTTGTCAGCTCCCATTATAAGACAGAACTCCCTGTCTTCAAATTTGTTTCGCAGTGCGCTAAGTGTTGCGTATGTGTAGGAAGGCTGTGGCATTGTGAACTCAAGATCGCTTACTTGGAAATGAGGATAATCTGAAGTAGCAATTCTTACAAGTTCAAGCCGTATAGAGTCATCCAGTAGATTCCTCTTGTCTTTTAGTGGATTGTGGGGCGTAACCATAAACCATACTTCTTCCAAATCGGTGTATTCGCATAACCAATTTGCAAGAGCAAGATGTCCTATATGAATAGGATTGAATGAACCGGAATATATCCCGGTTTTTATACGCTTACTTCCCATTTTGCCTTTTGTATGAAATAATATTGTGAATTTGCAATATTAATACAAATAACATTCCTCCTCCAATAATGTATTCTTCCTTATACAAAGCAAAAATTCCGGCAAACATAGCAATAATAGCCAGGATAATGCTGGTGATGAAAATAGTTTTGCTAACTTTTTCTTTCTGGTTTATCATTATGGTAATTTTGAATGATTTCTAGATAAGTTGCTATATTATGATTGGAAGCTGTTTTTGTTTTTTCGTCTGATGATTTGGAAACTATTCTATATTATCAGAAATCTTACATTTAAATATTCAGAAACTGTTTTCGCCACAGATGTGGTTTGATTAGGTCACAAGTGTGGTTTAATTAATTCACAGCTGTGACCTTATTAAGTCACACTTGTGACGAAAACAGTTTTTGTTATATTAAACTTAATCCTTGCTAGAACGTTCCTTATTTATCTAAGAAATTTCTGACAGTTCTCAATGTTTCCTCTTTAGCTTTGTCCAGGTCATCATTGACTATTACAACATCAAACTGTTTGGCGAAGCCTAGTTCGTATTCAGCTTTAGCAAGTCTGCTTTCTATCACCTCCGGACTATCAGTGTTGCGGCCAACAAGTCTGCGACGTAATTCTTCAACTGATGGCGGCTGGATAAATACAGATAAAGCTCTGTTTCCGTAGTATTTCTTTATGTTGCATCCGCCAACTACGTCAACATCAAAGATAACATTGTTGCCTTCCTTAAATATTCTTTCAACTTCGCTTTTAAGCGTTCCGTAAAACTTGTCTGTATATACTTCTTCGTATTCCAGAAAATCTCCGGCAGCAATGCGTTTACGGAAATCTTCAGGACTGAGGAAATAATATTCCACACCATCTTTTTCTTCTCCACGAGGAGCACGGCTGGTTGCTGAGATTGAGAACTTCAGGTTAAGTCCCTGTTCCAGCAGATAATTTATGATAGTAGATTTTCCCGAACCTGAAGGTGCGGAAAATATTATTAGCTTTCCGTCCATATTATAATACGTTTAATACTTGTTCCTTAATTTGTTCAAGTTCATCTTTCATGCGAACTACTATTTTTTGCATTTCCGCATGGTTGCTTTTTGAACCCAAAGTATTGATTTCACGTCCCATTTCCTGAGCGATGAAGCCAAGCTTCTTACCTTGTCCATGACCATTGTTCATAGTTTCAAGGAAATATTTAAGGTGGTTATCAAGGCGGCTCTTCTCTTCGCTCACGTCGAGTTTTTCGATGTAGTAAATCATCTCCTGCTCAAAGCGGTTTTTGTCGTAGTCTTGAGCCGCCACCTTTTCCAAGTTGTCACATATGCGAGCCTTGATCTTGCTTATACGTTCATTTTCGTAAGGCTCAACATCTTTAAGCAATTGCGCAATGTTTTCTATCTTCTGACCAAACAGTTTTTGCAACATAGCACCTTCTTGAATTCGGAACTCCTGTAATTGCTTTATAGCTTGGTTTACGGCATTTTCCACAACGCTCCATTCTGCTTCGTCGGCTTCAACGACTTCAGTACGGATTACGTCAGGGAAACGCAAAACCTGTTGCATTTCAGCCCAGCTGCTAGGTTTTTCTATTCCAAGTTTTTCAGAAATCTCTTTCAATTGGGCATAATATCCTGCAACTGCTTCCTGGTTTATCTGAGCAGAAGAATCTTTTCCAATTGATTCGATATATATGCTAAACTCAACTTTTCCTCTTTCCAGAGCTTGCATCAAAAGGCTTCTGACAGCCATTTCCTTCTCTCTGTAGATAGCAGGAATACGAGTTGACAAATCCAGCTGTTTGCTGTTCAAAGCCTTGATCTCAACGGTTACTTTTCTCGAAGGCAGTTCGGCTGTAACCTTGCCGAACCCAGTCATTGATTGTATCATTGCTTTATAAAATTTTTGCAAAGATAAGAAAGCCTTTTAAGTTAAGCAATACCTCTTTTTTTGTAAGTTTGCGGAAAATTTGCGATTATGATAGAAGATTTGCTTAAGTACAATAAAGAGTTTGTAGCTAATAAAGGATATGAGAAATATATCACTAACAAGTATCCTGACAAGAAAATAGCAATAGTTGCATGTATGGACACTCGTCTGACAGAGCTTCTGCCAGCAGCTCTTGGACTTCGCAACGGTGATGTGAAAATTATAAAGAATGCCGGTGGTGTTATTTCGCAGCCATTCGACAGTGTAATCCGAAGCCTTTTGGTTGCAATATATGAGTTGGGTGTGGAAGAGGTTATGATTATCGGCCATACTGATTGTGGCGTTCAGCATATGGACAGCAGTATGATGATAAAGCATATGAAGGAACGTGGCATTTCTGAAGACCATATAGAAATGATGCGCTATTGCGGAATAGACTTTGAATCATGGCTTAGCGGTTTCGACGACACAGAAAGTGCAGTGAAAGAATCTGTAGATTTGGTTCAGCACCATCCGCTTATTCCTTCGGATATTGTTGTCCGTGGTTTTATAATGAATTCGGTTAGCGGAGAAATATCAGAAGTCGTTAAATGAAGTAGCAGTCAAAGATACTATAACTAGAATATTATGAGAATAGAACAGAACTACTCATTGGAACAACATAACACTTTCCATCTTCCTGTAAAGACTCGTTGGTTTATGGAGTATGAAACAGAAGAAGAACTGGAAAAGATTCTGCATGACGAATATTTTCAGGAATGTCTTTCTACACATATAGGAAGTGGAAGCAATCTGCTTTTCATTAACGACTATAATGGTATAATTCTTCATTCGGCAATAAAAGGAATAAATGTTGTGAGTGAAGATGACGATCATGTGGTGATTCGTGTCGGCGCAGCCGAATTGTGGGACGACGTTGTTGCCTTTGCTGTTTCAAAAGGATGGTTCGGAATAGAGAATTTATCTCTTATTCCTGGAGAAACCGGAGCTGCTGCTGTCCAGAATATCGGAGCATATGGCGTTGAGATAAAAGATGTAATAGAATCAGTCGAAGCATGGAATCAGCTGACATTCGAAAAGGTTTGCTTCTCTGTTTCCGACTGCGATTATTCATATCGCAACAGCCGTTTCAAGAATCCGCATCTTGATCCGCATATCGTAACATACGTAAATATCAGATTATCTAAAAAAGAATCTTTCTCTTTGGACTACGGACAGTTGAAAGAGAAGTTCTCAGATGTTCAGCCAACGCTCCAGTCTGTGCGCGATGCTGTTATTGCAATCCGAAGGGAAAAACTTCCTGATCCGTCGGAACTGGGCAATGCCGGAAGCTATTTTATGAATCCTGTTATCCCGGCTGAACAATTCGACAAACTTAAAGCTCTTTATCCGACAATACCGTCATATCCGGTTTCGGAAGGAAAAGTGAAAGTTCCTGCAGGCTGGCTTATCGAGCAATGCGGATTCAAAGGCAAGCGTCATGGTGAAGTTGGAGTATATGAGAAACAGGCTTTGGTTCTGGTGAATTATGGTGGAGCAACCGGCGATGAAATTGCTCTGGTTGCAGAAAGTATCCGCACTGCCGTAAACGACCGTTTTGGAATAGAACTGATGCCAGAGGTTAAATACATTGTATAATGAAGATAACATTTCTAGGAACCGGCACTTCGACAGGAGTGCCGGAACTGCTTTGTGACTGTTGCGTATGCAAAAGCAATGACGCAAAAGACAAACGCCTTCGCTCGTCTGTTTTGATTGAGGAAGGAAATACTTCCGTAATGATAGATTGTGGCCCTGATTTCTATATCCAGGCACTGAAATATATAAGCAAGCCGATTGATGCAGTGCTGCTAACCCATGAACATTACGACCATGTCGGCGGCTTGGACGATTTACGTCCTTTCTGCAGATTCAAGGATATGCCGATATTTGCCGAAGCCAATGTTTGTGAGGCTATCCGAATCCGTCTTCCATATGTATTCAGGGAGAATAAATATCCCGGAGTTCCAAACCTCGTTCTGCATAACATATCCGAAGCTCCGTTCCATATCGGTTCATTGGAAATTATCCCGATAAGAGTTATGCATGCCCGTTTGCCCATTCTCGGCTTCCGTATAGGAAATTTTGCATATATAACAGATATGAAGACTTTGCCCGAGAGTGAATATTCCAAATTGCAGAACCTGGATATCTTAGTCATAAATGCTCTGAGGAAAGATGAAAGGCATATTTCTCACCAAGGTCTTGAGTCTGCGCTTATGCATATATCAAACCTTGCGCCTAAGCATGCATACATCACGCATATAAGTCATCGTATGGGATTGCATGCCGAAGAAGAAAAACTATTGCCCGAAAATGTAAGTTTTGCATACGACGGATTGCAACTTACAACGGAGTACATAAAGTAATGTATATCTGTTTCCTGTCGGATGTAGTTTGAGGAGTTAACTCGATGTCCGGAAAATATAGTTTTAATTTTCCGGCTATTGAATCTCCAAGCGAAGTGTATATGCTGTCATTAGGCACAGAGCAAGGAAAAGAGCAGAACGAGCACAGATTTCCTTCACTGGTGAAAATATCCATATTAATAGTAGAAGACGGATATTCCCAAATGACAGTATCGCCTTTCGCCAGTTTCATATGCCATTCGTTAGCCGGAACAATAAAATTAGCAGTAGCTTTATTATCGAATTCTTTCCTTGAAGTTGAAATAGGATTTGCCGACTCATCTTTATATCCGGCAAGCTGCCGGCGTGCCACATCATTCAGAAGCTTTTTGCTGAAACTGGCAATCCATAGACCATTGTGATGATAACAGCCAAGAAATGAACTTCCTTCGTTTGGATAATATTTGAAATCTATTCCATATTTCTTTTCTTCCTGAGGCGCATAGAAAGGAAGGAAACTTTCCGAAATAATTCTTTCTATTTCTTTCCTTTTCCCGTTGTTTGCTTGAATATAACAGACAACACCTTCTTTGTGGAACGACAATAGCATATACTTGAAATCATAATACATTATCAGTTTTATGAAAACTTCCGGAATATATTTGCGGAAAATGCAGTTGCCGTTTTCTTTTTCCAGCACCATGTGGCGCAGTTGTCCCGGTTTGTTTACGGAAAGTATAGATGTATAATCTTCAGGAATCAGGCAAAAAATATCTTCTTTCTCCGTTTGTTTCTCTTTTTTGAGGAAACCGAAAAAGTAGCTTACGGAGATGCATGCTAAGATTAAGGTTAGCACAACAATGATGATATCTTTTGCATATTCTTTCATCCTTTTTTACTCATGAAATATTTGCACCATTTCACCAGTCCACATTCTTCACACTTTGGTTTTCGTGCCAGACAAATATATCGTCCGTGCAATATCAGCCAATGATGTGCGATTGGAATAAGTTCTTCGGGAATATTCTTTACCAGTTCTTTTTCCGTTTCCAGCGGAGTTTTGCTGTTGTTTGTCAGTCCAAGTCTGTTTGAAACACGGAAAACATGAGTATCCACAGCCATGGCTGGTTTGTCAAATATTACTGAGGCAATTACATTTGCTGTCTTTCTACCAACTCCGGGCAGCTTCTGCAAATCTTTTATGTCCGAAGGAATTTCACCGTTGAACTGCTCCACAAGCATTTTTGCCATTCCTACAAGATGCTTAGCTTTGTTGTTGGGATATGAAACGCTTCTGATATATTCAAACACAACTTCCGGAGTGCTTTCTGCCAAAACTTCCGGCTCGGGAAAAGCCTCGAAAAGGGCAGGGGTGACTTGGTTGACACGTTTGTCGGTGCATTGTGCCGAAAGTATTACGGCAACAAGCAATTGGTAAGGGTTTTCATAATGCAATTCGGTTTCTGCTGTCGGCACATTTGCCTGAAACCATTCAAGAATACCTTTATATCGTTCTTGTTTGCGCATGATTATCGTCTTTTTGTTTGTTTTTCTATTTTATCCAAAGATAAACAAACGGCGCAAATAAACAAAAAAAATACTGACAGGTTTATTTGCAATAAAAAACCTATCAGTTTCTCTTCTGTTTTATCAAGCCAAGCTGGCAACCATATTCATTTTACGTGTGTGTTTCCCCGGACCATGGTTAGTGGTCCGGGGTGGTAAAATGATTTAGGTTGCAATTTTAATTGGCTGATTCAAATTGTTTCAGAAAACGTATATCGTTCTCTGAGAACATACGTAAATCTTTTACTTGATATTTAAGGTTTGTAATACGTTCGATACCCATACCTAATGCATATCCTGAATAAACTTTGCTGTCGATTCCGCAGTTTTCAAGAACATTAGGGTCAACCATACCACATCCCAGGATTTCAACCCAGCCGGTATGCTTACAGAACGCACATCCTTTACCACCGCAAAGGTTACATGAAATATCCATTTCGGCAGATGGCTCTGTAAATGGGAAATATGATGGACGCAGGCGGATTTTAGTTTCAGCACCAAACATTTCTTTGGCGAAGAACAAAAGTGCCTGTTTCAAATCTGCAAAAGAAACATTCTTATCTACATACAAAGCTTCAACCTGGTGGAAGAAACAGTGTGCGCGATATGAAATAGCTTCATTTCTGTATACTCGTCCCGGACAGATGATACGGATAGGCGGTTCCTGCTTTTCCATAACTCTTGACTGAACAGATGAAGTATGCGTACGAAGCAATACATCCGGCTGATGCTGGATAAAGAAAGTATCCTGCATATCACGAGCTGGATGGTCATCAGCGAAGTTCAAAGAAGAGAACACATGCCAGTCATCTTCAATTTCCGGACCTTCAGCTATGCTGAAACCCAAACGACCGAAAATATCGCAAATTTCTTTTTTAACCAATGACAAAGGATGACGTGTTCCTAAGTTGATAGGATAAGAAGTGCGTGTCAGGTCAATCTCGTCGTTCGAAGTCTGGGCATTTTCAAAACCCTCTTTCAATTCGTTTATTTTGTTCTGAGCAGTTTCCTTCAGTTTGTTAATGAACATACCAACTTCACGTTTCTGTTCTGCCGGTACGTTGCGGAAATCATTCATCAACATAGAGATTTCCCCTTTTTTGCTGAGGTATTTGATACGCAAAGCTTCCAGTTCTTCAGCATTTGCAGCTGTTATATTTTCTACTTCCTGGAGTAGCGCTTTTATTTTATCAATCATTTTAATCCTTATGTTTTTATATTCGACGGGCAAAGGTAATTTATTATTTTTTGAAAAACAACGTATTTGTTGAAGTTTTTTAAGTAATCTGTTTAAATCACCACAGCCGGTAACTATGCATTTGCTCTATTTATCGTTAAAACCTATAGATGTTATCGGAAAAATGAGTTATTAAAATAATGTATGAAGCAGCACCTCTTCCTACTTTTGGAAAAAAGATTATGAAAGTAGCGGTTTTGTATTACAGTCATAAAGGGAAAACAGCTTTTTACGCTCGTGAGATAGCAATGTATCTGTGGTCGCAAGGTTTCAGTGTCAGCTTAAGTGCTGTTTCTGATTTCAACAAGGATAAACTTAAAGAAGTAGATTTCCTGATTTCCGGTTGCTGGACTTGCGGATGGTTTGTCGTCAATCAGCATCCTCACCAAAAATGGGTTGAATTCAGCAAGGAAATAGCAGGAGTCATATCTCCGGAGCGTACATTATTATTTACTACTTACAAGTTCCGTACCGGAAGTATGTTTTCGAATATGAAAAAGGCTCTGTCAATTCCTAAATCTTTTCCTGTTTATGAATTGAAATCCAAAACCGGATTTCTTACAGACGAAGATAAATTAGCATTAAATAGATTTACAAATGTTTCACCTTTAAAATGAAGTTATATGGGAAATAATAAACTAACAAGTGCATCAGGTGCACCCGTTTCAGACAATCACAATGTGGCAACTGCCGGTCGTCGTGGTCCGATGTTATTGCAGGATGTTTGGTTCCTTGAAAAGTTGGCTCATTTTGACCGTGAAGTTATTCCGGAACGCCGTATGCATGCCAAAGGCTCGGGCGCTTTCGGTAAGTTTACTGTGACAAATGACATCACTGCATACACCAAGGCTGCCATTTTCTCAAAAGTCGGCAAGGAAACAGAAGTTTTCGTGCGTTTCTCAACCGTTGCCGGCGAACGTGGCGCAGCCGATGCCGAACGTGACATCCGTGGCTTCGCTATGAAGTTCTATACAGAAGAAGGAAACTGGGATTTGGTGGGAAACAACACTCCGGTGTTCTTCCTTCGCGACCCGCTTAAGTTCCCGGATTTGAATCATGCCGTAAAACGTGACCCTCGCACCAATATGCGCAGCGCACGCAATAACTGGGATTTCTGGACTCTTCTTCCTGAAGCTTTGCATCAGGTGACAATAACAATGAGCGACCGCGGTATTCCTTATTCTTACCGACACATGCACGGATACGGAAGCCATACATTCTCTTTTATCAACGCAGAAGGCAAACGTACTTGGGTGAAATTCCATCTGCACACTATGCAGGGAATAAAAAACCTCACAGACCAGGAAGCTGAAGCGCTGATAGGAAAGGACCGCGAAAGTCATCAGAGAGATTTGTATGAAAGCATCGAAAAGGGCGATTTCCCAAGATGGAAAATGTTTGTTCAGCTTATGACTGAAGAAGAGGCTGCAAAATGCCCGTTCAATCCTTTCGACCTTACCAAAGTATGGTCGCAGAAACAATATCCTCTGATTGAGGTCGGAATTATGGAGCTCAACCGTAATCCGGAAAACTATTTTGCAGATGTTGAGCAGGCAGCATTCAATCCTGCAAATGTTGTTCCGGGAATAAGCTTCTCTCCGGACAGAATGCTTCAGGGACGATTGTTCTCCTATGGCGACGCACAGCGCTACCGCCTGGGCGTAAACCATTATCAGATTCCGGTAAATAGCAGCAAGTGTCCTTTCCTTAATATATATCATCGTGACGGACAGATGAGAGTGGACGGAAATCACGGTTCGACTCTCGGTTACGAACCTAACAGTTATGGTGAATGGCAGCACCAGACAGAATATAAAGAACCGCCTTTGGAACTCGACGGCGCAGCTTATCAGTGGGATTTCAGGGAAGATGACTCGGATTATTATTCACAGCCGGGCGATTTGTTCCGCCTGATGTCTCCTGCACAGCAGCAAGTGCTTTTCGAGAATACGGCGAGAGCAATGGGCGATATTCCTGAAGAAATAAAGATTCGCCACATCAGAAACTGTATGAAAGCTGATGAAAACTATGGCAAAGGCGTTGCCAAAGCTTTAGGCATTTCTTTGGACAAGATTTGATATTTGCCTCCTTGTTTCTGAATCCATAGCAGTTTGTGAAACATATATAATCTCCTTACAGAAGAACTATCCGTCTTTTGTAAGGAGATTTTTTTTTATAGTATTTGCGTAAAAAAACAATTTCTATATATTGTTAATATACTGGCAATTATATTTTCATCGTAATTCTATGTCGTGAAAAACTTTTTTCATAATATATGGAAATAAATTTTCATGCTGATGAAAAATAATTTTCATAATATATGAAAAAAGATTTTCATAATATGTGGAAAAAAAGTTTCATTGCGATGAAAAACTGTTTTAATAATTGTCGGTTTCAAGGTTCTTTCTTTTGCAATATAGAATCAGACTAATATTCTATAAAGAAAAGATATATTCAAGGTGGAAATTCAGATAAAATGAGGCATGAACATCTTACTTCAACTATTTGGTTTATCGAAATATCTGTCAGAATATTATTCTCTCTTGTCTATTCCGAATAAAATCAGTAGTTTTGCGACGCTTAAAAGAATATATATAAAATCGCGATATGAGTAAGAAATTTGCCGAATATTCGAAGTTCGACTTGTCGAACGTGAATAAAGAAATGCTAAAGAAGTGGCAGGACGGCGACGTTTTCCACAAAAGTCTTGAAATCCGTGAAGGAAAACCTTCATTCGTATTCTTTGAAGGACCGCCTTCAGCAAACGGTATGCCTGGTATTCACCATGTGATTGCACGTTCAATTAAAGATATTTTCTGCCGTTACAAAACGATGAAAGGTTTCCACGTTAACCGTAAGGCAGGATGGGATACTCACGGTTTGCCGGTTGAGCTGGGTGTAGAGAAATCTTTGGGCATTACTAAGGAAGATATCGGCAAGAAGATTTCTGTTGCTGAATATAACGCGGCTTGCCGCAAGGATGTCATGAAGTTCACAAAAGAATGGACTGACCTGACAGAAAAGATGGGTTACTGGGTGGATTTGGAAAATCCTTATATCACATACGATAACCGCTACATCGAAACTCTTTGGTATCTTTTGAAGGAACTTTACAAGAAAGGTTTGCTTTACAAAGGATATACAATCCAGCCGTATTCTCCGGCAGCCGGAACAGGTTTGAGTACTCACGAGTTGAACCAGCCGGGTTGTTACCGTGATGTTAAGGATACAACTTGTACAGCTCAGTTCCGTATTCTTGACCCTAAACCAGAAATGGAAGGATTCGGTGAGCCTTGTTTCCTTGCATGGACAACTACTCCTTGGACATTGCCTTCAAACACTGCTCTTTGCGTTGGTCCGGAAATTACATACGTTGCAGTTCAGACATATAATCCATATACAGGCGTTCCTATGACTGCCGTTGTTGGTAAGGACCGTTTGGATGCTTATTTCAATCCTAAAGCTGCCGACCTTAAACTTGAAGACTATAAGGAAGGCGACAAGCTTGTTCCTTTCCGCGTTGTAGGCGAATGGAAAGGTTCTGAGTTGGCTGGTATGAAATATGAGCAGCTGATTCCTTGGGTAAATCCTGGAGAAGGTGCATTCAAGGTTATCACTGGCGACTTCGTTACAACAGAAGATGGTACTGGTATTGTGCATATCGCTCCAACATTTGGTGCTGACGATAACAAGGTGGCTAAAGCTAACGGCGTGCCTGCATTGATGCTTAAGGACAAAGACGGAAATATGCGTCCTATGGTTGATATGACTGGTAAGTTCTATAAACTTGAAGATTTGGATATCGACTATGTACGTTCTTCAATGAATGCTGCTGACTATGATGCTTGGCAGGGAAGATTCGTCAAGAATGCATATGACCCTGAACTTACAGACAAGGACGAAACATTGGATGTTTCAATCTGTATGATGCTTAAGCCGCAGAACCGTGTGTTCCGTATCGAAAAGCATGTCCACAATTATCCTCACTGCTGGCGTACAGACAAACCAGTGTTGTATTATCCGTTGGATAGCTGGTTTATCCGCACTACTGCTTGCCGCGAACGTATGATTGAACTTAACAACACAATCAACTGGAAGCCGCAGAGCACAGGTACAGGACGTTTCGGCAAATGGTTGGAAAACCTTCAGGACTGGAACTTGAGCCGCAGCCGTTATTGGGGAACTCCGCTTCCTATCTGGCGCACTGAAGACGGCAAGGAAGAGAAGTGCATCGGTTCTGTTGAGGAATTGTATAACGAAATCGAAAAAGCAGTTGCAGCCGGATTGATGGAATCAAATCCTTATAAGGATAAAGGCTTCGTTCCGGGTGAATACAATAAGGAAAACTATGACAAGATTGACTTGCACCGTCCTTATGTTGATGATATCACTTTGGTTTCTGAAAGCGGCAAACCGATGAAGCGTGAAACAGACTTGATCGACGTTTGGTTCGATTCAGGTGCAATGCCATACGCTCAGATTCACTATCCGTTCGAAAACAAGGAATTGCTTGACAACAGAACTGTTTATCCGGCAGACTTCATCGCTGAAGGTGTTGACCAGACTCGTGGATGGTTCTTTACTTTGCACGCAATTGCAACAATGATATTCGACAGCGTAGCTTATAAAGCTGTTGTTTCAAACGGTCTTGTTCTTGACAAGAACGGAAACAAGATGTCTAAACGCTTGGGCAATGCTGTTGACCCATTCGCAACAATCGAGAAATATGGTTCTGACCCATTGCGTTGGTATATGATTACAAACGCTTCTCCATGGGATAACCTTAAGTTCGACGTTGAAGGTGTTGAAGAAGTTCGTCGTAAATTCTTCGGTACATTATATAATACATATTCATTCTTTGCATTGTATGCTAACGTGGATGGATTCGACTATTCACAGGCTGATGTGGAATGGAACAAGCGTCCGGAAATCGACCGCTGGATTCTTTCATTGCTGAATACTTTGGTTAAGGATGTTGACACATATCTGGAAAGCTACGAACCGACACGTGCCGGTCGTGCAATCTCTGATTTCGTCAACGACAACTTGAGTAACTGGTATGTTCGCTTGAACCGTCGCCGTTTCTGGGGTGGTGGATTGACAGAAGATAAGTTGTCTGCTTACCAGACATTATATACTTGCTTGGAAACTGTATCTAAGTTGATGGCTCCAATTGCTCCTTTCTATGCAGACCAGTTGTATCGCGACTTGGTTTCTGTAACAGGACGTGAAACTGCAGAGTCTGTTCACTTGGCAGACTTCCCGGTTTGCAACGAAGAGTTGATAGACAAAGACCTGGAAGAACGCATGCAGATGGCACAGAGCATTTCTTCAATGGTTTTGGCTTTGCGTCGTAAGGTTAATATCAAGGTTCGCCAGCCGCTTCAGACTTTGATGGTTCCTGTATTGGACGCTCACCAGCAGGAAAGCATCGACGCTGTGAAGGCTTTGATTCTTAACGAGGTTAACGTCAAGGAAATGAAATTCGTTGACAATACAGCCGGAATCCTTGTCAAGAAAATCAAACCGGACTTCAAGAAACTCGGCCCGCGTTATGGTAAGATTATGAAAGCCTTGGCTGCTGCAATCCAGCAGATGAGCCAGGATGATATCAACGCATTCGAAAAGGCCGGAACATTCACATTGAACGTTGAAGGACAGGAAGCTGTAATTGAACGTGCTGATGTTGAAATCATCTCTGAAGATATTCCGGGCTGGTTGGTTGCTAACGAAGGCCGTTTGACAGTGGCTTTGGATATTACAGTTACAGAAGAACTTCGCAAAGAAGGTTTGGCTCGCGAATTGGTTAACCGTGTTCAGAATATCCGTAAGAGCAGTGGCTTTGATATTACAGACAAGGTTAATATCACAATCCTTTCAAACGAAGCAATGGATGCAGCAGTAGCTGAATATAAAGAATACATCTCAAATCAGGTATTGGCAGCGTCTATCGAAATTGCAGATGAAGCAGTAAGCGATGCAGTGGAATTGGATTTCGAAGATTTCAAACTACTTGTTAAGGTTGAAAAAGCATAACAATTAGTTGAAGAGTCAACTTTATATACAATCCGAATACCGTATAAAAATCGGTATTCGGATTTTTTTTGCCTAAATTGGGAATTTTCACTTCTAAAAGTTGTAAATACAATAATTATATTATCTTTGCAAGTAAATAAAGAAAGGCTTATGGATATTATATATTTTCAGAAACCTTTCTTTTGATTTTATTGTTCAACCTAAAATAAATAAATACCATGTCAGAAAAAACAAGATACTCTGATGCGGAACTTGAGGAGTTTCGTGCAATTATATTAGAGAAATTAGAAGTTGCAAAGAGAGATTATGAATTGTTGAGGGGCGGTGTAACCAATTCCGACGGTAATGATATAGCAGATACATCTCCAACATTCAAGGTATTGGAAGAAGGTGCTGCAACATTGTCAAAGGAAGAAGCAGGCCGTTTGGCTCAGCGCCAGATGAAGTTCATTCAGAACTTGCAGGCTGCTTTGGTCAGAATCGAAAACAAAACATACGGTATTTGTCGTGAAACCGGAAAGCTTATTCCGAAAGAAAGATTACGTGCCGTGCCTCATGCAACATTAAGTATTGAAGCAAAACAAGGAGGCGTAAAATAAATGAAGATATCAAAAGGTTGGGGAGCAGTGTTGATTGTAATACTGCTCCTTCTTTTAGACCAGGTATTGAAAATCTGGATTAAAACCCATTTCCAACTACATGAAAGTATAGAGATTACTCCATGGTTCTATCTGTATTTCACAGAAAATCCGGGAATGGCATTTGGAATAGAAGTTATTGGCAAACTTTTTCTTACATTGTTTCGTATAGTGGCAGTTGGTTTTATCGGTTATTATCTGTATAAACTGGTGAAAGCTAACTATAAGTTTGGTTTTATAGCTTGCGTTTCAATGGTTCTTGCCGGAGCGATGGGTAATATAATAGACTCTATATTTTATGGAGTTATATTTAACCATAGTTATGGACAAGTGGCAACATTTATGCCTGAGGAAGGCGGTTATGCGTCGTGGCTTCACGGCAAGGTTGTCGATATGTTCTATTTCCCTCTGATTGAAACAACGTTTCCGGATTGGCTTCCGATATGGGGAGGTCAGGAATTTATTTTCTTCAGACCAATATTCAATTTGGCTGATTCGGCTATTTGTGTCGGTGTTTTTTCTCTGCTTCTGTTCTACCGTCACACGTTGTCAAAGAGTTTGTCTAACGAAGAAAAGTGATTATGCCTAAGGTGTGGCTGAAATATTGTATTCCGTTGTTGATGTCTGTAATGCATGTATCGTGCAGCAGAGTTCCGTCAGGTATTCTTTCTGAGAAAGACATGCAGAAAGTTATGACAGATATGTATCTGGCAGAGGCGATGATTGGAATGGACTATGATACATATAAGTCTGATACAATGAAACAGGCTTTGTATGAGTCTGTTTTCCGTAAATACAATATTACCCAGGCGGAATATGACAGTTCGATAATGTGGTACGGACGCAATATGGATATTTATATGGGCGTCTTTAACCGCATGATTGATGATTTGGATAAGCGTGCAGATGAAATGGGTGATATTCCGGCAGACCCGATTTCCGGCAGTTCCAAGAAAGATTCTGTAGATATTTGGCCACGCCGTTCATATTTCAGGTTTTCGGCAAATGCTTTGTTCAACGGAACTACGTTTGATATACGTCCATCCGAGCAATTCCCGTCCGGCAGTATTTTTGTTCTGGGTATGAATGTCTGGGGATTGGACAAGCATATGAAAAGCCGTCCGGAAATACGCATTACTGTCGAGCAGGGAGATACATCGGTTACTGTTACCGACCGTATAAATAAAGATGGTTTCCATAAGACAGTACTGAAAAGTGTAGCAACCCGCCGAATCAAGAG
Organism: uncultured Parabacteroides sp.; assembly: GCA_937894065.1. Lineage (GTDB taxonomy): Bacteria > Bacteroidota > Bacteroidia > Bacteroidales > Tannerellaceae > Parabacteroides. The sequence continues at coordinate 27,273 of CALCST010000025.1, read as the reverse complement.
GGTTTATGGTTCTATCAGACTGGACAACGCTGATATGGATTATTACAAGGTATATTTGGACAGTATGAGCCTTTTCAGATATAATTATGGTTCGCAGACTCCGAAAGCTGCAGACAAATTGCCTAAACAGGTTGTTCAATGAAAAGATTCGCTTCACATTTCGTGTTCTATCACAGAATGCTTCGTTTGCATTATGTTGAATTGTCGTCCGGCAGCAACATCCTGAACGGAGTGTTTCCTCTTGAAGAAGAAATAGCAGGAACAGAATTTTATGACGGAATTTTGTTGCCGCTTCCTGCTGATTTTGATATTTCAGAAATAAATAATATTCTTTTGAAAATGAAAGAAGAGAAGAAAAATCCGGATTGGGAAAGTTTTTCTTCTCTTCTTTCATCATATTTGGATTTGCAACTTCCGCTTGAAGGAAAGCCAATCCGTTTGCTTTTACTGGATATTCATAAGTGCACGTCTGCGGAACTCGGCGCAAATCACTGATGTTGCAATTGCTACGTTCAGAGATTCAGCTGTTTCACGTTCCGGTGGAAAGCTCGGAATAAAGAGTCTGTTGTCTATAGTCTGTTTTATTTCATCGCTGATTCCGTTTCCTTCATTTCCCATAACAATTATGCCGTGAGCTGTCAGCTCTTTCTGGTACATATTTTCTCCGTCGAGGAAAGTTCCGTAAAGCGGAATATTGTTTTCTTTCTGAGTCAGGATGAAGGTTTTCAAATCTGTATAATGAACTTTTACATGAGCCAGTGCGCCCATTGTTGCCTGAACTGTTTTAGGGTTGAATACATCGGCAGTGTCGGTGCTGCATACAATATGCTCGATGCCGAACCAGTCAGCAAGTCTGATAATCGTACCCAGATTTCCCGGGTCTTGAATTCCGTCCAGTGCCAGAACAAGGCTGCGTGAAGCATCGACCTCATTCAAATCCCACTCCGGTTGTTTGAATACGGCAAGAACATCCTGAGGATTCTTAAGAAAACTCACCTTGCGTATATCATCGTCTTCGGCAACAGCAAGCTCTGCCGCATTTATATCTCCTTGGTTTGCCATCCAGCACGGTTTGGCAATAAGAAATTTACACTCAAAAGCCGGAAGCATGTCGGCTACAAGTTTGTTGCCTTCTGCTACGAACAGTTTTTCTTCGTTACGGAATTTTTTCAATTCCAGAGCTTTGATTTGTTTTATTTTGTTTTTGCTAATCATCGTTATCTTTTTTAAGTTGACAAGGCTACAGATACAAGTTGACAAGGAATATAATCGTCATAAAGCTTTTGCCGAATTGTCCTCTTGACTTCTCGTTGACTGTGCCACAAGCTTGCAAAATCTGAAAACTTTATTTATGAGACAAAAATACGGGAATTTATTGGAAATCCAGTAAATTTGTAGCTTTATTGATGATATGAAAAATCTGTTGCTTTATAGTAAAATATTATTGATTTGTTTGCTTTGTCTGGCTTCGTGTCATCCTACAAAATTCGTGGGTGATAATGAATATTTGCTGGATGAAGTCAAAATCGTATCAGATAACAAACACTATAAGGCTTCTGATTTGAAGGACTATGTCAGGCAGCAGGCAAACTTCAAGGTGTTTGGCTTGATGAAATGGCAGTTGTATCTGTATAGCTGGTCCGGCAAGAACGAAAAAAACTGGGTGAACAAGCAGCTCCGCAGAATGGGCGAGCCGCCTGTAATACTTGATACAACGCTTGTGGAACAGTCCGTTGACGAACTGGAGCGTTTTCTCGTGAATAAAGGTTTTGCCCATGCCAAGGTGACATCCGAGATTGATACATCACGCAGAAAGAAGGCGATTGTTACTTATTTTGTGAAAAGCAATGAGCCATATCGAATTGTCAATTACAGGATGAACCTAAATGATACGAAGATTGACAGTATTGCAAGGTTGGAAGCTCCGAAACGTCCAAAGTTGGTTGAAGCTTTCCGTTCACAGCAGGATGAATATATATCATTGATAAAAGACAGCTGCCTTTTTGACCGTGACATGCTGGACCAAGAACGTCAGCGAATAACTTCACTTTTGCGCCGTCACGGTTATTACGCTTTTAATAGAGATAATCTGGCATATTTGGCTGACAGCTCTTACAATAAGGATATTGTAGATTTGGAAATGTTGTTGAAACCGTATCGTCATGTCCGTCAGGATGGAAAGGTTGAAGACACTCAGCATAAGCAGTATTATGTCAGGGAAGTAAAAGTGCTGACAGATTACGATCCGTTGTCGCTTGTCGATCTTGATTCATTATTTGCCAATTCAGATACAGTTTTGTATAACGGGGTGAATATAATATATGGAAACAGGAATCATTCCGTGCGTCCGTCTGTGTTACGCCGTAGTGTGTATATTCAGCCCGGACGATTGTATAATGAGAATCTGGTGGAACAGACTTACTCTGCTTTTTCACGTTTGCGTGCATTGAAGAATATTAATGTCCGTTTTAATGAGGTTGAGCAGAATGACACTATGAAACTGGACTGTATGATTCTTACAACTCCGGCAAAGACACAGAGTTTTGGTGTTGACCTTGAAGGAACGAACTCTGCCGGAGATTTAGGATTTGCTTCAAGTGTGAATTATCAGCATCGTAATATATTCAAAGGTTCAGAAACTTTCTCGGCAAAAATCAGAGGAGCATATGAATCTTTGGGTTCATCTGACAACAGTATAGGAAGTTATTGGGAGATGAGTGCCGAAACAGGATTGACATTCCCTAGCTTTGTGTTCCCGTTTATAAGCGAGAAAGTAAAAAGACGCTTGCGTGCTACAACAGAATTTAAGTTGAGCTATAGTTTCCAGACCAGACCGGAATATCAGCGTGCAATTCTTTCCGGAGGATGGAGTTATATATGGCAGGACAGACGCAACACTCTGGCACGTCATGTATTCAAACTTCTGGATATAGATTATGTGTCTCTTCCTAAAATAGACAGTGATTTCAAAAATGAACTTCCGGAATCTACCAGACTGTATAATTTTACTGACCAGTTTGTGATGGGTACAGGTTATACTTACTCTTTCAGTAATTATAATCCTCAAAACAGATTGAAAGATACACATTCATTGCGTGTGTCATTTGAAATGGCGGGTAACTTACTTTATGCCGTGTCAAAGTTGTCCGGCGCATCTAAAAATGCAGATGGTTTGTATGAGTGTTTCGGCACACCATATAGCCAATTTACAAAGGTGGATTTGGATTTCAGCAAGAGTTTTGTTCTTGATGCCCGAAATAAAGTAGCTTTCCATGTTGGTGTGGGAGTTGGATATCCTTATGGAAATACAAAGATGCTGCCATTCGAACGTAGTTATTTTTCCGGAGGAGCAAACAGTGTGCGAGGTTGGTCAGTTCGAACTCTTGGTCCCGGAAGTATGAGTCTGAAACAGGCAGCTTCGTTTGCCGACCAAGTAGGAGATATGCGTCTCGATGTTAATTTGGAATATAGAACAAAGCTTTTCTGGAAATTTGAAATGGCAGCATATGTTGATGCCGGTAACATTTGGAAGTTCCATGATGACGGCTATCATGTAGGAGCCAATTTCGACTTCTCCCGTTTTTATAAGGAAATAGCTGTGGCTTACGGACTGGGATTGCGCGTTGACTTTGATTTCTTCCTCCTTCGTTTTGATACAGGTATGAAAGCCTACAACCCTCAGCTTACTGGAAAAGGACGCTGGGCTATTATCAATCCTAATTTAAAAAGAGATTTTGCCTGGCATTTTGCTGTTGGATATCCTTTCTGATATGTGTTGAAATATATATAGTCCCAGCAGTTCGTGGGGCCGTATATATTTTGAATTATATACGGCCCCACGTTGAGGTGGGTTCGGATGTATTTTTATCATTGGTTATATCGGTGAAAAATAAAATTAGTTTAGATGTATTTGTTTTCACATTTATGTTTTTTGTTACTTTTGTATAACATAAAACCTCAAATTATAATATCATGAAAAGAATTCTATTATTATGTGGAGCATTATTGTGTGCTTTTGCCTCTCAGGCACAATGGCAACCCGCTGGCGACAAAATCAAGACAGAATGGTCTGAAACTGTAAATCCAAAACAAGTATTACCGGAATATCCACGTCCGCAGATGGTGCGTGGAGAATGGTCTAATCTGAATGGAGAGTGGGAATATGCAATCAGAGCCAAAGGCGGTGTTGAACCAACTGCTTATGATGGAAATATCCTGGTTCCTTTTGCAGTGGAATCATCTCTTTCCGGTGTGCAGAAAACAGTAGGAACAGATAACGAATTGTGGTATAAAAGAACATTTGATATACCTTCTTCATGGAAGAACAAGAATATAATTCTGAATTTCGGAGCTGTGGATTGGAAAGCCGATGTGTTTGTCAACGATATTCTTATTGGTTCGCACAAAGGTGGATATACTCCATTCTCTTTTGATATAACTCCATATCTTAAAGGTCAGAAAGGTCAGAAATTGACAGTGAGAGTTTGGGATCCAAGTGATGCAGGATTTCAGCCTCGCGGAAAACAGGTGGCAAAGCCTGAAGGTATTTGGTACACTCCGGTTACAGGAATCTGGCAGACTGTTTGGTTGGAACCTGTAGCTTCAAATCATATAACTGCGATTAAGGCAATTCCGGATGTGGATAATTCAGTTGTTGGTGTTACTGTTTCTACATCTGAGTCTTCAGTAACAGATATTGTTGAAGTTCAGATTTCAGACAAGAACAATAAAGTAGTTGCTACAGCTCAGGGCGTTCAGGGACAGGAAATGCGTCTGCAGGTTAAAGATGCAGAATGGTGGTCACCTGAGAATCCGTATCTTTATGATATGAAAGTAACTCTTCTTGGTAAACAGAAAGATGAAGTGAAATCATATACAGCATTCCGTAAGATTTCTGTTCAGAAAGATGCTGCCGGAATCTACAGAATGTGCTTGAACAATAAACCTTTGTTCCAGTATGGTCCACTTGACCAGGGATGGTGGCCAGACGGACTTTACACAGCTCCAACTGACGAAGCATTGCTTTATGATATCAAGAAAACTAAGGATTGGGGATTCAATATGATCCGTAAGCATGTGAAAGTTGAGCCTGCTCGCTGGTATTATCATTGCGACCGTGAAGGTATTCTTGTATGGCAGGATATGCCAAGCGGTGATATGGGAAATCAGTGGGGACCACGTGAATACAATGCCGGAACAGATAAGAACAGAACTCAGGAATCAATTTCAAATTTCTACACAGAATGGAAAGAAATAATGAACTTGTGTATGTCAAATCCTTCTGTTGTTGTTTGGGTTCCGTTTAATGAAGCATGGGGACAATTTGATACTGAAAAGGTTGTTGCATGGACTGAAGCTTATGATCCTTCACGTTTGGTAAACCCTGCCAGTGGCGGTAACCACCGAGCTTGTGGTGATATCTTGGATTTGCATAACTATCCTGGTCCGGAAATGTACTTGGCTGATCCTATGCGCGTGAATGTTTTGGGCGAATATGGCGGTATCGGTCTTGCTTTGGATGGTCATTTGTGGTGGAACAACCGTAACTGGGGTTATATCCAGTTCAAGAGCAGCGATGAGGTGACTGCCGAATATGTGAAATATGCCAAGGAGTTGAAGACTTTGGTTAAGAAAGGTTTCTCTGCTGCAGTATATACTCAGACAACTGATGTTGAAGGTGAGGTAAATGGTCTGATGACTTACGACCGAAAAGTGATTAAGATAAATGAAGATGCAGTACGCAAAATAAACAAAGAAGTGATTGATTCAATGAATAACTGATAGTTGTGTTCTGTGCAAACATATTTTTGTGTAAGTTTGCATCATGAGTACAATGGTTAGATATATATTAGTAATATTCGGAGTATTATTTTGTATATTGGGAGTTGTAGGAATATTTGTACCATTATTGCCTACAACTCCTTTTCTGTTATTGTCTGCAGCTTTGCTGTTCAGAAGTTCTCCACGTTTGTACGGAAAGTTGATTTCCCATCCGCAATTAGGTCCGTATATAATGAATTTCAGAGAGCATAAGGCTATTCCGTTGAGAATTAAATTTATATCGGTGTCGCTGGTGTGGATTACAATTTTATACGCGGCTTATTATCTTGTGGATTATATTTGGCTGAAGGCACTGCTTATACTGCTGGCTCTGTCGATTAGTTTTTATATTTTACATTTCAAGACGTTGCGCTGATTGGGATGGGATAGGTTTAAATATGATTAACAGTTTCTTAATGTAAAATACACTTCTTTATAACAAAATCAAAAACAAGCTTTTTATTTTGTTATGCACTCGCCTTTCGCTATATTTAGATAATATAGGATGCGGCTCGGCTTAACAAAATCAAAAACAAGTTATTTATTTTGTTCTGCACTCGCCTTTCACTATATTTGCAAATTGAAAAATGAATAAAACTGATGAAATATAATACAGAACAGAAAAGATTGGTGTTGCCGGAATATGGTCGTAACATCCAGAATATGGTAGATTATTGCGTAACGATAGAAGACCGTGAAGAGCGTAAGCGCTGTGCCAACACCATCATAAATGTTATGGGTAATATGTTTCCTCATCTTCGTGATGTGAATGACTTCAAACATATCCTTTGGGATCATTTGGCTATAATGTCCGACTTTAAGCTGGATATAGATTACCCGTATGAGATTGTAAAGAAAGAGGACTTATATACACGCCCTCCACGAATCCCTTACAATAATTCTCGAATCCGTTATCGTCACTACGGAAAGACTTTGGAATTAATGATTAAGAAAGCAACTGAATTTGAAGAAGGAAATGAAAAAGACCAGCTTATCAAGTTGCTCGCTACTCAGATGAAGAAATCTTTCCTTACATGGAATAAGGAAACTGTTGACGATAAAAAAATATTCAAAGATTTGGATGAACTTTCAGACGGAAAAATCATTTTGGATGAGGAAGTTCATAAACTTTTGGAAAGTAAAGAATTGCTTGCCAGAAACAATAATAACAAGAAGAATTTTACACGTAAGACCAGATGAGTTCATTTATTATCGAAGGAAACTGTAAGCTGAATGGTGAGATTGTACCTCAGGGCGCCAAGAATGAGGCATTGGAGGTGATTTGTGCCGTTTTACTTACTGCTGAGAAGGTAATTATACATAATGTCCCGGATATATTGGACGTAAATAATCTGATACAGCTTTTGCGCGATATGCGTGTAAAGGTGGAACGTCTTGGAATTGACTCATATTCTTTTCAGGCAGATGATGTAGATTTGGATTATCTGAACACTGAAGACTTTTTGAGAAAGAGTGGTTCATTGAGAGGTTCCGTTATGATTGTTGGTCCGTTGGTTGCCCGTTTTGGAAAAGCTCTTATCCCGAAACCGGGTGGAGACAAGATTGGCCGCCGAAGACTGGATACTCACTTCGTTGGTATTCAGCGTTTGGGCGCAGATTTCAATTATGATGCGACTCGACAGGTATATGAAATAAAGGCAGACAAACTGAAGGGCGCTTATATGCTTTTGGATGAGGCGTCTGTTACGGGTACTGCAAACATCCTTATGGCTGCAGTTCTGGCTGAAGGTAAAACTACAATTTATAATGCGGCATGCGAGCCTTATCTGCAGCAGTTGTCGTCGATGCTCAACAAAATGGGCGCGCAAATTTCCGGTGTCGGCTCAAATCTGTTGACTATTGAAGGTGTGAAATCGTTGCATGGCACGGAACATACAATATTGCCGGATATGATTGAAGTCGGCAGTTTTATCGGTATGGCAGCTATGACCGGTTCTGATATTCTTATTAAGAACACAGGATATGATAAGCTTGGAATTATTCCTGAAGCATTCAGGAGATTGGGCATAACTGTTGAGCAGCGTGGAGATGATATTCATATACCGACTCACGATTCTTATGAAATTGATACATTCATAGATGGCTCAATTATGACAATTGCAGATGCTCCGTGGCCGGGATTGACTCCGGACTTGCTCAGTGTCTTCCTAGTTGTTGCAACTCAGGCTGTCGGCAGTGTTCTTATTCATCAGAAAATGTTTGAGAGCAGATTGTTCTTTGTGGACAAACTTATTGACATGGGCGCCCAGATTATTTTGTGTGACCCGCATAGAGCAACAGTTATCGGTTTGGGAAACAGGTTCAAACTTAGAGCATCAACAATGGTTTCTCCTGACATCCGTGCCGGAATTGCACTTCTGATTGCGGCAATGAGCGCTGAAGGAACCAGCCGTATAAACAATATCGACCAGATTGACAGAGGGTATCAGAATATAGACTTGCGTCTTAACAAGATTGGTGCCCGTATTACTCGTATATAAAATTATCTTATAATGATTTCAAGGGAAGAAGTTTTTAAAATAGGACAGTTTGCAAAACCTCATGGTATAAAAGGGGAGATTACATTGAATACACAATGCGATGTGTTTGATGAATCTGATGATCCTTATATCATTTGTGATATGAATGGAATTCTGGTTCCTTTTTTTATTGAAGATTATCGTTATAAATCAGATTCTTCTATACTAGTCAAGCTTGAGGGTATAGATAGTGAAGCTGATGCACGTGAGTTTGTCAATAAGGAAGTTTATTATTCCCTTGATGAAGTTGATGAGGATAGTATAATAGGTGATATTTCGTGGGATAATTTTATCGGTTATCATGTAGTGGATAAAAATCATGGAGATTTAGGACCGATTGTTGATGTTGATGAAACAACAATGAATGTCTTGCTTCAGATAGACCATGACGGGGAAGAACTTCTTTTGCCTGCTGCCGAGGATTTGATTTCGGATGTTGATCATGAGAAGAAAATAATGTCCGTATCATTGCCTGCAGGATTACTGGATTTGTAAAGATAAAAGTGTGAGAAATGGCTTTGAAGAAGAATAAGAAAAAGAGAGGATTTAAATCTTTTTGGAAGCAGATACGTTTCAAGTATAAGCTTTCGTTTATTAATGAGGACACTTTGGAAGAAGTTTGGTCTTTCAGATTGTCGCAATTATCAGCATTTATATCATTTTCTGTTTTCGTTTTCTTTTTGATATCTTTTACAGCTTTTATAATCATAAAGACTCCTATCCGAAATTATTTGCCGGGATATCTGGATGTGGAAGTACGTAAAGAAATCATGCAAAATACTCTTCGCGCTGATTCTTTGGAGAGAATGCTGCTCGTTCAGCAGTTATATCTGGAAAATGTGACACAGATTATATCCGGCGATGTGAAACTGGATTCTATAAAGCAAATAGATTCTATGGCACACGTGGATGCCGATTTTGAGATTCCACGCGGAAAAGCAGAAACAGAATTTGTAAAACAATTTGAGGAAGAAGAAAAGTATAGTTTGACTGCGCTTGATGCAAATCCATCTTTGCCAAACAGTGTATTTTTTATTAAGCCTGTAAATGGAGTTTTGTCTTCTACATTTGAGGCTGATATAAGACATTTCGGTATTGATATTGTGGCAACGCCGAAGGAAAGCGTATTGGCAACATTGGACGGAACAGTTGTCTTTGCCGGATTTGACCCGAATTTTGGAAACGTAATACAGTTGCAGCATAAGAACGGATTTGTTTCGGTATACAAGCATAACGATGCTTTATTAAAGAAAACCGGAGACCATGTTGCAGCAGGTGAGGCAATCGCCTTGGTTGGAAATACAGGAGCTTTGTCGACAGGTCCTCATTTGCACTTTGAGCTTTGGTATAAGGGAATGCCGATAAATCCAGAAGAATATATTTCATTTTAATCGTATGAAACGACAATTAGCTATATTAGGTTCTACAGGTTCGATAGGCACTCAGGCTCTGGAAGTTGTAAGCGAACATCCGGACAAGTTTGAGGTTTATGCCTTGACAGCCAATAACAGTGTAGATTTATTGATAACACAGGCACGTAAATATATGCCGGAAGTTGTTGTTATTGCTAATGAGAATAAATATCCGGAACTGAAGGAAGCATTGGAAGATTTGCCTATAAAAGTATGGGCTGGTGCTGATGCTATTTCACAGGTTGTGCAGGCAGAACCTATTGATATGGTTCTAACAGCCATGGTTGGCTATTCCGGTTTGCGCCCTACAATTGCAGCAATAAAAGCCGGAAAAGCTATAGCTTTGGCAAACAAAGAAACGTTGGTTGTGGCAGGTGAGCTGATAACAAGTTTGGCAGCCGAGCATAATGTTCCTATTCTTCCGGTTGATTCTGAACATTCAGCCATATTCCAGTGTCTTACAGTAGGGAATAATAATCCTATAGAGAAAATATTGCTAACGGCATCCGGTGGTCCTTTCAGAAACAAAACGATAGAGGAGCTGGCTACTGTCACCAAATCACAAGCTCTTAAACATCCTAACTGGCAAATGGGAGCCAAGATTACGATAGATTCTGCCTCAATGATGAACAAAGGTTTTGAGATGATTGAGGCAAAATGGCTATTTGGTGTTGAGCCTTCTCAGATTCAGATAGTTGTTCATCCGCAGTCTGTCATCCATTCAATGGTTCAGTTTGAAGATGGAGCTGTAATGGCTCAGCTAGGGATTCCGGATATGAAGCTTCCGATAGCATATGCATTCTCTTATCCTGAAAGAATGAAAAGCATGTCTCCACGTTTGGATTTCAATCAATATTCAACTCTTACATTCGAGGAACCGGATATGAAGAGATTCCGTAATCTTGCCTTCGCTTTTGATGCGGCAGGAAAAGGCGGAAATATGCCTTGCATATTGAATGCGGCAAACGAGGTGGTTGTTGCAGCCTTCCTTCAGGACAGAATAGGATTCCTTCAGATGAGTGATGTGATTGAGGCAACAATGTCGAAAGCAGCTTTCATTTCTAACCCTACATATGAAGATTATGTGGCGACTGATGCCGAAGCAAGACGCATCGCCGCTGAATTGTTTTAGTGTAACATTGCAAATATTGATTTTTAGATGGAAACATTTCTTATTAAAGCCCTTCAGCTCATATTGAGTTTGTCTATTTTGGTGATTATACATGAGTTCGGGCATTTTCTTTTCGCACGTCTGTTCAAGGTGCGCGTCGAAAAGTTTTATTTATTCTTTGACCCTTGGTTTTCTCTGTTCAAGTTTAAGCCTAAGAACAGCGATACTGAATATGGCATAGGTTGGCTTCCTTTAGGTGGCTATTGCAAGATTTCAGGAATGATCGATGAAAGTATGGACAAAGAGCAGATGGCTCAGCCGGCACAACCTTATGAATTCCGTTCTAAACCGGCAGGGCAGAGATTGCTTATTATGATTGGTGGTGTTTTGTTCAACTTTTTGCTTGCGCTGTTCATCTATTCAATGACTTTATTCTATTGGGGCGATACTTATCTTCCTCTCAAGAATATGAAAATGGGTATGATGTATAGCGAAACATTCAAGGAAGTTGGTTTCCAGGATGGTGATATACTTCTTAAAGCTGATACAACAACCCTTGAGCGCTTTGGAGAAAACACTTTCCGCTCGGTGATGGAGGCTAAGAATGTAACAGTTCTCCGCAATGGAGTTGAAACAGTCATTCCTATGCCGGAAGATATGATGATGCGTGTTTTGCGTGATAAGAAAGGTTTTGCCGGAATGCGTTTCCCAATGATAATAAAGGAAGTTCCGTCTAAGGATTCTCCTGCAGCTTTGGCAGGACTTATGCCGGACGATAGCATTGTCTCTGTTAATGACAGCTCGGCTGTGACATTCGACGAAGTTGCTGTGCAATTATATAACAACAGAGGAAAAGAAGTAAACCTTGGATTCTATCGTAACGGAAAGTGCGATACATTAACTGTGGCTGTTGATTCTCTTGGTAAGATTGGAGTTAAGGCATATACTCCATATGACCTTTATGAATATAAGAATATCAGCTATGGCTTCTTTGAGTCTTTCCCAGCCGGAATAGCAAAAGGAGTGAATACTCTGAAAGGATATGTGAATGACATGAAATATGTGTTCACAAAAGAGGGTGCTTCAAGTCTTGGCGGATTCGGTGCGATAGGAAATATGTTCCCTTCTGTTTGGGACTGGCAATCATTCTGGGAAAAGACAGCATGGTTGTCAATCATTCTTGCGTTCATGAATATACTTCCGATTCCTGCTCTTGACGGCGGACATGTTCTCTTCCTGCTTTATGAAGTTGTTGCACGCCGCAAACCGAGCGACAAATTCCTGGAGTATGCGCAGATGACAGGTATGTTCATATTGTTGCTATTGCTGCTTTATGCAAATGGTAATGATTTGTTCAGGTTTATTTTTAATTGATGAGTTGACGAGTTGACAAGTTGACAAGGTTTTTTATAATAAAGTGAATTTATATTTGCTTGACCTTGTAAATGTTTACATGAATAATAAATATATAATAAAAAGCCCTGTAAGAGTGGAGTTTCATCCGGATCTGCTCTTACAGGACTTTTTGTTACATAAAATATCTATTGATTAGCCGGTAATGATGACAAGATTTTCGAGTAAACTCTTCCAACCGGTATTGTAAAGTTATTGTAAAGAATAATTTGTTTGCTGTTGAAACTCGAAATCCGGTGAACAGGCACAATATAAGATTTATGTACTCGAATAAACTTATCAGCCGGCAACAGTTCTTGAACATTCTTCATGCTCATTTGGGAAAGAACCGGCTTTTGGTCCGTCAAGTAAAACTTTATATAATTATCCATTGACTCAATATAAAGAATATCTGCAAGGCGGATATTTGTGTTTTTATATTCAACCTTAACAGTGATACATTCTTCCGTCATAACAGGATTAACAACCTGCTTTCGCAAAGTCATAATGTCGCTGGCTTTCTTGATAGCCTTTTCAAATCTTGAGAAAGAAAAAGGCTTATGGAGGAAATCCACGGCGTTCAGCTCAAATCCGTCAATAGCATATTCTGCATAAGCCGTAGTGAATATCAGGAATACATCTTGCGGAAGACTTCTCGCAAGCTCAACACCGTTCACTCCTCCCATTTCTATATCCAGAAAAAGAATGTCCGGATGCGTTCTCATTACGCACTCCATTCCAGCCTGAGGATTATTAAATGTTGTCAGCTCTATATTTCCTATTCGTTTACAGAATTGGGCAATAATCTCAAGTGCGATAGGCTCGTCGTCAATAGCTATGCATTTCATATATAAATGTATTATGTTGTTTTTTTAGTTTTGAGCATGAGATGGGTTTATGAGTTGACGAGTTGACAAGGCTACAGGAAACGGGGTAAATTGAAAATTGAAAGTTGAAAATTAAATCTATTGGCAACTCCCAATAACTCCTCAACTCCTTAACTTCTTAACTCCTTGACTCCTCAACCCCTCACCCCAGCCTAATAGAAAGAAGAACCTTAAAATACCCGTCAGATTCATCTATTTTCAGCGAATGTTTTCCGGGATAAATCAATTCCAGCCTTTTCCTGCAATTACTTATTCCTATGCCTTTAGATTTATTTTCCTGGTTTTGGTTTAAAATAGGGTTTTGTGTCGAAAACAGCAATTCTCCGTTTTTGGCACTTGCGGCAATATATATATCACTAGGCTTTAGAGACGAAACTCCATATTTAAGAGCATTCTCAACGAATGTAATCAGTAACATAGGAGCTATTTCCTCACTTGCTGTTTCGTCGTGGTCAAATGAGAAGAATACTTTTGAATGTTCCGGCATCCTGTATTTCTGCAATTCTATATATTGCTCGATATATTCTATCTCGGAGCGGATTGGAATTTTGTCTTTCGAACCGTTTTTATACATATATCTCATAAGACTTATGAACTGGTTGAAGGCAGTTTCTGTGTTTTCCGATTGTGTCAGCACCATTCCATACAAAGTATTCAGCGTGTTGAATAGAAAATGCGGATTGATTTGTGCCTTATATAGAGCCAGCTCAGCCTTTTTCTTCTCGAATTCTATTTCCTGTCTTGCCATTATCTGACGGTGAAGTTCTGTAAGCAGACCAACAGCAAGGCTGAATGTGGTGACAACCATATACAAAAACCATACAGCCTGTTGTTGAAGCTGTATTTTCGGGATATTAGCAGGTATTCGGATTTTTCTCATTCTCTGATGCGGATATTCCATCTGATAGTGCGTTATCAGATAAGTTCCGGCAACGGCAAGAAGCAGAAACAGAATCGCAAATAATATATATTTGTTTCCCTTGAAAAAGTAAGGCATAGTGAAACGCCTGTTTATCATATATATTAAATATAGCCAGCCTATAAGCAGATACACAAATACAGAATTATACACCAGCCATCGTTCGATTGGCAAAAGCATAATCATTGCCGGTAATAGGAACAGGCAGAATACCAGGTCAATGTAGAATGGTAATTTTTTTATTTGAATCATGGTATATATATGGTTTAAACATCTTATATGTTTGCAAAAATATTGTATTAAATCATATCTGGAAAATAAACTATATGTTGTTTACCACTGGAACAATGCCGTTCACCACCATTTGCAAATGTTGCTGTTTTATGTAATATTTTCCTCATATACTTTTGCTGAAAAACAAATAAAGTACGGTTATGAGAAATATGTTTTTCCTTTTAATAATGGTGATGACAATGCTTAGCTGCGTGTCTGCACAACCTTTGCATTCAGGTGTGAAACAACGTGTGACAATTGTAACAACCAGCAATAACAAACATGGGCATAAAAAGCCTAAGAAAGTTGTGGTTAAGAAAGTAGTGATAGGAACCCGAGTCAAACACAGACCGGTAAACAGCATAGTAATCAATTTCAATAAAGTTCCTTTCTTCTATTCCAAAGGCGTATTTTACAAGAAATGTTCAAATGATGAATATGAAGTGGTAAAGCCTCAAAAAGGAATGATCGTTCCCGAACTTCCTGATTATAATGTTGATGAGGTGATAATAAACGGAGAAACTCTTTTCTTGTTTGATGGAACTCTCTACAAACAGATACCAACGTCTGAAGGATTGCAATATGAGGTGACTGGATTTGTGAGTTGAGGAGTTGTCAACTCGTCAACTCAAAATACTGCATTTAGAAACAACAGGGTAAAAAAACAGACTTATGATTAAAAACTTAATATATATAATATTAGCATTCGTGTTTCCTCTTAACATGGCAGCCCAGGTTCTTTCCGGAACAGTATCGGATAAGAGAACAGATGAGCCGTTGTTGTCTGCCACAGTAGGAATTTCCGGAGCTGACGGAAAGATGCAATATACAGCGACGGACATGAAAGGAATCTTTGAGTTCAAGAATATCAAATCCGGTGATTATACTTTACAGATATCATATGTCGGATATAAAACTTATACAAAGAATATTTCTGTTCCGCAGTCGGGATCCTCAATAGAAATATTTATGGAAGAGGATGTCCAGAGTATCGGCCAGGTTTCAGTTGAAGCCCGTGCAACCCGTGCCCAGCAGAAAGGCGACAGTCTTGTGTATAATGCCGAAGCATTCAAGGTTATGCAGGGAAGCACTGCCGAAGATTTGCTATCCAAGATGCCTGGCATTGTGGTTGAGGGCGGAACAGTCCAGGCCCAGGGCGAGGATGTAAAGAAAGTTCTTGTTGACGGAAAAGAATTCTTCGATGGCGACGTAAACCTGGCTTTGAAGAATCTGCCATCAGACGTAATTGCCAGCATCGAAGTGTTCGACAAGAAAAGCGAGCAGGCGGAATTCTCAGGTTTCGACGATGGAGAAGAAATAAAGACAATAAATATTGTTACAAAGGCAGGTTATCGCGAGGGAACCTTTGGTGAAGTATATGCCGGCTATGGAACTGATAACCGTTATCGTGCCGGAGGAAATATAAACCTGTTCAACGATGATCGCAGAATCTCTATACTGGGAATGAGCAATAACGTAAACCAGCAGAACTTCTCTCAGGAAGATTTGGCAGGTGTAATGTCTTCATCCCAGGGTGGTGGACGTCGCGGAGGAAGAGGCGGCGGCGGACGTGGTTCCGGTGGTGGCGGCAATTCGGCAAATAACTTTATGGTTGGAAATTTGGGCGGTGTCACTTCAAGCAACGGACTTGGTTTCAATTATGTTGACCAGTGGAGTGATAAACTGAAATTTACCGGAAGCTATTTCTTCAATCAGTCTGTCAACAATAAAGAAACAAACACAGACCGTCAGTATTTCGAATCAGTCCTGCCCGGATTGAGTTATAGCGAATATAACAATTCAAGGATGGAAAACTGGAATCACAGGATAAACATGAAACTGGATTATCAGATTGACAAAAATAACTCCCTGCAGATAAAACCGAATATCAGTTTCCAGAACAATGATATGACAGGTTTTATGCAAGGAATAAACATGAACAATTCCGTTGCCGAAAATGAAATACAGAACACAACCGGTAGCAATACAAATGCATATAACATCGGAACAGATGTAATTTTCCGTCATCGCTTCCCGGTCGAAGGACGCACATTGTCTGTTATGTTCAACGGAAAGGTTTCTGATAAAACCGGAAAGACTTATAATGATTATCTCGACATTCTTTATGGAGCAACAACAACCGAAGATTCATACGGACAATTGAAAGATATCAACGAGAAGCAGTATTCATTGCGAGGAAATGTAATGTTTACGGAAAAACTCTCCGATATATTGCAGTTGCAGACAAGCTATAAAGTTTCATACTCAGACACAGAATCCGACCGTAAAGTATTCTTACGTTCGCCTGTGAATGACCTTTATGAGCAGCTCGACGAGAATTTGTCAAATGTCTACGAATCCGGCTATCTCACTCAGGCAGGAGCATTGGGCCTTCGCTTGCACAAAGGCGGTTTTAACGTCATGGCAGGAGTTGATTTCCAGTATTCATCTCTTCAGGGAGAACAGTTCTATCCGACGGACGAAATGATTGGAAAGAAATATTTCACCGTGCTTCCGTCGCTGACAGCAAGATATAAACTGGATCGTACAAACTCGTTTATGTTGCGTTATCGCAGCTCTTCTTCTTCTCCTTCAATCACGGATTTGCAGGAAGTTGTCGATAACACCAATCCGCTGTTCCTGTCAAGTGGTAATCCAAACCTGGATCAACAGATAAATCATTCGTTGAACCTCAGATATATAAGGACAACAGCATCGGGACACACTTTCATAGGAATGCTTGGAACAACTTTGCGCACCGGTTATGTTTCAGACAGTACATTCGTCGCTACTGAAAATATAACCTTGCCGTCGGGAATATCAATGGACAAA
The DNA here is from genome assembly GCA_937894065.1 of uncultured Parabacteroides sp. Classification (GTDB taxonomy): domain Bacteria; phylum Bacteroidota; class Bacteroidia; order Bacteroidales; family Tannerellaceae; genus Parabacteroides. The sequence goes on along the minus strand of CALCST010000025.1, from coordinate 10,087 downwards.
GGCGCGCAATATACCAAGCCCGTCAATATGGATGGATACTACAGCTTGCAGTCAATGATTACATACGGATTTCCGATTGATTTTATCCGCAGTAATGTCAATGTAAGCTTCTCGACCAATTATGCAAATGTTCCGTCAATTTTCAACGGAGTGAAAAACAGGACAAAGGAACTTAACCTTATTCCTAAGATTGTTGTAGGCAGCAATATAAGCCATAATCTTGATTTCACGCTTTCATATTCTGCCACATTGAACAACATTTTCAGTTCGCTCGAAAATTCAAGCTCCAGCAATTATGTGTTTCATTTAGGAGCAGCAAAAATAGGATGGACATTCTGGAAAGGTTTCACATTGCGCAGTTCATTCAGCTATCAGAATTATGCAGGCTTGGATATGGACGATTCGGATTATTTCCTTTGGAACATCTCGCTTGGAAAGAAATTCCTCAAGCGTAATCAGGCAGAAATCAAGCTTGAAGCATTCGATGTGCTTTGCCAGAATCAGGCATTTACACATCAGACAGGAAGCAATTATTACGACTATGTCACATCAAACGTGCTTAAGCCTTATTTGATGTTGAGTTTTGTATATACGATAAGGTGAATAGGGGACAAGGCATTCAGATACGAGTTGACGAGGGAACAAGTTGACGAGGCATCAGATACAAGTTGACAAGGTCAAAACACTTATAACGTTACGATTTTATTATCTAAAAATCTTGTCCCCTTGTCAACTCGTCAACTTGTCAACTTCTCCTCTTGTCCCCAATTCCAACGAAACAAATATTAATAATCATTTAAACAGAAAAATCATGAAAAAAGTAGTTTTATTAGCAATTGCAGTCGTTTTAGGTTTCACCACAGCAAGCGCACAGCGCCGTCAGAAACAACAGCTCACACCGGAGCAGCGAGTAGAAAAACAGATGCAGCGACTTGACTCAAAGCTTAATCTCACAGATGAGCAGGAAGAAGAAATCAAGAAACTTTACACTGAATTCTTCAACAGCAAGGTGAATAGGGAAGAAAGAAAGTCTAAAATGGAAGAGCTGAACAAAAAAATAGAATCTCTTCTGACAGACGAGCAGAAAACAACTTTCTCAGAAATGAAAAACAGGAAAAACAATAAGTGAAAGTAAATAAAAAAAGCGTATAGATAAATTCTATACGCTTTTTTGTTGTTGCGGAGGCCTGATTCGAACAGACGACCTTTGGGTTATGAGCCCAACGAGCTACCACTGCTCCACTCCGCGATGTAGTATCAATCATTCCCGATTGCGAGTGCAAAGGTATGAACTTTTTTCAAATCTGCAAATATTTTGCAAGTTTTTTTTGTAACACTTGGTAAATACCAGCTTTTTTCCATATTTTTGTGCGCAAAATGAATAAAATTGTGCAATAGTAATGCCGATGACAGTTTCAAAAACACGTGACATGTTAGTTGATGTGGCCAGACAGTTGTTTGCCCGCATGGGAGTCGATAATATAACAATGAACGATATTGCACAAGCTTCGGGCAAAGGCAGACGTACACTCTATACATATTTCAAGAATAAGAATGAAATATATCTGGCAGTTGTTGAGTCTGAATTGTCACAGTTGCATCGTGTTCTTATGGATGTTTCAGAAAAAACATTGCCAGCCGATGAGAAACTGATAACATTTATATACACCAGATTGGATGCAATCAAGGCTTTGGTGTTCAGGAACGGAACGTTGCGTGCCACTTTTTTCAGAGATATCTGGAGAGTAGAAAAAGTACGTAAGGATTTCGATGTTCTTGAAGTAAAATTGCTTAAAAATATATTGGACGACGGAGTCAAGGAAGGCATCTTTTCCATGCCCGACACCGAGATAACAGCACTGGTGCTGCATCATGCTTTGAAAGGACTTGAAGTACCATACATCAGAGGCGTGATGGGCGACAGTATAAGTAAAAGAATAAAAAGAAGAGATAATGTAATAAATCTTATCTTTAACGGTATAAAGATAAAGTAATAACTAGAAGACGTAATGTATGTGAACGCAACAGGTTATTATGTACCTGAAGACCGGGTCGATAACCAACATTTTTTAGAATTGAATGGGCTAACCAGTGAATGGATAGAGCAGCGCACGGGAATTCGTACCCGTTCGAAGGCAAAACCGGAGGAGAATATCAACACAATGAGCATGGCTGCCATTAGAAATGCTCTTCCAAAACTGCCGTATGATATAACAGAGGTGGATTTGATTATTTCAGCATCCTATTCACCATATGATACAGTTGCCACTGCAGCTCACAACGCGCAGTACGAGTTTAATATAACAAACGCAAAGGCATTGTATCTTTCATCAGCTTGTTCGTCATTTATCAACGCTCTTGAAGTTGTAGAAGGATATTTTGCAATGGGCAAGGCTACAAAAGCATTGATTCTTGGCGCAGACAAAAATTCTGCATATTCAAATGAAACAGACCCGAAAGCCGGACATTTGTGGGGCGACGCAGCCGCAGCTTTCTTTATCTCAAAAGAAAGAGTGACAGACAGCGATGCCGAAGTGCTTGATGTTTACACTCAGGGCTTGGGCTATCTTCCAAAAGCTCCTCAGGCTGTGCATCTTCGTCCTCGCGATGGCGGTATCATGATGCCTGAAGGTCGTGACGTGTTCATGCAGGCTTGCACATATATGCCTAAGAATGTATTATATCTGTTGGAAAAGAACAACTATACATTTGATGATTTGAGCTATTTCATCGGTCACCAGGCAAATATGCGTATTATGTCGAACATCGCTAAGCAGCTTAATTTGCCGGAGGAAAAGTTCCTTCACAATATCGAAGAACTTGGCAATACTGGTTCCGTAAGCTCAGCTTTGGTGTATGCTCAGAATGCTGAAAACTTCAAGAAAGGTGACTTGGTAGCCCTTACAGTTTTTGGTGGAGGCTATTCAACCGGTGCTTGCCTTATCAAATGTTGAGAAACTGAGGCATAAATCCGGAACAGTATAACACAGAAATAAATTTTTATTAAATAAACCAGGTTTCGCAAGAAGGTTTGCAAAACATCAAACACAGAGGCACAAAGCCGCAGAGTTTTTTTGTTAGTTGACAAGTAAACAAGTTGACGAGTTGACAAGGCTACAGGAAAAAAATATTTCTCCTTGACTCCTTGACTACTTAACTCCTTGACTACTAAAAAAACACATATCTAACATAAATTTGCAACACCCCAACTCGCGAAATCAAGTAAAAAAAGATAATCATGAAACTATTAGAAGGAAAAGTAGCCATTGTTACCGGTGCTGCACGCGGTATTGGTAAGGCAGTAGCTTTGAAGTTCGCTTCTGAAGGAGCAAACGTAGCTTTTACTGATTTGGTGATCGACGAAAACGGTTTGGCAACTCAGGCAGAGCTTGAAGCTTACGGAGTAAAGGCAAAAGGTTATGCTTCAAATGCAGCCAATTTTGAAGATACTCATAACGTAGTGGCTGAAATTCTTAAAGATTTCGGACGTGTGGATATCCTTGTAAACAACGCAGGTATCACAAAAGACGGTTTGATGATGCGTATGAGCGAAGGACAGTGGGATGCAGTGTTGAATGTAAACCTTAAGTCAGCGTTCAACTTTATCCACGCATGTACTCCAATCATGATGAAACAGCGCTCAGGAAGCATTATCAACATGGCTTCTGTTGTTGGTGTTCATGGAAATGCCGGACAGTGCAACTACTCAGCTTCAAAAGCAGGTATGATTGGTTTGGCTAAATCAATCGCTCAGGAATTGGGTTCTCGCGGCATCCGTGCAAACGCTATTGCCCCGGGCTTCATCATCACAGACATGACAGCTGCTTTGTCTGAAGAAGTTCGTGAAGAATGGTGCAAGAAGATTCCTTTGCGCCGTGGCGGTACTCCTGAAGATGTTGCAAACATCGCTACATTCCTGGCTTCTGATATGTCTTCTTACGTATCAGGACAAGTTATCCAGGTTGATGGTGGTATGAATATGTAATAAGTTTCGCAGGTTGTCCCCAACTTGTGTTAAACAGAAAAATCAAACACAGAGGCCTCAGAGTTTTGAATAAAAAATCTCTGTGTTCTCTGTGTCTCTGTGTTTAAAAATTCTTGTCAACTTGTTTCTGAAGCCTTGTCAACTTTTAAGTTGAGCTTGCGAAACTTATTAATTTTATAGTTCAATGGACGTAATTTACGAAGACAATCATATAATAGCAGTTAACAAAACTTGCCGCGAAATCGTTCAGGGAGACAAAACAGGCGATAAGCCACTGTCCGAGATAGTAAAGGAATGGCTTAAGGAAAAATACAACAAACCCGGAAATGTCTTTATTGGAGTTACCCATCGTCTGGACCGTCCGGTGAGTGGAGTTGTCATATTTGCCAAAACAAGCAAGGCACTTTCGCGTCTGAACGAAATGTTTCGTGTTGGAGGCGTAAAGAAAACCTATTGGGCTATTGTGAAGAACCGTCCGCCAAAAGAAGAAGGTGAGCTGGTAAACTGGCTTGTCAGAAACGAAAAGCAAAACAAAAGCTTTGCCTACGACACCGAACGCCCCAATTCCAAGAAAGCCATCCTGCACTATAAGGTCATATCAAAGTCTGATAATTATTATCTTTTGGAAATCGACCTTAAAACCGGCCGTCATCATCAAATCCGTTGCCAGTTGTCAAAAATGGGTTGCCCGATAAAAGGCGATTTGAAATATGGCTTCGACCGTTCTAACCGCGACGGCGGCATCAGCCTTCATTCCCGCAGCGCTGATTTCATTCATCCTGTTTCCAAACTTCCAATTCATATAGTGGCACCAATCCCTGATGATAAGTTGTGGAAGGCGTTGGGTGAGGGTGTAAGCATTGATTAATAAGAAGTTATAATTTAAAAAAATATATACGGACCTAATTGTTCGTGGGACCGTATATATTTGTAATTGGGGTCGGTCCTACGTTTGATTACTTCTATATATATTTTATAATAATTACGGTCTGTATTTTTCATAAAAAAGGATGCCGACATTTACATCAAAACATCGGCATCTTTCTTAAGGAACGTCGGCATCTTTTTTATAATATATGCTGACGTTTATTTTATCTCTACAGTCAAAGACTTCAAATCCTTGTCAGCAGAAGATTTACCGTAAAGAATCTGGTATTTGCCATTTCTTACTTCCATAACCTGAGTATCGTCGTTGAATGACCAGAAAGCTTTCGGCTCAAGAGTGAAGCTCAAGCTTTGAGTTTCGCCGGCTTTGATATGAACCCTCTTGAATCCCTGCAATGACTTGATTGGTGCTTCAGGGTCGTTAGGGTTCTTGATATAAATCTGAGCAACTTCGTCGCCATCCAATTTACCAGTGTTTGTGATTTCAAATGTGATGGTTACAGACTGATCTTTTGAAATTTGGTTGGCAGAAAGTTTCGCATTCTTGTAGTCGAAGCTTGTATAACTCAAACCATAACCGAAAGGATACAGAGGCTCTTGAGTGAAATATCTGTATGTGCGGCCTTTCATGCTATAATCTTCGAAGTCCGGCAACTGGTCAACAGACTTGTAGAAAGTGACAGGAAGTCTTCCGCCAGGGTTGTAATCGCCGAACAGAATATCTGCGACAGCAGTTCCGCCTTCCTGACCGCCATACCAAGCGTTGAGGATTGCGTCAAGATTGTCATTTTCCCAGTTCAAAGCCAGGGCGCTGCCGGTGCAGACAACGTAAACAACCGGCTTGCCTGTTGCTTTCAGTGCTTTCACCATTTCACGCTGAACTTTCGGAATCTCAATGTTCAGACGGTCGCCTTTCTTGAATCCTTCAGCGTCAACAGGCATTTCTTCGCCTTCGAGACGTGGGGAAATACCGCCGACGAAGATAATCACGTCTGCGTCTTTTACTTTATCTGTTGTGGCTGCATAGTTTACATCTTTACGGACAGCAACAGAGAAATTCAAATCTGCAGAACCTTTTTTCTGCATATATTCTATTTTGACCGGATATTCTTTTCCTTCTTCTGCTTTAAGGATATAAGATTTTGATGCGCCGTATTCGTTGCCCCAAACTTCTGCAACTTTTTCATCTCCGATGAACAGGCGGAATCCGTCGTTGCCCGAAATTGAGAATTCGACATCTCCGCTTACCGGTGATTTGAATGTTCCTGTAAATCTTGCCGAGAAATCTGTCAGATTTACGTTTGGAGCAAACTGTGTGTTGCCGCCGGTTGTGTAGTGAAGTTCTTTTGCAAGACCTGTATATACCGGAGTGCCGTTGAATTCTGTGTTGTTGTAGAATTCAGATTTCAGACCTTGACCGTTTTCGCTTGTGATGTTGTTTCCCAAATCTTCCATCACGAAGTTGGCGGTGTGGTTACAGCCAAGTTCGTAAACTACTTCGGCATTAGGCATTTTGTTTCTGATTCCTTCAAGAATAGTTGTTGTTTTTGTTGGGAATCCGTTGTAGTTTGCCCAAAGCATAGTTGAATCTGCGGCATTAGGACCGACTACGGCGATTTTCTTAAGATTCTTGCTCAATGGGAGAGTGTTGTTTTTGTTCTTGAGCAACACCATACTTTGTCTTGCCATGTCCAAAGCTTTTGCCACGTGTTCCTTGCTTTCCACAACGCTGTATGGAATTTTTGAGAAAGGAACTCTTTCGTCCGGGTCGAACATACCGAGTTCGAATCTTCCTTTAAGCAGGCGAGTCAATGAAACATCCAAGTCTTTTTCCTGGATTTTTCCGTCTTCAAGGGCTTTTATTAATGAGCGGTAGCTGCCGCCACACTCAAGGTCTGTGCCGCTCAATACAGCGTCGGCAGAAGCGCTTTCTGCATCAGGGTGAGTTTCGTGTCGTGGAGTATTTTTGTCTTTCTGCCAGAAATCATCTATGGCACCGCAGTCGGAAAGGATAATATCTTCATAGCCCCATCCGTTTCTCAGGATGTCAATCAGGAGTTTGTCGCTGCTGCAGCAAGGTTTTCCTTCAAAACGGTTGTAGGCACACATCACTTCCTGAACATCGGCTTCTTTTACCAAGGCTTCGAAGGCTGGCAGATAGGTTGTCCACAGGTCGCGTGGAGTGGCTTCGGCATTATATTCATGTCTGTTCCATTCCGGACCGCTGTGAACGGCATAATGTTTTGCACAGGCGTGAGTCTTGAAATATTTCGGGTCATTGCCTTGCAGACCTTTTACAACGGCAACACCCATGCGTGATGTAAGATATGGGTCTTCTCCATAGGTTTCCATACCGCGGCCCCAGCGTGGATCGCGGAATATGTTGATATTCGGAGTCCAGAAAGTAAGACCTTTGTATCTGTCGTATTCTTTGTCTTTCTGATATTGGTGGTATTTCGCGCGGGCTTCGTCGCTGATCATATCGAAGCTTTCATACACATCAGAATCGTTGAATGTGGCAGCCAGGGCAATTGCCTGAGGGAAAACGGTTGCTTTTCCTGCGCGCGCAACTCCGTGCAGGGCTTCGTTCCACCAGTCGTATTCCGGAATACCGAGTCTTTCGATTGCCGGTGTCTGGTTCATCATTTGGCCGATTTTTTCTTCCGGTGTCAGTCGGCTGAGCAAATCCTGGACTCTTTCTTCTGTGGAGAGGTCCGGATTTCTAAAAGGATAATCTTGCTTGTTGTTGTCGCAAGATACCATCAGTAGCGCTGTGAAAGCGGCTACGGTTAGATGTTTCATTTTCATATTATTAGACTTTAATTCTTGTTGTTTCTACAATAAGGCTTATTGTATATTATATATTAAGTTGCTCTCGAAAATAAATATATTTGTCTGTTACAAAGCTAATTAAAAAAATTGTATTAGGTAGATATTCGCAATTATTTTTGCGATATATATGGAAGTGTTGTTTAATTTAAGGCCTTCAGCCAAAAAATGTTCGTTGTTGTCTGAAACTTATTGATAAATTTCAAATTGTAAGTTTCTAAATTCAATATTTAGTTTTACAACATCCTCCTATATATGTTTCTCCCCTTTATGGCTTATTTGAATTATACCACAAAATATTTTGCGCCTCTCAAAAGCAAAACTGGAAAAGTTTTTTGTTAAATTATTTAATAGTCCGTTTCTTATATGTATTTTTGCAGAACATGGAAAACAAATAATCAGTGGATTACAACATATTTATATATAATGAAGGCAAAAATTGAAACGAAAAAACTGACTCGTGTGCTTACTCTATGCGGACTGGCAACAGCAACTGCTGCCATGTTCTGGAGTTGTACGGGAGCTGGAGCGTCGACAGAATCTTTCGAACGTTCTGATTACTACACTCGTGGTATTGGTCATTATCCAGGAAATCCTTCTGAGGATTTTTCTCCTGAGCTGAAACCAGATGATACATATCGTAATATAGCATTGCTTCGTGCGGCGTATCAGTCATCAAGTCATGACTATAATCTTGTGGCACAGCTTGTGACCGATGGTGTTATCACTGACAAGCAACCACAGTATTTGGATTTGATTACTCCTGATGGCGAAAAGCCACGCCGTGAGCGTGAATGGATGATTGACCAAGGTCCTTATTCACGTAATATCACTGTTGGCGAGGATACTTATTTCCAGTTCTCTCTGAATAATTACAGCAAGAAGGCTGACCAGGTTTATATGCGTGGTTCGGTTGCATATGATGCAGCTAAGGCAAATAAAGGTTATGAAATTATTTGCCAGGGTTCGAACGACGGTAAGACTTGGGAAGAACTGGGCAAATCAAGCGGAAGCGGTCTGCCGGGAAAGGCTTCTTCATATAAAATGCATTCTGACCCTAACAAGCAGAGCGAAAAAGGTGATCTTCCTGTAAGAATTATCGATCAGACTATCAGTCTTGATAAAACAGGTGATTACTCTTATTATCGTGTTTGCTTCAAAATGGCAGGTGCTGCATACTGGACTCTTATGGATATGAATTTCCTTTATCAGAATGATATTGTGGAAATGAAACCTTCGCAGTTCTATAGCAGCGCTTGGATGAGTGAAACTGACAAGCAGGAATGGATATATGTTGACTTGGGCAGTGTTTCTTCATTTGACAAAGTGGTTTTGCACTGGGTAAACAAGGCTTCAAAAGGTAAAATCCAGACTTCGAACGATGCTAAGCAGTGGAATGATGTGGCAGAGTTGCCAGGCGGTGAATCTTTGACTGACGAAATAGCTGTTAAGGGTAATGCCCGCTATGTGAGAGTGTTGATGGAACAGCCTGCCGGCGAAGGCCATTATGTTCTGAGTGAAATGGAAGTGATGGGTAAGGGCGGTTTGAAGGCTCAGCCTGTTGCTCAGCCTGCTGCGGCAAACGGTGAGATTGTTCTTTCAGGCGGTAACTGGAAATTGCAGCGTGCATCTGAAGTGACTGCTAAAGGTGAGGAAATCTCTACAGCTAATTTCAATCCTCAGAATTGGATTGTGGCAACTGTTCCGGGAACTGTGTTGAGCAGTTATGTAAATGTCGGTGCTGTGCCTAATCCGAATTATGCGGATAATCAGCTCAATATTTCCGAATCATTCTTCTATTCTAATTTCTGGTATCGTGATGAATTTGAAGTTCCTGCAGATTTCAAGAAAGAACGTGTGTTTCTGAACTTCGACGGTATCAACTGGAAGGCTAATGTTTATCTCAACGGAAAACAGGTTGGCAGAATTGAAGGTGCATTTATGCGTGGCAAGTTTGATGTAACTGACGCTATTGTTGCCGGCAAGAATGTTGTTGCCGTTGAGATTATAAAGAATAACCATATCGGCGCAATCAAGGAAAAGAACAAACAAAGTACGGACTTCAACGGTGGTATCCTTGGTGCGGATAATCCTACGTTCCATGCTACTATCGGTTGGGACTGGATTCCTACAATGCGCGGACGTAACATCGGTATCTGGAATGATGTGAAACTTACTACAACAGGTAAGGTTACGGTGGCTGACCCATTGGTGGAAACTGTATTGCCTTTGCCAGATACAACTTCTGCAAAACTTACAGCTGAGGTTATCGTCAAGAACCACGATGCTGCTGCAGTGAAAGGTGTTCTTGAAGGTAAGATTGGTGATGTGGTGTTCAATCAGCCTGTTGAATTGGCAGCAGGAGAGGAGAAGACTGTTGTGTTTGAC
>CALCST010000024.1 GCA_937894065.1 uncultured Parabacteroides sp. | reverse complement strand
GTGAGTTAATCGGCTCACCTAGGTGGATTGATTGGCTCACCTAGGTGAGTTGATTGAACCACCTAGGTGAATCGATGTTTTTATTACAATAAATTCAATATATGATTTAGTAGAACTATAATTATTAATTAGATAATTCAGGGATTACAAATAATTAGATAGTTTCAACTCACAATAAATGTTACCCGTTATATTTATTATTAAATCTATTTATGATAACATATCAGAAGTATGTGATTAATTGCAAAAAGATATTTCCAAAAGCCTATAAGAAGTATTTTACCAGTATTTTTTTGTAATTTTGCGCCCACTAAACAAAATTCTATGATAAATTGGTTTGAAGAAACATTCCTACAACCAACGATGGTGCAAGCTGTAACTATGATTTCAATAGTTTCTGCTGTAGGGCTATATTTGGGAAGAATTAAATTCTTCGGTGTTTCATTAGGTATTACGTTTGTATTTTTTGCCGGAATCCTAGCCGGTCATCTTGGAGTTGTCGTTAATAAGGACATGCTTTTGTTCGCACAAAGTTTTGGACTTATCATTTTCGTTTACACACTCGGTTTGCAGGTTGGTCCCAGCTTTTTCTCATCATTAAAAGAGGGCGGTGTTATATTAAACTCATTATCCATGGCTGTTGTTTTCATCGGTTTGGTAATGGCGTTAGTACTACATTATATAACAGATATTAGTCTTTCAGACATGATGGGGCTTCTTTCGGGAGCCGTAACAAACACTCCGGCACTTGGTGCAGCCCAACAAGCTCTTTTGCAGATTGATCCAACTAACACCAAAGGCGTTACCGACATGGCTCTTGCCTGTGCCGTAACATATCCGCTTGGTGTTGTAGGTGTAATCCTTGCTATAATACTTCTTAAAGCTCTTTTTGCAAAAAGGACTCAGGAAACGTCAAAAGCCATAAAAGATACACAAACTTATGTTGCTGAATTTTCAGTTTGTAATCCAGCCATATACAACAAGCAAATCAAGGATGTGATGAAACTTACGGATCGTCACTTCGTTATTTCAAGAGTGTGGAGAAAAGGGAAAGTAAGCATACCAACTTCTGACACGACTTTGGAACAGAACGACCATTTGCTGATTATTTCTGTAAAATCTGACGTTGAAAACATAAAAGTTTTATTTGGAGAACAGGAAAATGTTGACTGGAATAAGGAAGATATTGACTGGAATGCTATTGACAGCCAGCTTATTTCACGTCGAATCCTTGTATCAAGAAATAGAATCAATGGAGTAAAGTTAGGTTCGCTCAGGCTTCGAAATCTGTATGGTATAAATATCACCCGAGTTAACAGAGCCGGAATTGACTTGTTTGCATCACCCGACCTTCGCCTTCAGATTGGAGATAAACTTACTATAGTTGGTGAAGCAAATGCTGTTAACAATGTTGGTAAAATATTGGGAGACGAAGTAAAACGACTTAAAAATCCAAATCTTCTTGCAGTGTTCGTAGGTCTTGCATTAGGAGTAATACTAGGTTCTATTCCTATTGCTATACCAGGTATGACAACTCCTGTAAAACTTGGTATTGCTGGTGGACCAATAATTGTCGGTATTCTGATGGGTGCATTTGGTCCTCGTTTCCATCTGACAACATACGCAACACAAAGTGCAAACTTGATGATGCGCCAGTTCGGTATCGTGATTTATCTTGCAGGACTGGGTATTGACGCAGGTGCACATTTCTTTGAGACTGTTTTCAGGGCTGAAGGTCTGTTATGGATAGGAATAGGTTTCCTTCTGACTATTATCCCCGTAATAATTGTTGGTATTATAGCTTCACAATTCCTCAAAGTGGATTATGCCCAGAATGTCGGTATGTTATGTGGAAGTATGGCAAATCCTATGGCATTGAACTATGCCAATACAACAGTTGAAGGAGATGAACCATCGGTAGCTTATGCAACAGTTTATCCCCTATCAATGTTTGTCCGAGTCATATTGGCACAAATAGTTCTCCTACTGTTAAGTTAGGAGAACACTCTATTACAGAGTATAAATACTTTTTCGCCATTGAATAATGTTGTGGCGAAAATATATATATCACCGCCGTCCTTGATTTTACATTTCTTTCGCAGTTCATCAACCGAAAGAGGGAAATTACGGACGGCGATGTTTGCTTTAGGAACAGACTTCCCTATTGTTTTACACAACTTACTGCTGAATGGCAGAACTTCCTCAACTTTGAATATTCGCCCAGGAAAATCACTAACCATATCTAAGGATGTGTATAAATGACTGTTTGAATGAAGCTTATCCAATCCATAATGAGAAGCAACAGACTTAAATGCTCCAGCCTTCATTATAGAAGAATTTGGTTCATACAGATATTCCAAAACATTATCTGAATATTTAACGTCTGAAATAGCTTCACTTTCCATCGTGAATGAAAACAAATCTTCCTTACCTGAAGAATTATAATTTACGCAAACCACAGGAACACTACTCCTATTTACCGCTTCTCTTTCCAAAACAAACAAAAGCTCCTTGCATTCATTCTTTACTGAAATAACATGTATTTCAGAAACTGACGGCAACAAGTCCATTGTCTGACGTATATCAGCCATTGGAGAAATTTTAGCTATAACACGAGGAGATTTCTTATACAAATAAGGTAAAAGAACTGTCAAATCAGGTTCGCAATCATTAAGAGCATATACTCGTTTGTTTCCGTCGCCTCTACGTGCCGGGTCAATATAGAATACATCTACTTCGGGCAAATCAGCAACAGACTGAGCTGAGTCTTCATTTATTACAGTTATATTTTCAGCACCAAGAAATATAAAATTATCACGCGCCGCATCACAATATTCGGCATAGCGCTCCATATAAATTACAGACTTCACTTTTCGTGAAAAGAAAAATGAATCAATTCCCAAACCTCCGGTAAGGTCACATAATATATCATCAGCTCCGACCAAACGTTGTTTGTACATAGCTGTCACTTCTGAAGAACATTGCTCTGCCGTAATTTTAGCAGGAAAGACCAAATTATCGTTAGCGAACCACGAAGGCAACTTATCCTTTATCTGCCGGCGAGACAAAATCTGCTCAACCAGAAAAGGTATATTCAAATCCGGGAAACGCGAAGCCGAAAGCAAAAGTTTATTCACATCGTCAGATGCATGTTCGCGCAAAAATTCTTTTTGTTCCAATGTCAGTTTCATAATGCAAAGATATGATTTTGGAAAATAGAATAAGAAGTATAAGACTTATCTTAAAATAAAATTGTATATTTGCTTAATATAAAACGAATTTAAAACATATAAAATATGGCACTTAACATTGGAGATAAAGCTCCTGAAATATTGGGAACTGACGAAAACGGTAAAGAAATCAAACTTAGCGATTTCAAAGGAAAGAAACTTGCTCTTTATTTCTATCCGAAAGACAATACATCCGGTTGTACAGCTGAAGCATGCAGCTTGCGTGACGGCTATGAAGAATTGCAGAAAGCCGGTTATGAAATTGTCGGCGTCAGCAAAGACAGTGCAAAGTCACACCAGAATTTCATTGCTAAGCAGAATCTCCCGTTCCGTCTGATTGCTGATACAGAAACAACACTTCAGCAGCAGTTTGGCGTATGGGCTGAGAAAAAGATGTGCGGCAGAACTTATATGGGAACTTTACGCACCACTTTCATCATTGATGAAAACGGAGTTATTGAAAAGATATTCGGTCCGAAAGAAGTGAAAACTAAGGACCACGCAAACCAAATCTTAGGAAAATAATATTCAGAAAACTAAACCAAACGAAAAAATGGCAAAAGAAGAAAATATCTTTGAAAACAACGCGCCGGAAAATGGAGGAAAGCCTGCTATCAATGCAGACAAACTGAAAGCCCTGCGTGCAGCTATGGAAAAGATAGAGAAAAACTATGGTAAAGGCTCTATCATGAAACTCGGAGATGAACATATCGAAAATATAGAAGTCATCCCTAGTGGTTCAATTGCTTTGAATGCTGCACTTGGAGTTGGTGGTTATCCAAAAGGACGAATCATTGAGATTTATGGTCCGGAATCTTCAGGTAAGACAACATTGGCAATCCACGCTATTGCAGAAGCTCAAAAGGCTGGCGGTATCGCTGCATTCATTGACGCAGAACATGCTTTCGACCGTTTCTACGCAGAAAAACTTGGTGTTGATGTTGACAATCTTTGGATTTCACAGCCGGATAGCGGTGAGCAGGCTTTGGAAATTGCAGAACAGCTTATTCGTTCATCAGCTGTTGACATCGTAGTTGTTGACTCTGTTGCTGCTCTTACTCCAAAAGCAGAATTAGAAGGCGACATGGGCGACAGCAAAATGGGTTTGCAAGCTCGATTGATGTCACAAGCATTGCGTAAGCTTACTGCTGCAATCAACAAAACAAATACAACTTGTATTTTCATCAACCAGTTGCGTGATAAAATCGGTGTAATGTTCGGTAATCCTGAAACAACAACCGGTGGTAATGCATTGAAATTCTACGCTTCAGTTCGTCTTGATATCCGCAGAATCGGACAGTTGAAAGATGGTGAAGAAGTGAAAGGTAACCAGGTGAGAGTAAAAGTTGTGAAAAACAAGGTGGCACCTCCTTTCCGCAAAGCAGAATTCGATATTATGTTCGGCGAAGGTATTTCTAAATCCGGTGAAATTATCGACCTTGGAACAGAACTTAATATCATAAAGAAAAGCGGTTCATGGTACAGCTACAATGACACAAAATTGGGACAAGGACGCGACGCGGCAAAACAATGTGTGGCTGACAATCCGGAATTGGCAGAAGAATTGTCAAATCTGATATTCGAAGCATTGCACGATAAATAACTTTCAGGAGACAAGTTGACAAGTGAACAAGTTGACTAGCTTTTCAATAGAAAAAGCTGTTACTTTTTCTTGTCAACTTGTTTCTTGTTATTTCTATCAAATAAATAAAAAACACTTCATTCAAAATGACAGATAAGCAGCAATATCGTTTGTTATGCCAAACAGAAGAATCAATTCCTATTTATTCCAGGGATTGGTGGCTTGATATTGTTTGCGGAACGAATAATTGGAACATATTGCTTGCCACAAAAAAGAATGGAGAAATAATTTCAGCATTCCCTTATTTTGAACCATGCCAAGGAGTTATCACAATGCCTTTCTACACTCAAACCATGGGTCCGTGGTTTTCTCCGGAAAATAGTAAAGAAGCTTATAGGAAGAAAGTAACTCAAAGGCAAGACATACTGAAGCTGTTTATTTCCGAACTTAACAAAACAGATTTTTTCCATCAGAATTTCAATTATGAAATAACAGACTGGCTACCTTTCTATTGGGATGGTTACAAACAAACTACACGTTATACATATATCCTCAATAATATAAAGGAACATGAATCTGTATGGCTTCAGATGAGTTCCAATATCAGAAGAAATATTACAAAGGCACAGGATAAAAATAAAATAACAGTAAAGAAAAATATTCCTATTGAAGATTTCCTTAAGGTTCAAAGCCTGACATTTAAAAGACAAAATCTTAATAGTCCAAAAGGAGAAAATGTGCTCATAAAACTGATAAAGGAAAGCAGAAAAAGAAAACAAGGAGATATTTGGGGCGGTTATGACGAACAAGGGAATTTGCATGCTGCAGCATTCATTGTTTGGCAACAAAGTTCAGCCTATTACATTGCCGGCGGCGGAAATCCCAAACTAAGAGATTCCGGAGCGCATGCGCTTGTTCTCTGGACAGCTATAAAAGAATTATCGGCTATAACCGACAGATTCGACTTCGAAGGCTCTATGATTCCGGGTGTTGAAAGATTTTTTAGGGAATTTGGGGCAAAACAATATCCTTTCTTCACAATAAACAAAGGGAATTTAAGTTTATTAAATAGGATTAAGATAAAACTATCCTATTTGATAAAGAATTTTAGCAAAGCAAATGCAAGGAACAATTGAATATATCATAAAGTTTCTGATTGGGACAGAACAAACCAGCAGTTTATATGGAAAGATTGGATATACATCAGACAGAAATCTGTTTGAGAAATATTCTGTCGTGATTATTCCTTCCGGATTTTTCGACTCCGGTATTTATGGAACTGCATCATCTATCCCATCATTTCCTCTTGAATATGTTGATGGAGTGCCACTACTTTTCGGCTCAAACCGAAAAGAATGGTATGATGGCACATTGTTAATATATGCAGATATCATAGCAAGTTCCTACTTTTTGATGACAAGATATGAGGAAATTGTAAAAAGAAACATAAGAGATATTCATGGGCGATTTCCGGGAAAAGAATCTACTCCTTATAAAGGCAATTTCCTAAACAGACCGATAATCGAGGAATATGGTTCGTTGCTCAGAAACTGGCTTAGAGAAGTTTATAGCGACAAGGAAATAAAAGAACCCGAAAAAGGATTTCAAAAAATATGGCTTACTCACGATGTTGACGCTCCATTCTTTTGCAAATCAATACGCAATCTTCTAAGAGAAACGATTAAAGGCTGCGGACTGAAGAATGCCTGGCGAATGTATCGGGATAAATATGAAAATGACCCTTATTTCACATTTCCCTGGTTCACCGAACAAGAAAAAGAACTTAAAAAGAAAAAAGGAGAACTATGCCAAACTATATACTTCATAAAAGGTGGAGGAAACAGCAAAGCAGACAAACCTTTTTATTACAAAAGCTCAAAATCTATCAGCAAAGTTTGTGAAAT
Organism: uncultured Parabacteroides sp.; assembly: GCA_937894065.1. Taxonomy (GTDB): domain Bacteria; phylum Bacteroidota; class Bacteroidia; order Bacteroidales; family Tannerellaceae; genus Parabacteroides. Next base: position 42,794 of record CALCST010000024.1, on the reverse strand, counting down.
ATGCGGAGCTGACAATAATATATTAGGTCTTCATACCAGCTATTCTTCAAGTATTAATCCAGCAAACATAACAAAGGAGAAATATAATCTTGAAAAGATATGCGGCAAAGAAATAACATTCAACAGGCATCATTTCCTTTGCTGTCGTGAACCGGAAGATTTGGATGAACTGGAAAAAGCGGGAATAACAGATGATTTCACTATGGGATATGCAGACGTGAACGGATTCCGACTAGGAACATGCCGCCCCGTAAGATGGATAAATCCTCTTACCAAAAGGCTTTCGGACCTTGTGCTGCATCCGCTGACTTGCATGGACGTTACCTTTAGCGAAAAAAGCTATATGGCAATGAGTGAAACTGAAGCAATAGAATATTGCATTAATATTGTCAAATCAATATACGAACACAATGGCGAAGTTGTTTTGCTTTGGCACAATGAGAATGTCAGTGATTTAATGGCAAAAAGGAATTTCAATCATCGCCATGTTTATAAAACAATATTAGAAACTCTGAGTAACTTATGAAAATATTGATATTATGTGATATGTTTCCACCGGCTTTTGCTCCGAGAATGGGATATTTATGCAAATACCTTAAAAGAGCAGGATGGACACCTTATGTCGTTACAGAACAGATAAACGAAAATATGTTTGCCTTTCTTGCTGACGGAATATCTGTTTCATATGTTAATTACTACCACTTCAAGAATCCGGTTTTGAACAAACTGGAATGGATAATTACATTCTTTCTTGATTTCTTTTTCCATTTTAAAGACAGAAGAATGTATAATGCAGCCAAAAGATATGTTGAAAAGGAAAATATAGAAGCTGTTCTGTGCAGCACTTACCGAACTTTTCCACTTCCTGCCGCACTCAGAATTGCAAAGGAATATAATCTTCCTTTAATTGCAGACCTGAGAGATATTGTTGAACAATACGCATCAGATGAATATATATCAAAAAAGTTTCATACTTTCCCGGCTCTCGACAGATTGATTGTGAAATGTTTCAAGAATCATTTGCTGAAAAACCGCAACAAGGTTATAGAATCGGCAGACTGCGTTACTACTGTTTCAACCTGGCATGTGGAAACTCTTAGCAAATACAACAAGAATACTCGTCTGATATATAACGGATATGACCCGGAACTTTTCTATCCGTCACACCCGACAACAAAGAAGTTTATTCTATCATATACAGGAAGAATTCTAAGTTTGGGAATCAGAGACCCGCGGCCATTATTCGAAGCGATTGAAAGATTACATAATAATAATCTGATATCGCCGGAAACGCTTCGTATGGCTTGGTATGTTGATTCAAATTCTGAGGCAATATTGAGAGAAGAATCTGCAAAATACAATGTATGCCAATATATGGACTATCATCCATATATTCCTGCAAACGAAATACCACAGCTTCTGCACAATAGCAGTATTCTTCTGCAAATAGCCAATAAATGTGACGATAATGGTCCGAAAGGAATTATGTCCACCAAACTCTTCGAAGCCATGGCAACAGAAAAACCTCTGCTTTGTGTGCGCAGTGACGAAAGCTGTTTGGAAGAAACTATCCGGAAAACAAAAACCGGAGCAAGCGCAAGAAATGCAGATGAAGCTTATGACTTTATCCTGGAGAAGTATGAACAATGGAAAAAACAAGGATACACTTCCGTATCACCGGATAAAGAAGCGGTTGAGAGATTCTCTCGCAAAAAACAAGCTGACGAATTTATGTCTATCTTTACCGAACTAATTCAAAAGAAAAGGAATGGATAAATATCTGAACATTATATCTCTGAATATTCCATGGCCTGCCAACTATGGCGGAGTGCTCGACATATATTATAAAATGAAAGCTTTGCACGAATGTGGTGTAAAGATTATTTTGCATTGTTTCGAATATGAAAGACCAAGAACTTCGGAACTGGAAAAGATATGCCACGAAGTGCATTATTATAAAAGAAGAACCGGACTTCTGCCCAATCTCACATATCTGCCATACAACGTATATGGAAGAAAAGACAAGAATCTGATAAAGAATCTGCTGAAAAACGATTATCCTATTCTTTTCGAAGGACTTCACTCCTGTTATTATCTCAGCGACAAACGTCTGAGAAACAGATTTAAGATTTTCCGTGAATGCAATATCGAACATGACTATTACAATGCTTTGTCGCATTCTACCGACAATATTATAAAGAAAAGTTTCTTCAAACTCGAAGGTCTAAGATTCCGTCTATTCCAGAAAAATGTGAAATGGGCAGACTTGATCATATCTGTTTCCACTACAGATGCTGATTATCTTAGAAAAGTATTTCCGGAGAAAAAGGTTGAATTTATCCCATGCTTTCATGCGAACGAGAAAATAACAACTTTGACAGGGAAATCAAATTATATACTTTATCACGGTAAATTGTCCGTTCCGGAAAATGAAAAGGCAGTTCTTTTCCTCATCAAAAATGTGTTCTGCAAACTGAAACACAAATGTATAGTAGCAGGTATGGACCCGTCTGATGATATATATAAAGCAGCATCTTCTTATAATAATATAGAAATTATCCCCAATCCGGAACAAAACAAAATGGAAGAGCTTATCAGTCAGGCTCAGATTCATACGTTGGTAACTTTCCAGGACACAGGACTGAAACTTAAACTGCTTAACAGTCTGTTTGGCGGACGTCATACTTTAGTAAACTCACTTATGCTTGCCGGAAGCGGGCTTGACAGTCTTTGCCGCATTGCAAACACACCGGAGGAAATGATAAGCGAATGTAATCGTCTGATGGAAATTCCTGTGGATGAAAAGACTATTACACAACGTGAAAAACTTCTTTTCCCTGCTTTCTCAAACAAAGAGCAGGCAAAGAAACTGATAAAAATGATTTATGGAGAATAAAAACATATACGATTCTGCATGCCAGCTGGCTGATAAACTGACAAAGATTGATTTCGGAAAATTGCCTATAAGCGATTATAACAAGGCTTATATCAATCGCCTGAAACCGGCTTTTCATTACTATATGAGTATTTACGCAAGATGTATTACCCAAGGACTTGAGTCGTTTAAAGGTAATATAAACGAAACTACTCTTGTAGATTTTGGTGGCGGAAGTGGATTTCTCAGCATTTTTGCCAGTTATCTTGGATTCAGAAATATAATATATGTTGATATAAATCCTAAATCTGTACAAACTGTATCTGTCCTTAAGGAGGAGACCGGTTACGGACCAAGCACCATAATTGAAGGTTCGTCTGCCGCCTTAGCCAAATGGTGCGCAGAAAACAATATTTCTCCACATTTGCTGATTGCCACTGATTTAATCGAGCATGTGTATGATTTAAATCCTATGTTCGACGAATTATCTGCTATAAACAATCAAATGACAATGATATTCACAACAGCCTCAACTCCCTTCAACCCAATTGTAAAAAGAAGATTGCACAAAGCAATGGTGGCTTGTGAAAAAGGAAATATGGAAAATCCCAATTACTATACTTTGAGATTTGATTTCATAAAAAAGGAATTACCGAATGCCTCGGATGATGAAGTCGCAAAATTGGCAGAACTGACCAGAGGAATGATTTTCCAGGATATAAGGAAAGCTATCGAATCAAACAATTTCCCTCAAACGGCAGACCGCTATAACACTTGCGACCCAAGAAACGGAAACTGGATGGAAAGAATTCTTCCTATTTCTTCTTATGAAGAATTAGGCAAAAAACACGGATATACAATAAACGTGGAAAAAGGATTTTACAATGTAAGGCGTAATAATCCTTTAGCCGCAACATTATGCAAAGCCATAAATTGTTTTATCCGGAAAAGCGGGAAAGCAGGATTTTCACTTGCTCCTTTCATCATTCTGCAATTCAGCTTCAAGAGATAAAAGTCCATTCATAACATATTCCCGCTTCATATCTCCGGGTTTCAGAATGCAATCATTCCACTGCAGAAGGTCAATATCCAGTGATATTTTCCCGATTATTTTGCTTTCTGCAGTGCGTCCGCTTTCCCTTTCCAAAGACTTGAATAAAGAAACGAGCTCGTCTTTCAAGTAATCAGTATCAGCTATGGCTACGCAATTCAGAAACAAATCCTCACAATGCCAATTACATGGCTTGGTATAGACCGCCTTCGAAAATACTATATCAGGCAACAGTTTCCTCAACTCATAACAAGCCCAGTCAATATTCTTCTTTGGTGATAAATTGGAACCTAACGACAATATTATTCTGTTTCTTCCTTTATTCATATTGTTATAACTATCAGGCAAAATATAATTGCCACCATAATCTGCTATTAAAAAACAAAGTCAATTATCAATCATTACACAATTCGAAGTATAACAATTTATAATTGAACCGCTATTATTAAAACAACAAATACCTCTGTAATTTCCTCTATTGCCTATTTGACTGTCAATCACGCTTAAATTCTGAATAATTCCATCGGCACCTAAATATCCAAATAAAGCATGACAACTGCAATTATCAGACACATATACTCCGGTTACAGAATGCAACTGGCCATCAAAATTCCCCATAAAAGGATTTCTATCAGAACCAATAGGCTGCCAGACATTTATATGCGAATCTTTATCTTTACATATACTATTATTTAAAACTATATCTGCCGTAAGTTCAAAAAACTTATCCTTATAAGTATTTCCATTATTTACATCAGCAGCCAACTTCGCTAACTGGGCTGCATTCGAAATCAAATAAGGGTCAAGAGCCTCGCCTGTTCCTCCGGCAAACTTTGCAGCGACTGTGCCATCCCATCCATCTCCTGCTTCAGCTTGTGCATAAACAATTATTTCAGAAAATATCAGGAGTAGCAGACATATCAAGTTCTTTCTCATAACATCCATCTCCTTTGCATTTCATTAAACTTATCACTCGCCAAATTCAACGAATATTTCATAAACTGAACAAAGATAAAGAAAGGCAGATGAATAGCAAAAAGAAAACTCAAATACTAATTAATACTCAAAATACAACTAACTTATATAATCCCAAACAACTACAATTAAGTTTAAAACTAAAGCTCAGTTTTTATAAATCAAGTCTTAGTTTTTACAAACTAAAACTAAGATTGAAAAAACTAAGCTTTAGTTTTAAGAATATATACTTATCTCCGGGGAAAAACAATTATTATCTGCAACTGGCAATACCTGAAATACCTGAATGTAGGTATTGTTCAAGACATATATTACTCGTAAATTTGTGCGTGTTTTTTACCGAAAATAAAGATGAGATTATCAGAACTTCGCACAGGCGAAAAAGGAATTATTGTTAAGGTAATGGGACGCGGAGCTTTCCGCAAACGCATTATCGAGATGGGATTTATAAGAGGTAAAGAAGTTGAAGTAATAAAGAATGCACCACTAAAAGATCCTATTCACTACAGAGTAATGGGCTACGACGTTTCGCTTCGCCGCAACGATGCCCAACTAATTGAAGTTGTAAGCGCAGCCGAATTTGCAAAAGAAGAAAAAACAAGACTTGGCGAAAGGTCTATCGACAGCTATATCACACCTTCCGATGAAGAACTGCACAAAATGGCTCTCCACAAAGGTAAGATTATAAATGTTGCCCTTGTTGGAAATCCTAATTGCGGAAAGACATCTTTGTTCAATTACGCTTCGGGCGCACACGAGCATGTCGGTAACTACAGCGGTGTGACTGTTGATGCAAAAGAAGGCACATTCCACCACAAGGATTATACTTTCAAAATAGTGGATTTGCCGGGAACATATTCCCTATCCGCTTATTCCCCGGAAGAACTTTACGTAAGGAAACATTTGAATGATGAGCAGCCGGATGTTGTAATCAATGTCGTTGATACTTCGAATCTGGAAAGAAATCTATATCTTACCTGCCAGCTTATCGACATGGACGTCAGAATGGTGATTGCCCTCAACATGTATGACGAACTGGAAAAACAGGGAAACAAGTTCGACCATGAATCTCTGTCAAAGATGCTTGGTATTCCGATGATACCGACCATCAGCAAAACAGGCTTCGGTATAGAAGATTTGTTCGACAGAGTGATAAAAGTATATGAAGAGGAAGACCCTATTCTCCGCCATATCCATATCAATTACGGAGAAATTCTGGAAAAGGGCATCAACAATGTTTACAGAACTCTCAAGAACGAACCCAACATCCCAACCAGCTACTCACGCCGTTATCTGGCTATAAAGCTGATGGAGCGCGACAAGGAAATTGAGAAATTTGTTGAGACATTAAGTAATCCTAAGGAAATCCTGCAGGAAAGAGACAGAAATATCAACCACATTGAGGAATTGCTGAAAGAAGACACAGAAACTTCCTTCACAAACGCCAGATACGGATTTATCTCCGGAGCTTTGCGCGAGACATTTGAACAGGCAAAAATGAAGGAGGTGACAAGCACACAGATAATCGACACGTTTGTCACACATAAAGTGCTTGGCTTCCCGATATTTATTCTTTTCATGTGGTTCATGTTTGAAGCGACATTCCGTATCGGTGAATATCCGATGGGCTGGATTGAATCTCTTGTCGGAATGATAAGTGAGTTTATGAGAAACAATATGTCCGAAGGTCCGCTGAAAGACTTGATAGTTGACGGTATCATAGGAGGTGTCGGCGGTGTCATCGTATTCCTTCCAAACATCATCATATTGTATGCTTTCATATCTTTCATGGAAGACTCCGGATATATGGCACGAGCTGCCTTTATAATGGACCGCATAATGCACAAGATGGGGCTTCACGGAAAATCATTCATTCCTCTGGTTATGGGATTTGGATGTAATGTTCCGGCAATCATGGCATCACGAACCATCGAAAGCCGTAACAGCCGTATGATTACGATGCTTATAAATCCGCTGATGAGCTGTAGCGCACGTCTGCCGGTTTATATTTTGCTGACAGGTGCATTTTTCCCTAAAAATGCAGGAAGTATATTATTAGTATTATATGTATCCGGCATTTTGCTTGCCGTTCTGATGGCACGTCTGTTCAGAAGATATTTGTTTAATGAAGAAGATGTTCCTTTCGTAATGGAACTTCCGCCTTACAGACTCCCGACAGGAAAGTCTATACTTCTGCATATGTGGGAAAAGGCAAAGCAATATCTTCATAAGATGGGAGGAGTTATCCTTGTTGCTTCAATCATTATATGGTTCTTGAGCTATTTCCCTCAGCATTCAGCAGACGAAGCTGCTATTGAATCTCAAATTGCCCAAATAGAACAAACATCAAATGGCAATTTGACGGCAGAACAGGAAACATCACTGACAACTTTGGAAAAACAGAAAACAACTGTTCACCAGCAGAATTCATATATCGGACGTATCGGACAAGCCATACAGCCGGTTCTTGCTCCTCTTGGTTTTGACTGGAAAATGAGTGTAAGTCTTATGACTGGTATGGCTGCCAAAGAAGTTGTTGTCAGCACATTGAGTGTATTATACACTGGAGAAGCTGATGATGAAAACACTCAAGCACTCGACCAGCAGATGAAGCAGGACAAATATCCGGACGGAACGCCGGTGTTTACTCCTCTGGTTGCATTGAGCTTTATGTTGTTTGTCCTGATATATTTCCCGTGTATCGCAACAGTTTCAGCAATAGTCAACGAATCCGGTTCATGGAAATGGGGATTGTTCGTAATTGGATATACATGTGTTCTGGCATGGATAACATCATTTGTGGTGTTCCAGATTGGAAGTCTTATTATATAATTCAAGTTTAGCAAGCTGAACTTTCAGTTAACAAGGTAACAAGAAAACGAGTTGACAAGAACTTCTCTTGTCAACCCGTATCTTGTAAACTATCAAACCTATTTGAATATGTGGCAATATATAGCAATAATTATCATCGGCATAGCAACAATCATGTATGTTGGTTTCAAACTATATAAAATAATAACTGCACCAAAAGACAGCAGTTTGTGTGGCAGTTGCGATGGTTGTTCCGGATGCAAGATTAAAGATTTGAAGCAAAAAAACAATAAAGACAATTGTATAATCCAATAATTATATAATACAAGCCTGAAAAACCTATTTTTTTCTATTTTTGTAACCAAAACTTCTTAAACTATAAATTTATGATTGGAAAAATCGCATTTTTGATTTCTCTTTGTGTGTGCTTATCTGCAAATTTATATGCAGAGAATAATAATTCAGTGGGAAAACCTAATCGTTCAGATAATTTCGATGCCTTGCCAGGCTTCAAGAATCCGCCTAAAGGATATGGTGAAGTGCCCTTCTACTGGTGGATGGGAGATACACTTACCAAAGAACATCTTACCGACCATTTGGAAATACTTAAGAACAAAGGTATAAGCAGTTTGCAGGTGAACTATGCTCACAGCGACAAAGGAGGGAAATTATGGGGACTTACATATAAATCCAAACCGGAAATATTCACCGAAGAATGGTGGGATTTGTTTGGCTGGTTTATGAAAGAAGCCAACAAAAGAGGAATGACAGTGAGTCTTAGCGACTATACACTCGGTGTCGGTCAGGAACAATATGTTGACGAAGCACTAAAGGCTCATCCTGAAATTCAAGGACATGAATTGAAATTCCGCAAAAGAAAAACTGATAAAGAAATTACATGGGAATTGCCGAAAGATGTACTGGCGGTTCAAGCATACCAATTCAGTAAAGACAGTACGCTGCTGCCTTCAAGTGTCGTCGACTTGAAGCAATATTGCAATGGCGGTATTCTGAAATGGTCGCCTTCTGAAGGAGAATGGATGGTGACTGTCGTATATTCTGAAGAGAAAGTTCCGTCATACAACCCAATGCATCCATTATCAGGAAAAGTTTACAATGAATTCTTTTTCCAGCGATTTGAAGACAGATTCCCGGAAGAATCAAAGGATGGATTGAATTTCTTTTTCTCTGACGAACTCAATTTTCTTCTTAGCAATTATATCTGGGATGAATATTTCCGTGACGAATTCAAGAAACGCAAAGGATACGACATTGTGCCTCATCTTGTAGCTTTATTCCAGGAAGTTGGAGACAAAACTTCCAAATACAGACTGGACTACAACGATGTAATGGTTTCATTGTGCGAAGAGAACTTTTTCGAACCAGTTTATCGCTGGCACGAAGACAGAGGTTTGATTTACGGATGCGACCACGGAGGCCGAGGTTTGGACGTTGCAGAATTTGGAGATTATTTCCGTACACAAAGATGGAATCAAGGTCCGGGCTGCGACCAGCCTAATCTTCAGAAAAACATTATAAAGAACAAAGTAGCCTCATCTATTGCACATATGTATGAACGGCCAAGAGTTTGGCTCGAAGGTTTTCACAGTAGTGGATGGGACACATCTTCAGGCGCGCTGGCTGATGCGATATTTGCCAACTACGTACAAGGACAGAATTTGCTCAGCTTGCACGGATTATATTATTCCACACCCGGCGGATGGTGGGAATGGGCACCGCCTTGCAACCATTTCCGTATGCCTTACTGGAAAGAAATGGACAAATTGTTGAAATGCACAGAACGTCTGAGCTATATTCTTTCACAAGGATATCATTGTGCCGACGTAGCTATTCTTTATCCTGTAGAACCTGTTATTGCCGGAAACGGCAAAACAGCCGTTAATTGCGCATTCAAACTTGGAGAAGATTTATACAATCAAGGTATAGACTTTGACTTCATGGATTATGAATCTCTGAAACGTGCAACTGTTGAAAACGGAAAACTGTGTGTTTCTGGCGAAAGTTTCAAAATCCTGGTTATTCCAAATATGGAAACTATACGCTCTACATCTATACGCAAAGCTGTAGAATTCCAGAAAGCCGGAGGTATCGTTATATGTGCAGACCAATTGCCAAAAGCTACCGAACAAGGAATATTGGACAATGAATTGAATTCACTGGTAAATGAATTGTCTGTGACAAGCATGTCTTCCATCGTAAGCTATATAGATAATGTAACGAAAAGAGATTTTGAAATAACCGAAGGAGAGATAAACCAGCCGAATATAATGCACAGAAAAATCGGTAAAAGAAATCTATATGCAGTTTACAATGTAGACAAGAATTCGAAATGTTATTTCAGAGCTCATGGAGCTGCCGAACTGTGGGATCCGTGGACAGGAAATGTAACTCCAATACCAGTTTGTTCAACAGACGAAGATGGTTCATTTCTGTATCTTCCTCTGTCGAAAACTGAAATCCAACTGATAGTATTCGACCCGGACAAAAAAGCTACGATAAGCGGCGAAAAAGATTTTCCGGTAATGAAGAAAAAAGAAATAACCGGAGAATGGTTCACAGAAATCATACCTACACTAAATAATCAGTGGGGAGATTATCACTGGCCAGCAAGCAACGAGCTTTTAGGTGCAGAAATCAGAAGTCTGGAATATACAACTCATGTAGACAGTAATTGGAATAATACAACAATATCTTCTGCAGAATGGAAGAAGCAAAGCGTTTCATTCGGTGACAAAATGCTAATACTGGAAGCTGTTGACCATCAAATAGAAGAATCTGTTTTACTCAGTGACAATTCTACTTTACCTTGGAAACCATATTCGTTCTCATGGCGCTGGGGCGTGGAAAATGATTACGGACATCAGGGATATCATGGGTTAAAAACAGAAATGTATGATGATTTCATCAGACTTGGTAATCTAAAAGATGAATTTACTCAGCTAAAAAGAACAGAAAATCCGAATGGGACAAATTACTATTTACAAACATATGTAATTTCTCCGGAAGAAGGATTATATGAGATATTGCATGGGGAAAAAGCTCCTGAAAAAGTATGGATAAACAACAAGCCTATAAATTCAAACGAAAAAGTTCGATTGCAAAAAGGTCAGAACAAAGTTACTCTATACTATAAAGGTGCCGGAACTACATATTTTGTATTCCGTAATGAAGCATACAAAGGAAAGTTTGTAAACGAAATTCTGAAAGAGAAACCTCTCAGCATGAAATGGAACGGTGATTTGTCAATACTTCCCTACTCTATTTCTGGAAAAGAAGAGAAGCAGTATTTCCGTTTCGTATCAGCTCCAGGGCTTAAGTCTTTAAACCTGTCTGCTTTCGCTTCGAATATTTCAGTATGGATTAATGGCGAAAAAGCTGATATAAAAGAAGTTTCCAAAAGAGAAGACGGACTGGCATCTTATGTAATAAACACCGTAAAAGATGATATGCGACCAGCATTAGTTACTATAGAGCTTGAAAGCCTACATCACGGAGGTGCCGTTTTCCCATATCCTATAAAACAAACATGCGGTAAAGGCTTATCAACCCTTGGAGACTGGAGCAGACAGCCCGGACTTGAAAGTTTCTCCGGCGGCATAAAATACAGCAAACAAGTTGTTCTTAGCGAAGAAGAATGTAATAAAATCAACAGTCTGGATCTTGGTGATGTTATCTCAACGGCAGAAGTGTATATCAACGGTAAATATGCCGGTACAAGATTGACAGCACCATGGACTTTCGATGTAAAAGATTTTATCAAATCTGGTAAGAATTATATTGAAGTTATTGTATATAATACTATTGCTACTCACTATGCTTCTATTCCTTCAAGGTATAAAGGTGATGGTAAATCCGGGGTTGTGGGAGTTCCGGGGTGGATGGTGGAGTAAAAAACCTCTCATTTTCACTATAAAATAATTTTTAGATACAGAGTTCTGAACACCATTATTCAGAATTCTGTATCTATTTTATTTCATTTATAGGCATTTTTATCACTTTCACATTGAAAAATCTAATAAACAAGCTATTAAGTTTTTTCTCACCTCTTTATATTCAAACTCAAGCAGCATTTCCAACATTTGTATCATCAATGATATTAGTAAACTTTGAAAAATCCAAAGTAGTTTATAATAAAAGTTGTAATTTTGCGTATTTAATAGAGTTGATATTAAATAATTTACAACAATATTCTTGACTTATTTTTGTAATATATAAATCCAATGATATTTTATTAATTGAACAATAAACTATATGCTAAATATGTTTAATTATGAATAGAATTAATTTACAAAATAAGTCATTTTATTTTCTATACAATAGAGAATATATAGAATAAGATCTTAGAGTACTTATTTACATGCATTCTATACCTTATCCTATATACAATAATGATAACTTTTTACTGCATATTAAATATATACAAGAATAAACTTATTAAGTATGAAGAAGTATTTCAATATAAAATTAGAATTTGATAAAAGCATTATACATCAAACTATAGAAACAGCTATTAAAAACAATAAAAAAGGCTATGTTTGTGTAATGGAAGCCAACAATATTGCAGTTGCTAATAACAACCCTCAGTTTTTAAAAATAGTAAATAGCTCATTAATTAATATTTGTGATGGTTCAAATGTAGCTTGGTTACTAGGCAAGTTACATAATAAAGGCTTTAAATCGTATATTGGATTTAATATTTTCATGCATTATATTGAATTAAAAGAATTTAAGCATTTCTTTATTGGGAATACACAAAACATTTTAGATAGTATGAAAATTGAACTTTCTAAAATAGATCCAGACATTATTAATATGAAATTTCAAGAGCTTCCATTTAAAAAAGTTGAAGATTTTGATTATAAAGAAATAGCTAAAATAATAAACCAAGACGAACCTGATTTAATATGGGTATCATTAGGAGCACCTAAACAAGAAGAATTTATGAGTTTATTATTACCTCATTTAAATAAAGGTATACTTCTTGGCGTTGGTGCAGCTTTTAATTTTAGTGCAGGAGGAGTTGGAAGTGTAAAAAGAGCTCCATTATGGATGAGAAAATTAAGAATGGAATGGTTATATAGAGCAATTGAAGAACCAAAAAAAAATATTCCAAGATATTTAAACTTCATAAAAATATTACCTAAACTTGTTCTATCTGAAATAAAAAACAAAAATAATCATGATAAATAAGAAAATATTAATAATCACGCCTTCTTTAAATCCGAAAGAAAATATAAGCGGTATTTCCTCTTTTGTAAATACTCTTATAGATAACTATAAAGAGGAAACATATGCACCTTTTTATGTAGGGAAAAAAGATAATGAAAAAAGGTCAATAAAATGGCTTATTTCATTTATAATAAAACCTTTTCAACTCTTTTTCTTTATAAAGAATGAAATTAAACTATGTCATTACAATCTTGGATTAGAACCAAAATCAATAATAAGAGACAGTCTACTTTTTTTTATAATAAAAATAAAAAGAGTACCCATTATACTACATTTACATGGAGGAAGGTTCATGAATAATGAAAGTCATTTATTTTCTCCATTAATAAAATACTTTCTAAAAAATGCAAAGCAAATTATAGTATTAGGTAGTAAAGAAAAAAAATGGATTACTTCTAAATATAAAATTTCTGAAGATAAAATTAATATAATACCTAATTCTATAAAAATACCATCAGAGCTAAACAAAAAAATAAATTCAGAAAATCTACAAATTATTTATTTAGGACGCATAGATAAAAAAAAGGGTCTACAAAAGATAATAGATGCAATAACAATTTTAGATAATAAAATACCATTAAAAATTCACATTTGTGGTATTGGACCTGATTTAGAATGGATGAAACATAGCATACCACAAAAAGTTTCTAACAATTTTATTTTTCATGGTTTAGTTGTCGGAGAAAACAAAAACAAAATTTTAAAGAACTCTGATATTTTCTTACTACCTTCTGACTTTGAAGGTTTACCGATTTCACTTCTAGAAAGTATGGGATTAGGAGTTATACCTATTGTTACGCCAGTTGGTTCTATACCTGAAGTTGTAAACAATAATAACGGCATATTAATTAATAATGCAGAAGATATATCTAATGCTATAGAATTATTATTTAAAGACAATAACTTAGCAAATAAATTAAGTAATAATGCATATTTACAAATCAAAAATAATTTCTCTGTAAGCAATTTAAAAGATAAAATCAGAGAAACTTATAAAAAAGTAAAATAAACTACTTATTATTAATACAGAAAAGTTAATAAAGGATGGCATAAGATATAATTACATAATAATTAATTATAATCATATGCCATCATATACTACAGTATGACTTTATTAACTTTTCCAAGTTTTTATTCATTGTTCAAATAATCATTTAGAATCTATTGCTTTTTCTTTAGAATTTGACAATATTAATCCTAAAAACAACATCATAAAAAAACCTCTGTTACTTGTAAATGCAGCATCGGCTACATTTTCAATCAAAATAAAGCCAATAATTAAGACTGAAACTATTATATATTTCATATCTTTATGAATTGATACATATGATAATTGTTTCCTAATTATATATATCCAAAACAAAATAAATAACAAAACCCCTACCAAACCAAATTGGGCTAATGAAGGGTAATAAGTATCAGCTATAAAATCCCAACCAGTACGCTCTAAGCCCCATACATTATCAATTCCATACTCCGAATATATTTTAGAATAATATAGACCAGATGTATGAGTTGCAAAAGAAGCCAAACCTGAGCCAAAAGGAAAATAATCAACAAAAATCAAAATCGATGTAGCATACAAAACATAACGAGCCATCAAGTCTTTTTCTTCACCAGTTAATGATTCTATGAAATAAAGTTCTAATTTTTCTTTAGCTACTAAAAACATAGCTAATAACATTATCAAACAAAATACAGATGTTTTTAGATTTAATTTCATTTTATCAATATTGTCAAAATACAGAACAAAAAAAGATGCTAGAACAAAAAAGCCATAGAACTTTGAACGTCCAGACAACAATCCAAATGATAACATAACAATAAAGATTATCTTATCTTTTAAAGAGTAATTACTACAATACAAATACAATAAAGACAAGGCAACCATTGCTGCACCATAATTTGTAGGATGTTCTATTATTGCTTTATAAAAAGAAAGGTCATAAGCTCCTAAAATTCCAATTGGAAATAATAAAAGCCAAAAATAAACAGAAATCTTCTTTAAACTCAAAATACTAGCTAATGACATATTGGGTTTTAATTCATATACAATGAAAAAAGCCAAATACGGTTTTAATTGTATTAACAAATCAGAGAAAATAGCAACAGTCGAATTTGAAGCTATAAAAAAAGAATAACATGTATAAAATAAAAAACATGACAATGTAATAGCAAAAAACTTATTTACTGGCCATTCTCTCTTTTTTGAAACTACAAAAAAATAAAACCCGATTAAAAGTAATGATAACAACTCATCAGCAACTTTAAATCTTATAATATTATAGAATAAGGCACACAATATCAATGCCAAAATAAAAAATCTATAAAAATTTAAATCAATAAATTTCTGCAAATTTGACATAATAATAAATTTAAATAAAACGATTTATCACGGGAACCAAATATGTATCTACTATATTCTTCCATTCATATTTGGATAAACTATCACGAATTTTTCCAGAATTGAACGTATTACCATAAAGATACACTCTTTCGATTGCTGAAGCAAAAGAAGAACTATTATCTTTAATAAGAATACCATTCTCTTTATTTATAACAGCTCTGTTTGCATTTGTATCTGTAGCTATTGTATACAAACCAGACATTGCATACTCAAAGACTTTTGTTGAAGGCTGTTCTTCATAATAAGGAGTTATAGGAACATATGCAACTCCTACATTGCATTCAGAAAATAATTTAGTTAATCTATCGTGAGACAAATAACCATGCATAAAAACTCTATCTTTCAAATTATGTGTTTCTATAAAGTCTTTCAACAAAACTTTATCATCACCTTCCCCAACTATATCATATGTAATATATAAATCTGGATATTTCTGATTAAAAATCAATAAACCTTTTAATGTATCAATAATATTTCTTCCGGTTAAAGTTCCCACATACAGTAATTTGATACGTTCAAATGATTTAAGAGAAAAAGCTATTGAATCAGCCCCAAGTGGTAAAAGGCTTGATTTATCATTTGATAATGATAATTTATTTGCAACGCCATTAGATATTACTGTTACATATGAAAAAATAAAAGTTGATAAATATAGGATATAATCCTCAATTTTTCTTTTCCGAGGATTTGGTGAAACAGATAGTGTCCTGATATCAAGAATCATCTTTTTAAATGGTGCTAATAATTTAAAAATAAAAAAACCTGGCAGATAAATAACAAAAACAATTGACTTATTAGAATAAATTTCACGTAGTGCTTTTACTATAAATCTCAATGAGCGAAAAAGCTTTTTTCCTTTCCATGAAACGTATATAACAGATACATTTTGCCTTTTACAGTCAATATGTTCTTGCCCCTTATCAAAACATAAATAGGTAATATCATAATCTTCTCCCAATAAACAACAATATTTATACGAATCTATATGATAACCAAATTGTTCTTTACATATAAATAAAATTTTTTTCATACCAACTATTTAAAAAAAGACGACAACTTTTTAATATAATATACTAAATATGGATTTCTAATTTTAAAAATCCATTTCCAAATATATTCTTTCTTAGTTCGAGGCTTTAATGGAAAGGCATTTATCTCATCCAAAAAATCTTTAATAAGATATATTGGCTTATTATTTGTATAAATATTTTCAATAAACCATACACAATATTGATATTTCAGTCCATTAAGCATATCAAACACCTGTTCGTCTCTCATATTTAACGCCTTACACATTCTAGATAAAAATTCTTCTTTAATTTTTAAAACATCATCATAATTATCAGGATAAGAAGAACTTAATGTCTTTCTATTTTCATTGTCATACTGAACATAATTATATCCAGAAACATCTAGAGAAACAACAGATGTGGCATGAGTACAACACTCATAACAAAATATAGCATCCTCGTGTAAAGATATTAAGGTATTAAATCTTATATTATAATTCTCCAAAACTGTTTTACGAACAACAATTGTTGCCATATAACCCAAAAGATTATCAGAAAACAAAGAATAAATTATTTCAGCAATAGAAAATTTGTCTGACGACAGATTATGAGGTATTCTACTATATTCCAGTACTCCATTTTGAGTAACAAAATTTATACCCCAAAAAATCATATCAAATCTGCCCAAACAACTCGAGAGATCCAACAACAAATTATCTTGAATCCAATCATCTGAATCCACAAACATTAAATAGTCTCCTGTTGATTTTTCTATACCATAATTTCGAGCAGAAGATACACCTCCATTTTCCTTATGAAAAACTTTTATTCGACTATCCTTAACTGCAAAATCATTACAGATTAAGAGACTATTATCTGTAGAACCATCGTCTACTAAAATAACTTCAAAATCTACATAGGACTGTTTAAGTATACTTTCTAAACATCTAGTTAAATAAGAAGCTACGTTATAAACTGGAACAATTATAGACAAAGTACATCTTCCCATCTTATCCTATTTTAACAACATTTTTAAATTGCTCAATTTATATCGTAATTTGTAATATAAATCAATATAGATATTAAAAGTCTTTCCTATTTCGCAAAAAAACATCTTTCTTTGCTTATAACTATTTGATGAATAATACAAGTTCCTTATCGCTAAATATAATTTATTATCATATGCATTATTCATAAAATCTAAAAGAGTTTTATTATAAATTCCTGGTATTAAATATTTAAACTTAACTTCCTTTTCTATTTTTGCAGCATAATATATTTTATAAGGATCATGAAGCTTAACAGACAAAGAATTATTGTTTCTTTTAAAATAACAATAATATGCCTTTTCTGATATATACATTAGTTTAGAATTCAGAAACAATCTATATGAAAAAATATGGTCTTCACACCAAGATATTTCTGTTTCAAAACGTACATCTTTCAATATTGATTTTTTAAATATCATATTCCATAAAAAACCAAAATACTTACATTTTTCATTATTCAAAAGCATACTTACATGATCTGATACTAATTCAGAATTACCGTTTGACATAATAATTCTTCTTCCATTATCATCAATAATATACCCAAATTTATAAACGTCAATCAATTTATTTAATGATATGGTTTCATAAAAATCACGAAACAAACCATCAAAGACCAAATCATCAGAATCCACAAAATATATCCATTCACCTTGAGCCTTTTCTATACCTAAATTTCTTGCAGAAGAAACACCTTTGTTGGCCTGAGTAAATACTTTTATTCTATTATCTTTTAAAGCATAATATTCACATATAGATAAACTATTATCTGTAGAACCATCATTAACTAAAATAATTTCTAGATTAATATAAGATTGTTCTAGTATACTATTAATACAATGGGATAGGAATTTCTCCGCATTATACACTGGTATAATAATAGATATTAACGGAATATTATTCATGACAATGCCTCTTTTAAATATGAAATTGAATAATCCCTTAATTGATATAACTTATTATTAACAGTTTCCCAATCTATAGGTTTAGATATAAACTCCTGATAATTAAAGTCGATCATTCTTTCTTGCAAATCAAACATTTCTAATAAAGAGTCAAATCGAGAAGTTCCTCTTTCTTTGTTTGCAAAAACACAAAAAGGCTTATTAAAAATAATAGAGAACACACATGCATGAAAAGAATCTGTAATAACAAAATCTGCATTATAAAATCCAGCCAACCATTCCTCAACAGATGGTTTAATCTTGTCATCAAGATTTCTCAACGAAACATCTTTAATATGTTTATTAACACTAAAGCATTCTTTCTTTAAAAGAAATGATATATTTTTAATAATTTCATTTTTAATTTCACTTTCATCTAATATATATAATAATATCCCTCTATATGTATTAAGCTTATTAATCTTATTAAGAATAAGATTTTTATAGTCATTCATTGATAATAAAAAAGTAGGATCCAACACTAAATCTGCTTTAACATTAAAATACTTATTACACATTTCAACTGCAGATTTTTCTCTAACAGATATTTTATTAAACAAAGAAACCCAATATTTACATTCTCTCGTTTCTTTTTGTGAATACTCCCAATCATCCGTTCCAAAAGAAACAGCATAAGCTATTTTCTTCACTTCATATTTCTTCAAAAAAGAAAAATAGGCATTTCCAATATATCCAAATGAATTTTTGAAATATGATGGTCTCCATACCTGATCACTCCCTACAATAAAAGCATCATAACTTCTATAATCTAAGTCTTTGAAATTTGATATATAATGAATATCAATATAACTATCTATAAATGGTTGTATATCTTTTGATATTACAGAATAAATATATTCTGCTTCTTTTGAACTAGAAAGGAAATAATCTTTACACCCTAAAACATATCTCTTTATAAACCTTTTTATAAAAGATAAAGGTCTACGCCAAATTGGAGAAGAGAAGTTTTTCTTTTTATCAATCAACACAACTTCATGTCCCAATCTTTTCAAAATAATCTGCAAAGCAAAAGCCTGTAAAATACCACCATAATTTGTGTGCAGAGATAATGTTAATACTGCTATCCTCATAATTATATATATGATTTAACCTTATCTACAATTCTTCTAAAAAGAGATTTCTTCAAAGACTTACTTATTAGAATATTCAATGAATCAGATTTAGATAATTTCTTAAAAAATTTCTTTCTATTAGGATGAGGTTTTATTATACTTTTAAATCCAGAATTATACCCCATCACAGAATTCAAAGATACATCTTTATTCTTTATATCAAAAGAAGATAAAAGCTTTTGGGCCTTATTTGTATGAACTATTACTAAGCTTACACCTTTATCATCATCAATAGAAGGAAATAACTCTTCAACCCCCCAAAAATCAGCAATTGTAACATCACTACAACTATTCTCAACTTTAAAACTACAATTATGACAAGATGGCCTAAGATATAAATCTGACAAAAAACCTTTCATATAATTATTATCTACTGATTTCTCACTAAAATAAGTTCCATCCTTAAACTTAACTGTAAAATAATAATTATGCCAACTAATATTCTTATCTCTAAAATTAATAGAAACAATATCCCTATCTTGAGAGATCTCAGACAAAAACAAACGCCATATCTTAGGAGAAGGAACACCATGGCATAGACAATCAATTGTCAACAAGTTGTCATAATCTTTCCTTAAGAAACTCTTTAATCCTGAAACTTGGCAAGATGTTCCAGTAAAAAGCACAATACGAGCATCATCCAAATATTTCTTTATTTCAGAATAACATTCTCCAATACGACTTTGTAAATACTTACTACCTTGTATTCTTCTTAAATCATCTATTTTATCTATACATATATGCCTTACCTCTTTAAATGTTTTATCAAAAACAGCACCACAAACAATACCATTCATTGATAAGACATATCTTGCAAATATAGGAAACATTCCACCTGATGAACTTTCTAATCGATCTTCATTCAAATCATTTATAGCAGCTTTTGAAGATAATATATTATGACTTGCAACATCTTTCGACATCGGACAAACTTTCTCACATAATGAGCAATCTATACAACTCTCTCTATTTACATTAGGATAAAAAAAGCCTTCTTCATCCTCTGTCAATGTTATACAATTTTGAGGACAAATATTATAACAAGCTTCACATCCACAACAATGTTCTTTATTTCGTATATTTATCATAACTCAACAATGTTTTAGAATCTTAAGTTTACTGTATAAGAACTTTTTCTCTTCGTTTTCTAAGCCAAAAATCATTACTGAAAAACATACAGATAATATAGATGTAACAACTACCAAAACAACTCTAAATAAGCCATATTGAAGAGTATTACTTATAACTACAGGGAGAACAACTGAAATTATTGATATTAATATTATTTTATAAAAAACTTGCCTAAAATATATTTTTAATGAAAAGCCAAGTAAAATCCTCATAAAATACAATCTGCCCATTTGAGCTATAATAGCCATAAACAAATGAACTACAAATACGATAGCTGGTAAATTTGTTATTTTCAAAGCTATATAGGAAAAAGGAACAATAAGTAACAATATACCACCAACAATTAACTGATAAGTTTTTATTTTACCAGTAGCCATAACTGATATCATAATTGGATTTGCCAAAGACTCTATCAAAGAAATGCATAGCATTAAACGAACAAAAACAACAGTGCAATCTGGAACCTCTTTCAACCATAATTCTAAAACATAAGAAGTTTCTAAAAGCAAAGGTAACGATACAATATACAACAAATAAAAAGAGAATTTTGAACTACGACAGATTAGAGTAAACATAGATTCTTTTTCCCCTGATGCAAATGTTTTTGTTATCTGAGGGTTAAGTGCGGTCTGAAAATTATAACAAAAACCATTAACTGAAGTTTGAACCTGTACCGCTATCCCTCTAGCAGCATTTAATGCTGGACCAAAAAAAACATTAAGTAGAACATTTATACCTTGAGTAAATGCTATTGCTGAAATATTTCCTATCAAGTTCCATAAAGCAAAACTAGTCATATTTTTAAATAAAGCTCTATTTATACTTATATTATAGCTGATGGTATCAAATCTCTTTTTACAATAAATATGATATATAAATGATACTACCAATTGTACAGCTAACATTAAAAAAGCATATATTTTTAATTTGTCAAAACTTACAGACATTAATACATAAACTATTAAAAGTTTAAGTATTACTTCCAATATTGAGATATAAGCAAAGGTCTGCATTTTTTCGTAAGCTATTATAGTGGCAGTATACGGGACTGTTAATATTAGTATAGCAGTCGATAATACAGAACATTGAAAAACCCAAAAAGCAGCATCCATTCTGTCTATTGGAATATTCATATATTCATAGAAAAAATATAGTCCAATAGTTTCTGACAATATAATAACACAAAGAGCAATTATCAAATGTATTAAAAAACTTGTTTCAAATACTCTCCTTATTTCAAACAAATTACCTCTTCCTAATTCATAAGTTAAATATCGTTGAGTAGCAGAAGACATTGCGTTATTTAAAAAAGTAAATAGAACCACAATGCCTCCTACTACATTATAAATTCCAAAATCATCAATTCCCAGTACATCTAAAACAATTCTTGATGTATACAAACTTATAAACATCAAGAAAAACATACGGAAATACAACAATATCGAATTCTTTATTATTAACCTATTGTTTAAAACTGCCATATTAAAATAAAGTCTGTATTTATAAAATAATATTAAATACAGACTTAGATTAATTTTTTAGAAATTCTGTTTCTTGTACTCTCTTATAAGCTCTTTAAAACATCTAACAATAAAAAGACCTACTATTGGAATAAATACAGTGAAAACAATAACAAATATAGCAGCATATAGTTTTCTAGGTCCTACAGGTAAATATTTAGCATAAGCAGGATCTGTTAAAAAACCTCTATCCCTATTACTTCCTAATGAAAGAGCTAACTCCTCTCTTTTTTGTAAAAGAACTAAATAAACACCTTGTAGTATTTCTTGCTGACGTTTTAAATCCAAATACTCTCTCTCATATATAGGAACATTACTTATCTTGTTAATGATTTCACTTTCCTGATTTTTTAATTCTTCTTTTACTAATTCAAATCCTTTTTTAGAATTCTGAACAGAAACTAAAACACTTTCTCTCAATTTATCCAACTGTATGTCTGCTATTTCCACCAAAGGATTTTCATCATTAGAAGTTTTTTGCATTTTATCTCGAGCCAATAATGCTTCATTATAATTAGACGTTGGATTGCTTTTTTCTCCTTCTCCTGAAGATAAAGCAGATGGTATCAACTTATATTTATTCTCTGGATTTGTAATATAATCTTCTAATAAATTTACAATATGACTCTGAGCCTCTAATTCAATAATCTTTTCCCTATATACTTTAATTGCTTCCCCATACATTTGAACATCATACTCAATATTAGTCATTTTGTTTTTTAATTTATATGCCTCAATCTCTCTTTCTTTTTCCTCCAATTGAGACATAACTTCATTTATACGTGTATTCAAAAAATCAACACTAACATCACCTTCTTCTCTCTTTACGTTTCTTGTTTCCTTGTTATACTTATCTACCAAAGTATTTAACAATAGAACACCTCGTATCTTATTGTGATCTTGATATATTAATTCTAATGTATTAGCATTCTTAGAATACTCGTCTATAAAAATTAAATCTTTAAGGTCTTCTGCAACCCAACTTGCTGGACTTATAGTAATATTCAAACTACATTCACTTTCTTTATTCAGATTAGATAACAAATGTACAGTGCCTTCCTCCAACTTCAATGTTGCAGGCAATGAATTAAAACTATACTTCTCTCCAGTATCCTCCATTTTAACATTCACCTTTCCATCTTTTTCAACATCCAAAGAGAATGAAACGAATCTATCTAAAGACAAACGCATTGAAGAATCAGGAACTACCAATACCGGAGTATTATTATTATACAGTTTCTCATATGAAAAGGGCTTCTCATAAGTAACATCCAAACCTAACTCCAATACAACTTGCTTTAATAACTTATTTGATTTTAATACAGCCGTTTCATCATCCAAATTTAATGTTCCACCAGATTTACCCCCAAGTCCAAAAGAACGCATCAATCCTGCAGCTTCACCTAATCCCATACCACCACCAGACGACAAATCTTTATCATCCTGTATTTTTACCATTGACATAATTTCATATGTCTTTGGGTAAAGCAAAAGATATAAAACTGCAGGTATAAAAGAAATCACACCAGCCAATAAAAATAACTTCCAGTGTTTTACATACCCTATTATTATCCTTTTAAGGCTTATAACCTCATCATCATTATGCAAATCTTTCATATTTTTCCTTTAGTTATTTTTTATACTAATCACCATAGCTACAATTACTGATACCGAACTAATCAATGATGTTATCAAAGACATCGTAAACTGACGATCTGAACTTGTTCTAGATCTTAATTTTGTTTTAATAGGTTCTGCATATACTACATCATTCTGCTTTAAATAAAAACATGGCGAAGCAAAAATATTCGGATCAGTAATATCCAAACGATAGATATCTTTCTTTCCGTCATTTTCTCTTATGACCAAAATATTTTTTCGATTTGCAGTTAAAGGTAAATCACCAGCCATACCTATAACATCCAAAATAGTTACTCTATCATTTTTTATAGAATATGACCCCGGCCTATTGAATTCACCCATCATAGTAACCTTGAAATTAAGTAATTCAACCTTTACCAATGGTTTATCTTTTACATATTTAGAAATTCTATTTTGCAAATCTGCAGCGAGTTCTTGACGAGTTAATCCTGCAACATGGATCTTACCTAATACGGGAAACTCTATATCACCATTTTTATCAACCAAATATGTATACATGGACTGAGAAGCAATAATAGCCTGCTCTCCCTCCGCTGCTGAATAAGAGTAAACTGGAGGATTAAATGGGGCAACAGATGCCGGATCCCAATTACTTACAGTTATAGAAAGTAAATCATCATAAGTAAGCTTTGTTGAATATGTTTGACTCATTGCTTCCAACTGTTCAGGGCTTAAAGAGTCAACACCTTGAAAATAAATCACATCTCTAGGTTGTGCACAAGCTGTTAGCAATACACAAAAAACTGCAAATAATAATTCCTTAAATTTCATTACTTTGTTTATTGATTTTGAACTGCAAAGATAACATTTTCGTATCATTTGCCATAAATTAAAAATCTCAAAAATCTCTCTACACTTAGTATAACGATGAAAATAATCTAAAATTGCTGCATACACATCATATTTTTCTACAATATTTTTTATTAACAATTCAGAGTTGTAACCTATTAGGCTATAGCTTTAAAATATTTCAATAAATAATCAATTCTACCCCAATATACTGTTTGCCTGAGTCATTGCAATCATTTGGCAAAGTCTTCACAACCTTTAGTTGGAATCATCGCAATTATTTTTTTAACAAATAGTTTTCAGTGAATAAATCTATTTCAAAACCATTAAAAAGGCAATAATTTTATAGTAATATTCACTCAGGAAGAGTAAAAAACATAAACGATTTTAAATTGCCATTTAGCTAGAATTAGTTATTTAAGGGAAACAAAATGTTTAAAGGAAAGAAAATTAATACTATAAAAATTTTCAAGTGTAAGAAAAAGCTACATTTTTGCATCAATATGTATTTTCTTAACTCTATGAGACTGCCATCATTCTAAATATTCTAACAATTGCTCCGAAATACCGTAATCTCAACATAGTTTATTTGACAATATGTCAAAAGTAACAAAATGACATTTGGGCAATATCTTTCATAGAATAAGTTGATAAGATTTATTTTTTAGTTAAAGAATCAAGGTATAACACTTTCTTTGTTTTAGCCTTAAAAATAAGTTATTAAATTTACAGTGCTAAAACAATATAAAATCCTTTATTACTAAACATTATATTATTAATTAATCATGAAGCATCTATTCTTCATCCTATTCCTTGGCCTAATCGCTTGCAGCGAAGGCAAGTACAATAATGTTCCGGAAAAGTATCATAATTTGCTAGACAAAGCATTGGTTACAGCCGGCAACAATGCTATTGAACTTCAAACAGCATTAGAAAAAGCTCCTGCCGAACAAAAAGAAGGTATGGCTTTCCTTATTTCATATATGCCGGAAAGAGATTTAAAGGAACTGAAAGCTGATTTTCTTCTTGAAAATTCTGCTTACGCCTATAAAGCAAGAGAACAGTATTCATGGGCAAAACAAATTCCTGACTCTATTTTCTTCAACGAAGTTCTGCCTTATGTCAGTTTAAACGAAAAGAGAGAAAACTGGAGAAAAGAGTTTTTTGACAGATTCAGCAAATATGTTGTAAATTGTTCAGACATTTTCGAGGCTATTGATTCAATCAATCAAAATGTAAGAGACGAGGTTCTGGTTGATTATAGCACAAAAAGAAAAAAACCGGACCAGGCTCCTTTCGAATCAATGGAACAACATTTGGCCTCTTGTACCGGATTGTCTATTATTCTAACAGATGCTTTTCGTGCAGTAGGTATTCCTTCACGTGTGGCTGGAACTCCAAACTGGCATGATGAACGCGGTAACCACAACTGGACAGAAGTATGGGCTAATGGCAAATGGTATTTCACAGAATATTATTTTCCAGGTCAGCTAGATAATGCTTGGTTTTTTGCCGATGCTGGTAAAGCTATTAAAAATGACAGAGAAAAAGCTATTTATGCATCTTCTTTCAAACCTACTGGTATTTCTTTTCCTTTGGTTTGGGATGAAAATATCAAATATGTGGCTGCAGAAAATGTTACAGACAGATATACTGAATTATATAGAAAACATCTTGCAAGTATATCTACTGATGGCAACCATGTTAGTTTGCGAGTTATGGCTTTCAAAAATAAAAATCAAGATAAAGAATCAGATGACAGAGTAGCTGTTAATATTGATATTTTTGAAGATAGCAAGCAAATGGGTGGTGGAAGGACATCCGGACCGACTCAGGACATGAACGATGTCTTGACTTTTGCATTGGAGAAAAACAAGACATATATAATTAAATATGCCGATTCAAAAGGAAAACTCCAAGAGGTGAAAGTAAAACTGGATGACAAGTCTTCTGAAGTGAAGATTTATATGGAGTAACTACTAGTTTTGCAAAAATTATATTTTCCGTACTTTTGTAAAAACATTTTTGGATATGCTTAACATAGGAAACTACAACAATCTCAAAGTCGTTAAAATTCTAGATTTTGGCGCTTACCTTGATGGGGGTAAGGGAAAGGAAATATTATTGCCTACACGATATGTTCCTGAAGGATTAAAACCTGGTGACGAACTGGAGGTATTTATCTATCATGATAATGAAGGACGTCTCATTGCTACAACACTCCATCCCAAAGCTGTTGTTGGAGAGTTTCAGTTTATGGAAGTAAAGTCTGTCAACAAAACAGGTGCATTCCTGGATTGGGGGCTGATGAAAGATTTGCTGGTTCCTTTCAAAGAACAGAAAATGCCGATGAAGGAAGGCAAATGGTATTTGGTGTACGTAAGGCTGGACCATGTTACAGGAAGAATTATGGCTTCTGCACGCATTGAAAAATTCCTCAACAACACGCCTCCTAATTATGAACATAATCAGGAAGTTGATCTGATTGTTGCTGACGACACAGAAATTGGATATAAAGTTATTGTCAACAATTCTCATTGGGGAATGGTATATCACAGTGAAGTATTCCATCGCCTTGAAAAAGGTGACCATATAAAAGGTTATGTGAAAGAGGTTCGTGATGATGACAAGATTGATGTAAGCCTGACGCCTCTCGGATATCAGAAAGTTGAAGGTATTGCAAAAGTAATACTGGATGCTCTTCAGGTAAAAAACGGATATTTGCCTGTTCACGACAAGAGTGATCCGGAATTGATATACTCACTGTTCAGGTGCAGTAAGAAAGCTTTCAAACAAGCTATTGGTTCTCTATATAAACAACATATTATTGCAATAGAGAAAGATGGTATAAGAATTATAGAGAATAAGGATACTCTGATTTAGAAAATAACAATTTAAGAAAACAAGTTGACAAGGTTTCAGAAACAGGATTAATAGTAACTCCATTTCTCAGCAAACTCTGGTTGATGTAAAAATCAAACCCAATATGGAAATATGAGTGTAAAGTTGCTGAGTTAAGAATATGTTCCTGAAAATATATGAGTTGAAGCTTATTTGCCTTGTCAACTTGTTTCTGAAGCCTTATTAACTTTTATCTTGAACTACTTGATTTACTTTATTATAAATCAAATCTAACCTGAAAAGGATTTACTGTTAAATTTAAACTAATAAATTATGAAAACAAAATTAAGTGTGTGGTGCGTATTTTTTATTTTATTATTTGTAGCTTGTAACTCAAACAATAGCAGTTACATAAAACTCAACAACAAAAATGCTACAAAAGAGGCTCAAGAACTTTACTCATTTTTACAGGAAAGTAGTAAAAAGGTTATCTTATCCGGTCAGCATAATTATCCCGGAACCTTTTCTCAGTATTCAGATGAAGTATATTCCGTAACAGGAAAGAAAGCCTTCGTTTGGGGACAGGATTTCGGATTTACTTATGATGACAAAGATGGTATTATTTACAGAGACAGTATTATAAAAGAGGCTATCAAAAAACATAAAGAAGGTCATATTATAACTCTTATGTGGCATGCTGTCAGACCTATAGATAACGAGCCAAACGGATGGAAAGAGAGTATTCAGAATGAATTGACCCAGGATGAATGGAATGATTTGGTAACACCGGGTACAGAAATCTACAAAAAATGGCTTTCTCAGCTTGATGTTGTTGCCGGATATTTGAAAATACTTCAGAACAATAATATTCCTGTTATTTGGAGACCTTATCATGAAATGAACGGTGAATGGTTCTGGTGGGGCGGGAAAAAAGGAGAGAAAGGATACAAGCAACTATACAGAAACATGTACGACTATTTTACAAACCATCATAAGCTAAACAATCTGATTTGGGTTTGGAATGCCAATGAAGTAAGAAGTTCTGATATTGGTGAGTATGAAGAATTTTTCCCGGGATTGGATGTTGTAGATATTCTTGCAACAGATGTATATAGTGGAAAATATCCTAAGTCTGAATACGAACAACTTAAAAATATGGCTCAAGGCAAACCTATTGCTATTGGAGAATGTGGCCCGCTTCCTCCTGTTGAAGTTTTGAAAGAACAACCAGGATGGTGCTGGTTTATGTGTTGGGCTGGATTCTTGTTGGATGCAAACAGTCCTGAAAAAATAAAGGAAGTTTACAATTACGAAGGTGTCAAAAATCTGAAATAAACAATAAAGCCTAGTCAACTTGTGAAACTTTAAAGTTGACTAGGCTTCAGATAAAAATTATTATGAATTAGACTTCTGTATCAATTCCTTGATATGATCTTCATTGCCTAACGGACAAATCATAAGAACATCTTCCGTATCAGCTATCATAAAACCGGAAAGTCCGTCGATAATTACCTTTTTATTGGGATTTGTCTCTTTCACCAGGTTGCTTCCGGAGTGATAAAGATTCGGAGAGGTTCCAGAAACTGCATTGTTATCTTCATCTTTTTCTAACAGAGAATACAAAGCACCCCAAGAGCCAACATCACTCCAACCCAAATCTGCAACACAACGTACATATACTTGTGAGGATTTTTCCATTATTCCATAATCTATAGATATAGATGGAGAATTCACAAATGCTGAATTAACCTTTTCCTGCTCTTCCGAAGTTCCATAACTTGAGGAAATAGAATCAAACAAAGATGATATTTCCGGCAAGTACACCTCAAACGACTGTATTATGGAACGGACAGACCATATAAACATTCCGGAATTCCAATAATAACTGCCGTCAGCAAGATATTGGGTTGCAACATTAATATTAGGTTTTTCCTTAAATCTCAACACTCTGGTAATACTACTGCCAGATTCACGGCTTGTCTGTATATAGCCATAACCAGTTGCAGGATATGTTGGGGTAATACCTATTGTTAATAAAGAATGATTCTTACCTGCAAAATCTATACCTTCTTTCATTATTTCAGCAAAACGCACAGTGTTTGATATATAATGGTCAGAAGGGGTTACAATAGCCACAGCATCAGGGTCAATCTGACGAAGTTTGTACATGGCATATGCTATACAAGGCGCAGTGTTCCTACGGCATGGTTCTGTCAAAACCTGCTCAGGAGTCAAGTCCGGCAATTGCTCAAGAACAAGACTTTTATAGACCTCTCCTGTAAGAACAAAGAAATTTTCTTTTGGAATAAATTCAGAGAAACGGTCATAAGTCAACTGTATAAAAGTACGGCCTACTCCCATCGCATCAACGAACTGCTTAGGTTTTTCTTCTCTGCTCAAAGGCCAGAAACGCGAGCCTATTCCTCCCGCCATTATAATACAATATGCTGCCATATATAATTTCTTTTATTTAAGTTTAGCAATTTCTCAATTTAAAAGTTAACAAGGCTTCAGAGACTAGTCAACAAGATCACAAAACACCTGTAACTTTGCAATTTATTATCTAAAAGTTGGCATGAATATTCTTTGTCAAATCCTCAATATACCATTTATATATTTTACCGACACCTTCCTCAACCTCAATAGTATGGTGCCATCCAAGGTTGTGAAGTTTTGATACATCCGTAAGTTTTCGCATAGTTCCATCCGGTTTTGTATCGTCAAATACTATGGAACCATTGAAACCTACGGTCTGCTGTATCAAATGAGCCAAATCAAAGATACTTATTTCTTTTCCTGTGCCAATATTAATATGACAATTTCTTATCGCCTTGTCTTCTTTTGAATATGTATCCTTGAAATTTATATTCTCCATAACAAACACAGTAGCATCTGCCATTTCTTCGCTCCATAAAAACTCACGAAGAGGTTTCCCTGTTCCCCATAATTCAACACGGTCTGAATAAATACCGAATTTATTCAATACGGAGATTATTTTTGCCTCATCAGCCGAACCATCAACTCCTTCAACCGGACGCTTATTCAAATCCAAACGTACAGACTGCCAATCCTGCTGGTTCAGGCATTTCGCCAGATGAATTTTTCTTACCATTGCCGGAAGGACGTGACTATTCTCCAAATGAAAATTATCATTTGGACCATAG
Organism: uncultured Parabacteroides sp.; assembly: GCA_937894065.1. GTDB lineage: Bacteria > Bacteroidota > Bacteroidia > Bacteroidales > Tannerellaceae > Parabacteroides. The sequence continues at coordinate 12,182 of CALCST010000024.1, read as the reverse complement.
AGATTTGTAGGCATAACTGCAATATAATTGGTACCATACTGTAGATTAAAGCTTTCACACATTTTCAATCCTGCAATTTTTGCTATAGCATATGGTTCATTGGTATATTCCAATGCAGATGTCAACAATGCATCTTCCTTCATTGGTTGTTCGGCATCTCTAGGATAAATACATGTACTACCTAGAAAAACCAATTTCTTTACATTATGACGGAAACTTTCACCAATAACATTTTGCTGTATCTGTAAATTCTGATAGATAAAATCTGCACGATATAAATTGTTTGCCATAATTCCACCGACATGAGCAGCAGCAAGGATTACATATTCAGGTTTTTCTTCATCAAAAAAACTTCTGACAGCAAAAGGATCCAACAAATCCATTTCTTTATGAGAACGGCCCACAAGATTGGTATAACCTTTTTGTTTAAGATTATTCCAAATTGCAGAACCAACCAGACCACGATGACCGGCTACATATATTTTTGAGTTCTTATCCATATTTATATACCCATATTTAAGTTTCGCATGTTGCTCAACTTAAAAGTTAACAAGACTTCAAGGACAAGTTGGCAAGGTAAAAACACTTGTCAACTTGTCTTCTTGTCAACTTGTTATCTGAAAGTTAAGCTTGCTAAGCTTAAGTTCCTATATTAATCCAGCTGTGATTTCAGATATAATTTTTTCACAAATTTCATATCATGTGAAACCATTATCTTAACTAACTCTTCGAAAGAAGTCTTTCGCGGATTCCATCCTAAAAGAGTTTTAGCTTTAGTCGGGTCGCCCAATAATTGTTCAACTTCAGCCGGGCGGAAATATTTCGGATCAACCTCAACCAGTACTTTTCCAGAAGATTTGTCTATACCTTTTTCTTCTACATCTTCTCCTACCCAAGTCAGTTCTATTCCGACTTCCTTAAATGCTAAAGTACAGAATTCACGAACTGTATGATATTCTCCGGTAGCTATAACAAAATCCTCAGGAGTTGGATGCTGAAGCATAAGCCACATACATTCAACATAATCTTTCGCATATCCCCAGTCACGCAAAGCATTTAGATTTCCCAAATACAGCTTATCCTGATGTCCCTGTGCTATACGTGCAGCAGCTAGAGTGATTTTTCTAGTTACGAAAGTTTCACCTCTTCGTTCAGATTCATGATTAAACAATATACCATTTACTGCAAACATACCATAACTTTCGCGATAATTCTTAGTTATCCAAAATCCGTACTGTTTGGCAACTCCATATGGAGAACGAGGATAGAATGGTGTAGTTTCTTTCTGAGGAACTTCCTGAACTAAACCGAAAAGTTCAGATGTGGAAGCCTGATATATTTTTGTTTTATTCTCATAACCAAGAAGACGCACAGCTTCAAGCAATCTTAATGTGCCTATTGCATCTGCTTCTGCTGTATATTCTGGCACATCAAAAGATACCTTCACATGACTTTGTGCAGCTAAATTATATATTTCATCAGGTTTTACCTGTCGTATTATTCGAACTAAGGAACTGGAATCGGTCATATCCCCCCAATGGAGATTAACAAGTCGCTTGTTCTTCATATCACGAACCCATTCATCCAAATATAAATGTTCAATACGACCAGTATTGAATGATGAAGAACGGCGCATTATTCCATGGACTTCGTATCCTTTTTCGATTAGAAACTCAGCAAGAAAAGAACCATCCTGCCCTGTAATTCCTGTAATTAAAGCCACTTTTGACATAACAAAAATATTTTTAGTATGTAAACACTCCATTACAAACATTGGCAAGTCCACCAATGAAAACTGGAAGTAAAAAATAATTATGCACTAACCCTACAAAGATAAGCCTTATATTCAATTTGGCAAACCTAGGACATCTATGGAACAGAATAGTATATAAACAAAAAATCCTGACAGCTAAGCTATCAGGATTTTGAGGTTCCTGGCGGATTCGAACCGCCGTACATGGTTTTGCAGACCACTGACTAAGCCACTCATCCAAGGAACCATTAATTTAAGAACTCGTTGTTTCTGTTTTGCGAGTGCAAAGTAAGACATAATTTTTTAATCATGCAAATATTTCTTCGTTTTTTTGCAAAAAAAATTTTCACGAACTACTTTTTCTTTGACAAAACAAACACAACAATTGATTATAAAACAATATAATGTTGAGAAAATATATACGAATAAATGATTTTTATGTAAGTTTGCACACGATTTCTAAACGGAGATAAACAAAAGATATGCAAAAAAATCTAGTCATAGTGGAGTCACCCGCTAAAGCTAAGACAATTGAAAAGTTCTTGGGTAAAGACTACAAAGTAATGTCAAGCTACGGGCATATCCGCGATTTGAAAGAAAAAGAATTTAGTATTGACATCGAACATAACTACGCTCCGAAATATGTTATACCGGCAGACAAAAGAAAGCTGGTTGCAGAACTGAAAGCCGAAGCTAAAAATGCAGAGATGGTTTGGCTTGCATCCGATGAGGACCGCGAGGGAGAAGCCATATCATGGCATTTGTATGAGGTTTTGGACTTGCAGCCTGAAAACACTCAGCGTATAGTGTTCCATGAAATTACAAAAACAGCCATTCTACATGCTATTGAAACACCACGCTCCATCAACATGGATTTAGTCAATGCGCAGCAGGCTCGAAGAGTATTGGACCGAATCGTAGGTTTCCAGCTTTCACCAGTTTTGTGGAAGAAAGTAAAACCGGCTCTATCAGCAGGACGTGTCCAGTCTGTTGCGGTCAGGCTAATTGTAGAACGCGAAAGAGAAATAAACGAATTTGTAGCTGAAGCTGCATACCGTGTTATTGCTCAATTTGTATTGCCCGACGGAACAACAATCCTAAAAGCAGAGCTTAACAAGCGTTTCAAAACAAAAGAAGAAGTTGTTTCTTTCCTTGAAGCTTGCAAAAATGCATCTTTCGCAATTAACGATATAACTAAAAAACCGGTAAAAAAATCCCCTGCTCCACCTTTTACAACATCAACATTGCAACAGGAAGCAGCTCGAAAGTTGGGATATTCTGTTTCTCAGACAATGATGATTGCCCAGCGTTTGTATGAATCCGGTTTGATTACATATATGCGTACTGACTCAGTTAACCTGAGTGACCTGGCTCTTGGTACTTCTAAGGAATGTATATTGGATACTTATGGAGAAAAATATTATAAATTCCGCCAGTATCATACTAAAAGCAAGGGTGCCCAGGAAGCTCACGAAGCTATCAGACCTACATATATAAGTAATAGTGAAATAAATGGTACGGCTCAAGAGAAAAAGCTTTACGATTTGATACGTAAGCGCACTATTGCCTGCCAGATGGCTGATGCGGAACTGGAACGTACAACTATCTCGATTGAAATCGGCGGCCAGACAGAAAAATTCATAGCTACCGGAGAAGTTGTCGTTTTCGATGGTTTCCTTCAGGTTTATCGTGAAAGTTCGGATGATGAAACAGAAAAAGAACAGGAAAACGGACTGTTGCCTCAGGTTTCAGTTAATGAATCTTTGTCATTAAAACAAATAACGGCAACAGAGCGTTTCACGCAACGTCCTCCACGATATACGGAAGCAAGTCTTGTTCGCAGAATGGAAGAGCTTGGAATTGGTCGTCCGTCAACATACGCACCGACTATCCAGACTATCCAGAACAGAGAATATGTTGTAAAGAGTGATTGTGAAGGTTCTGAAAGGAATTTTACAGTTATAACTCTTTCGAAAAACGATATCAAAGAAACTACAAAGACTGAAACAGTCGGAGCTGACAAAAACAAATTGCAGCCTACAGATATCGGTATTGTCGTTAACGACTTCCTTATGGAATATTTCCCGGATGTGATGGACTATAACTTCACAGCCAGTGTTGAAAAGGAATTTGATGCCGTTGCTGAAGGCGAAATGGTTTGGACTGATGCCATTGACCATTTCTACAAGATGTTTCATCCTATTGTAGAAAAGGCTATAGCTATTCGCACTGAACATAAAGTAGGCGAACGTTGTCTTGGCAACGACCCTAAAAGCGGACGTCCTGTTTTCGTTAAAATCGGCAGATACGGCCCTGTTGTTCAAATCGGACAGTCAAATCCGGATGATAAAAACGCAGAAAAGCCTCAGTTTGCAACTCTGCGCAAAGGCCAGTCTATCGAGACTATAACTCTTGAGGAAGCTTTGAAGTTATTTGACCTGCCAAGAACTTTGGGTGAATTTGAGGATAAAGTGATTGTTGCAGCAATCGGCCGTTTCGGTCCGTTCATCCGTCATGACGGAAAATTTGTTTCTATTCCAAAAACATTGGATCCGCTGACAATCACTTTAGAAGAAGCAATAGAACTTATAGAACAGAAACGCCAGAGCGACGAGCAGCGTTTCCTGAAAAAGTTTGAAGAAGAACCTGAATTGGAAATTCTGAAAGGAAGATTCGGCCCTTATATTGCTTACAAAGGTGCAAACTATAAGATTCCTAAAACGGTAGAAAATCCTGCAGAATTATCATTGGATGAATGCAAGAAAATTATCGAGGAATCTGCAGCTAAACCTGCAGCTAAGAAAAGAGTGACAAGAAAGAAAGCTTGACATAGTTGACAAGAAAACAAGTTGACAAGAATATCAGTGTGTAAATACTGATTAATCTTGTCAACTTGTTTTTTTTACTGTAATATTGATTTCACCTCAAAACTATCATAACAAACCTGAGAATATATATCTTCCAATATTTCTGAAGTCAGTTTATCAAAATCTTCTTTTCGTGGTGTTATAAACAAACCACCAATGTCTGCGGCACCTGGACTTGTCAATATTTTCCCATCATCTTCCAGGAAATACTGACGCGGACGATGCAGCTTGCGAGGTATCACCAATATTCTCCATACTTCTCCTTTGAAATATGAGAATACATTCATCTTCGGCTCGGTTTCTCCTTCATCACAAGGTAATACATTATATAATGTATGAAACAAAGACAAAGCTGATTCTATATCTTTTGCTTCTATAGCAAAACCACTTCTGGAGTCAGAAAGATAATGATATAACACAGCTTTATCATTCTTGCATATAACAGGCAATGAACTATTATCCAAACTTTTGTTCACTTCAATATCTAATGGCATTTGTCCAAATGTTACAGCCTGAAAATGCAAATGGTCCGGAGCAGAAGCGCCACAACGAGGTCCGTTGTAGAACAATGTATAATCTGACAACAAAGCAGAAAGCTCCATCATTTCCGTGAAGTGATCATATATGCTTTGTGCTTCATGTATCCGCGAAGGAATGGTGAAATGTTCCGTAAATATCGGGAATGGATTACAAAGCAACCAATATTTATCATGTATATCCATCCTTCCCTGCTCTGTTGGCGAATTTTTAGAACATAGAAAACATGGACGCTCGCTGATAGACTTGGAATCTATTTTTGCAGCTGAAGAAACAATACGCGCGGGATTAAACTGTACCTTAATCTGTTCGCCGCAAACATTAAGATTACGGACCATAACACCGGATAATGCTTTGAAATTATCCGATGCCAAAGGCCAGTTTCTTTTCTGTTCTTCTATAAAACTATGTGCTTCCTTGCTATAGTCTGACTTTTCCATGTCTGTTATTTGTTTTGAAACAAACGTGCTCTAAGCTCGATTGTTCTTAGTTTGTCTTTATAGAAATTATATCTGTTCATTTTCTCTACACTCAGCGAAGCGTCGGAATTATCTTCCCATCTGCGGCAGAGATAAATAACATCATAAATTCGGCCAATTCTGTATTCACGGCTGATACGCAAACCAAGTGCATAATCTTCACCGTAACTTGTGTTCGGAAGATTTATAGTTCTGAGTAAAGGAGTATAGAATGCTCGTGGTGCACCAAGACCGTTAATTCTCAAAGCATTGTTGCGTCCGTTTTCCAATGTCCATTCCTTATGGTCGATTACTCCGGGAGGTATTTCCTCCATTGCAAAGTTCGTCATTCTGTATGTTCCGACAACCATCGCACATTGTTGCTCATAGAAAGTATCAACCACTTTCTGCAAAGTATTCTCAGAGCTATAAACATCGTCACTATCCAACTGGACAGCAAACTTTCCGCATGCAGGATGATGAACACCTGTGTTCCAACAACCACCGATTCCCAAATCCTTGCGTCCCGGGATTATATGTACCAGTCGGCTATCCGAAGCAAACTCACCTATGGCTTCAGTTGTTCCGTCGGTAGAATGATTATCTATAACTATAAGATTAAAATTGAAATTCGTTTTCTGTGCCAATACAGACTTTATGGCATCACGTATTGTACGCACTCTGTTACGTACAGGAATGATAACACTCGCCTCAACAGCAAACGAAGCAGAATCCTTGCTCCAGTCTATTTCCTTGAAAACAGGTGAAAGATATGCTCCGATTACTTTGAGATGCTCAGTGCATGCTTTTTCCATTTCAATCTGAACTTGTCTGTTACGAGGATTTACATAGTCGAAAATTTTCTCTCCCGAAGCACGAGTATCAATTTCCTTGACAGAATACAGATATTCATCAATATGAACTATCGGAGCTATTCGCGACAAAGCCAGACGCAAGGCATATAGTCCGGCAAACTCATACTCAGTCTTTAGTGAAAGCAAGGCTTCACGCCAAGCAGACACACGAACCAAAAGAACCGGACCGAAAGCAAAGTCATCACGCAAACTGCCTTCCTGATATTCTATCAGCGGATGTGGCTGTAATGCATCTTCACTCTCTTCATAATAATCTGCATATACCATTGAAGCACGGCTATCGTCTGCTATTTGAAGGAAGCGTTCTTCGGCAAACAATCCCATGTTTATCAATGATTCTGAAAGATATAACATGGCATATTCTGCTTCACATTTTTCCGCAAGTTCAACAACTGTCGCAGAAGATAGTATATTTCCGTTTGCCTTAAAATCTTTTCCGGCAATGAATTTCTGTATTCTTTTCATAAAATATCAATTATTTCTATTTCGCAGGTTACTCAACTTAAAAGTTGACAAGGCTTCAGAGACAAGTTGACAAGGTCAAACACCCTTTAATTATATTAATAAATCTTGTCAACTCGTTTTCTTGTCAACTCGTATCTATAATTACTTAAACAAGTCGCAGTTCATGAAGACAAGCATCCACCTCGGTTCCGCTTCCAAGATGTTTTCCTAAATCATCAGAAAGTTTTATGCATTCGCGCCACTCCTGATTCTTGTTCATCTTACATTGAGTAAGTTTCATGACTATATTTGAAGGTTTATATCCTGTATCGTTGGTAAGATTTGTACCGATACCAAATGCACAGCGTATCTTTCCGCTGCAATAATTATATATTCTCAGAGCTTTCTCAAAGTCCAAAGCATTACTGAAAATAATAGTCTTGGTAGTGGCGTCTATTCCCAATTCCTGATAACGGGCAATAAGGCGGTCGATAAATTCAAATTCGTCGCCCGAATCACAACGCACACCATCAAACAATTTAGCCTGCTTACGGCTGAAATTCGTCAGGAAAGAATCAGAAGTATAAGTATCTGAAAGTGCCGTACCGAGATCTCCGTCATAAACATTGACCCAATTCTCAAGAGCCATATAATTAGCATGCTTATACCCGAACTGCGCCCCATGAAACATAAACCATTCGTGCGGATGAGTTCCCATCATCAGCATATTATATTTCATAGCCAGATGACAATTTGATGTACCGGTGCAGTAAAGAGAATTATTTTTCAGATAATCTATAACCAATTCCTGAACTTCGTATGAGAATCTGCGTCGTGTTCCAAATTCAGAAAATGGCATCTTGTTTTGATTTGACAATTCCACCTTTTCCTCTAATCTGGACAACACATATTCCCTATCTATCTTATATCCTGAATATTTATTTTTAATCTCAGATACAATTGCAAGCAGTGGAACTTCATATAAAGTGACTTTATAAAGAAAATCTGTCACTTCCATATGCAAATGTTTTTTATCATCGAGATAGACATTTATCTTTTCCGGTTCAAAACGGAAAGACGACAACCATTCCCAATAAACCAAAGGAATGAAACGGCAATGAGCATACATATAATCTTTTTCCTCTTCTGTAAGCCTTACTTCAGCCAATGATTTGATTGCAGATTTAAGTTCAGAAAGAAAATCTTCACTGTATTCCGTTTCGTCGCGGTCGGTAAACGCAAATGTTCCCATTGCATAAGGGAACAATTTTATATAAGCATAAGATGTGGTAAACTTATACAAATCAGTATCTAATATTGAATATAAAGTCATATAGTTTTATACGAAATTTTGTTTTATGATTTTTGAAAAAGAGATAGCTATACAAAAGTATCCCGATTCGCATTAAATCCTAAAGATACAAAATTTAGACAAACCACCCACACAATTGCATACAAAAAAACGCAGAAACAGAGAATGACTCTGTCCTGCGTTTATAATAATATCATTTAAGTTTAGTTAGACTCTTATTTATCGAAATAAGGCAATGAATATGGATTACGATACTGATACCAGTACAAGCGGTGAGCAGCAGCTTCCTTGTCATCGCCAAACGACAATGTTGCAGGATCCCATTTAACCGGACGACCCAATTCGCGTGCGATATTGTTCAAGCAACATAGAGTGTTTGTGCTGCAACCAACTTCAACCGGAGCGATAGGATTCTTGCGTGAACGTACACAGTCGATGAAGTTCTGCATATGAGGAGCACTCTTTTCGTACTGACCTTTTCCGATTTTTTCTTCTTTCTTTTCCAACAAAGAAGGATCAGAACATTCGATATATCCACGAGCCACTTTGATCCATCCTTTATCACCGATAAAGCGAATACCCTGAGCATTAGCATCATCATCACGGAATGGCTGTTCTGTCATCACGATTCCGTTTGCATATTTCATTGTAGCATACTTGGTTCCATTATACCCCTTAGGAATATATTCAACAGGACCTGAACCATCCATACCGATTGCAGCCTGAGCGATATCAAACATATGCGCACCCCAGTCTGCTGTGTAGCCATTACCTGTTTCGCTATACCAACGCCAAGCGCCCCACAATTTTTCATTTTCTTCAGGATCCAAAGAAATAGGAGGACACAAGTCTGGATGATAATGAATCTTAGGATCGTTCAACGGACCCATCCACTGATTGAAGTTCAAGTTTGCAGGAACTGGCATTTCCGGCAAATTAAGTGGTGTAGGTGGTTCACCCACGCGAGCATAAATCTTTTCGATATGACCGATAGCACCGCTTCTTACCAATTCGATAGCCTTCTGGAATTCCTTGCTTGAACGCTGCTGGCTACCAACCTGAAGCACTCTGCGGTTTTCGCGTACGGCACGCACCATGGCAAGACCTTCAGAAATTGTATATGCCAATGGTTTCTGGCAATATACATCTTTTCCTGACTGGCAAGCGTGGATTGTACACAAAGCATGCCAGTGGTCCGGTGTTGCAACCTCGATTGCATCAATATCCTTTCTATCCAACAAATCTTCGTAGAATTCATATTTGTCGCAGCGCTCGTTCATTCCTTTTGAAGCCTGCCACTTAGCAACACGACGACGGAAGCGTTCTGTTTTCAATGTATCAACATCGCAGCATGCTGCTACCTGCACACCTGGACATTCTGAAAAGGCTCCAAAATCAGACAAGCCTTGCTGTCCCAAACCGATAAAACCAAGAACAACTCTGTCACTTGGCGCTATTTTCACACCATCAATTTTCCAACTTGGCAGAATTGTCAAACTTGCTAAACCTAAAGCCGACAAACCTAAAAACTCCCTGCGGCTTATAGCATTTTTCTTGTCGCTATTATTCATGGTTATTATTTTGTATTTATATAAGGTTATTAACAATCAATCACTCAAATTTATTAAATGATTTCGAATATCAGACAAGTAATCTTGCAAAATATGAATTTAGGCAAAAAACTTGATAAAAATCAAGTAAAACGCATTTTATTATGTAAGTTTGCCACGTAAGAGTTTAAATTAGTGTGAAGTTTCATAATAGGTAAACTTTAAGGACTTCAGAATATTTATATAGTATATGTAGCCTTATTTACTTGTAAACTGAACTTAAAAACTTATAAACTCAGCAACTTATCTACCATTATAGTTGTTATTCAACAAATAAGATATCGCATGAAGAATAAAATTTTAATATTGTGCAACGTTGCTTTATTGACGTTCAACAGTTGCATCAAGGATGAACCTCTTTGTCCGGAAGCAGAAATAACAAGTTTCTCCATTCCTGAAAAGATTGCATTCAGTACTCCGGTAATAAACCAAGGAACAAATACTATCGAAGTATTTGTGAATGAAGACACAGACCTCACTAACATCACTCCGACATTGGAGGTAAACGACAAATCAACTCTTTCACCGGCATCAGGAACTGCACAGGATTTCACTGATCCTGTAATATACACCGTTACTGCTGAGGACGGAATCCATAGTCGTGAATATACAGTAAATATAATACCAATGACGGATGACGTGTTTACTCCTTTGATGAAAAAATTCAATTTCAACAACTGGCAGACAAATTCGACTCTGAACTACGAATATCCAATACAGCAATTGGACAATGGAACTACTTTCAATATTTTCTCGTCAAGTAATCAGGGCGTTTCTTTGTACCAGCAGTTCAGCGACCCGTCATTATATCCTACGCATTCCATTGAGCTGAACGGTGGCAAGGCAGCAGAAATCATAACAAAAGAAGGTCCGGGAAGTATTCTTGGTCTCCAATATATTCCGGTAATAGCCGGTTCTTTATTTACCGGCACAATGAACCTTCTGAATGCTTTGGCAAATCCGCTGACAGCTACGGAAATGGGACAGCCTTTCAACCAAAAGCCTGTGACACTGAAAGGATATTATAACTATAAATCCGGAAGTGGAAGCTATATAGAACGAGATGGTAAAGTAAACCCTTCAAGAAAAGACTCATGTGCTATTTATGCTGTATTTTATAAGATTGATGATAATCTTAAAACTCTTGACGGCACGAATATTATGACACATAAAAACATAGTATCAATGGCGATGTTGCCGGACCGTTCTTCAACTCCCGGAGAGGAAATGATTCCGTTTGAAATTCCTTTCGTGAAGAAAAACGATATTGAAGTTGATTTCAGCAAATATTCCTACAAACTTGCATTGGTATTTTCTTCAAGTTTTTATGGCGACAGATATGAAGGAACGCCGGGAAGTAAACTTATTGTTGATGATGTTGAGATTGTAACAGAGTAAAAATACAGGAGGACAAAAGATGAATAAATATATAAAGATATTGGCAATAGCAGGTATTTCCTTTTTATCGGCTTCTTTTGCCAAAGCACAGGAGTTTTCAAGTAATTGGGAATGTAAAGTTTTTGCAGGATATAATATTGGAGGAACATCTCCACTTCCGTTACCTGCAGAAATAAGAAAAATAAACTATTGGAAACCTGGATTCGGAGGAACTCTTGCTTTTCAGGCAACTCGCTGGCTATCTCCTAAATGGGGAATTAGCAGCGGATTAGCTATCGACCTTAAAGGTATGAAAATCGGAGCTGAAGTGAAATATCTTCAGACGAATCTCGTTGTGGGCGAAGGCGACAACACCGGTACTTTCTCTGGTACTTTCTCCGGAAAAAACACAACGGACATGAGAAATGATTACCTTGTGATTCCTGTTCTGGCAGCTTATCGTCCTAACGAAATTTGGAGAGTGCGTTTTGGCGGATATGTTGCTGTGCAGAATAACGCCAAATTTGAAGGAACTGCTTCCGACGGTTACATAAGGAATGGCGGACCGACCGGAGAACGTATAAATGTTGAATCTGCTACTTACGATTTCGCAGACAAAGTAAAGCGATTCGATTGCGGACTTATGGCTTCGGCTGATTGGTTTTTCACAGAAAAAATGGCTGTTACGGGACAATTATCGTGGGGATTGATTCCTATTTTCCCTTCTGATTTTGACGGGCTGAGCTATAATATGTACAATATTTATTTGTCTCTTGGTATAGCTTATAAATTGTAGTTGACAAGATGTCAGATACAAGTTGACGAGGTTAATAAAGCAAAAGGAGTTAAAATCCGCTTTACGGTTTTAACTCCTTTCTTTATATTATGTTATTAATTCAAGTTTCGCAAGCTCAACTTCCAGATAACAAGTTGACAAGAAGACAAGTTG
>CALCST010000023.1 GCA_937894065.1 uncultured Parabacteroides sp. | reverse complement strand
CGAAGTCCGCCTCCTAATATAATGTTAAACCGTCCAACTTTTGGGGGTCATATCAATTTGAGACAACCTCGATTTATCAAGTTCTTTATTTAATCCTATCAGAACAGAAGAACAGTCAATTCACGGGCACCGTGTGCACCCATAACCAATGCCTGTTCAATATCTGCCGTCTTTGAAGGACCGGAAATAAATACGCCATAACCATATTCGCCTGTATCTATTTTCTGATAAGCTTCGTGCATATTATTGACCAGCTTTTCACGGTCGAGCAAAATAATCAGTGCTTCGGAAATAAAATATACGGCACGCTGCTCAACGTCCTGTTCAATCCAAACGGCTCCGTTTTCACATACTCCGATGTGTCCACGCACTACTGCCAAATCTGTTCCATCCAGCTCAGCAGAAGAAGCCACATCGTCCGGATGGAAAGTTGCACAAGTAATCTCTTTCAGATTTGATGCAATACGCTTGGCTTCCGGATATAATCCACGAATCAAAGCATTCACATCTTCTCCGGCTTTCACTTCTACTACATGTCCGCCTACTTCGCCAACGACTTTACAAAACTGTGCTACCGGATCAGCATAGGTAATTGCTTCTTTTTCCAGTGATGACAAATCAGGTTTATCATAACGAACCCTTGTATTACGACGGATATTCTGTAATATATCTTCTCTACTACTCATGGATACTTATTTTACTTTACCCTTTTTCCACATTTCATTAAAACTTTCTTTGGCAAACTGAGGCATGTCATGTTCTTTTCCCCAATCGTTCAGGCCATTGTAAACCATTGAGTGCGGGAATGAATTGACCCACGGAGCACGTCCCAAAGCAAAATTAAACAACGCCGGATGTTCCATCAGCACCTTCATTCCGCCAGACATAACTCGTTTGGAAGAGCTTGCCACTCCAAAGCTATCCAACTTCTGTCGCCAACGGTAAATCTGGTCTGCAAGGTCAACTTTAGCAGGACAAACATTCTGGCAAGAGTAACACAGAGAGCATGCTGATACATTATCATAATAGCGCAACGGAGCTTTGAGCATACCCAAATTGATGCCGATTGGTCCGGGGATAAAATAAGTATAGGAATAACCACCAGAACGACGGTAAACCGGGCATGTGTTCATGCAGGCACCACAGCGAAGGCAGTTCAATGTCTTTACGTGTTCCTGGTCGGCAAGAATTTCGCTACGGCCATTATCTACGATAATGATATGAAGTTCTCCTCCATTGCGAGGCTTACTATAATGAGAAGTGTAAGTGGTAATCGGTTGTCCTGTGCCTGAACGAGCCAGCAAGCGGGTAAATACGCCAAGGGCTTCCCTGTCCGGTACAATCTTTTCCAATCCAAAAGCGGCAATCTGCAACTTAGGTTGTGAAGTTCCCATATCGGCATTACCTTCGTTGGTACATACCACAAACTCACCTGTTGAAGCTACGGCGAAATTGGCGCCTGTCATAGCAGCTTCGGCTTCGATAAATTTGTGACGCAAATTCTTACGGGCTGCATGTGTAAGATAAGTCTGGTCGTTGTTTCCCGGTTCCGTTCCCATTTCCTTCACAAACAGTTCACCGATTTCTTCTTTCTTTATATGAATTGCCGGCACAACAATATGGCTCGGTTTCTTGTGCATGAGCTGAAGGATTCTTTCACCCAGGTCACTTTCCACCACATCGATACCTTTCTGAATCAGGTATTCATTCAATCCACACTCTTCAGCCAGCATGGACTTGCTTTTGATAAAGTGATGTACGTTGTGTCCGTGAAGAATATCATAGACAATAGAACAATACTCATCGGCATCTTTTGCCCAATACACGTGTGCTCCGTTTGCCTGAGCATTTTTCTCAAATTCCTCGAGGAGCTCGTCGAGGTGGCTGTTGCTGTACATCTTGATAGCTGAAGCCATGTCACGCAAATGCTCCCATTCCGGTACATCCCGGCTTATTTTATCGCGTTTGGCACGCATCATCCACAAAGTCTGGTCGTGCCAGGCTGCCAGTTTCTTATTCTCCTGAAACTTCTCGGCAGCTTTTGAATGTTTCGTACTCATAATCCTGCTGCTAAAACTTCGACGATATGAATAGTTTTGATAGGTAATTTTTCCCGGGAAATGATTCCGCTCTGGTGCATCAGGCAAGAACCGTCGGCTCCTACAATATATTCAGCCCCAGTGTCAATATGGCGCTGAACCTTGTCACGTCCCATCTGTCCGGACACAGAATGCTCTTCAACTGAGAACATACCGCCGAAGCCACAACATTCATCAGGACGTTCCGGCTCAACAACCTCAATTCCTTTTACAAGGGAAAGTAAATCACGAAGTTTATTATAATAAGGTATGTTCAATTCACTAGGGGAAGAAAGGTGCATCAGGCGAACGCCGTGACAACTGTTCTGGAGACTCACTTTATGCGGGAAAGATGCCTGCAATGAAGTAGGCTTTACAACATCATGGATAAACTCGCAAATATCATAAATTTTCTCTTCACTGGCACAACGATGTGGCTCTTTAGCCAACAGGTTGCCATAATGGTCGCGTACAAAAACTACGCAACTTGCCGATGGGCCAACAATGTAATCATACTGTTCAAAAAGCCGGTCAAAACGTTTGGCTAGCTCTACAGACTCATTTTCAAACCCCGCATTTGCCATTGGTTGTCCGCAGCAAGTCTGGTCCAGCGGATAATCAACATCAACTCCAAGACTTTTCAGCAACTTAAAAGAAGCTACTCCCACCTGTGGATAAACGGCATTGATATAACAGGGAATAAATAATCCTACTTTCATATACCTAAATAAGTTTTTTAGTCTTCTTTTTCGTTGAACAAAAGTAAAAGGTTTTATTTGGAAATAAAAATTTCAACTAATTTTTTGAGCAGGATTTAAGAACGAGAAACGAAATATTACAGAACTTCAAGGGAATACATAAATAAATTTTTTCACCTTGCCGACTTGTCTATGAAGCCTTATGTCAGAGATAAAAAAAGAGGCCGCCTCTTTCCTTTCTGAGACAGCCTCTTTCCCTCAATGTATGTTATATCAACATTTTATACTTAATTCTCTAAGTACATCTCTTATCTTTTCATATGTTACAATACGAGTAGGAACTAATGGCAAACGCAATCTGTTCTCGATAAATCCCATCATATTCAACATACTTTTCACACCGGCAGGATTTCCGTCAACGAAAAGAAGACTGAAAAGTTCTGTGAAACGGTGGTGGATTGTGCGGGCACTGTCATAATCACCGGCAAGAGCAAGACGCACCATACGACTGAATTCACGAGGGAATGCATTGCCGATTACAGATATAACGCCAACGGCTCCCAAGGTAATCAAAGGGAATGTTATACCATCATCACCGGAAATAACACTGAAATTCTCAGGTTTGTTCTTGATGATGTCGTCCATCTGTGTGATATTGCCTGATGCCTCTTTAACTGCAATAACATTCTTGAATTCTCTGGCAATTCGCAATGTTGTTTCAGCTGTCATGTTTACACCTGTTCTACCCGGCACATTATATAATATAACAGGCAATTCAGTTGCTTCGGCAATAGCCTTGTAATGTTGGTAGATTCCTTCCTGGGAAGGTTTATTATAATAAGGAACAACAGACAGAATAGCGTCTATTCCTTCAAAATTTCCATTCTTCAAATTATCAACGACAGCTCTTGTGCAGTTTCCGCCCACACCAAGAACGATAGGAATTCGGCCGCGAACCTTAGTTACAACCAGCTCTATGATTTTCTTTTTCTCTTCTTCAGTAAGAGTTGGAGTTTCGGCTGTTGTTCCAAGCACAACAAAATAGTCCGTTCCGTTTTGCAACTGATAGTCCACCAAACGGTCTAAAGCCTCATAATCTACACTGCCATCTTCTTTAAACGGAGTAATCAAAGCTACTCCCATTCCTCTTAAATTTATATCAGCCATAAGTTTTTATTGACAAAATTCTAACTTTACACACGCAAAAATAGAAAAAAATATACTATTTAAAACTAATTGTTTGCAAATAAAATAATATTTGAGAAAACAAATAATCAATTTCCGCAGCTTCTGATGTAGAAATTGTCAAATCATATAAGTCCATATCATTACTCTTCACACCAACCTTGAATGGAGCATTATGCTTAAGAAGCATATATTGTAGTGCCGGGAGTTTTCCACATGTCAAGTCAATAATAATATCGCAGCCGACAGAAAGGCATTTGTCAAGTTTCTCCTGCTTCGGGAAGCCCAACATCGTCAAATCTTTGCCAGGCGAAATAATTATGTCGTTTTCGGAGAGTTTTTCCGAATTGTCTCCCGTTGTGGAATAAACACATAATATCACATCCTTATTATCCGATTTTAATTGTGACAGTTGTTTGTCTATCACATCCAAATCAGAATAAGAACAAAAGACAAGCAGACGATTAGCCTTTTGCAGAGAGCAGAATTTGCGGCTACTACGCTCCGGCTGTTTTTTCATCTGCCTGCTAATTTCCTTTTTGATATAATACTGTGACAAAATCATCTTAAGATTCCAGCATTTTTAGAAATTCTTCTTCAGACACTATTCTAACTCCAAGTTTTGAAGCTTTCTCCAGTTTTGCAGGTCCCACATTTTCTCCAGCTAATATAAAACTAGTCTTTTTAGATACAGAACCGACATTTTTCCCACCATTCTGCTCTATCATGTTTTTATATTCATCACGTGAGAAAGATGAGAATGTTCCGCTAATCACAATCGTCAGACCTTGAAGTTTGTCGGACCTTGAAGCAAGACTTTCTTCCGAAACTTTCATCTGCAATCCTGTATTTTCCAGTCGTGCCAGAATTGCCATGTTATTTTCGTCGGCGAAATAGTCCACTACACTTTGTGCGATTCTCTCTCCTATCTCATTTGTAGATACAAGTTCTTCGAATGAGGCATTTCGGATTCTATCCATAGAATGGAAAACCAAAGCAAGTCGTTTTGCCACAGTTTCACCAACATATCTTATTCCTAAAGCAAAGAGAACACGCTCGAACGGCACTTGCTTTGATTCCCTCAGACTTTCCATCAGATTTCGGGCACTCTTTTCTGCCCATCGTTCCAATGAAAGCAAATCAGTCATCTTGAGGTCATACAGGTCTGCAATGTTCTTGACCAAGCCTGCATCATACAAAGCCTCGATAGTTTCAGGACCAATATTAATGTTCATCGCCTTGCGGGTAACGAAATGCTCTATTCTTCCTTTTATCTGAGGAGGACAGCCGTTGGTGTTAGGGCAGTAATGAGCTGCCTCACCTTCAGGACGGAACAATAAAGAACCGCACTCCGGACATTTCTTTATGAAGGAAACTTTGTCTCCCATCATGAATGAGCGGGAATCAACATCCACTCCCACTATTTTAGGGATAATTTCTCCTCCTTTTTCTACATATACATTATCTCCGATATG
The DNA here is from genome assembly GCA_937894065.1 of uncultured Parabacteroides sp. GTDB lineage: Bacteria > Bacteroidota > Bacteroidia > Bacteroidales > Tannerellaceae > Parabacteroides. The sequence goes on along the minus strand of CALCST010000023.1, from coordinate 464,609 downwards.
TAAATCAAGAGATGCAATGATATCGGCATTATGCAATGATGCACGTTTCACAACTGTTCCGGCAAGCAATACTGGCTCTAGATTTGCAACAGGAGTAACAGCACCCGTTCTTCCCACCTGAAACGAAACAGAGTTAAGCCGTGTGCAAGCTCTCTCTGCCTGGAATTTATAGGCGATTGCCCAGCGTGGGCTTTTTGCTGTAAAGCCGAGGTTTTTCTGCTGTCTGAGAGAATTGACTTTCAAAACAATTCCGTCAGTTGCCACCGGCAAGTTCTTTCGTTCTGTATCCCAATATTCTATATATTTGAGAATATCTTCTACGGAGTTGCATATTCTTATCACATCAGGAATCTTGAAGCCCCATTTGCGGGCGGCTTCCAAATTTCCATAATGAGTGTCGGCAGGCAAATTCTCGCCCAACACATAATAAAGATATGCATCCAGTTTACGGGCTGCAACAATTGCAGGATTCTGCTGTTTCAGTGTTCCTGAAGCCGCGTTTCTCGGATTTGCGAACAAAGGTTCTTCCTGTTCTTCTCTTTCCTTGTTCAGGCGATCGAATTCTGCCCATGGAAGAAGGATTTCTCCTCTGATTTCGAAATTCTCAGGATAATCATCACCTTGCAACTTCAACGGAATAGAACGTATTGTACGCACATTGGCAGTGACATCATCTCCACGTGTTCCATCACCGCGAGTTATAGCACGGATAAGACGGCCGTTTTCATAAACTAATGAGATTGATGTTCCGTCATATTTCAGCTCAGCTACAATTTCGAAAGGTTCGTTCAAAGCCTTTGCCGTTCTTTCATAAAATTCACGAATGTCGGCTTCAGAGTAAGTATTTCCCAATGAGAGCATTGGATATTTATGCTCAACCTGCTCAAACTCCTTTGACAAATCACTACCGACGCGCTGAGTTGGCGAATGCGGGTCAAAGAACTCAGGATGCTCTTCTTCCAACTTCTGCAACTCACTCATCTTGTCATCAAATTCCTTATCCGAAATTGTTGGTGACGACAGCACATAATAATTGTAATTATGCTGTTCCAATTCACTGCGGAGAGCTTTTATGCGTTCTTCTATTGCATTCATATTATAATAAGTATCTGTTCAATATTAATTTAACACTTTGAGTATGGGAAGTTGTATAACTTAAAAGTTGACAAGGCTTCAGAGCCGAGTTGACAAGGGAAATTAACTTTTATAAAGGAGCTAAGAAGCCAAGAAGTCAAGGAGGAATAGTTTTTTACCTTAAGCCTCGTCAACTTGTCAACTCGTTTCCTTGTCAACTACCTTGAATAAGTTACAAACAAATCCGCTCCTAATATACAAATTTTACATTGTCCACCCAAAATGTATTTCCCGGAGAGCCGATATATGCTCCACCATGACTGGAAACGAACTGCAGAACAATATGAGTTGGCGTTTCGTTTGCTCCGGCCCATCCTACTTCCTTGATAGGAACACTTTTTCCTTGACTGTTCACTGTATATCTTTCCTCAACCTGAATACGCATATAGTCTTTGTATTCCGGCTTAGAAGTTATATTACCATACAATACAGGAAATTCTGCTCCATTTACCCATCCGTTGCTAGACTTTGAGAAGCGTTGTATCATTGTACCTACCCTTTTGGCAAAGACATTTCCGTCCTTGTCTTCCCATCTTTTCTGCAGAAGCAAGACTACAGCAATTGAGTCTTGTCCGGGAATCTTTGTTTTACTGCTGAATCCGGTGCTTCTCACACGATACATTTCAGGCATGACTTTTGTCTTATAGTCAAACTTCAATGCTTTCGGGCGCTTGGTGAAAGGAACACCGCTCAACAACATACTCTGCGGATTCTGAGTTCCCTTTATTGGCTCATGAATCGTTCCAAGAAATGTTGAACCGGCAGCAACGACCTCAATATCAATAAAGCCCAATGCTTTCACTCTTTCCATTCGGGTTTCCATTCGGACGCACCATCCGTTACCTCGTCTTTCAGGAAATACAGATGTATTTGTCTTGACAATACCGGCAATTTTTGCCATGACATTTGATGTTGCCCATGGCGAACCGCCCTTATTGGTGTATGGAATACTTCCGACGATAGTATCGGAAGGTCCAAGTTCATATAGCAGTTTTGTGTTACCGCCTATTATTTTAGATTCTGTAATCTTGCGGACAACCCAATTGTCCATATTGCCATACTTGATAGCTTCTTCCTGAGCATCAGCAGAAGTAAAACCGCAAGCAAGCGAGAACAGACATAAAACAAAATTCTTAATTCTACCTAACCCCTTCATTGAACACAAATAAACTTAAAGCATGAACAAAATCTACTACAAATTATATCCCCATTCCTTCAATGCCATACCCCAGTTTTCTTCAACTGTCTTAACTGTCGCATCTTCGTATTTGTACTGATTCTTTTTGTAGCCTTTTTTCTTACCCAAATAAGCTTCGATACTAGCTTTTGATTCATTGAAGTTTGGCAAATCAAGAGTTCTGTATATTTCCTCAGTCATTCCAAATGCATCTTTTTCAAAATCTTCGAATTTAACTTCGATAAGATTGCCTTCAGGAATAAGATGTTTCTCTTCTTCGTACTTATAATACAACCTTTTATAAACCTCAACGAAATTCTTTATCAGTTCTTCGTCAGAAATATTCTGAAGCATCAAAGGCTTTATTGTGTTTGTGAAGAAACTGCGTGTACTTTCATACACTGTATATGGATTACGCTTCAAATAAATGAACTTGGCATTAGGGAACATTTCCACCAAAGTCTTCACTCTTCCTGTATGTGGAGGATTCTTACTCAAATATTGTGTTCCACCAGTATTGTAAAGCGAAACTTTCACAAGACGCAGGAAAGTGTCTTTCCAAATCTGTCTTTCACTTTCTGAAATATCATTAAATAGCAAATACTTATCACAATATTCCAACATTCTCTGAGGGAAGAACCAGAAATTATAATAAGTGTATGGCATCATATTTGACAAAGCGAATTCTTCTTCCTGAGGCAAATCCACTTTCAGTTCCATATTGTCTGTCGGTCTGTGGTCCGGCATCAGAAAAGACATATTCTTCTTGAAGAATCCCTGTCCCCACAACATAAGATTAGGGAATACTGTCTGATATGTTGTTGTGTATCCGAAATGCTTGTCGCAGGCAAGGATATTATGCACAAAAGTAGTACCGCTTCTCCAATGTCCGAGCACAAACAAAGGATCCATTTCCAATGGTTTGTCGGCAATCTTCTTATAGCGGCTATCCTCAAGTGGCTTCAACAGACTCAATAGACGGCAAACACCTTTTGTCAGTCTGTATTTGCCTTTATAACCGTCCTCTATATTCTGATTTGCAGTAACCTTCTTGAAAGTATCCCAGTCTGCACCAACCAGAGTATTTATCGGAAGTTTGTCAAATTCAATAAGTCCCATTATATATTAATTTAGTTCTATTACTTTAATAAAGTTGACAAGGCATCAGAGACAAGTTGACAAGACATAATAACCATAACTCATTCCCTTGTCAACTTGTTTCCTCGTCAACTGACTATATTACTTAATTACTCTCAGTTCAACTCCGTTTTTCTCAATTTCCTTACAAACACGTTCAACGGCATCATAATGTTCTGGAGAAATGCCGAGTTCAGGCAAATTCAATGTTATTACGCCATTGTCGTTCAACTGCTGATTTGCCTCAACCTTGTCGATTATCATACCAACGGCAGAGGTATTATTTGTAATTGGGTCTATAAGGATAAACGCGCCAGTCTGCTTGTTCTTCTTATAAGGGTCAAAGAATAATTCTTTTCCTGTTGAAAAAACAACACGGCCGATTTCATTCAATACAAGGTGATCAACTTCTGACTGTTCCATTGTGTTCACATTCACCTTATATTTTATTCCGTCGATTCTTGCACGAGTTGTATTTGTTGTATGCTTGATATAGAACTGCTTGCTGACATCCATCGGTTCTTCGTCCATCCACACAAGCATTGCCTCAAAGTTTCTGCCTTCATATGGTTTGTTGTCCGGATGAACAAGCATCTCTCCTCTTGAGATGTCGATTTCATCTTCCAAAGTAAGAGTAACAGACATTGGAGGGAAAGCTTCTTCGATTTCTCCTTCATAAGTTACAATGCTCTTGACCTTTGATGTCTTTCCTGAAGGCAAAGCCATAACAGCATCTCCCTTTCTTACAACGCCGCTTGCCACTTTACCGCAGAAACCTCTGAAATCCAAATTTGGACGTAAAACGAACTGAACAGGATAACGGAAATCGTCATAATTGCGATCCTTGTCGATTGGAACGTTTTCAAGGAAATCAAGCAATGCCGGTCCTTCATACCAAGGAGTGCGGTCACTCTTCTCAACAACATTGTCGCCATCGAGTGCAGACAAAGGAATGCAAGTTACATCGTCGATAGCAAGAGGAGCTACAAACGACATATAATCTGCAACAATCTTATCAAACACTTCCTTATTGAAGTCTACCAAGTCCATCTTGTTCACTGCAAGGACAACGTGGCGTATTCCAAGCAATGACACCAGATAAGTATGGCGACGTGTCTGAGTAATCACTCCCGTACGTGCGTCAACAAGAATAATGGCAAGGTTTGCTGTTGAACCGCCGGTAATCATATTTCTTGTATATTGCTCATGACCCGGAGTGTCAGCGATGATAAACTTTCTGTTGTTTGTGCTGAAATATCTGTAGGCAACATCAATTGTAATACCTTGCTCACGTTCCGCCTTCAATCCGTCAAGAAGCAAAGCATAGTCAATATGGTCGCCGGCATTTCCCATTCTTTTACTGTCGCGTTCCAAAGCGTCCAGCTGGTCTTCATACAATTTCTTGCTGTCAAAAAGCAGTCGGCCAATCAATGTTGACTTTCCGTCATCCACAGAACCGGCTGTAAGGAAGCGCAACAAATCCTTCTGTTCGTCTTTATCCAAAAAGGCTTTTATATCTAGATTACTTTCCATGATTTCCAATTTATTAAAAATAACCCTCACGTTTTTTCTGTTCCATACTTGCATCCTGGTCGAAATCGATAACACGAGTTGTTCTCTCGCTCTTTGTTGTTGTCATCATCTCTTCTACAATCTTTTCAATTGTATCAGCATCGCTTTCAACTGCACCAGTCAGCGGCCAGCAGCCTAATGTTCTGAAACGAACTTTTCGCATCTGGATTTTATCTCTGTATTGTTCAGGCAAACGGTCATCATCTGCCATAATCAGATTACCGTCAATTTCAACAATCGGTCTTTCTTTTGCAAAATACAATGGAACAATTGGAATATTCTCCAATCTTATATATTGCCAGATATCCAATTCTGTCCAGTTTGACAACGGGAAAACACGGATACTTTCGCCTTTGTGAACACGGGCATTGTATATGTCCCACAATTCCGGACGCTGGTTCTTTGGGTCCCACTGATGAAATTTGTCTCGGAATGAGAAAATTCTTTCCTTGGCACGGCTCTTCTCTTCATCACGACGAGCACCGCCAAAAGCTGCGTCAAATTTATATTTGTCTAATGCCTGGAGCAAAGCCTGGGTTTTCATCAAATCAGTATGCACCTTACTTCCGTGAGTGAAAGGTCCGACACCGGCTCTGAAAGCCTCCATATTTGATTCAACAATCAAGTTCCATCCAAATTCTTTAGCGTAATTATCGCGGAACTCTATCATTTCCTTGAATTTCCATTTTGAATCAATATGCATCAAAGGGAAAGGAACTTTACCCGGAGCAAAAGCCTTTTCTGCAAGGCGCACCATCACAGATGAATCTTTTCCAATTGAATAAAGCATAACCGGATTCTCAAACTCCGCTGCTACTTCACGTATGATGTGAATTGATTCAGCCTCAAGTTCCTGTAAATGGCTTAATTTATAATCAGACATATTTTTGAGTTTTTTAGTTTTTAAGTTTATGAGTTTTGAGTTGAAAAGAGGACGAGTTGACGAATTGACAAGGATTAATACCAATCATTTCACTCTTAATCGTCTACAAACTCTTGTCAACTTGTTCCCTTGTCAACTTGTTTCCTTGTTTCCTTGTCAACCGAGAATCTTTTCCAAAAGCAATTTTACTGATTCCTCAACAGACAATTTTGATGTATCCAATGTCAAATCCGGATTCTCCGGAGCTTCAAACGGAGCTGACACACCGGTAAAATCCTTTATTTCTCCTTTACGGGCACGTGCATATAAACCTTTCACGTCACGACGCTCACATTCTTCAATCGGCGTACTTACATACACTTCCATAAAGCTGTCTTTACCGATAATATCGGCTGCCATCTTTCGCAAATCATTATTCGGACTTATGAATGCTGCAAGAGTTATAACTCCAGTTTCAACAAACAACTTTCCTACTTCTGCTATACGGCGAATATTTTCCACTCTGTCCTCAGGTGAAAAACCAAGATTATTATTTATTCCGCTTCTTATATTATCTCCGTCGAGAATACGGCACAACAAACCACGTTTGTGCAACTCACGCTCCAAAGCTATTGCAATGGTACTTTTTCCTGAACCGCTCAGGCCTGTAAACCAAACCATCAACCCACGTTGTCCAAGCAATTCTTCCTTATCCTTTCTTGTCATCATCTTGTCGAAGATTGGATAAACATTATGAGTTTTTGTTTCCTCCATTATATTTTTGTTTTATGTTTTTCTTTATTCAAGTCATTATTTTCGGCAAGCTTAACTTCACTTGCAAACAGCAATCCCTTAAAATTCCCATATCAAAGGAATCAGGAATATTGAAATCAGGAATGTAATAAAGTTTAAAGGCAATCCGATTTTAACGAAATCCGTAAACTTGTATCCACCGATACCTTGAACTATCAGATTTGTCTGATAACCAATAGGCGTACTGAAACTGGCAGAAGCAGCCATACATATAACAACAAAGAAAGGAGTTGGTTCAACACCCAACTGATTTGCTACTGAAAGAGCTATCGGGAAACTTAATGCTGCAGCTGCATTATTGGTTATAAGTTCGGTGAAAATATTAGTTATAATAAATATTACAGCCAAAAGAGCATAAGGGCCAAGTCGGTCTGTCATACCTATTATATAATGTGCTATCATATCAGCTACGCCCGAATTAACCATTGCTTTGCTGATAGCAAAAGCACAGGCAATAGTTATCAGAATATCCCACGAAATATATTTCGTATATTTCTTAGGTGGGAAAATCTTTGTCCATGCCATAATTATTGTAGTTATACAAACGAAAAAGAACATATCCAGTTTCAAATCCGGGAATGTTTCTTTCGTTATTGGCAATTCTCCTATTGTTGCTCCAAGAATCATGAAAATCAACAATCCCAAAGCCAACATACGTTTCTTTGGCGAAACTTCTTCCTGTGAATCTTTTCCATTGGCAAGCATAAGGAAGACACTGGATTCACCCCATGTCGGAATGAACGTATCATCTGCCCACAATACCAAAGTGTCACCCTCATTCAAACGGACTTTATCCAGATTATGAGTAAACCTTCTTCCTCCGCTTATTACTTCTTTAACAATAGCACCATAATGGCGAGTAAAATTAAATTCGCCCAATGTCTTATTCAAACCTGGGAAACGAGCTCCAAGCACGGCTTCAACTTTATGCAGATTTCCAAGTTCTTCCTCAGAAGAATCATCAGAGTCAGTTTTACGTGAAGAATCCGGAAGAAGCTTGTTTGAGAATATGAAAAGGTAAATCATTCCGAACAAAGCAATGAAAAAGCCGACTTTGCCCAATTCAAACATAGTAAAGCCTTCATATCCTGCTTCCAATATCATTCCGTGAACCACCAGATTTGTTGACGTACCAATCAATGTACACATACCACCCAGAATAGTCACATATGACAGAGGTATAAGAAATTTTGTTGACGGAAGTTTAACATGTTCAGCCCATCTTTTTATAATAGGGGCAAATATTACAACAACAGGCGTGTTGTTGAGAAATGCAGAAATAAATGCTATTGAGGGAAGCATCCTTAACTGGGCCTGGAAAATAGTGGTACTTTTCCTTGGTAATAATTTCTTTATAAGCTTACCCAACGCCCCGCTTTGCCTGACACCTTCACTTACCAGGAAAAGCATACCAACAGTTATCATGCCCTTATTACTAAAACCTTCCAACATTTCCTTAGGGGTTAGTATTCCGGCACAAAGAAACAGTACTGAGACTGTCAGCAGCACCATTCCCGGACGCATCTGATCCCAAATAAGGGCAGCTATCATTCCGGCTAGCACTGCCAATACAAAAAATATTTCAAAACTCATGCCAATATCTTATTTCTTTACAGATTTAGCCACAAATATACGAAGATATTGGATGAGTTTTGGAAAATTGCACTCAGATTTAAGCACAATAATACAAATAGACCAATATTGTCACGAAACGGAAGATACCGATTTTACGACAAACCAAGGATTTTTTAAATCTTCCTTGTTATACTTTATCGGTGTTTTTTCATCTATATGATATATCTCACATCCTGCGCCACGGGCAATTGCATGTCCGGCTGCCGTGTCCCACTCCATAGTTGGGGCAAATCGTGGATATATATCAGCTGAGCCTTCTGCAACAAGACAAATCTTCAAACTGCTGCCGCTGCTTATCAATGTTACTGGCAAGCCTTTCTTACGAAGATTATCAATATATCTTGTTGTTTCTTCTGTCTGATGAGAACGGGAAGCAACAACAACAATTCCCTGATGTGCTGCTGCCAATGGTAATTTAGAAGCTCTTTCTTTTATTTCGTCATACGAAGGCTGAGTCATACAATCCACATCAGAAAGTTTATATGCTCCCATATTATCGGATGAGAAATAAAGTTCTTTTCTTACTGGAACATAGATAACACCAAGCACCGGAACATGATTCACCACCAATGCTATATTCACAGTAAACTCACCGTTTTTCTTTATAAATTCCTTTGTTCCGTCAAGCGGATCAACAACCCAAAGAGTGTTCCAATTCTTTCTTTCACTATAAGGTACTTGTAATTCTTCCTCACTCAGCACTGGTATTGAAGTAGTAGATAGAATTTTAACAATAACTTCATTCGAAGCTTTGTCTGCCAATGTCAAAGGAGAGTTATCAGCCTTCATTTCAACACCAAAATCAGAATCAGGATTATTGTAAATATCCAAAATAGACTTTCCGGCATCCAATGCCGCACGTATTGCGATATAAAGATAATTCTTGTATTCCATAACTTTTTAATTTAGGGGACGAGGATAAACAGATACAAGGTCACAGTATATATAAATCATCTGTTTACTTGTAAACTCATTAACTTGCCACTGCCTTCTCGACACAAACCATTTATTTGCTAAGATAGCATATTGTCATGAATAACGCAAAATTTTAATGTTACTTAAGTTTTGCAAGTTACGAAACTTAAAAAATGACAAGACTTCAGGTACAAGTTGACAAGACATCAGAGAAACAGATATTTCTTCTTGACTACTTAACTCCTTTCCTCTTATACGCAAACAAATTCCAACGTTCTTCCGGCCAATTTTGCTTTTGCATTTCAAGCTTTGCCATTACAAAAAACAAATCCGACAATCGGTTTACATATTTCAATATATCTTCAGGCACAGCATCTTTCCTGTTCAAAGTCCACAATCTTCTCTCGGCTCTTCGAGCTACTGTCCGCGCCAATTGTAATTGTGCAGACACAACAGTTCCTCCGGGAAGGATAAAAAAGCCGAGTTCCTCAACTTCCGAACTGAACTCGTCCAGCTTATGCTCAATGTCAGTAACAATATTTTCATCCAGCGTATTCGGATTATTATGGCGTATTGCTGATGGTGTGGCAACAAGACTCATCACAACCATCAGATTTCGCTGGATGTCATACAAAAGTCCATTCCATTCATGCTCCGGTTCCAAGAGGGAACGGACCACTCCAATCAAAGCATTAAGCTCGTCCAAGCAGCCATTTGCCTCGATTCTTATATCATCTTTAGGAACTCTTTCTCCTCCGTGTATCCCGGTTGTTCCTTTGTCTCCTGTGCGTGTGTATATACGTTTCATGCCGCAAATATACTTTTTGTCATCAAATACGCCATCACTTAACTCTTATTTTGTATGAGCCGATGCGGTTCTTCTCGCCCATAATTTTATATCAATTTAGATTAACCGGAATTTCTTACGGACAAAACACATAATTCCTTCCGAATCCGGCAAGATTTTCTTCCGTAAGTAATTCAATTTACTTTCGAAAGAAAATCTTATTGCTTTCGAAAGTAATTTAGTGCACAAACGAATTTCGATTAATAACACTTCTTATTCCACCACCTGCAACTTAGCATACTTAAGCAAAAGCTGTTTCTGACCGGAATTTTCGAAAGATACTGTTGCTTTTTCGTTTCCTCCGTCGCCTTCGATTGCAATGATAACACCTTTACCGAAACGGTCGTGACTGACAACGGCTCCGACTGAAAGACCTGTTGCTGAAGAGGACTTCGGCGATGGTGACGGTGATGAAACACCGGTATTAATCTTTGTCAGTTTGCGAGGGGCAACCGGTGTCTGATTCATAGGGGAACGGAATGCCGGACGCTCTTCCCTGCCGAACAATGGCTGTGAAGATTCCGAGCGTACGGATTTGCTAACTGCTCCAAATCCTCCATCAACTGGCATTGTAAGATATTCCGGGCTAATGTCTTTCAGGAAACGGCTTGGCGAACATGGTTGGTTCTGCCCGTTACGGAAACGGCTTTTGGCATAGCTGAGCACGCAATTTTCCTCGGCACGTGTTATCGCCACATAGAAAAGGCGGCGTTCTTCCTCGATTGCCCTCAAGCTGTCGCGCGACATGGACGAAGGAAACAATTCTTCTTCCATACCGACAATGATGACGTTCTTGAACTCCAAACCTTTGGCGGCATGAACTGTCATCATCGTGACCTTGTTGGTGCGTTCTTCCTTCGTATCATCCTGGTCTGTCAGCAGTGACACTTCTGCAAGGAAGTCGGATATTGATGTATTTTCCGAACCTTCTTCGCGGCGTATCTCACAGAATTCAGATATACCTTTAACCAATTCCTGAAGGTTTTCGTATTTGCTTATTCCTTCAACTGACCGGTCCTGTGCCAAGGTGTGCAACAATCCGCTTTCCTTAACTACAAGTGCGGCAAGTTCATCTGCCTGCAACTGGTTCTGCTGGTTGATGAAGGCTTCCATCAATGTGCGGAAATCCGCCAGTTTGCGTGCCGTTCCGGAATTTATGGAAACGCCATATTCGATAGGCGACTGCAGGACTTGCCATAAGCTCAACTCGTTGGTTGCGGCGGCAGCAAGAAGTTTGTTCAGTGTTGTATCGCCAATTCCGCGAGCCGGATAATTTATGATTCTCTTGAATGCCTCCTCATCATTGGGATTTATAATCAGACGGAAATATGCGATTACATCTTTGATTTCCTTCCTCTGATAGAATGAAAGACCGCCGTAAATCTTATACGGAACACCACGCTTACGGAATGCTTCTTCTAGGATTCTGGACTGGGCATTCGTTCTGTAAAGTATGGCGAAATCAGAATATCCGTATGACGCAGCGCACATTGTGCCTATGATACTTGCAACGGAATATGCTTCTTCATAGTCCGAATACGACGAGATAAGTCGCAGCTTGCTGCCAACACTTTTCTCTGAAAACACAGTCTTGTGTATCTGCTCCTTATTTTTGGATATAAGACTGTTTGCTGCATTTACGATATTCTGTGTGGAACGATAATTCTGCTCCAGCTTGAAAATGCGGCAACCCGGATACTGGTTACGGAACTGGAGAATATTGTCAATATTTGCCCCACGGAAAGAATATATACTCTGTGCATCATCGCCAACAACACAAATACGGCGGTGAGTGTCGCATAGTTTACGGACAATAAGATGCTGTGCAAAATTGGTGTCCTGATACTCATCGACAAGTACATACTGAAATAATGACTGATATTTCGCCAAAACGTCAGGATGGTCACGGAAAAGTATATTCGTGTAAAGCAAAAGGTCGTCGAAATCCATTGCTCCCGCGCACTGGCAGCGAACCTGGTAACGCTTGTATATCTCGCGGAGAAGAGGAACTTTGGCATTAATGTCGTTCTCCACCAGCTCCTTGTTCTGCTCGTATGCCTTATAAGTTATCAAAGCATTCTTGGCATTTGATATGCGGCTCTGCACCATGCCAGGGCGATAAATCTTATCGTCCAGCTGCATTTCCTTTATTATTGCTTTTATTAGATTCTTTGAGTCAGTAGAGTCGTAAATGGTAAAATTGGAAGTAAAGCCAATGCGTTCAGCTTCGACACGGAGAATGCGGGAAAATATTGAATGGAAAGTTCCCATCCAGAGGCGGCGTGCCACTGATTCTCCAACTATGCCGGCAATTCGTTCCTTCATCTCACGTGCAGCCTTGTTGGTAAAAGTCAATGCCAAAATTCCACGTGGCGAAAGTCCTTGCTTTATGAGCCAGGCTATTTTATATGTAAGCACGCGTGTTTTTCCGGAACCGGCTCCGGCAATTACCAAAGAAGGTCCGTCGCAATAGAGGACAGCATCACGCTGGCTGTTGTTAAGTAGTTCCAAATATTCTTCCATTGTTGTTTTTGTTTGTAAACTGTTTAAACACAGAGGTACGGAACCACAGAGTTTTTTTATTTTGTCTATAATAATATGCTCTGCGGCTTTAGATTTAAACCTGTTTCAAGACATATATATCACCTTAATAACTTATCTATTGTTAAGTTAATTCGACTTGCAAAGTTAGTGTTTTATTCAGGTTTAGCAAGTTTGACTTTCGGTTAAAGAGGAAACAAGTTGACAAGTTGACAAGGCTACAGGAACAAAGGGGGATAAGGCTGAAAGCCTTAAGTTTAGCCCAGGGCGTGAGCCCTGGGTCACTAGACGCAACCCAAATACAAGCTCTGAAGGAGCGATACAATAGCATTTTAGTGTCGCTCCTTCAGAGCTCCTTCTCTCAACCTCATTCAAAACCTAGGGCTCACGCCCTAGGCTAAACTGTACAAGGCTTTCAGCCTTGATTATTGCTCCGTTGTAACGACTCTTGTCTCCTTTACTCCTTAATTCCTTAACTCCTTGACTTCTTAACTTCTCGACGTCCCTCTGCCATTATGTCAGTCTTTCACTTTGGCATCACTTTTGTAGTATATCTATCGAATTTGAAATTAAAATAGAAAATAAGAAAGGAGTATAAATATATGAACTTTAACAATTTTACAATTAAAGCGCAGGAAGCAGTTCAGCAAGCCGTTCAGCTCGTAACTCAAAGCGGACAGCAGGCTATCGAGCCTGTTCATTTGCTGAAAGCTGTCATAATGACTGGCGAAAGCGTGAGCAACTTCCTGTTCCAGAAACTGGGTGTAAGTCCGCAAAACATCATGCGTGCGCTTGATGCCCAGATTGCTTCTCTTCCGAAAGTTTCGGGTGGAGAACCTTATTTGTCAGGCGAGACAAACAATGTTTTGCAGAAAGCCATTGAATATTCATCAAAGATGGGCGACCAATATGTTTCCCTCGAACCGATATTCCTGGCTTTGTTCACTGAAAAGAGCGTTGCTTCTCAGATTCTGAAAGACGCCGGAATGACTGAAAAAGAACTCCGACTTGCCATCGAAGAACTCCGCAAAGGAAACAAGGTGACAAGTCAGTCTGCAGAAGATACATACGATGCGTTGAGCAAATATGCAATCAACCTGAATGAACGTGCAAGAAGCGGCAAACTCGACCCGGTTATCGGACGTGACGAGGAAATCAGACGAGTTCTGCAAATCCTTAGCCGACGTACAAAGAACAATCCGATTCTTATCGGTGAACCGGGTGTTGGTAAGACTGCAATTGCTGAAGGTTTGGCTCACCGTATTATACGTGGTGATGTTCCTGAAAATCTGAAGACAAAACAAATTTACTCACTTGATATGGGTGCGCTGATTGCCGGTGCAAAATATAAAGGTGAATTTGAGGAACGTCTGAAGGCTGTAGTAAACGAGGTGATGAAGAGCGATGGCGAAATCATCCTTTTCATTGATGAAATCCACACACTTGTCGGTGCCGGTAAAGGTGAAGGCGCTATGGATGCCGCAAACATTCTGAAACCTGCGCTTGCTCGTGGTGAACTACGTTCAATCGGTGCTACAACTTTGGACGAATATCAGAAATATTTCGAGAAGGATAAGGCTTTGGAACGCCGTTTCCAGATTGTAATGGTTGACGAGCCGGATGAACTTGATGCAATCTCTATCCTTCGTGGTTTGAAAGAAAAATATGAAAACCACCACAAGGTGCGTATCAAGGATGATGCGATAATCGCTGCTGTTCAGTTGTCAAGCAGATACATTTCTGACAGATTCTTGCCGGATAAGGCTATCGACCTTATGGATGAAGCAGCTGCTCGTTTGCGTATGCAGATGAACTCTGTTCCGGAATCATTGGACGAAGTCTCACGTCGTATCAAACAGCTGGAAATCGAAAGAGAAGCTATCAAGCGTGAAAACGACCAGCAGAAACTGGAACAGTTGAGCAAAGAAATCGCCGACTTGAAGGAAGAAGAGACAAAACAAAAGGCTCAGTGGGAAAGCGAGAAAGAGCAAATCAATAAAATTCAGCAGAATAAAATTGATATTGAGAACCTCAAATTCGAAGCTGAGAAGGCTGAACGTGAAGGAGATTTCGGTAAGGTTGCCGAAATCAGATATGGTAAAATCAAGGAAAAGGAAGAAGAAATCAAGCGTGTCCAGGAGCAGCTTCACAATATGCAAGGTGCTGCTGCAATGATAAAAGAGGAAGTGGACAGCGACGATATCGCAGATGTTGTTTCACGTTGGACAGGAATTCCTGTGAGCAAGATGCTTCAGAGCGAGAAAGACAAGCTTCTTAACCTTGAAGCTGAACTTCACAAACGTGTAGTTGGTCAGGATGAAGCTATCTCGGCAATCGCAGACGCTGTACGTCGAAGCCGTGCCGGTTTGCAGGACCCGAAACGACCAATCGGTTCTTTCATATTCCTTGGTACAACCGGTGTTGGTAAGACAGAGCTTGCCAAAGCGTTGGCAGACTACTTGTTTGATGACGAGAATATGATGACTCGTATTGATATGAGCGAATATCAGGAGAAATTCAGTGCAACCAGACTTATCGGTGCGCCTCCGGGATATGTAGGTTATGATGAAGGTGGTCAGCTTACTGAAGCTATCCGACGTAAACCTTATTCAGTTGTTTTGTTTGATGAAATCGAAAAAGCTCATCCGGATGTGTTCAACATCTTGCTGCAAGTGCTTGACGATGGTCGTCTGACAGATAACAAAGGTCGTACGGTAAACTTCAAGAACACTATCATTATCATGACCAGCAATATGGGTTCTTCATTGATAAGAGAGAACTTTGAGAAGATTAACGACAGCAACCACGATACTGTTGTTGAACAGACAAAGAATCAGGTTCTGGATTTGCTGAAGAAAACTATCAGACCGGAATTCCTGAACCGTATCGACGAGATTATTATGTTCACTCCGCTTAACGAAAGCGAAATCCGTCAGATTGTGACATTGCAGCTTAACGGTGTGAAGAAAATGCTCGACAAGAATGGTATCAGTTTGGAATTTACCGACGCTGCTCTTGATTTCATCAGCCATGAAGGTTTCGATCCTCAGTTTGGTGCCCGTCCTGTGAAACGTGTCATCCAGAAATATGTACTTAACGAATTGTCTAAGGAAATATTGAGTGGACATGTGAATCGTGATAAGGCAATCGTAATTGACTGCGTAAACGGAGAATTAGTTTTCAAGAATTGATTGTCCGGTAATATAGAATAAAAATTAAGCTCTGAAAGGAAGATTACAAATCTTCTTTTCAGAGCTTTTTTATTAACTGAAGAATTATATCAATTTTCTTTAATTTCTAACAGCAAATCAGCACATCTCATTGATAATCTTGATTAGCTCACCGCCAATTTCCTCAGCTTCCTGCATTGTATGTGCTTCAGAATAGATACGGATAATCGGCTCAGTGTTACTCTTACGAAGATGAACCCATTTTTCAGGGAAATCAATCTTTACGCCGTCGATATCAGTAATATCGTATTGTGAGAATTTCTCTTTAACCTTCTCAAGAATAGCATCAACATCGATTTCCGGAGTAAGCTGTACTTTCTGCTTAGAAATGAAATATGGAGGATATGATGCACGAAGTTCGCTTGTCTTCACATTCTTTTTAGCCAAATGAGTAAGGAACAAAGCAATACCAACCAGAGCATCACGGCCATAGTGGCTTGCTGGATAGATTACACCACCGTTTCCTTCGCCACCAATTACTGCGTTTGTAGCTTTCATCTTTGCTACCACATTCACCTCTCCTACTGCAGCTGCATTATATTCGCATCCGGCATGGCTGCGTGTAACGTCTCTCAATGCACGGCTTGAGCTCAAATTGCTCACTGTGTTACCAGGAGTATGAGAAAGCACATAATCGCTGACAGCAACCAATGTGTATTCTTCACCGAACATCTCGCCGTTTTCACATACAATTGCAAGGCGGTCAACATCCGGGTCAACAACGAAACCGACGTCTGCCTTTCCTGATTTCATCAAATCTGAAATCTCAGTAAGGTTTTCAGGAAGAGGTTCCGGATTGTGTGAGAAATGTCCGTGAGGTTCGCAGTTAAGTTTAATCACTTCTTCTACACCTAGAGCTGAAAGCAATTCAGGCAAAACAATTCCACCTACAGAGTTTACACAGTCAATTGCTACACGGAACTTGGCAGCCTTGATAGCCTCAACATCTACCAAATCCAAAGCAAGGACACTGTCAATATGTTTCTTGTTATAAGTGTTATCGACAATTATCTTACCCAATGAATCAACATCAGCATAATCGAAAGACTCAGATTCAGCAATAGCTAAAACTTCAGCACCTTCTGCTGCATTAAGGAATTCTCCACGTTCGTTGAGCAGCTTCAAAGCGTTCCACTGTTTTGGATTGTGGCTTGCTGTGAGAATTATACCACCACAAGCTTTTTCCATTGCAACGGCAAGTTCTGTTGTCGGAGTTGTTGCCAAATCAATATCAACAACATCAAAGCCCATTCCAATCAATGTTCCTACAACAACCTGCTTAACCATCGGACCGGAAATACGAGCGTCACGGCCGACTACTATTTTATTTGAAGTCTGCTTTGTATTCTTTCTGATGAAAGTTGCATAAGCAGAAACGAACTTTACAATTGCAAGTGGATTCAAACCTTCTTCCGGATTTCCTCCGATTGTACCACGGATTCCGGATATAGATTTAATTAGTGTCATAATATTTTAGTTTTTAAGTTTATTAGTTTTTGAGTTTAATTTAGTTGACAAGGCTACAGATAAAGAGTTTTTCTTCTTGACTACTTAACTCCTACTTCTGAAATATATATTTAACCTTTGTATAATACAATGGTTCTCCCTGAGAAACAAAGTCTCCTCCTGAAACCTTAAATGGGACAATCAACTTAACATATGAACTGTCACCAACGTATTCCAAACCGGAAGCTAATCCTTCACTGATAAACGATGTTGGAACTGCATTTCCTGACGCAACTTGTACTACAGTAGAGTAATAATCACTGAAAGTAGCAGTAAATGCAGCCGGACCGCCATACAAATCATAACTAAGATTATTTATCTCCACTGTATCAGACATAAAGTATTTCACCTTGAAACGGCTCTGTACGACTGTTCCGTTTGTATATCTGTTTCCGTTACCCGAATCTATCACATTCAGATAAACGCCATTATCCAAGATATAGAACTGATTTTCCTTGAAAACTCCATCGGCAGGATATTCGGAAAGAATTTCAATTCCCTCTTCATCAATCAGACGATCTATGGCTTTCTGCTCAGCCTTCAGCATGTCCGTATATGATTTAGTTTTATTACAAGAAGCTATCATCATAACGGCTCCAAGAATCATCATTAAATTTAAACCTTTTCTCATCTGTATATTCTTTTATTTCTGCATACAAAAATATTAAAATACTCTTTGCAGAACTTATCTTTTATTATTTCTTATAAATTATTGGGAACAAACTCGTTCAGCCCTTTCTCAAAAACAGCAACAGCCTCTTCCAAAGTTCCGTGGAACTCGCCGCCGGAAGCGTTCTTATGACCTCCGCCGTTGAAATACTGGGATGCAAACTGGTTGCAAGGGAAATCACCTACAGAACGAAGTGAAATCTTGATATATTCCTTATCTTCACGGATAAAGACACTGAAATCAACATTCTCGATACTCAAAGGCAGATTTACAAAACCTTCAGTATCTCCTGATTTATAATGGAAACGATCCAACTCATCCTTAGACAGAGTGATAAGGGCAGCTCTTTTTTCAGGATAAACTTTCATTTTCTCATAAAGCACATATCCCATCATACGAAGTCTGTCCTCAGTATGAACCTGATTAACCTGACGGTAAATCCAGTCCTTATCTATTCCTTTCTTGATAAGCTCGCTGATTATTACATAAATCTCAGGTTTATTTGAGTTGTATGTAAACGCTCCTGTATCAGTCATCATACCAGTGTAGATACATGTAGCAGCATTCTTATCCAGCAAAGAGAAATGTCCCATACGGCAAATGAAACGGAAAATCATTTCGGAAGTTGATGCCATTTCAGGATAAGATATCGTCACTTTACAGAAATCTGCAGGATTCAAATGATGGTCAATCATCACTTTTCTGCCCTCGGCAGCCAAAAGCGGACCTGCAAGTTTCTCTACTCGTTTTGGTTCATTGAAATCCAAACAGAAAATAACGTCTGCTTCGCTTATCAACTGCTCTGCAAAATCAGGATACTTTTCATGCACAACAATATCCTTTGCTCCAGGCATCCAACGATAGAATGATGGAAATTCATTTGGCACCACAACAGTAACATTATCCTTACCATAAGCTGTCAGAAAATGATAAAGTCCCAATGAAGAGCCTAATGCATCTCCGTCCGGCGAAACATGACTGACAATTACGAAGCTTTCGCCTTTTTCTACGTATTTCTTTGCTCTCTGTATTAATTCTTCCTGAATGATTTTTGTTATCATACTTTTATCGCACAGTTTTTCTACGCCGACAAAGATACTATATCTTCCGTAAACAGAAAAACTTTATTGTGCGTTATGATAAGCAGTTATTGGCAAATATGGTTTTATTCAAAAAAAGACTGCAGTGTTTGAAAAAAATATTCGTAATGTTTCAATCGGAAACTCGCAGTGTTTCCGGACAAACACTGCAGTGTTTCAGCGAAGGCATAACAATCCCATAGCGGAAAGGAGAAACAGACACGACAGAAGAACTTTATTGTTCTTATATTTTATATAAATCACCAGCAAAAACAGGAGTAAATATGAAAGGAACAACATTGTTTCATCAAAGACAATCCGGAATTTTGGAACATCTGCAAACATTTCCACCAGCGTAATAATAGCATTTACATTCCACTCCGTAAGTTCCGAAAGATAAGGAACGTATATATTCAATTTATCAGCAGTGACCCACAGCAAACCAAGTGGTATCAGACTGGAAGACAGCCATGACACGGGAACTGACGTGAATATGAAAACCCACGGCACTTCACGGAAATAATACATACATAATGGCATTGTTGCAACTTGAGCTGCAAGCGTAAGGGCTGTTCCGTTCCAAAAAGCGGACAACAAAGGATTTGTAATCCGAATAAAATTCTTAATGCGGGAATAGAAGAACTGAATTGAGAAAACAGCAAGATAACTAAGCTGAAATCCTATGTCGAAAAGAAAAAACGGATTATATAGCAACATAAAGAATGCAGATGCTGCCCAAACATTATAGCCGTCAACATCTCTCCGAATAAGATTACCAAAGGAAAACAGTGTTATCATCAGGGCTGAACGGACAGTAGGAGAATCTGAACCCGAAACAAATGTAAATCCCCAAACACATAGCATCATTGAAACAAAATCAAGGACTCGAACAACTCCCATCTTCCCGAACAAAGAAAACAGACGGGATAATATCATATATAAAACTGCTACATGAAATCCACTGACTGAAAGTATATGAACCACACCGGCTGCACTGAAACTATTCGTCAACTCGCGACTCATAGATTCCCTGTCGCCTAGCACAAGCGTTGCCAAAACTGATCTTTCCTTTTCCTGCACATCAAGATTAGAAAACGAAGCCACGAGATTCTTCCTGACAGTCAAAGCGTAATTTTGCAAATCAGATATTCCTCCTTCCGGCAGAGACAAGCGTATATCCGTATAAACTATAGATATAAACAGCAATAACAATGAGAATAATATTCCCCACATAAACCGTGAGTTATAATCCGGACAGGAATTTTTTCTGAAATAAGAACATAGCAAAACAATAGCAGAGGCAAGAAGTAACAATGCTGACAATATATATTTCACATGGAAATATACTGCTATAATTATTCCGGATACAAACAAAAAAAGCGGCCTTGCAAAAGGTCGCTCAATAATTTCTTTAATCATAATCAAGGCTTTTTGGTAAAACCGGATTGGAAATGAAACGGTATAATTTTCAATTCCAATCCAGACTGTTATGTTATTACATTATATCATAGCGCCTTCATCTCCCGGATTACCTTTTCTGGATCAGGAGAGTTAAACACAAAACTTCCGGCAACCAAAACATCAGCTCCCGCTTCAATAAGTCTTTTTCCTGTTTCCATGTTCACACCGCCGTCAACCTGTATCAGTGTGTCCAAACCTTTACGGTTAATCATCTCACGTAACGCTTTAGTCTTTTCCACCGAATGTTCTATAAAGCGTTGACCGCCATAACCAGGATTAACAGACATAAGAAGAACCATATCCAAATCCTGAATGATATCCTCCAAAAGGCAAACAGGTGTATGAGGATTCAATGTCACTCCTGCTTTCATTCCCGCTTCTTTGATGGCAGAAACCGTTCTATGCAAATGAGTACATGCTTCATAGTGAACATTCATCATATATGCGCCACAGTTGGCAACTTCCTTGACAAACTTGTGAGGCTCAACTATCATCAAATGAACGTCCATAGGTTTGGTGCATACACCTTTCAAAGCAGACAATACAGGAAATCCAAAAGAGATGTTAGGAACAAAAACACCATCCATTATATCCAGATGTAACCAGTCAGCTTCGCTTCGGTTAATCATTTCCACATCTTTCTGCAAATTCAGGAAGTTGGCAGAAAGCAAAGAAGGAGCAATCAAATGTTTCATATTATCTTTGTTTTTTGCAAAGGTATGAAATATATTTGAATACTCCTTCTTCCTGATTTAATCAAAATAAAATACAATTAGTTCCATTAGTTAAGCACGAAACCCGATAATTCCGCATCAAACTTATTTTCAGCCTGATATACTCGTGCAAACTGGCGAATAAAATCTAATGTACTCTTGCGAGGTTTTTCATCCAAAGATACATTAACCTCTTTTTTGAAACTCAAATCTTTTTCGTTAATACAATGTGTAGAAATTCCACCCATAGGCAAATGTTTTTAATGTTATTACACAATTAAAACGAAGGTGTATTTCTTTTATTGTATATGCAAGAATAAAAAATCAAAAAACTGAAAGTTCAATTTTATTTTCTTCTGCCATTCTCCTCATATTCAGAAGTGCATATCTCATTCTGCCAAGTGCAGTATTAATACTTACACCTGTAATATCAGCAATTTCCTTGAAACTTAAATCCTGGTAATAGCGCATAACAAGAACTTCACGCTGATTCTCCGGAAGGAATTCAACCAGTTTTCGCACATCCTTCAAAGCCTGTTGGCGAACCATATGGTCTTCGATTGAATCGTCACACAGCTTCATATTGTTGAACAAATCAACTTCAACCTCGTCATTGGAAATTGTATTCTCGATACGTTCCTGACGATAATTGTCAATGATTAGATTATGCGCTATTCTCATAATCCAAGCCTTGAATTTTCCACTTTCTGTATAACGATTTTGCTTTATGGTCATAATCACCTTAACAAAGGTTTCCTGAAATATATCTTCAGCCAAATCTTTGTTATGGACAATGAAATTTATATAAGAATAGATTGAACTTTGATATCTGGACAATAGTATATCAAAGGCATTATTATTCCCTTTTGCATAAAGAACGACCAACTCTTCGTCAGTCATCATTCTTAATTTTTCCATTACACTAATATTTTATATTCCGAGTAATGTTTATGCTATAGGCGATAGTTTTTAGAGGTTACACAAATGATTACAGCACAAAAGAACATATTTTATTTGAAATCAACAAATAAAAACAGTCCTTTTTATCAAAAAAGTATAAAAAACAGAAACTTTAATTCTGTTTACTGATATTTCTTAAGCCAAACAACTTAAAAGAGTATAATTAATTCAGATTCAGCTCAACGATTTTTATCTCTTCTTTAAAGTCTTCGCATTTTTCAGTTAAATTTCCATCAGGAGCAATCACACAGCTTTCTCCTTTATATACAGTTCCGTTACGATCCTCTCCAACACAGTTCACGGCAACTACGAATGCTTTATTTTCTTTTGCCCTTTCTTTCAATAAATTGTTCCAGTCATCACTTCTTGAAGATGGCCAATTGGCAATATATAGAGCAATATCATAGTTATTTTTATTTCTGCTCCATTCTGGGAAACGAAGGTCATAACATATAAATGTTGCCATACGAATTGATTTCCATTCCAAAATCAACTTTTCTTCGCCTGGAGAAAAAGCTCCTTTCTTGAAACAATTATGCTTATCGTATATCTTAAAACTTCCATCAGGACTTACTGCAAGCAAGCGATTATAGTATTTATCATTTTCCTTGTAAATTGTTGAACCAATAACAAGAGCTCCGCTTTTCTTAGCCCACTTTCTCATATTGGAAATCACATCCTGATAACGTTCAGCAACACTGTCCTTCATATCTCTGGCTTTGATTTTGTCCTTTACTTTCATTTCACAACCAGACGTAAACAATTCTGGGAAAACAATTATATCACATTCTCTGCAAGAAGAAACTCTTTGCTCAAATGATTTGATGTTTGCATCTACATCTCCCAACTCTAATTTTGCCTGAACCAAAGCTATACGTATATTTTTGTCAGAAGAAAAAACATTCATTATTGAAACAACAGAAAAAAACAGAGTTATAAAAATCAATCTTTTCATAAAATCCGGACAAACATTATTATTGAAATATATTCATAAAAAAAGAGACACAGCAACACTGATATCAGTATAACCATGTCTCTATATTTTTATCTAATCCTTTCTAATTTACCTTCCTAGATTTATTAAAACTTATATCCTAAAGTCAACAACAATCTGGTTGTTTTAGTTTTAAGCGAAGCTGGCTGAATATCAACTACTGCCTGACCTTCTTCATCAAAAATAGGAGAGAAAGCATACAAATCTTCTTTTTGTGAACGAAGAACACATGCCAAATCTGCATAGAATCTAGGTGTAAATCTATAACCTATACCCACAGTATAATTAGTAATACCTAAGTCCACATTGTAATGAGGCATTGTTCCTGCCGTTGCCACAGAAACATTATTGTTCTTCAAATCGTTATTCATTCCAGTCTGAGTCCATGAAGCTCCTGCACGGACAGCGAACTGTGGAGTCACCTTCACCTCTGCTCCCACACGAAGTGTATTTGAATTCTTCATAAAATTCTGAATGTCTCCGTTGGTGTATGTATTCTGATTACCATAATAATCATACATTCTCATTCGCTTATAATTCATAAGTTCGTAGTCAACGCTGACTAAAGCAACCTGTCCTAATATTGCCGCAGCACTGAATGTCCACTTATCCGGTGTACGATATTCATATTTTGAATAAGCTCCTGCAGGTGTATTCGCAGTCCAAACACTGTTTCCTATAGTTGTACTTGCCTCTGTATAATAGAAATCTGTCATTTTATACCATGTAGGTGATGTATAAGCAACACCAAGTCTCAGAAAATTCACAGGATTTACTATAGCACCAATATTAAAACTATAACCTGTTCCATCAGTGTTCAAGCCATTACCACCTTTGTCTGTACCAAGAGTCAAAGTACTGTTATCTGCAAATTTCTCATTATAATATGACAAATAATTATAATTCAAATCCGTTATAGCCACACCAGCGCCAAGCATAAGGAAATTAGATATATTTGCTCCAAATGCAATATTATACTGATCCACCGAACCGCTCTCACGGATATTCATTATTGCTTCTGTAATCTTTGTTGGTACAACGCCTCCTGAGGCATCTTTGGTTGCAAACGGACTGTAGAATGATTTTTTATCCTTATCATATTCTATCATTCCTGAGTTCATGGCTATAATAGACATCCAGTCTCCCACCTCCGGATTTTCATAAGGATTATAGTCATTAGTCTGCCAAAGCTGGTCTCCTGTCCAGCCATTCAAATTTGCTCTTACTGCCGCATAATCAGACATTGAATAATCTAAGCCTGAAGTACGTGCTGTATAATCTCTTGAATAATTCTTCAGTCTGTTGTAAGAAAAGCCTACATTCCAGCTTACCAGTCCTTCTTCGTTAGCCGTAGGGAAATATCCGACATACGCTATATTATCAAAATTAACCTTTGTCTTATTCTCAGAACTTGAAGTTCCTATCCAATCAGACTTAGTATTAATCATATTAAGACTAAGTGTCGTTACAACTTCTGAACTTCTGTAAACAGCCAAGCCAGCAGGGTTTATGTTCATAACTGAGACATCACCTCCTAATGCACCAAAAGCTCCACCCATACTTACCGCACGGGCTGTTCCACTTAATTCAGACTGAACATAACGATAAGCATCCATCATACTCTGCGAATAAGCAGTTCCCAAGCAGAATGCCAATGCAGAAAACACTGTTATAACTTTTCTTTTCATCTTGTTTCTTTCTTAATTTGAATGTCGTTTCATAAAAAACGAATTATCTTCTTCCACCACTCATTGAACGTCCGCCACCGCTATAGCTACCAACACTTGAACGTCCACCACCAAAGCTACCGCCACCGCTGCTAAAGCTTGAACGGCTACCTCCGAAATTAGAAGAGTTTGAATAGCTGTTGCGTGATGGCATACTGTAACTTCTTGTTGTAGTTCCGGAATTTGAACGTCCTGTTGAGAAATTACTGCTATTACTGCTTCTACGGCTTGGTGCAACAATTGTACTTGTTCTTGTACGAGATGTTGTTGAACCAACAGATGAACGAGTAGTAGCTCCATTAGCTATAGAACTACGAGAAGATGTTCCAGATACAGAAGATCTACGTCCTGAAGTTGTTGCAGCAGAAGAACGAAGAGAAGTAGA
Organism: uncultured Parabacteroides sp.; assembly: GCA_937894065.1. Lineage (GTDB taxonomy): Bacteria > Bacteroidota > Bacteroidia > Bacteroidales > Tannerellaceae > Parabacteroides. The sequence goes on along the minus strand of CALCST010000023.1, from coordinate 439,251 downwards.
ACTTGTGCTTCGACGAACAGATGCTCCACTAACTGAAGAACGGCTGCTATATCTTGATGAAGAGCCACTGCTTCTCAAAGAAGAACTATATCTGCCAGTACTGCTGCCTGCTCTAGAAGAATAACTTCTTCCTGCAGAACGACCTGTACTACTCATATATGAAGAGCGTCCATTACTATAGTAATGTCCTGGTGTAGAATAAGCCCAACCATAATGGTGATAATGAGGTCCCCAATAACCACCCCAACACCATGACGGACCATACCAGCCACCGTAATACCATGGGTCATACCAACCGCCATACCAGCCGGCATAGAATCCACCCCATCCAAAATGCCATGGTCTGTAATACCATGAAGAATAACTCCACCAAGGTGAATACCATCCTCCATAATACCATGGGTCATACCAACCACCATACCAACTGCTGTACCATGGTGAACCCACATTAATATTCACATTCACATTGGCTCCGTCAGTATCATAGTCATAAGCATAATATCCTTCACTTAAATACAAGTCAACCTGATCTGCTCCAGCAATTGTAAGCTTACTCGGTGAATGGAAACGAACTATTCGTTCTGTATATTCCAAATCAGAACGTCTTTCTTTCTCCTCCTGAGGGTCAACAGCTACAGTTTCTTCCTGTGAAGCCTCATCCTGCATTTCTTCAGCATATACATCATCTGACGAATATCGTCTGTTATATTCATCAACATCACGTTCATCGGCAGACATTGCTTCAACCGGTTCAGAATTGTCTGCCTTTACCGTTTCAACTTTCTTAGCCTTAACTACGTTAGTTTCAACCTTTGACGCTTCTTTCTTTTCCTTAGTAGAATAGTAAATATCATCAAAGAATTCTTCCTGAGCAACAGACGAGAAAGCAAGCATCAGCATCAATGTCAAAGATGTCCATTTCATCGCTCTCATAATTGAATCTCCTTTCCTAATTTTATTCAAATTCCATTGAAAAACTCTCTGGAATTAATATTAATATCCTGACCAAATTCCAGAAAAAACCAACACTTCTTTTTCTGTTTTAGTCATCTACATTTTTTCTCTTATTTACAAATATAATATGAATATTATATCAATAATGCATTTATATATACTTTAATTAGTTTTTGAGTTTGTTAGTTTTTATGTTATTACTTTAAGTTTCACAAGCTCAACTTACAGATAACAAGTTAACAAGGTTTTCAGATGATAAATTGTAAAGTTACAGTTGTTTTTGACCTTGTCAACTTGTCTCTAAAGCCTTGTTGACTTTTAAGTTTAGCAACTTGCGAAAATTGAATTAACTCATATATCTATATGATGCAATTTACAGCTTATACGCTGCATAACATCAAAATTGGAAATATATAAACGGTTGAACTCCCGCACTCTTAAACTGAACTACGATAAATATCAGCACAATCAGCAACAATGCCTGGAATACAAATGGTGCATCAGTAACACACTGACGGACTTTAAACTCATATCTTTTAGGAACAAAATGGAATATATAACCGACAATCATAAGTGCGCATACTCCTTTATACCCTGAAACAAACTGCAGGAATATCTCCGGATGGAAATTTGTACAAATCTGCATCAGCATATCTTTAACTGTCTGAATATTGTTTGCCCTGAAAAATATCCAACCGAATGCCACAAGATGGAAAGTAAACAACACTCCAATTACTCTTCTCCATGGCGTCATCTCCTCTCCTGTCTTCTTAAAACTTGGGAAAACTGACATCACTGCCTTATGTATCGCAAGCGAAACGCCATGCAATCCACCCCATATAATGAAACTTACTGATGCTCCGTGCCACAATCCTCCAAGTAGCATGGTTATCATCAGATTCAGGTAAGTACGTATCTTGCCATGTCTGTTTCCGCCCAATGATATATACAGATAATCTTTCAACCAGCTGGACAATGAGATATGCCATCTTCTCCAGAATTCTGTTATTGTTGCCGACTGATATGGCGAATCAAAGTTTATATTAAATCTGAAACCTAACAGCAAAGCTATACCAATAGCCATATCTGAATAACCGGAGAAATCACAATAAATCTGTAATGTATAGCCATACACACCCATCAGATTCTCCAATCCAGTATATAACAGAGGAGCATCAAACACACGATCCACAAAATTCAGGCTTATATAGTCTGATATCACACATTTCTTGAACAAACCACACAGAACCAGAAACAGACCTTCTCCAAACTCAGCCTTGCTTACAGTCGGATTCTTGTATATCTGCGGAATAAAATCTCTTGCTCTGACAATAGGCCCTGCCACAAGCTGAGGGAAAAATGATACATAAAACAAATAGTCAATCCATCTGTTCAGAGGATTTATACGTCCTCTATATACATCTATCACGTAACTGATACTTTGGAACGTAAAAAACGATATACCAACAGGCAGGAATATATCCAACGGTTCAACAACTATATCTTTCCATACCGGAACATCAAGCCAGCTACTTGCCGAGCGCAACAACGAAGCTCCAATATCTCTCAGAAAATTAAAATATTTAAAATAGGCAAGCATCCCCAAATTGACACACAAACTGAGTGTAACCAGCCACTTGCGCACACTAATGGACTCACTCTCCTTTATTGCCCTCGCTATGAGGAAATCAGATGTAGCAGTAAATACCAGCAGCCCAAACCAAAGCCCACTACTCTTGTAATAGAAATACAGAGAAAACAAACTCACATACACAATGCGCAGCAATGTATGTTTCCTCAATGGAATATAGAAAAACAAAAATCCTATAAACAGGAAAAAGAATAACCCACTGCTGAACAGCATTGGTGCTGAAGGGTCATACTCCAATATATGTAGTAACTTTTCAAATGAAAGCTGCGATAAATCAAACATCTGTGATAACTTTTTAATTTATTAATTAATCAGAGACGAGTTGACAAGTTAACAAGGCTACAGGAAAAAGCAATTTCCCCTTGACTCCTTAACTCCTAAAAAAACCTTGTCAACTCGTCCCCTTGTCACCTCGTTCCCTCTCTCAAATAAGAATTCATCATCCCCCTGAACAAAAGCGTTCCCTGCTCTTTATATCCTTCCTTTGTAAAGTGGATTCTATCTCTGCCCATAAGCTTATAATTCAACCATTTTCGGCTTGAATTCTTTCCACCGGTAGCATTGAACAAATCCCAGCAGGCAAGGCTATCTTCACGGGCAACCTTCACAATTGCCTCAGCAACTGCTTCAGTATTCTCATTTCTCTTATAAACTCGTTTCTTATTCACTGTCACTCTCCTGTAACACTCCGGAGGTGTCGTGAGCAACAAAGCAGTTTCAGGCATTTTATCTTTCAGCAATGAAACAAGAGCTCGTACCTGCCCTTCAAATTCCTCAGCTCTGAAATTCCGTCCAAATGATTCATTCGTACCCATAGATACTATTATCAAATCCGGTTTCAACTGTGCAAGTTGCTCCACATAAGCCGTATCTGTATAGTGAACATACATTGCACCATTAACGCCTATTGAATGATACAATATACCCGGATTTCCATTTTCAAGACTTAATCCATAATACACATTTCTAAATAAAGATGTAGGCAAAAGCCTGTCTGTTCCTTTCTTTCGTCTTGAACTCTGTAGTTCCAGAGTGTCCGTAAGCGAAGATATCAGGAAAGTATCAGCCACAAGGTTAGCTGCGCACACAGTGTCAGCCGGTCTGTATGTCACTTCAGCCTTTCTATCCCCTGCCGGTAACATAGGCATTGACTTTCGTCCTCTGTAAAGTATAGCTTTGTTGAATGAATATCCTTTTCCGTTATTAGGAGCAATAATCACATCAAAATTTATCGAAGGAGAAACAGCAGATATACCAAAACCACCCAAACCAACAGGAGCCTTTCTTCTGCTCTCTCTTTGCGTACATTTCCCCGACGACCAGTTTCGTATAACCGACGAAATGAAATAGTCCGAAGGCTCATTAGTCCTTCCAAGCTTATATGGGGCAATCCATCCTCGTCCTGCATTTCCAAAAGTCTCATGCATAAGGCGCATCATCCTTCCGCTGTAATATCCAGCCTGTATATGCGAATCACCCAGATGGACAATTCTTATTATAGTGTCTTTCCCCTGCCTCAGCGAATCCAGACCTGAATAAAACCTTTCCAGTCCGAAATCAAAAGTCAGCGTATCCCTTTCTCCTACAAGCATACCGGGCAACGACAAAGGCAAGTCAAGCGTATCCCGGCATACTACAGCCGAATCCGCACGCCCCATACCTCCAAGCACAACCCTAGGAGCCTTTATTATCTGTTGTGCCCACAAAGTTGTAAATGCCATTGCAATCACAACATATGCAATATGTCTAAAAACCTGCCTCATCCGCCTCATCATAAAATTTCTTTTCCCTCATCAGAGCCTCATACAATATCCGGGCAAGTTCCTTACCTCCACGGAAACTCAAGTGAGTATAGTCCTTGCTTGCCCAGTTATTTTCCACATAGCGCACCATACTGTTCTCGCCACCCATTGCACCGAACACGTTCCAGAACGTAATTCCCATACGTTTTGCCATCTGTCTCTGACTGTGAAGCAAGGCAAGCACCGAAGGCATAGTTTCAAACTTACCGTCAAACTGTCTTCCTCTGTCCGAAACACCCAGCACCAGAACATCAGCAGTAGGATAACAACGGCGTAAGTGTCTTATAGCAATCTCCATTTTCTTTCCATACCAGCCATACTGCAGCACACTGTCGTTAGCCACATTCAGACCGTATTGCAATATGATAAGATCATACGGACGCACCTTATTCAGCGCTGAACTCTGTATCGAATCAACCCTGTTCAATATCAAACCAGAATTTCCTCGCAACGAATAATTATCCACCACAACACCCTTGTTGTCCTCGATAGCCACACCAAGAGCCAGAAATCCTCCATCCACATTTCTGAACGAACAATCCACCGACGAAAACTCTCCTGTCTGTTCAAAGCAAGTAATTTCGTCTGTCTGAGGAAGAACTGTTTCCAGCGTATCAGTTTCACCGTTCTTCGCCAACCGCATCACAGTTCCGTTATTCTTCTGATAATATAATTTGAAAGTTCCCGCACTTTTTATCTCCGGATATCTGTCAGATGTCTCCAGCTTCATCGAAGCACCTTCCTCCTCTGGCTCAAACAGCATACCGCTTAGAGTATAAGCCTGGGTATAATCAGTCATCATCGACCAAGTTTTCCATTTTTCCGACTTCATCTTTATTGTCGGTCGATATTGTGCGGCAACCGATGATGTCGGCACAAAGCCAACTCCCCTTCCTCCGAATGTCTGCTGCAGATACGAGCGCAAGTCACCCACAAGTATATCTCCTTCCACAAACGAATCTCCAAGGAAAGCCACACGCACCGGTCTGCTCATAGTATCCCTGTTGTTCAAAGCCGAGAAGAATCGTCTCAGCCCTACATGTCCTACAGAATAGTCCTCTATATTAACGCCCAATGAATCCGCCCCTTCCGTCTGTACCAGCACATTATAAAGCGAATCTCTCAACTGCAAAACCGCAGAATCCAAATCTTCATGAATTTCTATTGAATCACGCACATACACAGAGTCCACCGCCACAGTATCTTCCAGTAATTGCCGGCGAAGCGAATCCATAACATTCACTTCCTGTTTCACTCTCAATTCCGACAACAAATCAACTTTTTTTATCTTATAACCGCAAATCTGTTCCGGCAAACAATACATCAGCAACGTAGATACCAATGCCACCAGTAGCAGCAAAAGCAAACGTATAAGATTGTTATCCCTGTTCATCTCTGTCTCTCAGTTTCTTGTTTCTATATCCATCTATTCATCAAACACATTGACAAAAACGGGCGTAAAGATAGTTATTTTCTTTCAATTTATCTTTGTTTATTTTGCAGCGAGTTTGATTAGGTAGGACACCCTTCTTAACCTTGCTGCATAATTTCAGTTCCGATTCAAAATTAACTTAAACAATCTGCGACAAACCAATAGTCACCATAGCTAGCAAACCGTGAATTTCTATATCTAGAATAAACACTAATTTCTTCCGAACGTAACAACATTTTCTTTCGGAACTAAATTCAATTTCTTTCGAAAGAAAATTTAATTGCATTCGGAAGTAATTTACAACATAAACGACAGTTACCTCCATATGTCATTATGTCATCTAAACTTCACGAGAATCGATTTTTCCGATACATATCAAAGGAGAATCAATTTGACGGCACTCTCACAGAGTTTAGGAAATACATATTGAAAGCAAAACATTGTGAATGCTTACACAAAAGGAATAATCTTTAGAATCATTTTATAAAAGCCTTACATAACGTATAGTTTCCTCCAAAAATCAAAACAAAATGATATTCTGAATCTGACCACAAAATTTGGTATTCCTGATGAAAAACACCTATTTTTTAAGGTAAATCCAGCTCCAAAAACAGTATTTTTACCTAAGAAAAGCTACTGTTAAAAAAATGATTGCAATGACTTCAGGAAACGATTGCAATCATTCACCAAAATCATTTAGATGACTCAGAGTAACGATTGCGATGATTTTCCAAAATCATTGCAATGATTTTTTTAAACAAACTAAATCAATAGGATTTTTAGTCGAAAACTCGTCTTAAAACGCTTAATTTGAAAGAAAAAGAGGATTTATAATATGCCATTTTGTCAGAACAATATATATCAATTTTAAAACAATTGGCTAATACCAACATTTAGGTATCAAATGGAAATTTCACTCTCTAATTTATTGTTATAATTAGGATTACTTACAATAAATTTCATTTCCTTACGGCAAGTCCAACAGAGTAAAACTTATTATTAATCAACAAATTGAAATTTTAAATCTCCAAAATACCTAAAAGATGCGATTGAAACAATTTTAATATTGTCAGAACTTTGCAACGGAAAAATGAGATTAAGGAGTCAAGGAGTTAAGAAGTCAAGGAGATATAGCTTCTTATCTGTATCCTTGTTAACTTGTCAACTTGTCGAATACCCCGATGACGTTCACGGCAGGGATGAAGCGATCGGACATCGGTTGAATACGGCAGGCATCAAACGGAAAATCACACACGACCAAGTACGTGTTGTCTGGGTTGTTCTGTCGGGTACGCACTAGGACATGATGAACATACAGGAAAAGGAAAGCTTGATGAATGGTGCAGCGACAGCATCCAATGGCTGCAAGCCACATTCGGCAAAGTCAATGTAGTTGCCACCCATTTACACATGGACGAGAAGGCACCGCACATCCATGCAGCCGTTGTCCCCATTGTGACGGGTAAAAGACGTAAAGCCAAGAAAAAGCAGGCTGACGGCTAGCGTAAGTACCGCAAGAAAACAAATTCCGTCCGTTTGTGTACAGATGACCTGTTCAATCGTCAGACCTTGGTCGCCTACCACGACAATTACGCAAAGGTGATGGCGAAATACGGACTGTAACGTGGGGTACGGGGTTCGGAAGCACGGCACACTACTACCATGCAATACTATAGGAACATGAAGAAAAAGAACAATACCCTTGATATGGGCAACAAACGGTTGCAGGAACTCAAAGCCGAAGCCGAGCAGGAACTCAAACGAACTAAGAAAGAGATACAGACTGAAAAGCTGAAAGGTGCAGCCACGACCGCAGTGACGAACATAGCCGAAAGCGTAGGTTCTCTTTTCATGACTGGTAAGATGAAAGCATTGGAACACAGGAACGAGGATTTGCAAGACCGCATACTTGAACTTGAAAAAGCCAGACAAAGGGAATATCAGTAAGCCAAGCAGATACAGGAAATAAAAAACTCTTATAAACAGCAGAACAACAAGCTGCCCGAGTTTGTGGATTTTGTCAAACTCTACATTCCGTATGTAGAGAAACTGATACCGATAATAAATTTCCTGCGTGAACACTTGGACTTCAATGATGATATAATCCGAAGACTATGCACATTAGAGGATGTTCCCATAAAAGGCAAACTCTATTCTTCCAAGTTCAACCGAGACATTGAAACCAAACAAGCTGTCTGTGCCATCAAGGAGAACAAGAATGGGAAGTTTGATTTCAAGATTGACGGAGTTTCACATGTAAGCTGGTTTAGAAAGAAAATGAACGAGTTTAGAGAAACAATCGGAATACCTAAGTCAAGACAAAACAGAGGTAAGCAACAGTAAATCAAAATAAAGTCTGTAATAATTGAATGACATATCTCGGATTTTTTGTACTTTTGTAGTCGGATTGGGGCAACCCTATCCTAGACATAAAAACGGAGTATTAATATAAATTCCAACGATATGGATAACGCTGTTATTAAGGCCAAAAAGGTCGAATGCATTATAGGCTTATTTTTCTTACTACCTCCTGTGTTAGGAGTGCTTGCATTTGTTCTTCAGCTTTTTGAAGCTGATACTGATTTTTCTATGTTGCGAAACTTATCGTCAGATTGGACAGCTATTGTTGACCAAGGTGGCGGTATGTCAGCTGCTCCTATTTATTTAGGATTAATGGCTATAGCTGGAGTTTATTTGATAAAAGATTCTATCTACGCTCTTTTTGTTAGAGATGAGCAGAACGAGAAATGATCTTACAAAAGAAGTTAAAAAAGAAAATATTGTAGAAATAACCTCGTAAGTTTCAATTACGAGGTTATTTCTGTTATTGCTGGTAGAAAAGAGATCAGATTATGGACACTTATAGAAATAGTTGGATAAATAATTGTGCCCAAAAAATCAAAATATGATATACTACGTTCCAATATGGATTGTAATAATACTAACTATACCAGTCAACGAGCTATATTCTAGAATTTTAGTTGAAAGCAATTTGTATAATATTCCAAAAGTTGTATGTTCATCAGAAAGTAGGTAATCAAACATGGGCGCATTGTTTGATGCATTTAGTTATAGAGCAAACAAAACTCCTGACGGTCTCTAATTATGATCGCTGGCATGGTCATGTGTTTCCCGAAATTTCTATGCCTGAAAAATTATACTTCTTGGATAGAATTATTTCTGCACTTTTGACGCACGATAAACTTTTTATTAGAACAGACTCAATAGAGGAAATGATTGAATGTGTAGGATTTGATGCGTTCAGAATGCTTTATAATAGAGGCGAATTGGAAATTTTAGATAACTGGCGGGTGCCTGCTTTTATGTATGGTGGAGATACTGTTTTATACATGAATATGCATGAAAAGCAATATCAAGATAAGGTGATTATTTACGACAATACCCTAAATAGGCTTGCTGATTTATAATAACTGAAATCTTAAACTTTGATAAAGAATACAATATTTCCAGCTATTATACGTTATATTAGCAAAGTTATAAAGAAAAAGCCACCGTCATAGTGCCAAAATGACAGTAGCTTTGATAAGAACTAATTACCTTGCTGCAACAAGGTTGGAGTGGGAACAATTAAACAATTATTTCGGGTACTGCTTACCTTTGGAAGAGTTTACCCTACTATTCATTGGCTGCAAATTGTTCAAATGGTCAGTACCACCAAGTGCTTGGGGTTTGGAATGGTCAACATTCCAGCCCATTGCGCTTGTTTTTCCATAAGAGGGTTTGTACATAGTATTTCCATACTTGTCTTGTCTATACAAATCTGGATTTTTTCCTCTTATGATACCGCCTTTATCCCAAATCTGGTCAAGCCTTTCATCAGAATAATAAGACATAAGTATCAGTTTTTAACGGTTTAACATGTCCACTGCCCTTGGTAACGGAGATGAACTCCGCCATCTTGATTTCAGAAAGATAGGTGTAAACTGCCGTTGTGTTCAGAAACGAACTTTTAAGCACAACGAATGCCGATGGCACATGTAAATTATTACAACAACATCTATACCAATCTATCAAGCCTGTCAAAATGTCATATTCCTTACTTACAAAGTTATATATAGAAAAATCAAGTGAACAAATGGACTATAAAACTCAAAAACGAATTCAAGAAATGTTCCGTGCTTCAGAAGTAATCACGGTCAATAAGGAATCAATCACTCCCATATATAAAGTGAGGAAAAATGTAGAAAAGTTCTCAATCAAGGAAAATGATTTGAAAGAATACCTTATAAGGTTTGCACCACGTGATTGTAAATCTTATATTGACTCTGTAATTCAAAAGATTTATCATCCTACTGAGAATGATTATCAGAAAGATGAAGTATTAAAACTATCATCATTAAGATAGCACTGTCAATAATAAAAGTCAGAGGCAAAAGAGCATTATTGGTTACAAATAAACCCGTTTGAAGATAACTACCCATTCTAAAACGCGTTCAGTTTGTTCTGGGTATTCAGTAACTTTATACTCAATAAACTTTCTCTTTGAAAACTTCCCATGTTTAGGTAAAAAGCTGCCGATGTTTTTTGGGGGGCATATCAGGAAAACATCGGCAGCTTTTTCCGGGAATTTCCCATGTTTCGATGTAAAGCTTATGGAGTTACATGAATTATAAAAATAATTGTGAGCACCTACTTATAGATGTATTTCACAGAAAGTCCGAACCTGCAATGTATGCCATTATGTCACCTAAACTTCATGAGAATTGATTTTTCTGATACATATTAAAGGAGAATCAAATTGACGGCACTCTCATGAAGTTTAGAAAATAACTATTGAAAGAAAAATCCAGCAGTTGCTTACACTGAGTGAATTTTATCAGAATCATTTTATAAAAAGCAGGCAAAATGTAATGTATATTTTCATTAACCTACGCAAAATAACAATCTGGATTTGACTATAAAATTTGTCGTTCCTGACGAAAAAACACTGTTTTTTTATAGTAAATCAGGCTCTCAAAAAAGTGTTTTTACCCCAAATAAGCGATTGTTAAAAAAATGATTGCAATGACTTTGGGCTGTCATTACAATCATTCATCCACTTAATTTAAATGACTTGGAGCAACGATTGCAATCATTACCTCAAAACATTGTAATGATTTTTTTAAACAAACTAAACAAATAGGATTTTTAGTTGAGAACAAGCCTCAAAACTATTTATTTGAAGAAAAAACAGAAATTATGATATGCCATTTTGACAGAATATTATTTATCAATTTTACAACTATCAGCTAATACCAACATTTAGGTATCAAACACAAATTTCACTCTTTAATGTATTGTTATAATTAGGATTAATTACAATAAAATTCATTACCTACCACAAAACCCAACAAAGCAAAACACATTGTTAATCAATGATTTATAATTTTAAATCCACAAAATACCTAAAAATTGCGATTGATACACTTTTAATATTATCGGAACTTTGCAAAATAAAATTGAGAATCACTAATAACAATAATAGAAATTGGAAACGAAACGCTATCTATTTACGACACTAATGATGTTGCTGCCTCTGTGCATGTTTGGTAAAAATGCAAAAATAACGGGGAAAATAACTTCGACCGAGAAAGAGACAATAGACTTTGCTTCTGTGTATCTGAAAGGGACAAACTTGGGATGTATGACCAATGAAAACGGAGTTTATGAGCTGAAAGCCGACGAAGGGCAATATATTCTTGTGGTTTCTGCAATAGGTTATGAAACAGTGGAACGCAATATCAGTCTGAAGAACGGAGAGACTAAGAGTATGGATTTGAAAATGAAACCTCAGACTACGGAGCTGGACGAGGTGGTAATTGTTTCAAATGGTGTCAGCCGTCTGAAACGCTCTGCTTTCAATGCTGTTGCTCTCGACACTAAGGCTATGCATAATTCAACTCAGAATCTGAGCGAAGCTCTTGCCCAGGCTCCGGGAATGAAACTTCGTGAAAGTGGCGGCGTCGGTTCGGATATGCAACTTATGATGGACGGATTCAGCGGAAAGCATATCAAGATTTTCATCGACGGTGTTCCGCAGGAAGGTGTGGGAAGTTCGTTCAGTCTGAATAATATTCCGGTGAATTTTGCGGAAAGAATTGAAGTGTATAAAGGTGTAGTTCCGGTTGGTTTCGGCACGGATGCCATCGGTGGTGTAATCAATATCATCACCAAGAAAAATCAGAAAAGATGGTTTCTGGATGCCTCTTATTCGTATGGTTCGTTCAATACCCATAAATCATATGTGAATTTCGGACAGACTTTCGAAAATGGTCTGACTTACGAGATTAATGCTTTCCAGAATTATTCGGATAATGACTATTATATCGATACTCCGGTGAAGGATTTCGAAACAGGTGCGATAAACAAGAAAAAGCTTGAGCACGTGAAACGCTTTCACGACAAATATCACAATGAGGCTGTGGTTGGAAAAATCGGTGTGGTTGACAAGCCGTGGGCAGACAGACTTATGTTCGGGTTCACTTATTCGAGAATGCACAAGGACATTCAGACTGGTGTAAGACAGGAAGTGGTGTTCGGCGGTAAATACAGAAACGGACATTCACTGATGCCATCGGTGGAATATCGCAAACGCGACCTGCTGACCAAAGGTCTGGATATTGTGGTGACGGCTAATTATAACAAGAATATCACAAACAATGTGGATACATCGAGCTATGAATATAACTGGCGCGGAGAAATGAGACCGCTGCGCTCGCCCGGTGAGCAGTCATATCAGTATGTCCGCTCAAACAACAATAACTGGAACGGAACAGTGACTCTGAATTACCGTATAGGCAAAGCACACGCATTCACACTGAATCATGTGCTGAACTCTTTCCGCCGTTCGAACATGTCTCTTTTGGATGAAGACAGAATTGAAGATGCTATTCCAAAAGAAACAATGAAGAATATCAGCGGTCTCTCCTACCGCCTTATGCCAAGTGAGAAATGGAATGTTTCGGTGTTCGGTAAATACTACAACCAGTTTATTGCCGGTCCGGTTGCAACATCAACGGCTCTCGACAATTATGTGAGAACAACAAACAGCGTGAGCGCAATGGGATATGGTATGGCAGGAACTTATTTCATACTGAAAAGCCTTCAGGCAAAACTTTCGTATGAAAAGGCTTACCGACTGCAGACAAACGAAGAAATGTTTGGCGACGAGGACCTTGAAAGCGGAGATATCAGTCTTAAGCCAGAGAGAAGCGACAATATAAATCTGAATCTTAGCTACAATCATAATTTCGGGAGACATGGTATCTATGCCGAAGGTGGTCTGGTATACAGAAATACCAATGATTATATTCAGAGAAAGATTGTGGATTTGAGTGGCGGCAAGTCCGGTGCGGCTTACGAGAATCACGGAAAGGTGCTGACAAAAGGATATAACTTTTCGGTGAGATACAGCTTCAGCAAATGGGTCAGCCTTGGAGGTAACTTCACTCAAATGGATGTGAGAGACAATGTGCGCACAATAGGCGGCGGAACAAACCAGGAAAGCCTGACTTACGGTGCACGTATGCCGAACCTTCCATATCAGTTTGCCAACTCGGATATTTCGTTCTACTGGAACGACCTGATAAAGAAAGGAAACAAGCTGAGCCTGACATACGACAATCTGTATATGCACAGTTTCCCTCTTTATTCCGAGGCTTTGGGAAGTGAATCGGAATTTGTTGTACCGACACAGTTTTCGCATAACCTGACTCTGTCATACAGCATTGGAAACGGTAAATATAATATCTCATTTGAATGCAGAAATTTCACTAACGAGAAACTATACGACAATTTCAGTCTGCAGAAGGCTGGAAGGGCGTTTTATGGGAAAGTTAGGGTGAGGATAAATTGAGAAATTGAGAAGTCAAGGAGTTAAGGAGTCAAGAAGAAATAGCTTTTCTGTTCCAACGGATTTGCAATCCGTTGGTTAGTATTGGTGGATTTGTAATCCACATTATTGAAACAGGATTACAAATCCTGAATTACATAACCATTGGATTGCAAATCCAATGGAACGGCTCCCTTGTCAACTCGTCAACTAAAAAACTCATAAACTTAAAAACTCAAAACATATGACTAAAAACTACTTACTAAAAACTTTTGCCGCAGCAATGGCTGCCGGCACAATGATGACTTCGTGTTCAGAAGATACGATTCTTAATGAAGGTAACAACACAGACAACGGAACAGATGTAACAGAAAGCATCTCGAAGTATGTAATTGCTGCATCAGTGGACGATGCAAACTACCTGCTCACTGCAGACACTTTAGCCGAAGGAAGCATTTCAGTGCAGAACAATGGCCTGACTACAGAAAGCAGCACTCAGTGGGTGTTCTGGGGCGACAAATATCTCTACCGCCTTGTGTATAATCAGGGAAATGCAGGTGTTACTTCTTCATATATTCTGAACAGTGAAGGCAAGATTCAGGAAAGAGACAATACATACGAAATCAAACGCTTCACATCATACGGTATATATAAAGATTATATCATTACAACGTCAACAGGAGATTTGGGCAACGAACTCGCCGATGAGAACGGTTATCTGCCTCAAGGTTTCCTTGTGTCGTATCTTGATGTAAAGAATGAGACTTTCACAAGCAATAAGGATGTGATTATGGCTGAGAACTATCTTGGCAACGGTGAGTTTGTAACATTGTCCGGTATTCAGGAATCAAATGACAAGATATACAGCGTTGCTGTTCCGATGGGATTGAGTAAATACGGTGTGAAAGCTGAAGGCGGAAAATATGTGAAATATCCCGACCTGGTAAAGACTGAAAGCGGAGGTTCAGGAAGTAGCGCATATGAGAAAGGTGAATTACAGTGGACTCAGTATCCCGACGAATGCTGGGTTGCGATATTCAACGACGAAAGTCTTCAGAATCCTACTCTTATAAAGACTGACAAAATCAGTTATGCCTGCGGACGTATGAAGTCAAGATATTACCAGACTATCTGGAGTGCAGAAAATGGTGATATATATGTATTCTCTCCTTCGTTTGCAAAAACTATGACAGACAAGAGACAGCAGACTACTCTACCTGCCGGTGTTGTAAGAATCAAAGCCGGAGAATCTCAGTTTGACGAAAGCTATTATTGCAATCTTGAAGAACAGACTGGGGGAAAATCATTCGTGAGATGCTGGCCTATCAGCGAAGATTATTTCCTAATGCTAATGTATGACCGTCCATTGACTGAAACAGGATATACAGCGAACCAGCTTGCTGTGTTCAAGGCTGAAGATATGAAACTTACTTATGTAAGCGGTTTGCCAGCCAGCGAAACTATTTCAGGATTCGGCAACACACATTATGTGGACGATAATGGTATCATAAACGTGGCAGTTACGACTACTGACGGAAGCCAGCCTACGGTTTATCAGATTGACCCTGCAACAGCTACGGCGACTAAAGGAATCACTGTTGCTTCTGAGCAGATAAGTGGAATTGGTAAGTTGACGTTTGGGGAATGAATTTAGGAGGAGTCAAGGAGTCAAGAAGTTAAGGAGTCAAGAAGAAATAGCTTTTTACCTGAAGCCTTCTGTTCCAACGGATTTGCAATCCGTTGGTTGGCATTGGTGGATTTGTAATCCACATATTTGGAACAGGATTACAAATCCTGAATAATATAACCATTGGATTACAAATCCAATGGAACGGAAGGCCTTGTCTCCTTGTCAACTTGTATCCTCGTCAACTAACAAACTTAAAAACTCAAAAACTAATAAACTCAAAACATACAATGCGAAAACTCTTTCACTCTCTACATCTTTGGTTATCCATTCCCGTAGGCATAATAATATCAATCATCTGCCTTACGGGTGCAATCCTGGTTTTCGAGCAGGAAATAAAAGAACTGGCATCACCAAACCTGTATAAAGTTGAAATTCCGGAAAACGGCAGGATGCTGAAACCTTCGGAACTAAAACTAAGAATAAACGAACAAATGGGCGACAGCCTGCAAATCAGCAGTATTGTCTATCCGGGAAAAGAAGGAAGAGCCTGTACTGTATCATTCCGCAATATGGGAAGAAAATCACTGAGCGTCAATCCATACGACGGAAATGTGAACGGATGGATTGAAAGTAGCGAATTCTTCCTTGCCACAAGACGTCTGCACCGTTGGATGATGAATCCTCCGGAAGTGAAGGGCGAAATGTCGGTGGGCAAATATGTGGTGGGAATCTCCACATTGGTTCTGGTAGTAATCCTTCTGAGCGGTCTGGTGATTTGGGTTCCAAGAAACAGAAGAGCCTTGAAAAACAGACTTACTGTGTCGTTCAGCAAAGGATGGAGAAGATTCTGGTATGACAGCCATGTGGCTTGGGGGTTCTATTCTACACTGCTTCTGCTTGTGATGGCACTGACTGGGCTGACATGGTCATTCGGATGGTTCCGTAGTGCAGCTTATTCACTTGTTGGAGCCAACAACAGGGCTACCGAACAGCACTCGCACCACAATGAAAGCGAAAACAAAGGGAAAAGAAGCGAAAAGGACAAAACAGAAATCACACTGGTGTGGGATAATGTTCTTGCCGGTATTCAGGAAAGATATGACGAATACAGCCAGATAACATTCCAAAGAGATATGGCATTTGTCGGAACTAATATCTACACCTCAATGAGAAAGAACGACAAAGTTTATTTCGACGCGAAAAGCGGAGAGATTACATCGGTGACAAAATACTCGGAAACACCGATGGCACAAAAGGCAAAAGGTATATTCTATGCCCTACATACAGGCTCCTGGGGAGGATTTATCACAAAGATTCTGTATTTCCTTGCCTGCGTGATTGGAGCTGTTCTACCATTGAGCGGATATTATCTTTGGATAAAAAAGATGAAATAGAAAAAGCATCCGGATTTTTTTCGTAACTTTGCGAAGTTTTGTAGAAAATATACAAGAAACAAGGTTACAAGTTGACGAGTTGACAAGAAGGATTTTATACTTTATCTTGTCAACTCGTCAGCTTGTAACCTCCTCACCTAATATAATTAAATATGATTACAGTAAACGGTCTGGATGTACAATTTGGTAAAAGAGTGTTGTTTCAGGATGTGAATCTAAAGTTCACTCCGGGTAATTGTTATGGTATAATCGGTGCGAACGGAGCAGGAAAATCAACTTTTCTGAAAGTTATCAGCGGCCAGCTTGACCCTACACGCGGAAGCGTATCAATGGGACCGGGCGAACGTCTGTCCGTTTTGGCACAGGACCACTTTGCTTTTGACGAATATACAGTTATGGATACTGTCCTTATGGGACATTCTATCCTGTGGGAAGTTATGAGCGAGAAAAACGCTCTGTATGCAAAAGAAGATTTCACAGACGAAGACGGAATACGTGCTGCCGAACTGGAAGAAAAATTCGCTGAAATGGAAGGCTGGAATGCTGAGAGTGATGCAGCTGCCTTGTTGAGCGGACTTGGTATCAGTGAAGACTTGCATTACATGCTGATGAAAGACTTGAGCGGTAAGCAGAAAGTCCGCGTGTTGCTGGCACGTGCACTTTACGGACAACCTGATAACCTTCTTTTGGACGAGCCTACCAACGACTTGGACTTGGAAACTGTATCATGGTTGGAAAATTACCTGTCTAATTTCGAACATACAGTATTGGTGGTTAGTCACGACCGTCACTTCCTTGACTCAGTATGTACTCATACAGTAGATATCGACTACGGAAAATTGCAGTTGTTTGCCGGTAACTACAGCTTCTGGTATGAATCAAGCCAGTTGGCTTTGCGTCAGCAACAGCAGCAAAACAAGAAGGCTGAGGAAAAGAAGAAAGAATTGGAAGAATTCATCCGCCGATTCAGTGCCAATGTTGCCAAGTCAAAGCAGACAACAAGCCGCAAGAAGATGTTGGAAAAACTCAATATCGAAGAAATCAAACCTTCTTCACGCCGTTATCCGGGTATTCTGTTCACTCCAAACCGTGAACCTGGAAATCAGATTCTGGAAGTCAAAGGACTTACAAAATCAATTGAAGGTCAGTATCTGTTCCGTGACTTGAATTTCAATGTAGAAAAAGAAGACAAGATTGTTTTCATCAGTAAGGATCCACGTGCGATGACTGCATTGTTCCAGATTATCAACGGTGAGGAAAAACCTGATGCCGGAACTTATCAGTGGGGACAGACTATCACAACTACATATCTGCCATTGGACAACTCAGCATATTTCAATTCTGACTTCAATCTGATTGAATGGTTGAGCCAGTTCTCTCCGGATACAAACGAAGTGTTCCTGAAAGGCTTCCTTGGAAGAATGTTGTTCTCAGGCGAAGAATTGCTGAAGAAAGTAAGCGTTCTTTCCGGAGGTGAAAAGATGCGTTGTATGATTTCAAGAATGATGCTTACAGATGCAAACTGTCTGATACTTGATACGCCTACAAACCATTTGGATTTGGAATCTATTCAGGCGTTCAACAACACGTTGAAAGTATTTAAGGGTAATATCCTGTTCTCAAGCCATGACCACGAATTCATTCAGACTGTGGCTAACAGAATTATTGAGCTTACTCCAAATGGTATCATTGACAAGATGATGGATTATGATGATTATATCTCAGATCCAGCAATAGCTGAATTGCGCGAGAAATTATACAGATGAAACAAAGATTATTATTCATTGTCTCACTTTTCATAGCATGGCTACCGGTTTTTGCAATACAAAAACCGGTATTCATGTTATATAACAGTACATTGGAGAACGCCTGTTCTCCAATAAATTACCTTAAGGTAATTGCCCACGGTCTTTTGCTTGACTGCACAGTTTCGGGCTATCTCACTGCCCTCCCATTGCTACTTACAATATTGACAGTTTGGTTTCCGGGGAAATGGTTCAAAGCATTTCTAAAAGGATATTTCATAACCATGGCAATATTGGTATCCGCAATATTCTGTGTTGATATAGCATTATATCCTTATTGGGGATTCAGGTTGGATTCAACTCTGTTCTTCTATCTCCAATCGCCGAAGGATGCTATGGCAAGCGTTCCAATGTTCACGTTAATTGTACAGATACTGGCATTTGCCGTGTATGCTGTGGCAATTTATCAGTTCATGAATAGGACTGTTCTGAAACTTGCCCCTGTTTCTACATGCAACAAACGGATATTAAGCTCTTTACTCTTAATTATTTCAGGTGGAATAATGTTCATTCCTATAAGAGGAGGTGTCACAACTTCAACGGCAAACGTCGGTATGGTATATTTCAGCGACAACCAGTTTCTGAACCATTCTGCCATAAATCCTTGTTTCAGCCTTATGACTTCTCTGTCGAAACAGCAGGATTTTGCCGAGCAGTTCAATTTCTATCCTGAAGAAGAAAGAGAAGAAATATTCAAAAGTATATACAGCAAGCCAGACAGTTGCAAAAATTCGCCGTGCAAGAAAGAGATTCTGAACACAAAACGTCCGAATGTTCTCCTTATTATTTTGGAAAGCTTCTCAGCAAATACGATTGAAGCATTGGGAGGAGAAAAGGATATAGCTCCTAATCTTAACAGATTATGCAAGGAAAGCGTTGTGTTCAGTAATGCATATGCCAATTCTTTCCGTACAGACAGAGGAACTGTTGCAATCCTGAACGGTTATCTTGCCCAACCTACAACGTCAATAATGAAATATCCGGCAAAAAGCCAGACTTTGCCATCAATTGCCAAAAGCCTTGGTGAAGCAGGATATACATCTGATATGCTGTATGGCGGTGACATTAATTTCACCAATATGCAGAGTTATTTCTTCAGTTCGGGTTATAGCAAAATAACTTCAGACAAGGATTTCCCGATTACAAGCCGATTAAACAAATGGGGAGCAAATGATGATATTACATTCAAACATTTGTATGAAGAAATAAAAAGCAGGGAAAACGAGGAATCTCCATGGTTCACGACATTCCTTACGTTGAGCAGTCACGAACCGTTTGAAGTTCCTTTCCACAAGTTTGAAGACAAATATTTGAATTCTGTGGCGTTCACAGACAGTTGCCTTGGTAATTTTATTGACAAAATACGCCAGTCTCCTGTTTGGGATGATATGCTGGTGATTCTTGTTGCTGACCATGGATACAAATATCCTTACAGCACTCAGGAGTTCGAACCAGGAAGATATCATATTCCTGTTATATGGACTGGTGGAGCAATAAAGAATGCAGAGGTGTTTGATATGTTCTGCAACCAGACAGATATTGCAGCTACACTCTTGGGACAGATGGATATTCAACATAAGGAATTCCGTTTCAGCAAGGACTTGCTTTCATGTCATGGAAAGGATTTCAGTTTCTACACTTTCATAAACGGATTCGGCTTTATGAACAGTGACGGATATACAGTATTTGACAACGAAGGAAACAAGACACTCATTGAATCAGGTGATTCAGAAGAGCAATCCGAAGAAAGACTTAAATCCGGAAAAGCTCTGCTGCAGACGTTGTATGATGATATGGGGAGAAGGTGAAAATGAGTTGACAAGGGTTCAGATACGAGTTGACAAGGGAGATTAATGCTCTTTGTTTTTAAGGAGTCAAGAAGTCAAGGTGAAATAGCTTTTATCTGAAGCCTTGTCAACTCGTTAACTCGTCAACTGATAATATTTCAAAACCACTCCTTAAATTCCGACACCTTAGCCTTACTTATTATAATTCTCTCAGAAGTAGGAACCTTAAGATTGATTGCAAGGCGGCCATTGAACCATACACAAGCATCAGCAACCGATTTCTTTGAAATCAGATATTGACGGTTAGCCCTGAAAAACAATTTAGGATTCAATTGTTCTGTTATCTCATCCAATGTCTGTGAGAATACAAATTCATTATTATTCACATCGACAGCCTTAACTGTTCCTTCTGCAATATAGAAATAAAGAATAGAATCAACAGAAAGAGGAATCAGCTTATCACGTACAGGAACAAGGAAATGTGTTTTATAACTTTCCTCACGCTTTAATTCCTTTATTATAGACAAATAATCTACAGGCTTTGTGCCTTCATCTTTTTGTTTGGAATTACAGAAAAGAGAAAGCTTGTCCAAAGCTTTTTTAAGCTCTGTCCTGCTGATAGGCTTCAGAAGATAATCTACACTGTTTACCTTGAAGGCACGCAAAGCATATTCATCATAGGCTGTTGTGAAAATCACCGGACATTCAATATCAACAATGTCAAATATATCAAAGGCAGAGCCATCGGCAAGATGGATATCCATAAACACCAAATCAGGTGTAGGATTAGAGCGAATCCAATCCACACAGTCAGCAATGCTGTCAACTTCACCGACAACATCTATATCATAGTCCACTTCTTCAATGACAGCTTTCAAATTGCGTAAAGCAGCTTTTTCGTCTTCTATAATCAATGCTTTCATATCAAAGGTAGAATAACAGTGAAACAATTGTCTTCTTCTTTAATCTCAATATTCTTCTTGTAAAGCAACAGATACCTTTGTGCAAGGTTGTTCAACCCTATTCCGGTATTTTGGATATGATCCTTTCTTGGACGGATAGGATTAGTCACCTTTATTGCATTTCCTTCCGTATGTATTCTGACATGAAGCGGATTTCTGTTACTTATCTCGTTATGCTTTACTGCATTTTCAATCAGCAGCTGTACAGCCATCGGAGGAAGTTTCAAAGAAAGACATTCCTGATTTATATCAATATCTATCTTAAGATTTTCCTCATATCTCATTTGTAAAAGATATATATAGGAATTAACAAAATCCATTTCCTCACGTAAAGAAACCGATGGAGATTCGTTTACCTGCAATGTATATCTCAACACGCGTGACAACTCCTGAAGATAGTCCTGCGCCTTATCCGGAGTTTCACGTATCAGAGAATACAAGGTATTCAAAGAATTGAAAAGCATATGAGGATTGAGCTGACTCTTCAACGATTCATACTGGTTTATAAGATTCTCCGTTCTGAGCTGCTGATTTTCAAGAAGCATCTTACGCCTTTTCAAATTCTGGCTAGTAAGATAGACCGTACCGGTAACAACACAGGAAATAAGGAAATCACGCAACGGATGAGAATAATAATGTATAATCTCATCAATTGCAGGAATATTCAGGTTACGGTGAAGATAAATAAATGCATCACTCAGTAAATTATTTATAACCCAAGTTATTATGAATGAATAAACGGCTTTCTTCCAATCAATATATACAAGGTCGGAATTAAAATGGAACACCTTTACATTCACATAGAACAAAATCAGCAACGACAAATATGTAAACAGGACTTCGCTTATAACATCAGCAAAGTGCATTTCAGGGAACAAAACTCCTTTTCCTGAAAAGTTGGATATAGTTATCAACTCAGGAAAATGAGTAAGGAATGCCACCAAAATAGAGATGACATTCACTAACAATATAAATCTGTCGGGCTTCTTATGTTTCATACGACAAAGTTATTCTTTTCCGGCGATTTTTGCACTAACATACATTCCTGGGCGGAATTTATCATTAGCTTTTTCTATCTCGGCATAAGCCTTGATTGAACGGTTTGAAGAATCAACCATCTGATCAATGAGTATCACTTTCGCAAAATATTTATCTCCAGAAATACCATTTACCGAAAACTCTATTCTGTCGCCGATATGAAGCTGGGCAAGGTCTTTCTCATAGACTGTCAGGAGAATCATTGGGTTTGTTTTGTCAATGACATCGCAGACAGGTTCACCTACATTGAAGTATTTACCAACATTGATATTCATATTAGTGACATAACCACTCAAAGGAGATTTTACTTCGAGATAAGGGATTATTCCACTGTTCAACAGAGAAGACACATCAACACCAAGAATTTTAAGCTGGGCAGCAGAAGCCTCCATCTTGCTCTTCATAGACAAATATTCAGCCTTGCTTTGCTGCAGGCGTTTTTGGGAAGCAGCCTCTTTGGATGCAAGATTCTGCTGACGGATATATTCTTTTTCAAGGAATTCACTCTGTGCTGTAGCTTCAAGGTATGTCTGCTGAAGATTTATGAAATCAGGATTCTCAAGAGTTGCCAGAACCTCACCTTTCTTCACATAATGTCCGGGCAAGAGAGATGTTGAATGAACAGAACCTCCCATAGTAAGTGTTACAGTTGCCTGCTGGCTAGGGGGAAGAATTACCACACCATTGAAACCTGGAATAT
This sequence comes from uncultured Parabacteroides sp., assembly GCA_937894065.1. Classification (GTDB taxonomy): domain Bacteria; phylum Bacteroidota; class Bacteroidia; order Bacteroidales; family Tannerellaceae; genus Parabacteroides. The sequence continues at coordinate 416,265 of CALCST010000023.1, read as the reverse complement.
TAGACACAGCAGTTGCTGAGCTTACAGCGTCAGTTTCGGCAAGAGTGCTGTCTGGTGTTTCCATTACTGATTCAACCTCTGCATCTGAGTTCTGAACGGGAACAGTAGCCTCTACTTTGTCCTGCTTGGAACATGAGAAAAATAATGTTGATAATATTGCCAATGATAAATATATTCTTTTCATGATTAAAAATTATTTTCGATAATTAATAGCTTCATTTTCTTTATTCTGTATATAGTTCTATTTCAAGAACCGACACATTATAGTCATATACTGTCTGAATATAGTTTCTGCGTATGTCACGTGCAGATTTAAGACTCTGAACAAATTCCGTGATATTGATCTCACTCTCTTCAAACTTAAGCAAAGCACTTTTCTGGAGAGCTTCAGCCTCGTTAAGAGCTGCATGGGAATAATAGTCGAGACGTTCACGCTGCATTCTGATAAGCTTATACAGTTCCTCAACCTTATTTCCAAGTTTTATCTTGTTATCCTCAGCTTCCCAACGGGCAATCTGCATAGAGGCTTTTGCCTGTTTAATCTTGCTTTGCTGAGAGAAGAAAAATACAGGAAACGAAATACCGACCATCCATGAATTCAATCCATTAAGAGGAGAAATCTTCTGACGGACATATCCGGCTGATATTTCCGGGAAAAAGCGGCTTCTCTCGATATTCAACATATTCTTTTTCTCTTCAATCTGACTGTTGAAATAGTTAAGGTGACTCTGAGAAAGGATGTCATAATCTTTTTTCAAAGGCAATATTGAAAGGACATCGTTATCCGGCATTATATCCATACCGGCATAGCAAGCCCACGAAAAACGGCGTATTGCAAGAGAGAGCTCTTCCCTAGCCTGTATCCAGTCCGAATGGAGACCGGCAGCCATTGTTGCTATCATACTTCTTTCAGTCTGGTCAATATCACCCTGCTGATAACGGAGATTTCCACTCTCACGTAATTTGGCAGCAAGACTTTCCTGCTCTTCATACAATTTATAAATATTATAGGCATACTGATAATATGACCATGCTCGCTTTACTTCGGCAATTATCTCCTTTCTTATCATCTCACGGGAATATTTTCCCTTTGATATCTGAGTATTCACCAAAGCATTCTTATATATAGGTGTCAGTAATGAGCCGAACGACTGCTCCAATGCCATTTCATTGTCTTTACGATATTCCCCGTTGAGTTGTCCCCAGGAATATGAAAAGGAAGTGTTTCCAAACTCCATTATGTCTCCACGAGAAGCTTCAGCACGGTTAATCTCTGATTCTGCCATTTTCATTCTCGGATTGTTCTGAAGAGCAATCTCTATTGCTTCGGAGAGGGAAACTTTCTTTTCCTGAGCGCAGACAAAAGACGGTATTGATATTGCTACAAGCAGAGCTATCATTCTTACTCCTTTTCCCAATTGTCTTCTAAGCTTCATTTTTCCGAATTTGAATGAAAATCCTCCCACCAGTCTGTAGAATACAGGGATAATCAAAAGTGTCAATATTGTGGATACAATAAGTCCGCCAATCACAACAGTAGCCAACGGACGCTGAACTTCGGCTCCGGCAGACTTAGCAATAGCCATAGGCACAAAACCAAGTGAAGCTACCAAACCAGTCAAGAAGACCGGACGAAGCAAATGCGGACAACTCTTCTTAATTATTCTATCCGTACACATCATATAATTTCCTTTCTTTCTCAAATCATTGAAATGATTAATCATCAATATACCATTCAGAACAGCTACACCGAACAATGCTATAAATCCGACACCTGCAGAAATACTGAAAGGCAGACCACGAACCCACAACGCCAGTATTCCTCCGATTAGAGACAACGGAACTGTGGAGAATACTACCAAAGAATAAGTAACATTCTTGAAGGCAAAGAACAAAAGAAGAAGGATAAGCAACAATGCTATAGGAATAACCACAGTCAACGTACTGATTGCATTCTGCAAATTCTCAAACTGTCCTCCATATTCGAAATAGTATCCCGGTTTCAACTTTATATTTTTGTCAAGCAATTCCTGTATCTGTGATACTACCTGCTGAATATCTGCATCACGCACATTCACACCGATTACAATTCTTCTCTTCGTTGCATCACGGTTGATTTGCAGCGGACCATTTTCATACTTCACACTTGCCACTTCACTCACAGGAATCTGAAGTCCGGATTCAGTTCTTATAAACAACTTGTCTGTATTCAAATCTTTTACTTTATCAGAATCCAGACGAAGAACCATATCAAAACGACGTTCGTTTTCAAAAACTACACCGGCTGTCTCACCTGCATAGGCTGTTCTAATAACAGTGTTCAGCTCTTCAATATTTATACCATAACGGGCAATCTTGGCTCTGTCATACTGTATAAGTAGCTGAGGCAATCCCATTGCCTGTTCAACAAGCACATCGGCAGCTCCAGGAACTTTACGGACGAACACTGCTGCTTCTTTTGCCTTTGCATACAGTTCAGCCATATCTTCACCATATAATTTAATGGCGATATCAGCTTTTGCACCTGTCATAAGCTCATTGAACCTCAACTGTATTGGCTGACTAAAATTGAATGATGCATCGTCGATAACTTCAAGAGCTTCCTTCATCTTTTCCACCATTTCCGCACGACTTCCTGCAGAAGTCCATTCATCAAAAGGTTTCATAACTATCATTATATCTGCATCCTCAACTGCCATAGGGTCAGTTGGAACTTCAGCAGTACCGATTTTAGCCACCACATGTTTTATTTCAGGGAATTTCTCCTTGAGAATCTTTTCAGCTTTCAACGAAACATCAATACTCTTGCTCAACGAGCTTCCGGCTGGCAATGTCATTTGCATAGCAAAATCTCCTTCGTCCAATGTTGGTATAAATTCTGCTCCTAACTTTGTGAACAATCCAAGAGAAAGGAGAAGTGCAATGAATGAGGCTGCAATTGTTCCCCATATATGTTTCAGACAAAAGCCAAGTGTTTTAGCATATATTTTGTTTAGTCCGTCAAAAAACTTGTCTGCCAATGTCGGCTTGTCGGAAATCGAACGATTAAGGAAAAGAGAAGCCATCATCGGAACATAAGTGAGAGAAAGCAAAAGTGCGCCGATAATACAGAACACCAAAGTCTTTGCCATCGGAGTGAAATATTTACCTTCTATTCCTGTCAATGTAAGTATTGGGAAGAATACTATAAGAATAATCAGGACAGCAAATGTGGCACTTCGAACAACCTGACCTGCTCCTTTTTCAACTTCAGCGTCCATCTCTTCTTTACTGAATTTCTTACCCACAAATTTCTTACCATAAATATGAGCAAGTATTCCTTCAAGAATAACAATAGAGCCATCAACAACTATTCCGAAATCAATTGCGCCAAGACTCATCAGATTTGCAGAAACGCCGAAAATGCGCATCATTATGAATCCGAAAAGCATTGCCAGAGGAATAACAGAAGCCACAATTATTCCGGCTCGTACGTTTCCAAGGAAAACCATCAGAACAACAAACACTATCAGCGCACCTTCAATAAGGTTCTTTATTACTGTAGATATATTTCTGTTCACCAGTTCAGAACGGTTAAGATAAGGCTCAATGCTGACACCTTCGGGCAACATTTTCTGAACTCTATCAACACGGCGTTCCAATTCCTGAGTCACTACGTTGGCATTAGCGCCCTTAAGCATCATAGCAATACCGCCTACACACTCTCCTTCGCCATCTTTAGTCATAGCACCAAAGCGTTTTGGAGCACCAAAACGAACTTTTGCAATATCGCTTACGTGTACAGGTATTCCGTTTCGGTTAGTCACGACTATCTGTTCGATATCTTTCAAATCATTGACCATACCTTCGGCACGGATATAATAAGCTCTGTTGATTTTCTCAATATAGCTACCTCCGGTATTCTGGTTATTACTGTTCAATGCTTCGAAAATATCTGAAATTGTGATATTAAGAGAATAAAGAGCATCAGGGTCAATAGCAACTTCATATTGCTTCAAATAACCACCGAAACTGTTTATTTCAACAATTCCCGGAATACCGGAAAGCTGTCTTTTCACAATCCAGTCCTGTATGGTTCTCAGCTCCATTGCGTCATACTTCTTTTCATATCCGGGAGCAACTTTCAGCACATACTGATAAATTTCACCAAGTCCAGTAGTGATAGGCATAAGTTCCGGTGTTCCCAATTCCTCCGGAATCTCTCCGGCTACAGTCTGAATCTGCTCATTTATAAGCTGCCTCGCATCGAGAGTCGGAACTTTCTCGTTAAATACAACCGTAACCAGTGAAAGACCGAAACGTGAAACAGAACGGATTTCCTCCACATTCATTATATTACTCATGGCTATCTCTATAGGGAAAGTTATTAGCTGTTCCACTTCCTGAGGAGCCAAAGTTGGAGAAACTGTTACAATCTGAACCTGATTATTGGTAATATCAGGAACTGCATCTATCGGTAAAGTCAGCATCGAATAGATACCGCTGACCAAGAGTAAAATAGTTGCCAGTGCGACAAATACTTTCTTTTTGATTGAGAAACGTACTATTGATTTGAACATATATGATGAATTTATAGTTAACGAGTAGACAAGGCTACAGGGAAGCAAAATTATATTACTATTATCGCAGTAAATTCCAAAGGGCAGTGAAGCAGACAAAATGGAAGTTGAAACTGCCTAAATCCAAGTTGAACTATCTACCGGTTATAGAAATCATATTAGACCACCTTCTTCTCTTTTATCAACAGTAAATTAAGATTGCAAAACTTTAGTTTTTTATATTAACTTTGCATCAAATAAATAATTTAAGTTTTGCTGGGCTAAGATTTCAGTTAACAAGTTGGCAAGAAAACAAGTTGACGAGTTGACAAGTTGACAAGGCATCAGGTAAAAAGCTATTTCTACTTGACTTTTTGACAACTTAACTCCTTGACACCTTTAACTTGTCAACTTTATCAAGCAACCAGTAAAACATAAGTAAATAAAATAGAACTAATGAAAGAGAACAAAAGCATTCTGCTGTCAAGTGCCATGCGCTACGGATTAAGCCTTGGCTTATTTTGGATTATAAAATATGTATTCTTCATGTTGGGAAACACTACTCCCGCCTTTACTATAATATATTGGGGAATGTCCTTGAGCGTGCCTTTCCTGGCATATTTTCTGACAAAAAGATATAGAGATGATATTGGTGGCAACATCGGATTTTTCCATGCATGGCAATTCGGAATATTATTATATTTCTTTGCTGCAATACTGGTGTCACTCCTCCATTTCGTCTACTATAAATATATTGCAGACCCGAATCTGTTGTCGAATGCATTGATACAGACAGTGCAGATGATGTATGATGCAGGCGTTGACAGTCAGGTTCTGGAAAAGATGAAGCAAATAAATCTCACTCCGATACATATGGCTTTGCAAGGAATACTCAACAACGTGCTTTACGGTGTATTCCTATCAATACCGGTAGCAGCGTTCTGCAAAAGAAACGAAGAATGGTAATCAGTTGACGAGTTAACAAGGTTACAAGAAACAATTATAAACTTCTTGACTACTTAAAATATGAAACCTCGTCAACTAATAAACTCATAAAAATAAAAACTCAAAAACTTAAATTCATGGATATTTCTGTAGTTATTCCTTTATATAATGAGGCAGAATCCCTTCCTGAACTGTTCGCCTGGATTAAGCGTGTGATGGAAGAAAACAACTTTACATATGAAGTAATCTTTGTGGACGACGGCAGTACCGATGATTCATGGAAGATAATACAGCATATCAAAGAAAACAATGAAATGGTGCATGGGATAAAATTCCGCCGCAATTATGGAAAATCTCCGGCTCTGCATTGTGGATTCCAAAAAGCTAAAGGCAATGTTGTAATCACTATGGATGCTGACTTGCAGGACAGTCCGGACGAAATACCGGAACTCTACAGAATGATTACTGAAGATGGATATGACCTTGTGTCTGGTTGGAAAAAGAAACGCTACGACCCGCTGTCAAAGACAATTCCGACAAAGCTGTTCAACGCTACTGCAAGAAAATTCTCAGGAATACATAATCTGCACGACTTCAATTGTGGACTGAAAGCATACAAAAATATCGTAATAAAGAATATTGAGATTTATAACGATATGCACAGATATATCCCATATCTGGCCAAAATCGCCGGATTCAACAAAATCGGCGAAAAGGTGGTGCATCATCAGGCGCGTAAATATGGTACGACAAAATTCGGTCTGAACAGATTTGTGAATGGATATCTGGATTTGATTACGCTTTGGTTCACCAGCAAATTCGGCAAGAAGCCAATGCATTTCTTCGGACTCCTTGGCAGTCTTATGTTTTTCATAGGATTCATAGCCCTTGTGGTGGTGCTTGGAATGAAACTGGCTTCAATCATTTCAGGAGATTTAAGACCATTGGTGACTAACTCACCTTATTTCTATATCTCGCTTACGGGAATGATTATGGGAACGCAACTGTTTCTTGCCGGATTCATCGGCGAGCTTATTTCAAGAAATTCACCGAATAGAAACAAATATAAAATAGAATCAGAATTATGACATTTCTAGAACTTGTAAAAAAGCGCTGTTCCATCAGACAGTTCTCTTCCAAGGCTATAGAGAAAGAAAAACTGGAATATATAATTGAAGCAGCAAGACTGGCTCCATCTGCAGTAAACTTCCAACCATGGAAGTTCTTCGTTGTAAAATCTGACGAAGGAGTTGAAAATATAAAATCATGCTACAGCAGGGAATGGATAAAGTCTGTGCCTATGTTCATCGTTGCATGTGAAGATCACAGCCAGTCATGGAAACGAGGCTCGGATGGTAAGGACCATGCAGATATCGACGTGGCAATTGCTGTTGAGCATATCTGCCTTGCAGCTGTAGAACAAGGACTGGGAACTTGCTGGGTTTGCAATTTTGACGTAGCTCGATGCAAGGAAGTTCTTAATTTGCCGGAAAATATTGAACCAGCTGTTATCATACCTTTGGGATATCCGGAAAGAGAAGAACAATTTGCAGAATCTGTAAAGAAAAGAAAGGGAACAGAAGAAATTGTTTCCATATTATAATACTAACACCTTCCCCGGAAAAGATAACTATCTTTTTAAAAAAAGGTCGGCATCTTTTCCGGAAAAGGTCGGCATGTTTTTCCAAAAACATAGGCATCTTTTTTAAGTTAAAGAATATCTTATAATCCAATCCCTAAGAAATTCTTCCAAACACTAAAAACCAATATAATGTCAATATTCGAAATCATCTTATTAGCCATCGGACTATCAATGGACAGTCTTGCCGTATCCGTAACCAGCGGTTCCATAATAAAGACGTGTCCAATGAGAAACGTGCTTAAAATAGGTATAATATTCGCCGTATTCCAAGCAGGAATGACTGTTGCCGGATACTTATGTGGCATAGGTTTCAGACAACTGATTGAAGCCTTCGACCACTGGATTGCATTTATACTGCTTCTTTATCTTGGAGGGAAAATGATAAAAGACAGTTTCTCGGAAAAGGAAGAAGATGAGAAAGTAAATCCTCTTTGCATGAAAACTCTGTGTGGGTTGGGCATTGCTACAAGTATTGATGCACTTGCCGTAGGAATCTCCCTCGCCTTGCTTAAAACTCCGCTTGTCCCTGTTGCAGCCATTGTGGCTATCGTAACGCTTATATTCTCAATGAGCGGCGTAGTATTGGGGCATAACATAGGCAGAAAAATTGACCTCAAGCTGGATTTGATAGGAGGAATAATCCTAATAGCTATCGGTGCAAAAATACTTATAGAACATACCATAGGTTTCTGACATAAGCCGAAGCATCAGCTTCGGCTCACCTGCATTCCACTTTCTGACAGACTCATTTCTACAAATCGAGCTTTGTCATTAGGTGGATTTTCTGTTAGTATCCGGCGAATCCTTGCTGCTGCTTCCTGATCTTTTGCCGTCATATACAAATATCCTCCTCCTCCTGCACCCGGAAGTTTATAGCCCAGGCAGTAGTCTGATATTTTTTCTATTATTGCCTCTACTGAAGGAGGATTGGTTCCACTGTCCAAAGCTTTGTTTAAGGTCCAAGACTTAGCGACCAGCTTTCCATATAAATCGAAATCACCACGCTGAATTGCCTCGAACATATCCAAGGCATGAGACTTCATCTCGGACAATATAGATAAATGTGACTGACTGTTGAGGAACATTCCCTGCACAATCTCTGCCAATATTCCTTTTGCCGTTCTCGTGATTCCTGTGTAATAAAGTAAATGACAAGGACGGTAAACAGGGGCGGTAAACAAATATTCAGGCAACCATCTGACAAGAGGGTTCTGATTGAAGCCATCACTTGTCTGAAGCAACTTCAATCCATGGAGAATACCTCCATACTGGTCTTGCCAGCCACCTCCTGTTGTAAGCAATTGTTCCAATATTAACGTGCGGTATCCTATCTCATTCTTGTCCCAACCCAAGCCGCAGAAATCAGACAAAGCGCCAAGTACGGTAGAAGCAAGAATTGAACTTGTGCCCAATCCCGAACCGGCAGGAATGGCAGCAAGCAATGTTATTTCTATACCGCAACCAAAAGCTTTCAATGATTCTGTCAGTGAATTATATTTATCTTCGGCAAACATTGGAGAGAATCCGGCAAGCGAAAGAGCTGCCTTTGGAATGGAAAATGGAGAACCGACTTTGTTGTAGTCATTCAGTTCTTCGAATGTTCGCACCACTTCCATTGCTCCCAAATCAATGGAACGCAAAATGATGCAAGGCTCTGATGCCGGCTTTACATACACTTGAAGAGGTTGCTGGCCATTTAGTTCAACCGCAACATTCACCACATTACCTCCGGAATACATACAGAAAGGAGGCGTATCGGTCCATCCTCCGGCAAGGTCAATTCGGACAGGGCTTCTGCCCCACACTATCTGGTCAGAATAAACATTCAGATATGGACGCTGTTTTTGCCCTATCACAGAACCTACAAGCCCTTCTCTAAGCAGGGAGAAAGCCTTGTTCTGTTCCTCTGCACCATTTTCACCTTTCAAATACTGCACTTTAGCCCTGAACGCATGGTTATGAATTCTTTTCATCAATGAAGGTTCAGAATCAGGCAACTCTGGTAATGCTATATTATCTTTTGCAAAGGCTGAAGCAGCATCAGACAAATCAAGCTGATAAAATACACTACGACTATGATTTGCAGCGAGTGTAGTCCAGTTTGAACGGCGGAATTTCTCACGCTGAGCAACAAGTCGCAACAGATTCGCCGTATCAGATATTGTGTTTGCCGAAACTTTCTCAGCATTCTGCCATATAGATGCTCCTTCCTTAAAGTCCGGTTCCGAAATCATCCAGCGAAGCACTTTTCCCAAATCATCTACATTATTACATATCGGGAATATAGGAGCATTCTGCAAATCCTGGAAATCAGGAAGTGTAACACTTCTCTCCTTTGCCCATACAGAAACACTTTTTCCCATCCACAAAGTAGAGTCGTCTGACAAAGCACCTTTGAACATATCGCTAAATCCGTAAGGACGTGCCACCCATTCGTTTTCTCTCATAGGAACGACATCCACACAAATTCCTGAGCCAAGCGAAATTGTCCAGTTATTTTCCGGAACGCCTGTTATTATATGCTTGTTTGAAAGCTTCCAACCTTCAGATATAAAACTGTTCTCAATCCACAATTCAGAATTTTCAGGAGTCAGAGTTATCTTAAGCTCGGCATTCTGAACGAACATAGCAGGATGAGGTTTCACCTTCTGCTGCATAATAGCACGCTGGTCGCGCACCAGATTCTGCACTGCTAAAGTAGAAGATATCAATTCGCGGCTTGTTCCATAATGATAGAACTCTCCTCCAGGCAAAGGCAGCACAACAACTTTCAGAGAATTTATCTCCTCATCATTGTTCAACGTCGGATTACTTCCCAAAGCCTGACCGAAATCACTGTATAAATCGTATTCCCTCATTTCTCCGGATTCGGAATAAGAACGTCGAGCAAGCAGATTCACAGCCTTGTCACTCAAAATCCATATTCCTATATCCATAAGGAAAAGATGTGTTTCTGCGAGTGACGACAGTTTCTCAACCGACGGTTTCTGTAATACAAAGTCCAACACTTCAGGAGTTTCCCTTCTGGAGAAGAAAACACCGTGTCTGCTTGCCAGAATAGGGTCAACCCACAAACCATAGCAAACCACATCGGCATCAGGAATATCCTGCAAAGGAGCTGTACTGCGGATATAAACATCTCCACTCACGATCATAGTGCGAAGTTTCTCCGGAGCTTTGTTCATTATCTGCTCGTACAAAGGCAACTGAAGATCTAACAGGCTCTGAGATAATTTCTGACCTCTAGCCCATCGGAACACAGGTATCGGGGTAAGTATTTTCCCAGAAGGAGCATACGACGGTAATCTGCGGCTCTGCCCTCCGGCATGCAGCAAAATGCGTTTCTCTCCAGAAATCCATGAATTGAAATCAGCAGAAGGATTTTCATGTCTGCGACATGATTCAAGCAGCCATGTTGTTCCACCACCGGAGCCAAGACGCTTGCCCACAGGGTCGGAAGTACAAAACCACTCACTGTCATCAACAGACAATATTTTATAGAAACTATCCACCAGATTTGGAGGAAGTGAGAGTAACTTTTTCATTACGCTAGTCTTTAATATTAAATGCTTATAAACACAATAATTTTTTTAATCAAAAGTGTTTTTTATCTTTGCTATACAAATGTAGTGAAAGGTAAGTGCAGAGCAAAATAAAAAACTTGTTTTTGATTTTACTGTGCCTAACATATCCTACATTATCATGTATATACAATTCCGGGACGGAATTATCCCCCACTTTTCAATATTTAATCTATACGCGTGAAAAATAAAAACAATTCCAACCATGACAATTGGCTATATAAGAGTTAGTACCGACAAACAGTGTTTGGAAAATCAACGCTTTGAAATCATCGAGTATGCCAAAAGGAAAGACCTCAACATTCATCTTTGGATTGAAGAAACTGTGAGCGGAACAAAGAGAGTAGAATCCAGAGAATTGGGAAAAAAGATGAAACATCTCAAGAAAGGTGATATTCTCATAACCACTGAACTGTCTCGCCTTGGCAGAAACCTGATGCATATTATGAGTTTCCTGAATTTATGTATGGAGAAAGGTATCGTTGTCCTCACAATAAAAGAAGGATACGAACTTGGCAACAACATAAACAGCAAGGTTCTTGCCTTTGCTTTTGGTCTGAGTGCAGAAATAGAAAGAAGCCTCATATCAATGAGAACAAAAGAAGCTTTGGAAAAGAAAAGGGCTGAAGGTATGACATTGGGAAGACCTAAAGGGCACAAATCCCGTAAATACAAACTCTCAGGAAAGGAAAACAGTATCAAGCAGCTTCTTATGAACGGTTACACCATAAAAGAAATAAGCCACAAATTTGGTGTATCAAGACAAACTCTCAGATATTTCATAAACCAAAATCCTCGTTTCTATAAAAAATAGGAAATTTATTGTTCGTTATTGGAAAAAGACAGTTCAGACACGGAAAATATCAAGTCGGCATATTATTCCTTCTACGTTTTCCTCTTTAAGATATTTTTGTCGAAAAAACAATGAACAAAAAAATCTTATCATTTTTCATCTGTCTTTTTTTTATTTCATGTACGGAGAAGAAAGAAAAAGAGACAATAAACAATACTGTTAAAGTATTTTCAGTTGAAACTTATAAGGGAAAAGATGACAACAGTTATCCGGTACTTCTTTCTCCTTATAGAGAAACTACCCTTTCTTTCAGAGTTGGAGGTCCCATCTATGAGTTTAATGTTCAGGAAGGACAATTCTTTAATAAAGGCGAAGTTATAGCAGAAATAGATAACAGAGATTATCTGATAAACAAAAAACGTAGCGAGGCTCTGTTAAACCAAACTGAGTCGGAATATATTCGCATAAAGAATCTTTATGAAAAAGGAAATATCTCCGGCAGTACATACGAAAAAGCAAAAGCTGACTTTGAGAAGGCGAAAGCTGATGCTGAATCTGCAATAAATGCCTTGAGTGACACACGTCTTGTTGCTCCTTTCGACGGCTATGTGCAGCAGGTACATATTGAGCGTTATCAGGATGTAAAACCTACTGCTCCAATCGTAACTTTCATCGACCTGTCGAAAGTAAAAGCTGAAGCTTTTGTTCCGGAAGAAATAGCTGTAAATTGGAACAAGGGGAACAATACTTCGTGCCTTGTCCGTCTGAATGCTATGAAAGACAAAAACATAGAAGCCGACGAGGTTTTCCTTACTCAAACTGCAACAGCTAATAATATATCTTATCAGTTGACTGCCATAATCAAGAATAATGACAAAAATCTTATGGGCGGCATGGCAGGTGAAATGACTATTGTATTGCCAACTGACTCAACAACATACGAAAAATACCTGATTCCTCAATCGCTTATTTGTCATAATGAGCAAATAGGAGATTATGTATGGCGTGTTTCTTCATCAAATCGTGTAAGTAAAACTCCTGTTACATTGGGAAGATTGCGTAGCGGGGCACAAGTCGAAGTACTCAAAGGACTGAATACTGGCGACTGCCTTGCTGCCACACGCCTCAGCTTTCTTTCAGAAGGAATGGAAATTGTGAAATCTAAAGATGAATAATAAAGTTATAATATGAAGACTATAGCCAAATTCTTTCTGAAAAACAAGGCTCTTTCCTGGCTGCTACTTATACTCGTACTGATTGGTGGTGTTATTTCCTATAATGGTATGGGTAAACTGGAGGATGCACCTTTCACTATCAAGCAAGCTGTTGTTACGACTTCTTATCCAGGAGCTTCCCCTATGGAAGTTCAGCAACAGGTAACCGACGTTCTGGAAGAGTCAATACAGTCTCTCGGTGAATTATATTATCTGAAGAGCGACAACCGCGCCGGTCTGTCCAAAATAACTGTATATGTAAAGAAGGAAATCCGTGCTGACGAAATGCAACAGTTATGGGACAAACTAAGGCGCAAAGTAAACGATGTGCAAAACAAGCTTCCAGCCGGAGCCGGACCGTCAATGGTGAACGATGATTTTGGTGACGTTCTGGGCGTATTCTATGCGCTGAGCAGTACAGAGCATTCTTACCGTGAAATGGAAGACCAGGCAAAACTGATAAAAAACGAATTGCTGGAAGTAAAAGATGTTGCAAAAATAGAACTGTTCGGTGTTCAGAACCGCACTGTGGAAGTTGTTGTCAATCCGACAACTCTTACACAAACAGGTGTGACTATGAATGATATTGCTCTTGCCTTTGACAAACAAAACCGCATAGTAGATGCAGGAGCTATAGAAACTGAACAAAACCGTTTGCGTGTCGAAGCCTCAGGAAGTTTCTCAAGTGTAGAAGAGATAGAAAACCTGACAATTGTATCACGTTCCGGTGATTATTTCCGTCTGGGAGAAATAGCTTCGGTTTCGGAAAGCTATACACGTCCTGCCCGTAATATAATGAAAGTTGGAAACGTTCCTGCTGTGGGAATAGCAATATCAACTGTACCTGACGGGAATGTAGTAGAAATGGCATCACTTGTGTCAGAGCGCATAAATACTTTGAAATCCGAAATGCCTGAAGGATTCAATTTGGAAATATTGTATGACCAGGGATATGAATCATCTGTTGCGAACGATGGTTTTATTATGAACCTGATTGTTTCCGTTGTGACAGTAATTGCCGTGCTACTATTCTTCATTGGCTTCAAGAATGGAACATTAATCGGTTGCGGACTTATATTCTCCATTTTCGGAACACTTATGTATATGTATGCGACAGGAGTTGCCCTTCAGAGAATGTCTCTGGCTGCTATCATTATAGCTATGGGTATGTTGGTGGATAATGCCATAGTCGTATATGATTCAGCTCTGGTAAATATGCAGAAAGGTATGCGTAAACGCACAGCCATAATGTCTGCAGTGGCAACTACAGCAATGCCATTGCTTGGCGCTACACTGATAGCAATTCTTACGTTCCTGCCGATTTATCTGTCTCCTCACGTTACAGGTGAATTGTTGTCCACTTTATTCATAGTGATAGCCGTATCATTGATGTTGAGTTGGGTTTTTGCAATCACACAGAATATATTCTTCGTGCAGGAGTTTGTTCGCCGTCCTCGTCCGGAGGAACTCAATGGAGAATTGTTCCAGGGAAAAATGTATGACCGTTTCCGCAGAATACTGGGATTCACTATACGAAACAAATATATTGTCGTAGGAGTTCTAATCGTATTGCTTGTTATGTCAGGAATAGGATTCAAACACATTCCACAACGATTCACTCCTTTGCTCAACAAGCAATATTTTTCTGTAGATATGTGGCTTCCGGAAGGAACACGCATTGAGAAGATGGAAAGCGAAACAGATATTCTTTCCGAATACCTGCAATCTTTCCCGGAAGTGAAAAAGGTATCAACATTCATCGGACAAACACCTCCACGTTTCTACCTTACAAATGCATCCTACGGACCGCAGCCTAATTATTCACAATGCCTTGTAGAAGCTTATTCGCCTGAAGAATCTCGTTCTATACAGGAAAAGCTGACGCAAGATTTACAGAAACGTTTTCCGAATGCTATCGTACGCGTAAACAGTTTCGAAATCAACTCAATCCCGCAAGCATTGATTGAGGCACGTTTCAGTGGAGAAGATCCGGCAGTATTGGATTCACTGACACAAATTGCTATAGACATTATGCGTCGTAACCCCAAAGTGATGAACGCACGTAACGAATGGGGAAATCAGGCTATGATGATCAAAGCCGGTTATAATCCGGTAAAAGCAGGACGTGTCAATATGGGACGTGCAGATATGATGACTGCCGTGAAAAGTGTAAACGACGGTGTTGCCGTTGGCATATACAGGGACAATGAGAAAAAAGTTCCGGTATTGCTACGCACCGAATCAGAAGGAGAATGGACTCAATCACGTCTGGCCAATCTATCAGTATGGAACGGGAAACAATCCGCACCATTGGCTCAGGTTACTGACGATATAACATTAGATTGGGAATTCCCTCTAGTAAAGACATACAACCGAAGACTTTCAATGGCAGCGCAATGTGATGTTCAGCCCGGATGTACTATGGCAGAAGTTCATTCCGAAATAAGAGAAGAAATAGAGAATATCAAGTTACCACAAGGTTATACATTTTTCTGGGATTCACAGTTTAAGGACCAGAAAGAAGCTATGGAAGCTCTGACTAAGTTCTTCCCTCTGGCAATAGTCCTGCTTGTTCTCATCTTGGTCGGATTGTTTGGCAATTACAGACAGCCTTTGATTATATTCCTTATTCTTCCTCTGTCAGTTATCGGAATGGTTTTCGGTTTGTTGGTAACAGGATTCGAGTTCGGTTTCTTCTGCATCGCCGGATGGTTGGGCTTATTGGGTATGATAATAAAGAATGTGATTGTCCTGCTGGATGAAGTAAACATACAGCGCTCGGCCGGCGTAGAACCATATACAGCTATTGTCGAGGCAACTGTTTCCCGCACGCGCCCAGTACTGATGGCGGCACTCACCACAATATTCGGAAGTATTCCTCTGCTCTTCGATATTGTGTTCGGCGGTATGGCTGCAACAATCGTGTTCGGACTGACATTTGCTACGTTACTTACTTTGTTAGTAACACCGGCTCTTTATGCTATTTTATATAAAATAAAGTAGATGAGCTTATTTGTAAACTCATCATCAAATAACTCTAATTATGTATAAGACTATTACAATAGTTTGCCTTGCACTATCATCGGCAATATATGCCCAAAACAACACATGGCAACAGCAATATCGCGAAAAGGTAAAAATATATAATCAGGACAGAAAAGCTGCTTCACTGGCAGTTGACATGCAAAACGAAATGGTTAAATCCGCAAAAGCTGATTTCCTGCCTAAATTATCGGGTGGAGCTAATTTCCAGCATGTGGGCAATCCGCTTGAATTGTCTGTGTCCATTCCGGATATGGCAACACCAGTGACATTCCAAGGACGAGACCTGAAATATGGAGCGTCACTGACTCTTGCCCAACCAATATATACTGGCGGAGCAATCAAAGCCAGTTACGAAAAAGCTAAAAAGGAAAGTGAAATGGCAAGGTATGAGGAAGAACGTATCACCAATAACATTCTGTATGATGCTGACGTTTATTATTGGAACCATGTAGCTCAATCGGAAATGGTTAGCGTAGCAGAAGAATTCCGTTCGTCAGTTGCCCGCCTGGTTGATGTAGTAAGGCATCGAGTATCGGAAGAATATACAGACAAGAATGATTTGCTTATGGCTGAAGTAAAGCTCAATGATGCTGAATACCGCCTGCTTCAGGCAAAGAATAATTCGGAAGTAGCCCGACTGTCGATGAATTCCTTTGCCGGCATTCCATCTGATACGATATTGGCAACTGATAAGGAAGTTATAGCTATCAGCCATAATGAAATTCCTGCAGCTGATGCTATGAATAGCATGTATCTGCGACCGGAACTGAAGATTGCAGCCAACCAAGTTGATATACAGAAATCGGCTGCTAAAATTGCAAACTCCCAGTTCAAGCCAAAATTTTCAGTAGGAATTGACGGAAGCTATTCTTCGCCAGGATATAATTTCAAGGCAGACTTAGATCCGAATTATGCTGTATATGCCAAACTTTCTGTTCCTATTTTCGAATGGGGAAAGCGAAAGAGTACACGCCGGACAGGACAAGCAAGAGTAAATATCGCACGTGAAAACGAAAGCAAGGTAAATGACCGTATTCGTCTGGAAATAGAAACAGCATATTACAATTATACAGAAGCTGTCAAGCGAGTTGAACTTACTGAAAACTCTCTTTCCAAAGCAGCAGAAAGCGAAACTCTTGCTATGGGAAAATACAGGGAAGGAAGTATCTCTATAGTTGAAGCTATAAACGCACAGCTTTATCACCAGGAAGCTAAGGTCAATTTCATACAATCCAAGCTCAATGCACAAATTGCTAAAAGTGCTTATTATCGAGCTATAGCCAGAATAGGTAGTAACTCTTAAACTATTATTCTTTTTATTCTATTCACAACGAAAGCGAACCGATTATGGTTCGCTTTCACTTTTATATCCAATAAACTAAAGCTTTTTGCTCTGATTTATCCAATAATCCATTTACTGCCCGGAATATAAGATATTATCTTTGAAGTTATATAGCAACTGACAAACGTGGTTACTGCTATTACCGGAATCGCTGCTACCGTCGGTAAATTAAGGTCACCTTTGAATATTGAAACCCAAAAGCTAAGCCAGAATATATGCATAAGATAGATTCCATAACTCAACTTAGATGTTTCGGTGATTAATGCCGGAGCTTCTTTCTGCCTGATGCAAGTGAACAGAATGAATGTTCCTGCCGTAAGCATAACGCAATTGATAGTGCAGAACGCCCAACCCAATTCAATTACCGGAGTTGAATGAATAACTCCCGGAACTGCCTGGATATAGAATGACAATATTGTCCAAACTGCACCCACAATCATAAGAGCAGAACCGATGGCAAGTCGTTTGCCTCGTGTCCATGTAAGATGAACTCTTATATAGTGCGCCATCACAAGATAACCTAGATAGCCGGAGAAATACCATAACATATGATACTGATTCCAGAAACATTGTCCCCAAATTTCACCAAACCATCTTTCCAAATAAGGCATACAAGTTGAAACTAGGAAAAGACCGATGAAAAATCTCTCTTCCTTTGCTGTTGCCTTCTCAAGCCATGGCGAAATAACAGGAATAAAAAGATAAAGGCTTATAAGCGGATACATAAACCACAAATGTCCTGCCAATGTAGGGAAATTCAGGAATATACGAGACAAGTCCTTCATTGAAGTAGCTGTATCAATATTGCCTGTCAAAAGAGGCAATGTACTGTAAAGAACCATAAAGATAAAGAAAGGCGGCAAAATATGCATGAATCTTCTCTTATAAAACTGCCATGAAGTCTGCTCTCTGCTCATCGGAGCAAGAAGGTATGCCGAAACTATCATAAAAAGAGGAACTGCCATACGGGAGAATCCGTCATAAACAGAAACCCACAGTCTGTCTGCTTCGTTTGCCAAAAAAGACTGAGGTCCAACCATGTCTGTCGAACCTGCTGCTCCATAATAATTCTCACTGGCGTGCACCAATATCACAAGGAAGCACGCAAAGACTCTGATATAGTCCAAAAAAACAATGCGTTTCATAGGTATTTTTATGATTAAATAGTTAACATGGTTTCAGAGACAAGTTAACGAAGAATTAACATTATACTAATGTCAACTTGCCAACCTATCAACTCGACTGCAACTGTGCAAAAATAAACATTTTATTTCACACACAAATCAAAGTGTCATCAGAAACGGAAACTTACACCGGCATATGGCATACAATTGCCCGACCAATGTACAGTATAAAAGTAAATAATATCCTCTTCAGGAGGATTACCCAAGATATTATATAAACCACAGCGCAGAAACAGCTGTTTGTCACCGAAATCTTTTCTGAATGTATATCCGGCATCTATTCTGTAATTGAACGGAAAGCGGTTACGTCGGAATTTATCAATTTTGAAGTCATCAATCCAATAATCATCAACTATAACCTTCCCGGATTTAGCCAAACAACCCAACGACAGAGCGGAGCGTTTGTTTATATTATATGTAACGGCGCTTGCCACATAATGAGGAATATCATAAAGTGACGGCAATTTGCCCAAATCCGGATATTCACCAAACCATTCCCTGCTGCGTGAATATGTATATGATGCCTGGAATATCCACTTCCGCCAATTATAATAAAGCATCATTTTCAGCCCATAACTGTCACCTTCGCCACTCATAATATAATCTTTCCATCTGTCGTTCTCAACAAAAACTCCTGGTTTTAAGGCAACCACATTGCGTCGTGTTTTATAGTAAACAGAAATATCAAACTTGCCGTTATTACCAAGATTCCTTTTCCATCCTGTTTCGTAATGTTCGGATGTTCGAGGCCTGAAACCTTCGATACTTGGCATTCTGAAGTCTGTAGGCAAAGCCATTCCGTTAAAACTCAAATAATGATAGAATTGCTCCATACGTGAGAAATTTATATAGAGCAAATCATTGTCCGTCGGTGAATAATTAAGTGCCAGTCGAGGCTGCGCACTATAATAAGAACGATAATTGTCCGGAATATATCCAACCAGATGAATACCGGCACGAGCTATAAATTTATCCGTAACACGAATATCGTTCTCATAGAACAGCGATACTTGCGACAAAGGCTCTTTCTTCGACCCAATTCTCTCACCGAATGATGCAAGATTATACACTTCGCGTGTGAACCTTGCTCCCCATCTTGCCGAATAAATATTCTCCGGTGAATAAGTAAACTCTGTGGACGCATTTACCGTTTTTATGGAATTAGATATACGGTTTTTGCTTTCAAAACCCAATACTTCAGAAAGTGCCATATTATAATATGAGGAATAATACACAGAAGATGTATTACTCAATTTCCCCCATTGCCTGTTGAACGACAGCTTGTATATTTTACTGTTCCATTTCACAGCAGGAATAGCTTCCTCATCATATATCGGGAAAAGGTATTCATCATAAGTATTATATGCAAGAAACTTTAAGGAGCTGTTCTTGTTCAGATTATAAGTCAACTTAAGATTTATATCCAGAGAATTATGGTTCAGCCTGTTTTCTGCAGAGAAAAGACGGTCGAAGAAATCCAGCCAGCTACGCCTGATTCCAACTACGTAAGAAAGTTTGTCCTTAACCAACGGTCCTTCAAGCGTAACAGACGCGGCAGGCATATCAACGGAAAGTATGCGCCTGTGTTCCTTCATATTTCCGTCTTTTAGATTGAATTCTGTCACCGACGACAAACTTCCTTCGAGTCGTGCCGGAAAGAATCCCTTATGAAAGACTATATTCTTAATCACATCTCCATTGAATTGAGGGAGAAGTGCGTTGATATGTCCGGGATGAAACACAGGAACACCGTCGAGCAGCAGACGGTTCTCGTCATAACTGCCGCCGTCAACCAGGAAATTATTGCCTGTCGGAGTTCCAGTTACTCCCGGCAAAATCCATATCTGAGAGAACAAATCATTACCACTGAACGACATCAGTCCCGAAGGTGCCAGCTCGGACAATTCAGTATAATTCTTACGCCTCGCAACATTTACTTCTTCTATTTCAAATGATATAGGATTCAGGCGGAAATCAAAATAACGGCTGCCTGAAATACGAACTTCAGAGGATTTAGGCTCAAATCCCACATAGCTGACATTCAGATTATAATTACCCGGAGGCAATGCCAGTCGGAAAAAGCCGTTTTCGTCTGTTATGGAATATATCTTTTTACCATTTCCGTCGGTAAACGCAACCAATGCACAATAAAGTTTTTCGCTCGAGGAACTGTCTGCCACTGCTCCCGACACAAGATATTCCGCTTCTCCATCAATGCGTATCAATATTTTCCGCTGAGGCATTTCAACCATAGTGAACCTGTAGTCCTCAAGTAATTTCTGAAGAAGATTGCCTACGGTTATATTTCCCGTATGCATAATCTTACATATCCTGCCCGTATCAATGTTCGACGGATTATATGAAATCGTTATATCTTTTTCTTCCTCTATCTTACGAAACCACTCAAGCACGGAAGCCGAGGAAGCTTCCACATAGATTGCTTCCTCGGTCACCTTGTCTGATTTGCCTGTTTCCTGTGCGAATGGCTGAAACGCAATCCACACAAAGAAAAAGGCTAATATAAAGAGTTTCCTTTCTGTCATTTATATAATCTGTAATGTTTTCCTTCCTCAACAACTTCATATTTGCTTCCGCAAAGGAAAGCCAGTTCACGAACCACAGATTCCACATCTGAAACGGAAATCCTGCTTGTCACGGTATTTCCATGCAGCGACTGTTCAACTTCAATAACTGTTCCCGTTGCCTCTCCTATTTTTCGGGCAACAGACTCAACTGGCTCACCATTGAATATCAGCTCACCATCATCGCCGAATATTTCCGACGGATTCTCAATCTTTCCTGTTCTGAAACCATCACCGTCGAACTCAACCTTTTCATTTCTTTTCAGCACAACTTTGTTTCCTGCCGCATCAACCCGCACAACGCCAGTCTTTACATATACACCGGACAATTCATCGGGCGAAACATCCACAAGAAAAGATGTTCCCATAACCTCAACCTTCACATCTCCGGATTGAACTCTGAAAGCCCATCCGTTCTTTTTCCTCACCGAAAAGAAAGCTTTTCCATCCAGACTTACCTCACGCACGGAATTTGCCTGTAATTCATTATACTTGATACTGGCTCCAGGATAAAGAACAACCGAAGAACTGTCCGGCAGAATCACTGTTTCCTGTTCTGTAGCTGAATTAGCATATAAAATCGCTTCCGGCTCAGAACCGCGGAGGAAATAAAGAATAGAGACAACAGCCAGCAACACCACAGAAGCTGCAGCATAAAACACGGACATATTGCGTAAAGAGAATCGGCGAGCTTCGGCACGCTGCTCCAATCTGCCCTCAATTTTTGTCCAAGCCTTTTCCGAATCAAAGGAACGTAGGTCAGGAGTTTCAGAAGCCTTGTGCATAATTTCAGACAATTTGCCGAATTCTTCGGGATTTGCCTTTATCCAGTCATCCAGGGCAATTTTCTCATCACCGCTAATGGATTCTCCTGCAAAATATCTTGCCAGCAAATCATTTATATCATCATATTTTTCCATTTGTCATTCAATTTTGAGTTTACATATGCGGAAATACTCACACGCCAATGCTTGTGATAATTGATAAAACAATGACAATAATAACTGCCATAGCAAAAGAATGAACTGCAGCAAATTCCCTAAGCAATTTTATAGCCTTTGTCATCTGATTCTCCACAGTCTTTTCCGACAGTCCCAAAGTAGAAGCAATTTCCCTGTATTTCAAGCCTTCGCGGCGCGATAGCAGAAATATTTCCCTGCATTTCGGAGGAAGGACATCAAGCGCCTCATTCAACAATTCCTCCGGTGATTTTGCCTCACTGTCAAAAGCTTCATCATCCGGAATGTCCGCCCCGCTTGCAGGAGTATCGTCAATTGATATGGTCGATTTGCATTTCTTTCGCAAAAAAGACACGCAGCAGTTTTTGACCGCAGTTGTAATATATGCCGCAAATTCTTTTTCCGGCAGCGAGTCTTTGCCATTGTTCCAGACCGTTACAAACAAATCCTGAACAATGTCTTCCGAATCGTCCATATCAGCAACATATCCGTAGGCTATATTGCATAGCCTCGGATAATGTTCCTTGAATCTGAGCTTGAATATTTCTTTTCTGTCTGTTGTCATTTCAGCAATTAATATAGGAGACGAGTTGACAAGGGAACGAGTTGACGAGCATATATAAATATATACTTTAGTTCTGTTGTCTTCACTCCGAAGCCTTGTCTCCTCTCCTAAACCATTATATCAAAACTTCAAACTAACTCCGGCAGTAAGAAAACCTTTATGACCGATACCAGCCTCAACGAAACCGCCGATTCTGTTGTTTCCAACCCTTACGGCAACAGGATTTACCTGATATGCAAACGATGTTGATAAATCAGCCTTTCCGGCAACTCTTTTTCCAGCCTCAGTGAAACCTTTCTCAGTGTGTCTTGTCATATTCACTCCGGCAGCAGCAGTTCCGTAAAGTTCAAACAATCCGTGCTTGAAATATACAAACTCCGCCGTAGGCAAAACCAGGAATTTCAAATCATTGCGTGAATATGAAGGAGTATTATCCACGGGCAGAATCTGTTTGTCGCTCGACTTTCCGAATCCCAAATCAGCACCAACCCTGAAACGGTTTATAGCATATCTGTAACCAAAACCATAAATAAGACTGTATTTGCTATCTGTAGTTTTTGTTCCTGTAATTGCATCCCCTATTCCTAAACCTAAAATATCAACGCTTCCCTGTGTCAGACCGTCGCTCACCGATATGCGGAATTCATGCTTGTTGTTTTCAGCATCAAATTTTCCGCCGTCGTTTTTCGCATTCAACACATTCGCTCCACCTGCCATAAGCAAAGATAAGACTAAAAATTTCAGTTTCATAATGTTCTTTGTTCTTAATTTAGTTACTATAATTATCAATTCTACAAGATATTTTGTCTCTTGTTTCGTACTTATAACGCAGGTATAGCAAAATACCCCTATTTGATTTGATATATTTTTTTGAAGAAAGATTGTAATGATAAATATCCAGAACAGTCCTTATGCTTAACACAGCATTATATAATTGGTTTTCAAGAGATAGGCATTTATTCTCAAAACTAAGCCTAAGTTTCTAAAATCTTAGTCTTAGTTTATAAAAACTAAAGCTTAATTTTTGAAAACTAAATCTCAGTTTTAAGATTAAATGTAATTCTTTTTTATTATCTTTATAGCATTGTAAGAAAGTTGACAAGATTTCTGGAAAAAGTTGACAAGGCAATAAAAAATAAATATCTAAAAAGTCTTGTTTGCTCGTCAAATTATCTACGTCAACTTGACAAATAAACTATCGTCCCATAAACTTAAAAACTCAAAAACATAAAAACTTAAAACCTATGGCAAAATACAGAATGCAGGAAATGCCGGATATGAACAACTCCGGAAAGAAAAAACTTTATCCGAGATATGTAAAAGAAGGAAAAGCCACACTTGAAGACATGGCAGCTTTCATCAGTGAAGGAACCACATTCGGACCGGGAGAAGTAAAAGGTCTGATTGAAACTCTTACAAGAAACATTGCTTCCGAAATCCGCAGAGGATGCACAGTAAAAATAGAAGGTCTGGGGATTTTCAAAGCTTCACTCGGATTGAAAAACGAAAGCGAAGAAGAATCTACTGACGGCGAATCAAAGGTTAATTCTCACAGTATCTATGTAAGAGATATCATATTCAAGGCAGACAAGAAATTCATAGATATGGTTCAGAGCGGTATCAGGCTGACAAGAACAACATATAACAACCCTAAATCTTCAAAAAAATATACCGAAGAAGAACGCCTCAAATTAGCTAAAAAATTCCTTGAGAATAATCCAGTGATGCGTGTGTCAGACTATTGTCAAATAACTGGTCTGCTCCCAACTGCGGCAAGAGTTGAACTCAAGAAAATAGTAAGCAATCCGGAAAATGGAATAAAAATAAACGGAAAAGGCTCACATAAAGTTTATGTAAAAAATGTTTAGCCAGTTTTATTGTTAGTTTATACACTTAATAAAAAAATTCATATATTTGGAAAGTTGACGAGAAACCAAAGGCAAAACGGTATATATAGTATTGTTGCCTTTTCATCATAATGTCAATTTAAGAGCTAGAAATTCATCAACTTAAAACTACCGTATCATGAAGAAAAAATTATTTTTATCTCTGGCATCAGCGTTGTGTACACTGTCAGCTTTAGGCCAGGTTAGCTTCGACCAGTATTTTGAGCCGAAAACATTGCGTGTTGATTTTGCATTGAGCGGTAACGCATACGAACAGCATGCCGCAATACAGCAATTAAGAGAAGAACCTATTTGGAGCGGTCCGCGAAAAAATCTTATCGACGAGTTCGGATACGGTGGATATTATGTTAATGTATATGACAAAGCAAGCAACAAACTGATATATTCGAGAGGTTTCAACACTTTGTTTGAAGAATGGCGCACTATTGAGCAGGCAAAAACAGAATATCAGTCATGGAACAACACGGCTGTGATTCCGTTCCCTAAAAATAAAGTGATTGTTGAAATTACGGCACGTGAAAAGAAAGACATGAAATTCCACAGCCTTCTGAAAACAGAGGTGGACCCGACAAGTATTTTCATCGACAGAGGAAAACTGAAAGATAACCGAGTTGTTGAGATTCAACACAAAGGCGACCCTGCAGAAAAAGTGGATTTGGTGTTCGTTGCTGAAGGATATACAAAGGCAGAGGAAGATAAGTTCATTGCCGATGCAAAACGATTTATGGAAGAGCTGTTCAAAACTGTTCCATTTAATAAATGTCGTGACGATTTCAACGTATGGGCTGTTGCTATTGACTCTGAAGAATCTGGCACTGACTGCTCAGGAAAAGGTGTATATAAGAATACTGCACTGGGAACAGGTTATTATACTTTCGGTGTGGACCGCTATCTTACAACACAGGATATGAAGCCTATACGTGATGCTGTATGGAATACTCCAACAGACGCTATCTTCCTTCTTATCAATGCTGATACTTATGGCGGCGGCGGTATGTATAACTTCTATGCATGCGGAACAGCAGGACACCCAAAGACTCCGGAAGTTTTCACTCACGAATTCGGACACAGCTTTGCCGGTTTGGGCGATGAATATTATACTTCAGAAGTCGCATATTCAGAATTCTATAATCTGGACTATGAACCATGGGAACCGAACATCACAACTCTGAAAGATTTTGACAGCAAATGGAAAGACCTTTTGGACAAAGACACTCCTATCCCAACTCCGGCAACTAAGGAGAATGCTGACAAACTTGGTGTTTACGAAGGTGGCGGATATATTTCTAAAGGAATATACAGACCAAAACAAAGCTGTATGATGAACGACCTGAAGGAATTCTGCCCTGCATGCCAAAGAGCAATTCTCAATATGGTGGATTATTTCTGCGACAGAGAGTATAAATAAAGAGACAAGACAACAGAGACAAGTTGACAAGGCAAATTGACTAGCAGCCTTGTCAACTTGTTTCTTTTTGTGCTCTTGTCAACTACAAATAAAATCTACGGTATATTGCTCAGTTTTGAAAAAAATAGTAAATTTGCACGATAAAAAACTATTCATCCAGTAAATAAATAGAATCTTATGGCAATTTACTTAAACGATGTATCAAGAACTTTTGGTGAATATTTGCTTATCCCAGGTTTGACTACAAAAGCATGTCAGCCAGGAAACGTATCACTTAAAACTCCCCTGGTAAAGTATAAAGCTGGCGAAAAATCAAGAATCGAGCTTAACATTCCGTTCGTTTCTGCGATTATGCAATCAGTATCAGGTCCGGAACTGGCTATTGAGTTAGCTCGCAACGGCGGTCTTTCTTTTATCTTCGGTTCTCAGCCTATCGCAAGCCAGGCTGAAATGGTTCGTAAAGTAAAGAAATTCAAAGCCGGATTCGTTGTCAGCGATTCAAATTTGACTCCTGAACACACATTGGCAGATGTTGTTGCTTTGGTTAAGAAAACAGGTCACTCTACAATTGGTATCACTAGCGACGGTACTCCTAATGGTAAATTGGAAGGTATCGTAACAAGCCGTGACTATCGCGTTGAGAAAGATTCTCTTGACTTGAAGGTTAAGGATTTCATGACTCCATTCTCAAAACTTATCGTTGGAGAAGTTGGTTTGACTTTGTCTGAAGCTAACCAGATTATCTGGGAACACAAACTGAACACTTTGCCTATCATTGATAAAGATCAGACTTTAAGATATTTCGTATTCCGTAAGGACTATGACAATCACCGTGAAAATCCTAACGAATTGTCAGGAAGCGACAAGAAATTGTTGGTTGGTGCTGGTATCAACACTCGCGACTACAAGGAACGTGTTCCGGCATTGGTTGATGCTGGTGTTGATGTTGTATGTATTGACTCTTCTGACGGTTATTCAGAATGGCAGTATGACACTTTGCGCTGGATCAAGGATACATACGGTGACAAAGTATTGGTTGGTGCAGGTAACGTAGTTGACAAAGAAGGTTTCGACTATCTTGTTGCTGCAGGCGCAGACTTCATCAAAGTTGGTATCGGTGGTGGTTCTATCTGTATCACTCGTGAACAGAAAGGTATTGGTCGTGGTCAGGCAACTGCATTGATTGATGTAGCTCAGGCTCGCGACGAACATTTCAAGAAAACAGGTGAATATATTCCTATCTGTAGCGACGGAGGTTTGGTTCACGACTATCATATGGTATTGGCATTGGCTATGGGTGCTGACTTCCTGATGATGGGTCGTTACTTTGCTCGTTTCGATGAATCACCTACAAAGAAATTGAAAATCGGAAACAATTTCGTAAAAGAATATTGGGGCGAAGGTTCAAACCGTGCTAAGAACTGGCAGCGTTACGACATGGGCGGCAGCGAAGCATTGAAGTTCGAAGAAGGTGTTGACAGCTACGTTCCATACGCTGGTAAGATGAAAGATAACTTGGCTTTGACTCTTGGTAAGATTAAAGCTACTATGTGCAGCTGCGGTTCTATCACTATCGAAGAATTGCAGAAGAGTGCAAAAATCACTCTTGTTTCTTCAACAAGTATCATTGAAGGTGGTGCACATGACGTTATCTTGAAAGATCAGAATTAAAAACTTTTTCCATATCCATAGAAAGCCGATTATCCTTTTGGGGAGAAATCGGCTTTTTTTTAAATACTTATTATACTATGAACAACACATCAAAAATCCACACCCGTCGCAGACTGCCATTGATTTTGTGTGCTATTGGTCTTACTGCAACAACAGTTTTTGCCCAACCTAATGAAGAAAGAAATATGACGGACAGAATCCGTCTGAACCAGGTGGGATATTATCCTAATGAAGAGAAAATAGCTGTGCTGAGCGGTGAAAGTGACGGAGATATTTTCACTGTACGTAATTTCAGCAATGGCAAAGTTGTATATAAAGGGAAATTATCCTCACCCAGAAAATCACCATTCTCTGACAAGACAACACGGATTGCAGATTTCACAAAAGTTAAACAAGACGGAAAATTCTATATTGAAATAGGAGGAACAGGAAATTCATATTCTTTCGAAATTCGCAACAATGTTCTGGAAGAAACAGCTAAAGCTGCTCTGAAAGGTTTCTATTTCCAGAGAATGTCCATGCCTCTTGAAGAAGAATATGCAGGGAAATGGAAACGTCCAGCGGCTCATTTGGACAAGAAAGTCTTGATTCATGCATCTGCCGTAAGCAATGGAAGAGCTGAAGGAAGTGTTATCTCCTCACCCAAAGGTTGGTATGATGCCGGCGACTACAATAAATATATTGTGAACTCAGGTTTTACTTTGGGTGTTTTATTTTCGTTGATGGAAGATTTTCCAGAATATGCAAAGTCTATGAACACAAATATTCCTGAAAGCCGTAACAACGTGCCAGATTTGCTTGACGAAATATACTGGAATCTGGAATGGATGCTTACGATGCAAGACCCTGAAGATGGCGGAGTATATCATAAGCTTACCACACCTTCGTTTGAAGGATTCATAAAGCCGGAGGATTGCAAAAAGACAAGATATGTTGTGCAGAAATCTGTTACAGCAGCATTGGATTTTGCAGCATCAATGGCACAGGCTTCAAGAATATACAAAGCTTATGAAAATGATTTTACCGGATTATCCGACAAATGCCTGAGAGCAGCAATCTCCGCTTTCGAATGGGCAGAGAAACATCCGGACGCTTTATATAACCAGACTGAAAACAACAAGAAATTCAAACCGGAAATCACAACCGGAGAATATGGTGACAGAAATGCAAGCGACGAATTCTTCTGGGCTTCAACAGAATTATATATAGCAACAGGGAACAAGAAATATCTGGAATTTGCAAAATCGAAACTTCCAAAAGAATATAAATCTCCTACATGGGGAAATGTTACTGGTCTGGCATATATGTCGTGGATAAGAAATAAAGATGTTTTTTCATCAGATAATGATATTACAGAGAAGCTGATTAATGACATGAAAAAATATGCCGGTGAAGCAACAAGAGGAACTGAAGCTTCATATTATTACGCTCCATGCGGAAGAAAAGCTGAAGATTACATTTGGGGAAGCAATTCTGATACGGCAGCAAATCTTGGCATGACTTTACTATTCCTTTATAAGGAAACAGGCGAAAAGAAATATAAAACAAATGCAATGCGAGTTGCTGATTATATTCTTGGAAGGAATGCAACCGGATATTGCTTCATCACCGGCGAAGGAACAAAAAGTCCTATGCATCTGCACCACAGATTATCGGCTAGCGACAATATAGAAGATCCGCTCCCAGGTCTGATGGCAGGCGGTCCTAACAGACATAAGCAGGACGGATGCAAATATCCTTCCGATTATCCGGATGAATCTTATGTAGACATTGAACCGTCGTATGCCTCTAACGAGATGGCTATAAACTGGCAGGCATTGGCTACTTATTTGTTTGCGGGTGTTGAAGGTGCAAATCTTTGAGATTGTATATTATAAACATAGAAGCACGAAACTGTGAGATTATTAATATTTCTCAGTGTTCCGTGCTTCCGTGTTTTTGAAATGCTATTGGAATATCAGCGATAAACTTCTCAATAAATACTGAAATCTTTAGGCTTTATAACAAAGCCCACACGAATCATGTTCTTGTACTTGTTATATTCCAGAAGATTTTCTCCGTAACCATTATAAAACTGGACGAAAAGATATTGGTTCTCTCTTTCATTAAACTTGTAACTAACTTCTATCTGTGTATTGAAACCAAACCACGCTTTACGTTGAGTGAAAATTGCGCCACACTGAAGGCGCTGATTGTCCGTTCTGTAGTTCAAGCCAATCTGAAATATACCATTATACTTAAGTATATCACGATTGTTGTCACTGTCAATAATAGGAATCCAAGTTTTTGCCTGTAATTCCCAATTCTTGTTCAGAATGACAGAGCCAAAGAATGAAACCTTATTCCAGCTGCGTGAATTTATACTGTCTTTTCCATTCGATTCATGCTCAAGCATAAGATAAGCTTTACCAATATATTTATTCTTATGCACAATCAAGTGTCCCAAACCAATACCGGGATTGAAATTAAGGTCACGCATAGGAAGTGATTCCTGGAATACATTCCAAAATGCCTTCTGAGTATATTGGATAAACAAATATGTGTCAAATGGCAGTCTACTTTTAGTAAGACGCTGGGAAATACTTAGTTGAAATTTAACATCAGAATTTGCTCCCGTCGGTTTCGTTCCCAAAGGAATTCCTCCGACAAAATAATTATCCTTGAATAATGTAAAATATGGACGCTTATCCAATTCAGCACGTACACTGTCCGCATTATACCTTTCTGAAAGATATTTATCCTTCGCTTTTTGAGCTGAGTCCAAATATTTGTCTCTCACCTTCTGAGCTGAATCCAGATATTTTTCCTTCAAATTCTGTGAAAAAGCAGAAAGGCATAACACTGACAAAAAAACAACAAACACAAACCTCTTCATTTCACACATTTTAATTACACAACAAACTTTCACGCATAGCTATAAATATATCAGTCTTTCTTCTTATAAACACGAACATAATCAACTATGAACTTATGCGGAAATAATGTATCGTCTATACCTTGAGCTCCACCCCAATTTCCACCGATGGCAAGGTTAAGCAACAAGTGGAAACGCTTGTCGAAAGGCCATTCCTTGAAAGTCTTATGTTCATTTTTGAAAGTGAAATAATGAATATCATCAAGATAAATTCTGTATTCATCTTTTTCCCATTCCAATGCATAAGTATGGAATACTTTATATGAATCCGCACATCCTATTCTTGCATTCTTGTGCGTTCCTATGGTATGATGATAAGCCTGAGTATGTGCCGAACCTACAATTGTATCAGGATCATAACCTACATTTTCCATAATATCAATCTCACCGCTGGCAGGCCATCCACCATATTCCCAATCAGTTGGCAACATCCAGATTGCTGGCCAGGTTCCTTTTCCTGTCGGCAGTTTTGCGCGGATTTCAAAACGGCCATAAAGCCAGTCACCTTTGCCCTTTGTGATTAATCGGGCTGAAGTGTAGTCTTTGTCTCCTGCTTTTTCCTTATTTGCCGTGATTGTAAGCATTCCGTTACTAACCCAAGCATTATCTTTATCCTCCGAAGTATAAAACTGAGCTTCGTTGTTTCCCCAGCCCCAGGCATTACCTTCTGTATCATAACTCCACTTTGTTGAGTCTGGCAAGCCTTCGTAGTCAAACTCATCATTCCACACCAATTCCCAATTACCTGTAGGAGTTGTTATTGTCTGATATTCCGGTTTATGCTCTGAACAAGAAGCAAATGAAACTAAAACGGATAATAAAGGTAAAAAAACTCTTTTCATAAATTATGAGAAATAAAATTTACTGATGCTCGGCAAATTCAACAAATCACCGTAATATGCGATGTTGAACTTACAAGCTAATTAGTCAATTAATCAAACGTCATAAAACTACACAATGTGATTGTATGACACAAAAATACTGACAAGATTCTTATATCCAATATTCGAAAGATAGCGTTTTTTGGTCTTTTTATCTAATTGCTGGATTATATTATCAGAATACAAGTTTAATAATGAAGAGTCTTATATGATTTATAAATAGATATTTATTCTATTTGTTACGGGTTAACTATTGAGAAATAGTAGGTTTTATACTAATAACAAAATCCAGTAGTGTACTGATTTTAATCCCATTAATATTTTAGTATATTTGTAGAGTAAAAAATAATGAGAGAGGAATAAACGAAAAAAACCCGTTCTTGATGAACGGGTATATCCTTAACTTGGTTACGTGTTTTGATAACAGAGGCTTGACCAAGCATTACGACACAAAGTTATCGTTTTTATTTGAATAAGCAAAATGAAATACAAAAAAGTAGTCAGATTATATTCTAATTCGAGGGTCTCTAAATATTACAGAGCAACTAACCGCGATAAGAATAAGGCAGTCATGCTTTATTTTGCAAACTTGAAGATAGCACAAGCTTTTCACCCATTGCTTTCTTCATTTGAAGTAATATTACGTAATCAGTTGCATTATGCTTTGGCATACCATTTTTCTGATGGCAACTGGATTATTAATCAAAAATCAGGATTTATGATTGCTCCTTCCTTAACGTATATAAATAAGCGAACAAAGAAGAAAGTTACTAATGATTATATACTTAAGGAGGTTCAAAAAGCAGAAAAGAAAATAACAGACCGAGGCGTTAAAGTAACGACTGGACGAGTGATTGCAGAACAAACATTAGGCTTTTGGAACAGCTTCTACGAAACACATCATTATGCCCTGCTTTCAGGAGTTCCTTGTCGTATTTTCAAGAAGTTACCTTCTGGATATGGACGTAAGGAAATTAATGATATTATAGTACAGATTCGTGAGTTGCGTAACCGAATAAACCACAATGAACCTATATGTTTTGTGAACAGGAAATGTGATTTTTCATATGTCAAGGATATGTATAAGGTTATAAGTGACTTCCTTACATGGATTGATCCTGAAATTATGCCTTCGCTAAAAGAAGTGGATAAGGTTTTAAAAGTTATTGATAAAGAAGAAAACAAACAGAAATAATAAATGTTTTATTATATTCGCATTCATTATCTGAAATTCATAGTTTCAACTAATTTTAAAATCTAAAAAACTGATGAAAGACATTATAAATTTCTATACATCAAATTGTGAGAATCTGAAACAGAAAATCTCTACACTAAACAAACGAATCCATCTGATTGGGACGATAAGACTTATAATATTCTTAGGAGCTGCCATTTCTCTTTATTTATTGAGAGATGAAAGTTGGACTACACTAGTGCTGTTAACTATAGCATTTGCAATTCCATTCATCGCACTAATGGTTGTGCACAACAAATATTTCTATAAAAGGACATACACCGAAACCAGATTAAAACTGAATGAAGATGAATTGAATGCCATAAACTATGATTTCAGCGCATTCGACGGAGCAAAAGAAATGATTGACGGCGAACATTCATTTTCGCTAGACTTAGATTTATTTGGAAACAAGTCTTTCTTCCAGTCTCTCAACAGAACGGTTACTGCTCAAGGGAAAAAACTATTAGCCGAATGGTTTATTAATCCTGCCGACAAAAAAGAAGATGTTTTGTCAAGACAAGAAGCAATAACAGAGCTTTCCAAACGCCAGGATTTATTCCAACACTTCTATACTCTTGGAAAGGTTAACAAGGAAAACAACAAATCCATAGAGATTTTGGATAAAATCAGACAAGACTTCGACCAAAGCATAGCTAGTCCTGTCTGGAAAATATTGACTTGGATTGTTCCCGCAATTTGGGTCATACTGATAGGTTGCAATTCTTTCGGACTGATTCAGGAGAAATGGATTGGTATATATTCAATCGTGGCAATTGTTGTTGCCTATTGGAACAGCAAACAAGTCATGCTGTTATACAACTCTGTGGATAAAATGGAGAATATACTGAAAACATATTCAAGCCTTATAGAAGTTATCGAGAACGAAGAATTTACATCTTCTGAATTAAAGAAAATATCAGAAAAACTTAAGAATAATAACCGCATGGCATCAGAATCTCTGAAAACATTATCGCGACACATCGGTGCTCTAAACCAAAGATTCAGTCTTGCCGGCGCGATTCTGAATATACTTTTCATGAGAGATACACGTCATTCTATCGCCCTTGTAAAATGGAAAGAAAGACATCATAATGATATTGTCGGATGGATTG
The DNA here is from genome assembly GCA_937894065.1 of uncultured Parabacteroides sp. Classification (GTDB taxonomy): domain Bacteria; phylum Bacteroidota; class Bacteroidia; order Bacteroidales; family Tannerellaceae; genus Parabacteroides. Next base: position 382,745 of record CALCST010000023.1, on the reverse strand, counting down.
AAGCTCTTGCCGAAATAGATGCATATTTATCAATGGGAAATTATGCTTTCAATCATCCGGACTATATATATCCTGAAGTTTCAGACAATTACTTCGTTATGAAAGGTAAAGCTCTGGGACATCCGCTTATAAACCGAGATGTTTGCGTAAGAAACAAAATAGACATTCCAAAATCGCCATGGTTCCTGATTATCACCGGAGCAAATATGGCAGGAAAAAGTACATACCTCAGAACTGTGGGAATAAACTATCTAATGGCTTGCACCGGATTGCCTGTCTGTGCAGAAAAGATGATTTTCTATCCGGCTCATCTCGTAACCAGCCTCAGAACATCAGATTCTCTTGCAAGTAACGAATCATATTTCTTTGCCGAACTGAAAAGACTAAAGATGATTATCGACAGATTGCAGAAAGGAGAAAAACTGTTTATAATTCTCGACGAAATTCTGAAAGGGACAAACTCTGCCGACAAACAGAAAGGCTCTATGGCATTGATGAAACAGCTTGTTAAACTGCAGAGTTGCGGTATTATTGCCACTCACGACCTAGTGCTTGGTTCTCTTGAAGAAGAATTTCCAAATGAAATAAAGAACTACAGATTTGAAGCAGATATTACGGACAATGAACTTACTTTCTCCTATCAGCTTCGCGAAGGTGTAGCACAAAATATGAATGCTTGTTTTCTTATGAGGAAGATGGGGATAACTGTATAACATTCAATGTAAATCCAGCTTCTAAATAGTCACTTAGAATAATTTGAGTTTATGTTCTTATGAAGAAGATTCTAATAATTTCAACAACAAACGAACTGATCCGAGTCAAGCCGGAAAGGGTAGTTTACATTTCTTCTGATGGAAATTACTCCACTATAATTCTAAATGATAGGACTGAACACGTGTTTACATTTAATCTTTCCCAATGCCAGAAAATTATTGAAGCCCAACTAAAAGAAGAAGCTTCAACTTTCATCAGGATTGGAAAAAGTCTCATTATTAACCGTGATTACATTTATAAAATCAATATCACAAAACAGCTTTTAGTCTTGTCAGACATGTCTTTCAATGAATCGTTTAATCTGGTTGCCTCAAAAGAAGCATTGAAACAACTGAAAATTTTACTAGAAAAAGAAATTGATTTATGAGAAGAGAAGAAGATGAAATACAAGTTTTAGGTTCACAAAAGAGCTTTAATGAAAGACGAGTGAAAAAAAGCTATGCCATTATAGTCTTTATTATAATTGCAGTTATATTAACCCTCGCCTTTCTGTATTTTTGTTTTTTACAAAAAAACAATCATGACAATAGTAATATTGAACAAACTCAAGAAAACATTACTGAGTTACAAACTCTCAAAACAGAAAATACCAATTCAAGCATAAATATATCCAATGACTCAATAAATGATGTTCCTCTTTTAATTTTAGCTCTGCATAATTTAAAACCAGAACTACAAATTGGATTACCGGATACAACAGATCAAAGCACAGTTTTGGCTCTCCCTGCAGCTGATGTAAGAAAAGACAATCAAGAAATTGTCGGGGATTTCATCCTACAAGGGAATGAAATAAGCAGAGGAAAGAGAAAAGTTGGTTATTGTAGCATAATTGAAGGTAAACTTGAAATAGGAATATCAACCGATAATAATATTAAAGATATTTGCATGGATAAGCAAGGCTCTTTATTCCGCCAGTACATTCTGGTTTTTGAAGGAAACATTCAGAAAAACATCCTTAAAGGAAAGTCTTACCGACGTGCACTAATTGTTCAGAACAATCAGACATATATTATTATCAGCAAAAAACGTGAATCACTATATGATTTCTCAGAAGCAATATCCGATTTAGGTTTTCAAGATGCAATATACTTAGTTGGAGGAGACAGTTTCGGTTTCTATCGTAACAACAATGGAGAACTTAACTTAATAGGGAAACCAGAAAATGAACAATATCCTAAACGTAATTATATAGTGTTCAAGAAATAATCATCAATATGCATTTCATACATTAGAATGTATATTTCATACAAACACCAACTTTTTATTTTATCCAACAAAGTAAACGAACTACATTAGCCTTAAACTAAAAAAGAAAGAATATGAAAAATGTATTTATAGGATTAATTGGTATTGGGTTATCTCTAAACATGGCATGTAACAATACATCTTCTTCGCAGGATGAGTCAACCAAGGATAGAATCCAATTGGAAGGTAATTGGATAGAAATCATGCCCGTTAACAAACAAATAGTACAAGGTATTTGTATTGAGTCTGGTGGAAAAGCATCATCAATCGGGATGTACACTTTAAAATATGAAAGTTGGAAACATCTTGAAAAAACTAACCAGCTAATCCTAAATGGAAAAAGTATAGGGAATGGTATTACTATTGAATTTTCTGATACATTTAATATCGTCAGCTCATCTCCCGAACAGTTATCATTAGGCAAAACAGGAGCAAAAGGTGTTCAATACAAAATCGAATACAAGAAAGTTGATAATATTGAGAAATACCAAAAAGAAATATCTGGTAATATTATCAGTGACGGACATAACGCTGAAAATTCCCTCGACTACGAAGGAACATACAAAGGAACTATTCCGGCAGCAGATTGCCCGGGCATTAATGTCACATTAATCATAAGAAAGGACAATACTTTTCACTTGACTTATGATTATATTGAACGTGACAGCAAATTCGAAAGCAATGGCCATTATTTTGTTAAAGACAATTTCCTTATTACAATCGGTGAGAAAAACGATTCTACATTCTATAAACTTGAAGAAAACAGAATCCGACTGCTTGATTATCAGAAACAAGTCATTAAAGGGAAGTTGGAGCAAATGTATATTCTGAAAAAGGAAATATGATAAAATTCAAAATCTCTCACATATTTTCAACGCATTCCTGCAAGCCGTAGCAATACTTGGCTTTGTTTCCTCTCTCAGAGTTTCAAGACAAACAGCCAGTTCAGCAGCCAGTTCCGGAAAAGACTGACACATTTTTGCCGCCAGTTTTATCATTACGGAGCGGCTGCTGTCGCTTTCTTTCCTGTCATTCATCTTTACAATACAAAAGTCATATAGGTCGGTCCGGAAATTTTCAGTTGTAACCATATCAACAATTGTAGAAAGGACAAGCCCACGGCGAATTTTAATATCTGGAGATATACCCATATCAACAATCCTGTCGTAAAATGGCTTCAAATACATATTCTTATCCTCTACAGATAAATGATATAATATCCATGCGGCATTATATGCAACACGTTCATCAGAAGAAGACAACATCAAGTCACACAATGAAGAAATGCTATACTCATCATTATGAAAACTTTTGGCATAATACATCACTTGTGCTTTGGAAAGTCTGCCTTTTAGATTGTTTTTAAATATTGTTTCATCTGATATCATAAAGATATAACTATTAATTTTTGTTCCTAATAATTTTTCCGACCAATATAGGAGAAATGAATGTTGTCAGCAATACTAAAATCCATAAATTTCCAGTCATAGGATTATATGCCTCTTTATATTCATAATTTCTTTATAACCTTACAAGGATTCCCCACAGCAACACAATTTGAAGGAATAGATTTTGTAACCACACTACCAGCACCAACAGTCGCTCCATCCCCAATTGTCACTCCAGGTAATATAATGCTACCTCCACCAATCCAAACATTTTTTCCTATCTTGACAGGAGCCGTTTGTGATTTCCAAAAACTACTATTTTTATCTATACGTTCATCGGGATTTATCGGATGAAATACGGTATAAATATGTACTCCAGGTCCTATTCCAGAAAAGTCACCTATAGTTATTAGATTACAATCCAGAAAAACACAATTCATATTTATCTCCACATTTTTGCCAATATGAATATTCTCACCATAATCTACATAAAAAGGAGGAGTAATCCACACATTTTCTCCCCTACTTCCAAGCAGTTCATCCAATATTCTATTTAAAGTTATCACATCTGTGGTATCTGCTGAATTATATTGTAATTGTAGTTTTTTCGCATAATGCCATCGTTTTAATAATTGTTCGTCACCACAATCATACAACTCTCCAGCAAGCATTTTTTCCCGTTCTGTCATATATTTATATTAAAAAATCAATAATCCGAAATTACATGTTTATATACCATTATCTACTCCATCCTTCCATATTTCATCTCATCCCCATTCTTATCATACTGCTTACGTTTACCTGTTGGCGCAGATGTCAATCTGATCCTCACTACCGCAGTTCTAGCAAGACTTCTGTTCACAGCATCATCAAAAGCATCCATATGATTTGGTAAGAAACGCTCACAAATAGCCCGCAATGCCAACACTTTTTCCTCGTCATTCTCTACAAGTTCAGCCTTTCCGAAAGCAATTGCCGAACGATATTGAATAGTAAAAGAACTATCTTTGGGTCCAATAGTTGGAGCACATTTTGTAACTGCAGAAAGGCAAACCTCAGGATGCGAAGCAATGGCATCAAGCTTATCTCCTTCCAAAGCGCAATGAAAATACCACACATCATCACTCACACTTGCCAATGACAACGGCAATCCATACGCACTTCCATCCGGACGTGTAAAACTAACTGTTATATATGGTGCCTTGCGCATAACTTCCAATGCCCAGACACTGTCCATTTCTCTACTTGCTTTTCTCATGATTATTTATGTTTATTTTTACGAGTATTCATCTTTTTTCATATTAAACATTTAGGAAATCAAACATGCTGCTAGAGAAAAAACGCCTGAGTTATCAAGGACATCTGTAAGTCTTTTCTTTCCGTCAGGTGCAGTTAATTTCAACTGGTTAGTGACACTAACCACTTCATTATTCTCTTTCTTCAGCTTGTTTTTCAGATACTTCCAGTAATTTCTATTCTTGGTATAATCATCCTGAGCATTAAGCACTCCTACAATATCGAGTACAGAAAACCACCATTTGGAATTTTCGTTATCCCAAATGGCACGAACTTCTCTGTCATCAAAAAAACGGATGGATATTTTATTTATATTGGTCATAATGAAAATCGTTTATTGCCTTTCAGCATTTCTGTTCCTTCATTTTGAACTATTGTAAAAAATGCAACAAATATTTACCTTTTCCTGTATCAGGTATATTTAGACCTGTTTGTCTCTTTAAGTCTTCTCCGCTCATAAATGTTTTTCTTTTTATCAAAGTTAATGTTTTTAACTGGCATAACAATGAACAAAGGATTTTTTATGCTTAATCAAGTGTGGATACTGAATAAAACATGCCTTTCTAAAAAGTATACATCCTTTTTTCAAAAAGGGTGCATGCTTTTTAGAAAAAGTGTGCAACCTATTTTCAGATATGTCTTCAACTGATTTACCTTCCCTCCAATCTTACATTTTGTCACCCTACCAAATTGTCAAACCAACCCGTCTGAGATTCCATTATTTCGGCACAAATCACGGAAAATTCAAAAAGATGACAGTCTCATGAAATTCAGAAAATACAATTTGACAGGATATTCGTGGTTTTGCTTTCTATAGAAAAGATAATTGTAATGATATTTGCAGAGGAATAAAATTATGACAGATATAATGGCTGTATCACTACATTTTATCATTCAGAATTTGAACATAAAAATCTTCATTCCAGAGTAAAAAATGTGATATTTTTAGGGATTTCACCACGGAAAAGGGTGATTCTTCGGAAGGAAAAGCATTTGTTAAAAAAATGATTACAATGGTTTCAGGAGAAGATTGCAATGAGTGTACCAAATCATTGTGAAGACACTATGGAACGATTTAGATAACTGACCAAAGTCATTGCAATCATTTCCTGAAAAGAATTAGAAAAAGCCGGAATTTTATTTTTTTAGAGGTAAAATCGAGATTTATGGAGTTAGCATGAAAGTCGATTTTCAATAAAAGTGATACTGTTCCGGCTAATTCGATAGATTTTTGATAAATACAATTTTTCGTTTACTTAGTATAAAAAATAATATCTATCATTTACATGAAGCATAAAAACGGGCAAATGCTTCCTTTATCTCATCACGCACACGATGAAACTCAGAATCAATAAACTCCTGTGTTCCTGTTGCATGAGACGGATCGTCAAAACCGATATGAAGGCGTTTGCCTACTTTCCCACGAAAAGCCGGGCAACTTTCATTTGCTCCGCCACAGACTGTTATTACATAGTCCCATTCCTGATCGAGATATGTATTTACATGTGTAGGAATATGTGAGCTGATATCTATTCCTACCTCTTTCATTACTTCAACAGCCTTTGGGTTTACCTGTGCTGCCGGTTCTGTTCCTCCGGAATAGACTTCTATATCATTACCGAACAACTGCAAGAAGCCGTGAGCCATCTGACTTCGGCAACTGTTTCCTGTACAGAGAATCAATACTTTCATTATGTTAGTTGACTAGGCTTCAGAGACAAGTTGACAAGAAAAATAAAATCTTAACCAAAGTGTCTGTGAAACTTCATTTATTACAATAAATAGTTAAACAAATAGCCCGACAAAATTATGAAAAAAGCTACAGTTCCGAAAAATATTCCTATCAGACGCCAAGTCATAACCTTCTTAAGCAGTGTAGCTTCCGGAAGAGAAAGTCCAACAACTGCCATCATAAAGGCTATCGCTGTTCCCATTGGAATTCCTTTTGCAACAAATACTTCTATCACAGGAACAATACCGGCTGCATTTGCATACATTGGTACTGCAAGAATAACTGACAAAGGCACTGCATACCAATTGTCTTTCGACATATATTGCTCGAAAAATCCTTCCGGAACATATCCATGCATAAAGGCACCTATACCAATTCCTATAAGTATATAGACTAACACACCACTCACTATTTTCCAGGCATCACCAACGATTGTCGGCAATCGTTTGGCAAAGGATGTATTGTCTTTTTCCCATTCCAATGACTGTGATGAAGAATCTGCCTGTATTTGCTTGACCCAGTCGCTAAGATATGGTGCCAAACGCATACGGCCCAACGCAAATCCGCCTATAACTCCAAGCATAATTCCGCTGATAACATAAATCAGTGTTACCTTCAGTCCGAATGAACCAAGGAACATTGCCACAGCCACCTCATTTACCAAAGGGGAAGTGATTAAGAATGCAAAAGTCACTCCCAAAGGAATACCTCCTTTCACAAATCCGATGAATAAAGGTATAGAAGAACACGAACAAAATGGAGTGATTGCACCGAACACTGAAGCCAGGAGATATTGCAATCCATACATTTTGTGCGTAACCAGATATTGGCGCAAACGTTCTATCGGGAAATATGCATTGACAATTCCCATCAGCACACTGATAAAGAACAATAAAATAAGAATCTTTATAGTGTCATAAAAGAAGAAGTTTACGGCAACTCCAAGCGGAGTGTCGGCGCTAAGTCCAAACACTCCATAAACAAGCCAGTCTGCAAAATCCTGTATCATGTCTTTGTATATCAGATTCCCAGGATACTTTTCACTTCGCTCTCTGAAGGAACACGGCCTTTGATTCTCACAACTCCGTCAACTACAACTGCCGGTGTTGTCATGATATTATATTTCATAATTTCCATAATATCATCAACTTTGCTAAGTTGCACATCAAGGTTGTTTTCCTTTACTACTTTCTCAATTGCATTGTAGGTTGATTTACATTTGGCACAACCAGGACCTAATACTTTGATTTCCATTTTATTTATATTTATGTTGGTTATTAATTAACAAGTTGACTAGGCTTCAGGTAAAAAGCTGTTTCTCCCTGTAAACTTGTCTCTGAAGCCTTGTCAACTTCAAATAAATCATTTACAAATACATAATCCCGCAATAATATATTCCCACCACAAGAAATATAATCCCAACCACGATATTCATCCATTTCTGGAATATCTGCATTTTACCATAAAAAACTCCAATCTTCTGCATACTGAATGCCAGAATCCAGGCAACAATAAGTACTGGCAAGGCAGTTGCGGTAGCAAATACTACAGGCAATAAATAGCCGGCTGTTGCGGTAGCAGACATCGGTATCAGCATTCCGAAATAGAAAACTCCACTTGTCGGACAAAATGCCAATGCAAAAAGTACGCCTATCAGCAAAGCTCCAAATCCACCTCTTTTTGCAAGTCCTTCGGCATTTCCGTTGAAGCCAAATTTTGGAAGATTCAATTTTTCTCCCCAAAGCATAAAAACCGAGATTGCAATAAGTAATGGACCTATAACCAGTTCACCCCAAGTTCCGATTGTCTTCTGCACTCCGAACATACTTGAACCTTCCTTCAATATCATTATAAGCACAATACCCAACACTGAATATGAGATTATACGTCCAAGTGTATATAGCAAACCGTTTCGGAATATCTTTCTACGATCTTCAATATCTTTTCCAATAAAGCTGATTGCAGCTATATTAGTTGCAAGCGGACAAGGAGAAAGTGCCGTTAGCAAACCCAAAAGGAATGCGGTCAGCAACGGAGTAGAACTGTTGTCCAACAATGTCTGTAACCAATCCATAGGAATAAGTCTATTTCAGCATTTCATTGACAACTCTCACCACTCCAGCCTTGAACACTTCGGGAGATTTACGTGCATTTCCGAATGCAAATTCCGTCATATTCTCAGAAGTTTCCTTTCCTTCTTTATATTTTACGACAAAAAGAGAAGACCATGTAACTTCATATTTCTCAGCAATCTTCTCATTTTCGTCCTTGCTGATGTCTATCACTTTGAACTCTACATCACCATTCTTCATCTGCTCACCGAAATTTTCCTCTAATGCAGCTTTTGCATTGTTTTCTATGGCTATGCAAGTGGCACAACGCTGTTTTCCATGAAAATACAATACTTCAACATGGTCTTTGACTGTTTCTTTCTCAGCTGCTTTTGCAGAATCATCTTTAGCATTCATATTGCATGATATGAATGCAAGGCATAAGCCTAATAAAAACAAAATCCTTTTCATATATCTGAATTATTTAGAATTATCGTGATTTATTTAATCTTCCTTGTCTACTTGTCTCTGAAGCCTTGTCAACTTCCCACTAATGTTAGTTATTCGCAAAACAACGAACATATATTCCAAAAAAAGAGCCGTTCAGCAGCAGCTCTCTTTTTCAGATAAGTTTTGTTTCAGGAAATCACCAAACATTCTACGGGCTATTTCCCAGTTTTCCCTGTTTATACAGTATTTCACCTTAGGAGTTTCAATCTCTCCCTGGATAAGTCCCGCATCTTTCAGCTCCTTCAGATGCTGTGACACAGTTGCTTTTGCTATTGGCAATTCTTCGTGAATATCACCAAAAAAGCAACTTTCCTGCGAAGCCAGAAACTGAAGTATGGCTATACGCGCCGGATGTCCCATTGCCTTGGCAAAACGAGCCAGTCTTTCCTGTTCTTCTGTATATTTCTTTTCCATATATTCAATAACCGCCTTGTTTGTTGTTCGCAAAATTACGAATTATATTTTAATATGCAATACAGACTTGAAAAATTAGTACCTTTGCGCTCCTCATAACTTAAAAACAATCAAATATGCAATACAGCAACAAAGAGATTCTGAAAATAACATTTCCGGTTCTGATGAGTTTATTGATGGAACATGCAATAAGTCTCACCGACACAGCATATCTTGGAAGAGTCGGCGAAGTGGAACTTGGAGCTTCGGCACTTGCAGGAGTCTATTATCTTGTAATTTATATGCTCGGTTTCGGATTCAGCGTTGGTGCGCAAGTTCTGATGGCAAGACGAAATGGAGAAAAGGAATACGAACGTATCGGCGAAGTTTTCACTCAGGGTTCAGTTTTCCTGTTGTTTTTCGCAACTCTGCTGTTCTGCTTTTCACGATTCTACTCTCCTGTCCTACTTCGAGGACTTATAGAATCTGATGCTGTGTATCAGGCAACGCTTGATTACATCGACTGGCGTATATATGGATTTTTCTTCTCATTCATTGCCGTAATGTTCCGTGCGTTTTATGTGGGAACGACTAATACAAAAACACTTACGGCGAATTCGCTTGTGATGGTCGGAACAAATATTGTTCTGAATTATATTCTTATTTTCGGTAAATTCGGTTTTCCTCAACTGGGAATAAAGGGTGCAGCAATAGCCTCATCAATTTCTGAAGCAGTGTCTGTTATATTCTTCATTATTTATACATACAAGTATGTAGATTACAAGAAATACGGAATGTTCCGCAAAAGCCGCATAGACTGGAAAATGCTGAAACAGATATTAAGCGTATCAATTTGGGTGATGATTCAGAACGGCTTTGCCTTTGTTGCCTGGTTTATTTTCTTTGTGGCAATGGAACATCACGGTGAGCGTCCGCTCGCTATCACCAACGTGGTGCGAAGCATTTCGTCATTCCTTTTCATGTTCGTAAACGCATTTGCATCGACAAACAGCTCATTGGTCAGCAATATTATCGGTGCCGGGAAAGCCGACGATGTGCTTCCTCTTTGCCGGAGAATGATAAAACTTTGCTATGCTTTTGTCCTTCCAATTTCGCTGCTGATAGCTTTGTTTCCAAAAGAAGTGTTGGGAATATATACGGACAATCACGAACTGATTGAAGCCTCGGTTAATTCTCTGTGGGTTATGCTTTCTTCATATATAATAGCTGTTCCGGCTTTTATATTTTTCTTCTGTGTTTCGGGAACAGGAAACACTCAGATTGCATTGCGACTGGAGATTCTGAGTGTAACGACATACGTATTATACACTCTTTTCGTTGTATATCATAAACATGCCGATGTTGCCGTTTGCTGGACAACAGAGCATGTCTATGATATAATGATTATGTTTTCGTTCTTTTATCTCTGGAAAGGAAACTGGAGAAAGAAAAGAATCTGAACAAATCCACACAATCAGAATTGTTCCAAAACACGGATTCTCTCTTCAATAGGCGGATGTGTTGCAAAAAGTCCGCCTAGTTTGCCTATAAAACCGGCAGCCTGTTTTCCCGGATGCTGGATGAAAAGCTGAGCTACGTCCTCACGAGTTACAGCCTCAATGTCTGGGTCTGCAGAAATCTTACGCAAAGCCGAAGCCAACGCCAAAGGATTCTTGGTCATCTCTGCTGCGCCTGCATCTGCAAGGAACTCTCTCTTTCGGGAAATGGCAAAGCGCATCAATGTTGCAAGGAAATAACCTATGGCAGCAACTACCATTGCAATGAGAATCATCAAAGCAGCTCCACCTTTATTGTTATTATTGTCTGATGAGCGCTGACGCGGAGCATACAGGAACGTACGGAAAGCTATCTGGGCAATCATAGAGAATATTCCGACAAATACGATTGAAACAATAAGCAAGCGTACATCGTGATTGCGGATATGCGACAGCTCATGCGCAATTACAGCCTCCAGTTCTTCATCGTTCAGCTTATCAATTATTCCTTTTGACAGAGTGACTGTATAAGTTTTCTCATTTATTCCACTGGCGAAAGCATTGAGCGAGTCATCATAGATAATATTTATCTTAGGCATTTTCATACCCTGGCTCATACAAAGATTTTCCACCAGATTGTATACTCTCTTATTGTCTTTTCTCTCAAGCGAAGTTGCTCCGGTAGCAACCTTTATCATCTGTGTGTTGGCAAAATATGCGATTATAAACCAGACAATAACACCCAATAAAGCATAAGGTGCCCAACGCACGAAATAATAGTTGGCATAAGGGAACATCTCCGAAAGAGGATAACCTTGTCCCGTAAGATTCACCCACACAAAAAGATAGCAGAACAGATAAACCAGTCCTACAACCAGACAAGGGAACATAAAAAGCAAAAGCAGAGAACGGAAATTGTTCCTGCTTTGCTGCGTCTGTATACCAACGTATTCCATTAGAATTTGATTTCAGGAGCCTGTTCAAGTGTTGAACGCTGCTCGCCAAGGTCAAACATCATTTCTTTCTTGAAACCGAACATTCCGGCAAAAATATTTGACGGGAATGTTTCAACTGCATTGTTAAGCTCTTTCGTAGCAGAGTTGAAATAACGGCGAACTGCCGCAAGCTTGTTCTCAACATCCGAAATTTCTTCCTGCAAGTGATTGAAATTCTGGTTTGCTTTCAAATCCGGATAAGCCTCAAGAGTCACACGCAAACCAGCCAAAGCAGATGTAAGTACATTTTCGGCTGCGATTTTATCGTTTATTGAGCTGGCATTTACTGCTCCGTTACGTGCAGCAATAACACGGTCCAGAGTTTCCTTCTCGTGCGCAGCATATCCTTTTACTGTTGCCACCAGCTGCGGAATCAAGTCGTGACGCTGTTTCAATTGAACGTCTATGTCTGCAAAAGCATTTTCACGATTGTTTCTCAGTTTCACCAAACGGTTGTAGATAGACGCTACCCACAAACCCAGCACCACAACTACAGCGATGATAATCAAAATTGTCATATCTCTAAAAAATTTATATTTAACATGCTCCAAAGATATGACAATCTTTACATAGAGCAAAAAAATGACACAAAAAATGGGACAGTCAAGTCAACCAGTATGCCATGTATAACAGATATTGATATCAAATCTTTTCCGGAATATCTGGTAATTACCGGAAGAGAAACATCAATCGAAGTCACTCCCGCCGTGCAGATAGGTGCCAGCCTTCCGAAATATTTGACAAGAAGTGGCGCACCAAGCAAAGTAAACATTTCACGGAACACATTAGTCAGCAATGCTATAGTTCCCAACTCCGTAGCCAACTGAACACCAAGCGTTGCTTCCTTATATTGAGTGATAAGTATGGACGACAGTGAGTAATAACCGAAACCACTACCCACAGCCATGCAATCAAACACACTCCAGCGTGAAAGGAAAAGTCCAATCAGCGCAGAGAAACCTAACGTTCCGCCTATCGTTGCCAAAGGAATAAGCAACATGCGTGGCGAAACTGCAGCCAAAATACTTTTCAGTTTCTTGTCGCTTCCCAAATTCAGACCAACCTGAAACATCAGGAAATATAAAGCATACATTATATAATCTCCGTCGATTGCAGACTGAGACAAAACTCCACTCCAGCCAATCAATGCACCCAAAGCAAAGAATGACACAACTATCAGACTCTCTCTCATTTCCTTCCCTCCTTTCTGAACACAAAATTATAAACTGCCAAAGCCGCCAATGCACTGCCCAATGTTCCGCCTACAGCAAGAAGAAATGCCTGAAGCCCCAATGACGACAGATTCTCAAACACTGATTTGTTGGTTCCTATTGAAATGCCCAATAAAAACAATAATACAAATATATTGTATGATATTGTCTTGCCGGTTTTCTGCAACCAGCTGAAATTACGCAAAGCATAGCCTATGCCTACGCCTGCGAAAAGAACTGCTATTATCTGAAACATAAATGTGTAAATGATTCTTTTGAAATAGTAATTTATAATAGTTGACAAGGCTTCAGAAACAAGTTGACAAGGTCAAAACAACTGTAACTTTACATTTATCATCTAAAAACCTTGTTGACTTGTCTCCTTGTTAACTTGTTATCTGTAAGTTGAGCTTGCGAAACTTAATAGTTGACAAGGCTTCAGAGACAAGAAAACAAGGGTGTAAAACATACTATATCCCTACGAATGAGAATATAGCTCCTTGTCAACTTGTAAACTCGTTAACTTGTCAACTCCAAAAATTATATGAAAAGAATCTATTATAGGAAGCCACTAAACCAATGGACATGAGCAATTGCGTGGCAACACTGGGATGTGAGCCTCGGAATGAAAATATGATATGTAGTAGGTTGTATGTCCATAGCGCGGCAAAGGTAAGAAAAAATATCGGGACAAAAACAAAATAGTATAATATTTATTTATGTTTCGGATATTGCTTAACTTAAAAGTTGACGAGGCTTCATAGACAGGTTGAGAATATCAATTTCTCCGACTTGAAATAATCATCCTAACCACCTCAGAATAATTCTCCATTCCTCCGCCCACATTGTTTCCTTTCAGATAAATATCATATATATAATTCTGAATCTCACCCAAATAAGGATTATATTTCTCACGCCAATATGCATTGTTCGAATTATATAACTCCACAATTTCCGGCTTTATAGAAGATTTGAACTTGTCGAATTCTTCTTCCGACAGGCATAGCCAAGCGTTTGAAATCACATATCTCAGTATAGAAAACCAGCCAGAAAATCTGAGCACTTCGTTTTGGGACGATACGCATACTTTCCAGGCATAAAAATTTGCCTCACCTTCGCCGGCTGTTCCAAGAAGATGGGACATTTCGTGGGCATAAGTGAAAGGATATTGAACCGGTCTTAAGTCGCCACTCACCGTAGCTTCGTTGAAAAAGGGGCCGATATATCCCATAACGCCAACGCTGCTCATCATCGGCGTACTTATCATAGGTTTCACGGAATGAAAATTCTTAGGCTGTTTCAATCCGAATTCTGGAGCTATTGCTGTAAACCGTGCTCGGACTTCCTTTTTCACCATATTGGTATCAATCTGATTTATCGGGATATATAAGGAATTAAGTGTGTCAATATATGATTTGAGGAAATCCTTGAATATTGCCTCGTCATATTTTGCCGGAGTGATTTCCGAACGGGTATAGAAATCATCTCTGTAATAGTTCATTCCCCAGGCAAGATAAAACCATACGTAGGCAAAGAGCAGATAGCGGAAAATGAAACCCAACGTATTTGATACCGAACGGCGAATATTTAAGATGAGATATATCAGCAGGAATATAATACTTCCATATATAAAAACATCACTCAACGAAAACGGGAAGACTGACGACAGAAGCGAGAGAATATCAGAAAATCCGGGATATAAATTAAGCGCATACCACTCTCCTGCTCCGGGAATCAGCATCAATGCCCAGACAAACAGCAATAGTAGAATCTCTAAAATCAGGAATTTTCTGGTGTAAGGTTTCATCTACTTAGTTTGATTTATATACAGAAAAATGCGGAAAGTAATATATTTTCTTCAAAACTAAGTCTTAGTTTTTACAAATTAAGGTTCAGTTTTTACAAACTAAGACTGAGTTTATAAAAACTAAAGCTTAGTTTTGAGAATAAATGCTTTATTTGTGAAGTATTTATAGA
Source organism: uncultured Parabacteroides sp. (assembly GCA_937894065.1). Lineage (GTDB taxonomy): Bacteria > Bacteroidota > Bacteroidia > Bacteroidales > Tannerellaceae > Parabacteroides. The sequence continues at coordinate 367,677 of CALCST010000023.1, read as the reverse complement.
ACATTGACAAGAAAACAAGTTGACCAGAGTTTTTCTCCTTGTCAACTTGTTTCCTAGTCAACTCGTATCTTATTTACGAATTTGTATTTCCCAAAACCTTATTCTTGGCGATAGTTGCCTGGAATTCTTTTAAATAGAACGGTTCGAAATATGCAACATCTTCAAATTTCTTCTCTGAATAAGCCTTTTCAGCAAGAGTTGCCATTTCTGAAGCCAAAGGATGAATTTCATCAAGGAAAAAGGCGTTTGAATCTGTAATTACCGACTTGCACTTTGAAGCTCCGTTACCGAAGAAACAAACTTTTCCAGCCGACAAGTATGATGAATATGTATCTCCGTCAACAATATCCGCCTGAACTTTACGGACTTCCTTGCCTGTGTTGTCATACAAAGAAGAATATACTTCCATTCTGCGAGCATCAATCATTGCGCAATACAGGCAATCTTCATTATTATTTCGGTTAATCGCTGTATAAGCCATAATATCAAGTGAGTGAATGGCAATCAACGGAATGCCGTATCCGAAGCAAAGACCTTTTGCCACTGAAACTCCGATTCTCAGTCCGGTGTATGAACCAGGACCGCTGCTGACTGCAACAGCATCGAGTTTCAATCCTTTTTCTTTCATCACTTTTATGCAGTCCTCAACATATACTCCTGTTAGCGAAGCGTGTGACGGTCCGTCGTATGATACTTTTTCACAAACAACTTTTCCATCCAGAATCAAAGCTGCAGAGCAAACATTTGTAGATGTTTCTATAGTTAATATACAAGCCATTACAATAAGTATTAAGTTTTTGAGTTCGTAAGTTATTGAGTTAATTTTCGCTGGTTGTTCAGATTAAGGAAGTTGACAAGGTCACAGAGACAAGTTGACAAGGAGAGAAAAATTCTTGTCAACTCGTTTTCTTATCAACTCGTTAACTGAAAAATTGAGTCCGGCGAATACTCCTCCAACACTGGAGCGACGCAAAGATACTTATTCTTTACTTGATTCACTAAGCAGCTATTTTAATTTTCCTCAAAATATTATTCCTCATCAACAATCACAACTCTGCTGTTTGGCAAATCCGGAATATAGATTTTACCGTTTGCAACTGTTATATCTGCAGGGCCAATCAAAGGTTCCTGCAAGTTGAGTTCCAATGGAACAAGAGATTTGTCAGAAAGATTCAGACGACTAATCTGAGCCGGAGTCCAGTTTGTCAGATAAATGCTTTTTCTGTCTTTCGACAATGCGATGCCGTCATATTGACCGGAAACTTCAATGAATTTTTCCGGACTCGGATTGCTCAGATTTTTTATTCTATAAACTACGTTTACATCTTTTGTAACGCCATCTGCCGGATAAGAAGCTACATACATTTCGCCATCAATCATCAGCAAACCGTTAGGACCTGCCACAGTTGCCCATTCCTGAGGTTTTCCGGGGGCAGCAGGATTGCTTATGTCGATACGGAAAATCTTGTCAGTATTAGTAACTGATGCATAAAGGTAATTCTTATCGGCAACAAGGTCGTTGACGAAAAGGTTTCCTTCAGGGAATTGGATTGTCACCGGCTTGGCGCCTTTTTTGCCGATATTATAGACAACAACCTTATTCACGTCGCATACATAAAGATAGCCATCTCGCAAAAACATTCCTTTTGGAGCAGAAAGATTTCCGTCTGCCGGAACAACCACTTCGCTCTTTCCGTCTTTCACAAACAATATGTACCCTTTACCTTCTGTGTTCAAAGGGTTAAGGGCTTCTGTCCCGAAGTTTGCTACAAGAATTCCATTATTATATGGATATGTGCTCTCACAAAAACGGATTCCTTCATTTTCTATTTTTACAGACTGAGAGAAAGCTGTTGCCGATAATAATGCCAGGGATAGAGTTAAAATCTTTTTCATATTCTATATTATTTACCGTTATATCAAGTTTATCTTACTACTAATCGGAATCATCCGATTTCTTTCACAAAAATAAATTGAATTAAAAATTTGCTCTATATTTGCAATAAGCATATTTCCGATGACATCTATCGATAAAATCAATTACAGAGAATGGAGTTAAGACAGTTAAGATACTTTCAGAAGGCTTGCGAACTGAAGAATTTTTCGGAAGCAGCACGTGCTTTATATATTTCGCAAAGCACATTATCCCAACAAATCAAGCAATTGGAGGATGAGCTAGGAATACTTCTGTTCGACAGAATCGGCAAACGTATAGTTCCTACTGAAGCCGGAAATGCTTTTCTGCCTTATGTAAACAAAGCTATTGCTGATGCGGAAAGCGGAAAGCAAATCATTCGTGACATTAAAGGACTGGAATCCGGAGAGTTGAATATTGGCTCAACTTTCAGCCTTAATGCTTTGCTGCTTTATGCTTTGGATATTTTCACAGAGAAGTATCCTAAAATAAAGGTAAACATTACGTTTGCTACTTCGGAGGAATTGCTAGACAAGCTGGAGGACAACAAACTGGATTTTGTTCTGTCGTTCAAACCTCAAGGAATTAGCGATGAATCTTTTGAAACCGTACATTTGTTTACATCCAGACTGTGTGCAGTTGTACATAAATCGCATCCTTTAGCCGGAGTGTCTTCAATCAGTCTGAAAAGACTTTCGGAAATTCCACTGATTTTACCGGAAAAAGGGTTTGCTACAAGAAAAAGAATTGACCAGCTCTGCCACAACAATGGTAATATATGCCTGAAAGCTAATATTGAGATCAATGATGTACACACTATTCTTCATGCTCTGAGAAAAGGGAAATGGGCAACAATACTGACTAAAGCTGCAACCAAAGGAGAAGCGGATTTAGTTCAGATTCCTATTTTATGCGCAGAGAATCTGTCATCAAAAGGTTTCCTTTTCTGGCCAAAAGACAGATATAGAAAGAAATCTGCAATTTCATTTTCTGAAATACTTATAAAAGCGACTGAGAACAAGCAACTGTAAAACATACGGATACGGGAGGAAGGAAACGTACGGGCATAAAAAAACGGCCTAATCCTCTCGGATCTGTCCGTTCAAAAACTATTAAAACATAACCTTAAAAACTATTGTTTCATAATATTTGCCCCTCAGGGCTTAGAAACATAAATAACCTAAAAACAAATACAGTAAATTAAACACCTAACAATCTTTTCACCAAAAAAACATATCCTTCGGTTATGTTTTACAACACAAAAGTAGTAATTAATTATGAAACTGCAATAGGAAATAATCTTTTTCTTTATCTTTAACTCAATTTTTACAGCTGTTAAAACTAACAATTCCGTTTTAACTCTACTTAGACAACTGAATAACAAAAACTTATAAGTAATATGTCACTAAAGCGTTTTGGTGTATCATTAGAAGAAGATTTATTGGAAGCTCTTGACAAATATGTTCAGGAGAATGCTTTTGCGAATCGCTCTCAGGCTATTCGTTTTTTGATAGAAAAAAATACGGCTGAAACAAAATGGCAGTGCAATCATGTGGTTGCGGGAACCATAATTATAATGTATGACCAGGTAAAGAAAGACATTACATCACGCATATCAGCAATACAGCAGGAATATCAGCAAGTTATTCTATCGTCTTCACAATATTATATAAATAAGAATTTCTGTCTGCACATTACAACAGTTATGGGAGAAGCATTCCGTCTGACGGAACTTGCTGACCATCTGATAGGAATAAAAGGTATAAAGCACGGAAAACTGGTGATGAGCAGGGCTGATTAATTAATAAAATCCCATAAATTCGTGCTACCTTTTTAAATCTTCGTGTTACTTTTTCAGCAATTAGTGCTACTAATTATAAAAAAGGTGTTACTTTTGCCTCGAAATTACAGCTAATCAATAAAAAAGTATATGAAGAAATTTTTCCTACTTGCTTCAACTGCACTGCTTACTGCAAGCGGATATGCAGAAAATAATGTTATTGAAGCAGATAGTTTGATTAATTTGAAGGGTGTTGTTATCTCGGCAAATAAAATTGAGGTAAACAGGAACAGTGTTCCTCTGTCAATATCAGTAATAACAAGGGATGAAATAGAGAAGACAAGCGAATCGGCTCTGCTTCCGGTTCTGTCGCATCGCGTTCCGGGCTTGTTTGTTACTCAGAAAGGTATCACCGGTTTTGGTGTGTCCGAAGGTTCGGCAGGAACGATAAATATTCGTGGTGTCGGTAGCGGAAATAAGGTGTTGGTTCTTTTTGACGGTCAGCCTCAATGGGCAGGTTTGTTCGGACATTCATTACCGGATACATATGTTGCGTCTGATGTTGACAAAGTTGAAGTAATCCGTGGTCCTGGTTCACTTCTTTACGGTTCAAACGCTATGGGTGGAGTTGTGAATATTATTACACGCCGCCATCAGCAGGAAGGACGAAGAACTCAGGCAAGAATAATGTATGGATCATATAACACACAGAAGTATATGATCAACAACGGATATAATATTGGCAACTTCAGCAGTTTTGTTTCCATTAACCATGACAGAACTGACGGACACAGACCTGACTCAAAATTCCATATCACCAACGGATTCCTGAACCTTGGTTATCGCTTCAACGAACATTACAAGGCGACAGGTAATTTAAGTCTTGCAAAATCATGGAACCAGAATCCTGGTATGATTGACAAGCCAATCTATGACAATATAATGGATATATTGCGTGGAACAAGCTCGCTTGCCTTTGAAAACAATTTCGAGAAAACTAGTGGTGCGGTGAGACTTTTCTACAACTGGGGACATCATGACATCAACGACGGATATTATGCCGGCGAAGAGCCTCAACAATATCAGTTCATATCAGATGACCACAATGTAGGGTTGATGGTTTACCAATCATTCCGTCTGTTCCCTGGAAATAATTTCACTCTTGGTCTGGACTATAAGAACTGGGGTGGAAAAGCATGGAAAGGCGAACCAATGGTTGACAAGAACGTAAACGAAACTGCCGGATATGTTGTAATGCAACAGGACTTCCTGGATATGATAAGCCTTAATGCAGGTATCAGATATGAAAACAACAGTGTGTTCGGTGGCGAATGGGTTCCGCAAGGTGGTGTAACAGTCCGTCCATTTGAAGGAAACGTAATCAAAGCTTCTGTCGGTAAAGGTTTCAGAAGCCCTAATATCCGAGAAATGTATATGTTCCCTCCTCAGAATCCTGATTTGAAACCGGAAAGCATGATAAACTATGAGCTTTCAATCGGACAAACATTTCTGGATGGAAAATTATTCGCTGAATTGACAGGATTCTATATTGATGGTAAGAATATGATTAAGACTGTTCCTCAGGAAGGACGACCTCCATTGAACATGAATACCGGTGAATTCATAAATAAAGGTCTGGAATTTGAAGCAAGATATCAGATTCTGCAGAATTTGGATTTTGATATGAACTATAGTTATCTGCATCAGAGCAATCCTATCAATGGAGCTCCTGCACATAAACTTTATACCGGTGTAACTTATTCACCGGGACGTTTTACATTCGATGTGTATATGCAGTCAATTTGGGATTTATATACAGATGCAGCATGCACAAAGAAAGAAGACTATGCGCTTCTGAATGCTAAAGTAGCCTACCGCTTCGGTTCGAAAGAAAAAGGTCTGACTCTATTTGTCAAAGGAGAAAACCTGACAGCTACAAGATATAGCATCAACGACGGTTTCCCAATGCCGAAAGCAGTTGTTATGGGCGGTATAGATTTTTCGTTCTAAAATAATATCCGTTATCTTAAAAGAAAACTGCCGATGTTTCTAGAAAAACATCGGCAGTTTTTTCTGTAAAATATACCATAAACTCTGAAAAATTATTACTTCCTTTTCCCCTCAAAATAATTATATCTGAAATCTGTTGGAGAAAAGCCATATTCACGTATAAAGACACGAAAATACGAAACTCTTGACGTAAAACCAGATTCTATAGCCACATCTTCTATTTTCATCAACGGATTAGATATTAGCAAATCCATAGAATGTTTAAGGCGATATTGGTTTATAAAAGCTGAAACAGTCACACCAATGACTATCTGAATAGCATCAGCCAAATAACGTTCATTGGTATTTAGTTTTGCAGCTAACGCTTTCCGATTTAATTTTGGTTGTAAGTATAGTTTTTCCGATTCCATCAGGTTCTGCAAACTACTAATAAGCTTGTTTATCCTTATTTCATTATCCAGGTTTGTCATAGTATCTAGCACTGTATATTACACAGAGACAAATATAATTCCATACAACATAATAACTGTTTCAAAATTGGAACTTTATGTTACAATTCAGGAAAAATGTGTATCAAATTAGTATTCTCATTCTCATTTGCATACATTTACATACAGAACTGATAAAAAAACTGAAACAATAATGTAACAACAATGATATATCATATAAACATATTATCTGTGTTTTTTATGTTCCTTTGCCCCGCAAATAACAATAAAAAAATATTTTCAGTCATGAAAAAAATGTACATTTTCCTTATCTCAGCCTTGATGCTTATAGGCAACTTTAAAGCTATGGCAGAGAATAACAGTGAAAACAAAACACAAATGAATGTAGCAACATTTAACCTAAGACAAGACAATCCGAATGACGGAGATGATGCATGGCCTCACAGAATTCAAAAAGTTCAAGGCTTAATCATGTATCACGATTTCGATATATTCGGAACTCAGGAAGGTTTCAAACATCAGCTGGACAACATTCTCGAACTTAAAGGTTATGCTTATATCGGTCACGGACGTGATGACGGAGAAGAAGCCGGCGAACATTCTGCCATTTTCTATAAGAAAGACAGATTTGAAGTGCTCGACAAAGGAGATTTCTGGTTTTCAGAAACGCCGAATACTCCGGGAAAAGGTTGGGATGCAACATGCTGCAATCGTATCTGCTCTTGGGGAAAGTTCAAAGATAAAGAAAATGGCAAAGTTTTCTATTTCTTTAATGTGCATTACGACCACCAAGGCAAAGTGGCACGACGTGAATCTTCTCACCTTTTGCTGAAAAAGATAAAAGAAATTGCAACAAGTGGAAATACAATTTTCGTAACTGGCGATTTCAATGCCGTTCCAACTGACGAGCCTATCAAAATAATTGCAGCAAACGGACTTCTATCTGACTCTCATGAAATATGTAAAACTCCAAGATACGGAACAGAAGGTACAACTAACAGTTTCAAACTAGAAGCTTCAATGAAAAACAGAATTGATTATATCTGGGTAACAAAAGATGTAACAGTTGAGAAATATGCTGTTTTGAATGATATGCAATATGGTCATTTCCCTTCAGACCACTTCCCTGTTGTTGTTAAAGTAGAATTCTAAAAACACAAAATGTCAAAACTGCTTTCCATTATTTATAGGTATGAGCAGTTTTGACATTTTATATATAATGAAAGTTTCACAAGCTCAACTTTCAGTCAACAAGTTGAAAAGATTACTCTCCCAACAGAAATGCCTTGAAATTATCAAAATCTTTCGGCAACTCTCTGCTTTTCTTTTCTCCTCGCATAAAAGCACGCAACTTTTCAGGTATTTCAATATCTATACCAAGTATTCCGTCAACAGTGTCCTTGAATTTTGCAGGATGAGCAGTTTCGAGGAAAACTCCGGTTTCTCCTGATTCAATTGATTGCTCCAATGCAGCAAATCCACAAGCACCATGAGGATCGAGAATATATCCAGTTTCTTTATATACTCTTCGCATTGTATCAGCAATTTGCTCGTCAGTATAACGGAAACCGCTAATTTGTTTTCTTATATTTTCCCAAGCATTGTCACCAAACAAATCCAATATTCTGGCAAAATTACTTGGTGCGCCAACATCCATGGCATTTGCAATAGTAGCTACAGAAGGTCTTGGATTATACTTTCCGGTATTAAGATATTCAAGAAAAACATCATTGCGGTTATTTGCTGCAATAAACCTTTTGACTGGCAATCCCATTCTTTGCGCAAATAATCCGGCTGTGATATTACCAAAGTTTCCACTTGGAACACAGAACACCAAATTATCAGCCTTACCCAGCTTGTCCAACTGCGCATAAGCATAAAAATAATAAAACGATTGAGGAAGCAATCTTGCCACATTTATGGAATTAGCCGAAGTTAGTGTCATCGCAGAATTCAATTCCTCATCAAGGAAAGCACTTTTAACCAAAGCCTGGCAGTCATCGAATGTTCCGTCAATTTCCAAGGCAGTGATGTTTTTGCCTAATGTAGTGAACTGACATTCCTGAATAGGGCTAACTTTTCCTTTTGGATAAAGGACATACACATGAACTCCGGGAACATCAAGGAAACCATTTGCTACAGCACTTCCTGTATCGCCTGAAGTAGCTGCAAGAACATTCACTCTGTCCATTCCCTCTTTTCTTGTAAAATATCCGGAAAGACGAGCCATAAAACGTGCTCCTACATCCTTAAATGCCAAAGTCGGGCCGTGGAACAACTCAAGGCTATATATATCGTCCTTTACAGAAACAGCCGGGACATCGAAAGACAACGTATCACAAACGATTTTGTCCAAAACATCTTTCTCAATATCCTCGCCAAACAAATTTTCTGCAACCAGGCAAGCTATTTCGCTGAACGAAAGATTCTTCATATTGGCAATTACATCCGGAGATATCATATTTATTTTTTCGGGCATAAACAAGCCTTTATCCGGAGCAAGTCCTTTGACTACGGCATATTCCAAAGATGCCATGTCTGCACTGTGATTTGTACTATAGTATTTCATTTCAAGAATTCTTTAATAAATTGATCTTTTTCCAATATTCCGTATTTACCTTCTGCTACAGAAAATTCATCATAAACTTCAACTGCGTCAGGTGTTTCACCTGGTTTGTAAAAGACAAATGGGACAGGCTTTGATGTGTGTGTTCGCACTGCACAAGGTGTAGGATGATCCGGCAACACAGCCACTGCTACGTCTTCACCAAAAGAAGACAAAGCCTTCATAACAGGTCCGACAACGCGACTGTCAAGATTCTCAATTGTTTTGATTTTCAGGTTGACGTCACCTTCATGTCCAGCCTCATCACTTGCTTCAATATGAAGATAAACGAAGTCATCTGTTTTCAAAGCATCAAGCGCTGCTGAAACTTTTCCTTCGTAATTTGTGTCATACAGCCCCGTAGCACCTTCGACAATAATTACTTTCATTCCGGCATAAACTCCTATTCCACGAATAAGGTCAACTGCTGAAATTACTGAAGATTTACCGATGCCATAAAGCTGATTCAAAGTCTTCATCGCAGGTCTTTCACCAGGAGACCAAGGCCAGATACAATTAGCCTTGTCTTTTCCTTGAGCTGCTCTCTTAAGATTTACCGGATGATTTTCCAACACTTCCATTGATCTAAAAATCAACTCATTCAGCATATCGGCAGTCTTTTCCGCAGAGTGATTACGAGGCTTTATCATCAAAGGACGATAAGGTTGCAAAGGCACATCATGAGGCGGAGTGCAATCAAGCTCTTTACTTCCGGACTTTATCACCAACAAATGACGATAGGAAACTCCGGTATAGAAATGCACCATATCAGAGCCCAGTTCTTCATTCAAAGCTTTTATAAGTTCATCAGCTTCTTCAGTTGAGATATGGCCTGCAGAGTGATTTTTCAATATATCACCTTCGATACAAACCAAATTACATCTCATAGCTATTTCTCCGGGATGAAGGTCAACGCCTATACTCGCTGCCTCCAAAACGCCACGTCCTTCATAAACTGAAGGCAAATCATATCCAAGCACAGACATATTAGCCACTTCACTTCCGGGATGGAAACCATCTTCAACGGTTTTCAAATAGCCGCTTACACCCATTTTTGCCAATTGGTCTAAATTAGGAGTAGAGGCATACTGCAACGGAGTCTTTCCATCCAATACATCAAGTGGCTCATCAGCCATGCCGTCTCCAAGAATTATAAGATGTTTCACAATATTCCTCCTTTTAATTGGTTTAAAGTTCCTGATTTTAGTTTCACAAGAGCCAGAAAAAAAGTAGATATATAACTATATTTTCTTAAAACTAAGACTTAGTTTTTATAAACTGAGCTTTAGTTTTTATAATCTAAGACTAAGTTTTTACAAACTGAAGCTTAGTTTTAAGAAAATGTCAGACATTATTAACTTTATATAGTTGCCACTTAGAGCGTTATCGGATATTTGCAATAGATATTATATCAGCAAAAACACCGGCAGCTGTAACATCTGCGCCAGCTCCATATCCTTTTATTATCATAGGGAATTCATGGTAACGCTCTGTGGAAATCATGATAATGTTATTGCTGCCTTCGAGTTCATAGAACGGATGACGGCTGTCAACTTCCTGCAATCCAATCTCACAAGCTCCGTTATCCATCTTAGCAACAAATCTCAGACGCTTGTTTTCTGCTTCAAGCTGTTTTCTCTTTTTCTCGAAGCTTTCGTCAAGTTCCGGAATATTCTTCCAGAATTCATCCAATGTTCCTGTGAAAAGATTTTCCGGTATAAACAGATTGATATTCACATCCTGTTGCTCAACCTTGTATCCGGCTTCGCGTGCAAGAATAACCAGCTTTCTCAAAACGTCCTTTCCACTCAAATCAATGCGTGGGTCAGGCTCAGCATATCCTGCTTCCTTAGCCATCTGTACAGCCTTGCTGAATGGAATATCGGCACTGATTGTATTGAATATATAATTCAATGTTCCTGAAAGAACAGCTTCGAGCTTAAGAATATGGTCTCCACTATTCATCAAATCATTCATTGTGTTGATAATTGGCAGACCTGCACCGACATTTGTCTCGAACAGGAATTTTATGCCACGATGACGAGCTGTTTCTTTCAGTGAAATATAATTCTCATATTCTGAAGACGCTGCTTCCTTGTTCGCTGCAACAACAGATACGTTGCGGCTCAACAATTTCTTATACAATCGTGCAACATCAGGACTAGCAGTACAGTCAACAAACACAGAGTTGTAAATATTCATTTTAAGAATTTCCTCACAAAGAATCTCCGGATTGCAATCAATACCATTCTCCTTAAGGTTCTCCTTATATGAATTCAAATCAATTCCACTTCTATTGAAAATTCCTTTCTTTGAATTAGCTATACCGACAATTTTCAATTTCAGACCATTCTGCTCCATCAGCTTAGGCTGCTGCTGACGAATCTGTTCAAGCAAATTTCCTCCTACAGTACCAATTCCGGCAATGAACAAGTTCAACACCTTGTATTCAGAAAGGAAAAAGGAATCATGTATTGAGTTCAGAGCCTTACGCAAATATTCACGTCTGATTACAAATGATATATTTGTTTCAGAAGCTCCCTGAGCACAAGCTATCACACTGATACCTGCCCTACCCAATGTGCCGAACAATTTTCCTGCGATACCAGGAGTACGTTTCATGTTCTCACCGACAATCGCTACTGTGGCAAGGTCCTTCTCAGCTACTGTATCATTCATGTCACCCTGAGCACGTTCCAGAGCAAACTCCTCATCCAGAACTTTCACAGCCAAGTCGGCGTCAGCATTTCTAACGGCAAAAGTCGTGTTATTTTCCGAACTTGCCTGAGAAACCATAAACACACTAATTCCATTTTCTGCAAGAGTCTTGAATATTCGGTAATTGACACCAATAACACCGACCATACCCAAACCTTGAACAGTAATCAGACAAGTATCATTGATAGAAGAGATACCTTTAATCATAGCTCTTCCATCTTCAACTTTCTCTCTTGAGATGTATGTTCCTTTAGCTTCCGGATTGAAAGTATTCAATATTCTTATCGGAATATTCTTATGATAAACCGGATATATTGTTGGCGGATATATAACCTTAGCACCGAAGTTACACAACTCCATAGCCTCAGTAAAACTCAGATGGTCAATAACGTATGCTGTACTGATAACACGAGGGTCGGCAGTCATAAATCCATCCACATCAGTCCATATCTCCAGGATTGAAGCATCAAGTGCAGTAGCAAGGATTGAAGCAGTATAATCCGAACCACCTCTTCCAAGGTTAGTAACTTCACCGTTTTCAACATTTGATGAAATAAATCCCGGAACCAGAGAAACCTTTGGCAGCGGACTGAATGTTTCCTTTATCAATCTGTTGGTAACATCAAAATCTACTATATGCTTATTGAACTGCTTTCTGGTTTTAATAAATTTACGGGAGTCGAAAAGACATACATCCTTTATCACATAAGAGATAATCAATGATGACAATCTTTCGCCGTAACTTACAATCGTATCCGAAGTTTTTGCAGAAAGGTCGTTAATCAGATAAACTCCTTTGAAGATATTTCCAAGTTCATCCAATAATGCCATGACTTTTTTCTGAGCGTCAAAACGCTGTTCCTGTTCAGGAATCACTCCTTCGATGACATTAAGGTGACGGGTAACTATTTCCAAAAGTTCCTTTTCATAACCCAAATCACCCTTAGCAGCCAGTGCAGATGTATTCAACAACTTATCTGTGATTCCACCTAAAGCCGATACAACAACAATTACAGGTTCTTCTATGGATTCAACTATCTTTTTTACTGTCAAAATACTCTCAACAGAACCAACAGATGTTCCGCCAAATTTCAATACTTTCATAATTTGTTTTGTTGATTTTTCTAAGATGCTGTTATAAAAAACAGCCAACATTGATTATACAATATGCTTAAGCCCAACAATTATCCATGCATGTTTACTTAAACAGCAAACAGCATAAAGCTCAAACAAAAAAATTAATATGAATAAAAAAAGACTTTCATGCAGAGTACACAGCCCAACACATGAAACACACGCGAAGTATTTATTATCTAACCCCCCAAGGGGTCATCATCAATGCCCAAGTATAATATGATAAACCTATTATTGTCATTGCTTTTGCATTATTCTTTTTATAGACGACAGCAATATTATATATTATTTTTCAAAAAAACAACAAAAGATAAGGGAATATATCAAAAACTGTAAATTTTGTCAGAATTATTAATAAATAAACCGGGAAACAGATTGCAATACACATTCAGTTTTTTCAAACCAAATCAGCAAATCTGTTTCCCGGCTATATTTATAAGATATTTAAAGTTTCTTGCCAACTTATCTCAAATTGACAACTAATGAAACTCAAATGTATATTATAGCGGAATATACTGAACAAATGCTTCCATTGCCTCATATGAAGCCAAACCAAGCTGACGATATAATTCAGCCGTTGCACGGTTACGGTCTTCTGCACGCTGCCAGAACAATCTTTCGTCATCGCCAAGGAACGGAGCGCTTTCAGCCTGAGACTGATGTTTCAGAATAGCATTTCTCTTATGGCGCAATTCTTCCGGTGAAATAGGAACAGCCATTTCAACGTGGTCCATTTCCCATTCAGCCCATGCTCCACGATACATCCATACGCGGCAATTCTTCATCCATTCCTCGTTCTTAACCTCGTCGATAGCAGCAAGCACAGCATCCAGACAAACCTTATGAGTTCCGTGAGGGTCAGCCAAGTCACCAGCAACAAACATCTGGTCCGGCTTGATTTCCTGAATCAATGCTTTCACAATATCCTTGTCAGCCTCGCCAAGAGGATTCTTCTGAACCATACCTGTTTCATAGAAAGGCAAATCTAGGAAATGAACATGGTCATCTTTCACACCTGAATATCTGCAACCATGGCGAGCTTCTTCCCTGCGGATAGTACCTTTCATGAAAAGAACATCTTTTCTTTCAGGTTCGCCATTCTCAACCTTTTCATAACGCAAATATTTGATAATCTCTTCTGCCTTGTCCTTAACTGTTGTGTCGTTAGGTGAATATTTTTCACATACGTCACGCAAATACTCACAATAGCGGATTACTTCTTCATCGCCAACTGCAATATTTCCTGATGTTTCATAAGCGACATGCACGTCATGATTCTGGTCACACAAGCGACGGAGAGTTCCACCCATTGAAATAACATCATCATCCGGATGCGGACTGAACACAATGACTTTCTTAGGATATGGAGTTGCTCTTTCCGGACGGCTTGAATCATCAGCATTAGGCTTACCACCTGGCCAGCCGGTAATTGTATGCTGAATGTCATTGAATATCTTGATATTTACATTATAAGCAGAGCCATACAATGCCAACAACTCGCCCAATCCATTTTCACTATAATCCTTGTTTGTCAACTTAAGGATAGGTTTTCCAGTCTTCAAGCACAACCATACGATTGCACGGCGGATAAGCTTGTTGTCCCATTCGCAGCTTGTAACAAGCCAAGGATGACTGATACGAGTCAGACTATAAGCAGCAGACAAATCCACAACGATTTTAGCATTGATATGTGTCTGCAAATAAGAAGAAGGAACATTATCTGTGATTCTCTCCTCAACAGTCTTGGCAATTACATCAGCCTTGTCGTCGCCCCAAGCAAGAAGAACAACGCTCTTAGCCTTCATCATGTTTGATACACCCATTGTAATAACACTTGAAGGAATAGCTTCTGAAGAAGAGAAACGGCGTGAAGCCTCTTTACGGGCAGCACCTTCCAAAAGCACAAGACGGATACGTGAACTTGGAGTAGTACCTGCTCCATTAAACATAATATTACTATACTGACCTATTCCCAGCAACATACAGTCGATACCACCCAACTGCTGAATATGTTCTTCATACTGGTTGCAGAAATCAAATATTGCGTCTTTTGGCATCATGCCATCCGGTGCATAAATATTTTCAGGACAAATATCTACATGATTAAGGAAGTCTTCTTTCACCTTACCCAAAACTCCTGCATCAGAAGCAGACAGAGGATAGAATTCATATTCAAGAAAAACAACAACATTCTTAAAGCTTAGCTGTTCTTCTTTATGCATACGAATCAACTCGTTATAGACATTCAATGGAGAGCGTCCACCAGGCAATGCCAAAACATATTTTTCTCCTGCACTTTGTTTTTTACGAATCTGTGAAGCTATTTCCTTTGCTACAGCAAAAGAACCTTCTTCCAAAGATTCATAAATTGTTGTAGGAACTTTTTCCAAACGAGTCAACACTGAATGCTCATAAGCATTCTCCGGACGATAGTATTTCTGGGGAATACGCGTAAGCGTGATTTGCGAGCTTAAGTTTGTTTTCATATATATTATTATTTAGTAGGAACTGATTCGTGTTTTTCCTTTCAAGAAAAATCACTGACAGTCTTTTTTCTATTATATAAAAACAAAGATATAAAATTAATTGTTTTGAGAAAATATGATTAATTAAAGTTGACAGGTATTTTAAATAAAAAAGGCTTTGTGCATAAACACAAAGCCTTTTCAACAAAGAGGGGTGAAAGATGGGGCTCGAACCCACGACCTTCGGAACCACAATCCGACGCTCTAACCAACTGAGCTACATTCACCATGTTTCGTCTTTCAGCAGGCGCTGTTTCTTTAAGACGGTGCAAAGGTAAGGATAATTTTTAATTCTGCAAATATTTTGGCACTTTTATTCTAATATATTTTCTGAAATCCATAATAAAGACAGAACAAAAACCGCTATCCATATAATCAAATAACATCCGTAAAGCAACACAGTTTTCACTATTGCCTTAAGCCAACTATTTCTGGAATAGACTCTTCTGACAGCAACAACACTGTAAATAAAGAAATATACCAGCGACAGACTATACAACAAAGAAATATTTACCCCATTCCACAAAAGAATAAGCATAACTGCCAAAATTATCAGCAAAACGGAGTGCATATGCAATGCAAAAACCAAATGCATCATATATCCAAGTTTCTCTTTACGGAAAAGGAACTTAAGCAATACAGCAAAAATCGGAATCAAAAGCAATGCTATCAATGGCCAGTTCGACGAATACCACGACACAAGCTTGTTATATTCCACCTCCGAACGAAGATCCTTCAGCTCTCTATTCTTAATTTGCGTCTCGTCCACAACAGCCTTATGCAAGGAATCTTCTGTCAGCACATAAATTGAATCAGATTTCTCCCAGCGCGAAAAAATATCTTCAAATACTATTTTCGTCACCTTTACGCGAAAAGTATCCGAATATGGTGACTCCAGTATTCTCAGAGCAGGTTTATATTCCGATAACATTGATGTGTCCGTAACACTCCATACAACAGTATCTTCCAACCCGTGAATGTCTGCCACCTCATGATATTCCTCTTCATCAGATGTACTTACAATTTCAATGTTATCCATCATTTCCGTACGTGACTTCAAATCATTAAAATCCGAAATCAGAGAAAATGCGAAAATAAAGAACAAGCACGACAGGAACATGAACAATCTCAAAGGATGAACATACGAATTTATCTTACCCGCATTGAATTCCCTGGTCAGAAATCCCGGACGGCGGAAAAGATAATACAACGTAAGCCACACCTTGCCGTCAAACTGATATACATTCTCAATATATTGCAGCAAATATTTCCAGAACGGCTGCTCTATATCCAAAGCATACTGCCCGCATTGCGAACAATACATTCCTTTCAGCTTCTTTCCGCAATTCTTGCAATACGAATATGCAGGAGTGTGCTTACGACGAACACGCTTCAAACGGCGATATTCTATATGTCGTGATATTTTATTCTTTTGCTTCAACAGTTTTTCCTTATATCCTTCTAACATATCGTTTCCTCCCGGCAATTACATATACTTTGAAAAATCTACACCAAACAAATGCACTGCACACCAGACAAAAGTCCCTATAATGGTAGCAAACAGGATTATCATATAAATAACATAAAGCAAACCTGTCTTGATAAACGATTTTATCCATCCCGTCCGCTCATAAACACGGTGTATGGCTAGCCACATATAAACCAAGAACAGATTTATAAGCACAAGCGTAACCTCCTTGTTGTATGGAGTTTTGGTGTAATACACCCACAGCAGATTAATTGCCACAAGAAGCAAAAGAACAGAATGAAGATGCAGCGCAAAAGCATAATGCTTCATATATGCCATCTTTTCCTTCCTGAAGAAAAGCATCAGAAGGAAGGCAAATACCGGTATCAGCAACAATAATATAATAGGAAAATATGAAGAATACCACGAAATCAAAGCTCCGAAATTAAGCTCATTTTCTATTTTCCTTATTTCTTTATCCACTCCCTTAGGCCCGGTCTCGAAATAATTATTGTCGTCCGACAATGCATATGCATTGCTATCCCCCGGCAAAGGTTTCAGATATCCTTCTTCCAGCAATATTTTGGGAACAGTAAACTGCACCATAGTATCTCCTTCTGCCGACGGACTCTGTTTACCGATATATCCAAGTTCCTTGCGTGCAACAGAATCTCCACAAAAAGTTATCAACGTATCTATGGCTGCAGCAGCTTTACGCTCTTCTTCACTTAAATCATCATACCAGTAGTCCAGCATATCCTCCGATAATTGCACATTCACCATAACATCACCGACTGTCACTTTTGCTGAATCTGCCTTGTCGTCAGTCATTGACAAACCAATTTCACTCGGATTAGAAGGTATCAATGAAAAGAAAAACAGGAAAAACAGACACGACAGGAACATGAACAACCTCAAAGGATGAACATACGAATTTATCTTACCCGCATTAAACTCACAGGTAAGAAATCCCGGACGGCGGAAAAGATAATATAAGGTGAGCCACACCTTGCCGTCAAACTGATATACATTCTCGAAATACTGTAATATATATTTCCAAAACGGCTGCTCTATGTCCAAAGCATACTGTCCGCACTGGTAACAGTACATTCCATCGAGCTTTGTGCCGCAATTCTTGCAATAAGTATATTGAGGAGTACGCTTACGACGCACACGTCTTAATCTGCGGTATTCAATCTGCCTTAGCAGACGCTTCTTTCTTTTTTCTATCTGCAGAAGCAATGCCTTTGTTTCCATGTTATTAGAATTGATTAAAGTTTAGACAAGGGGACAAGACTTCAGGGGACAAGGTCAAAATTTCTATCAGAACCTTCTTAACTACTTAACTACTTGACTTCTTAACTACTTGACTCCTAAAAAAACGAGTTGGCAAAAGGACCTTCCCTTTACCAACTCACCAACCTTATCACTTATAAATCTCTTTCTTTCCTGCCAGCAACGTATTGCGCATCAACGAAATAATCGTCATTGGACCAACCCCGCCGGGAACAGGTGTTATATAAGAACATTTCGGAGCCACCTCGTCGAACTTCACATCTCCCGAAAGACGGAAACCACTCTTACGTGTAGCGTCCGGAACTCTTGTTGTTCCAACATCAACAATCACTGCACCTTCTTTAACCATATCTGCTGTTACGAATCCCGGAACACCAAGAGCAGCAATTATTATATCAGCCTGAAGGCACATTTCCTTAAGATTCTTTGAACGGCTGTGACATACAGTCACTGTGCAGTCACCAGGATAAGCTTTCTGCATCATAAGCGTAGCCATAGGCTTGCCCACGATATTGCTTCTACCAAGAACAACACAATGTTTTCCCTGTGTTTCAATATTGTTGCGTTTCAGCAACTCAAGTATTCCGGCAGGAGTTGCAGACACAAAACATGGCAAACCAATAGACATTCTTCCAACATTTATAGGATGGAAACCGTCAACATCCTTGCGATAATCTATAGCCTCAATAACTTTCTGCTCCGAAATATGCTTTGGCAAAGGCAGCTGAACGATGAAACCGTCAACATCCGGATCATTATTCAACTCATCAACCTTGGCAAGAAGCTCCTCTTCCGTAACATCCGCCTCATATCTGATCAGCGTTGATTTAAAACCTATCTCCTCACAAGTCTTAACCTTACTTGCCACATAGGTTTCGCTGCCACCATCGTGACCCACCAATATCGCTGCCAAATGTGGAATCTTTCCACCTTCTGCCTTTATACGGGCAACTTCTTCGGCCATTTCCGCCTTCATCTGTGCGGATGTTGCCTTTCCGTCTAATAATTTATATGGTTCCATGATCTTAGGTTTTTAAGTTCTTGATAAAATTAAAGTTGGCAAGGAAACGAGTTGACAAGTTGACGAGGAAGGGAATCCCCCTTGTCAACTTGTATCTGAAGCCTTGTTCCCTATTATTACTTTCTGAACATCGGCAACTTAGGCAATCCCTTACCCGACTTCATTGAAGTAAGCATCTTCATCATCTTACGGGTTTCGTCGAACTGCTTGATAAGTTTGTTCACCTCCTGGATTGAAGTACCACTACCTTTCGCAATACGCTGACGGCGAGAACCGTTCAGAATTGCCGGATTAGTTCTTTCCTCCGGAGTCATTGAATATATGATAGCCTCAATGCTCTTGAAGGCATTGTCGTCGATATCAACATTTTTCAAAGCTTTGCCAACACCAGGAATCATAGATGCAAGCTCTTTCAAGTTACCCATCTTCTTTATCTGCTGAATCTGAGTAATAAAGTCATTGAAGTCAAACTGGTTTTTGGCAATCTTCTTCTGCAGGCGTTTTGCTTCTTCTTCGTCATACTGCTCCTGGGCACGTTCAACCAACGAAACGATATCACCCATACCCAAAATACGGTCTGCCATACGTTCAGGATGGAAAACATCCAATGCATCCATCTTTTCGCCAGTACCCACAAACTTGATAGGTTTGTTTACGACTGTGCGGATTGACAAGGCAGCACCACCACGAGTATCACCGTCCAACTTAGTAAGAACAACACCGTCAAAATCCAATCTGTCGTTGAATTCCTTTGCAGTATTCACTGCATCCTGACCTGTCATCGCATCCACCACGAACAGAGTTTCGTTCGGATTGATAGCAGCCTTTATTGCAGTTATTTCGTTCATCATCTGCTCGTCGATAGCAAGACGTCCGGCAGTATCGACAATTACCAGGTCATTACCCTTAGCCTTCGCTTCCTTTATCGCATTAAGAGCAATTTCAACCGGATTCTTGTTGCCCTCTTCCAAATATACAGGAACTCCTATCTGCTCGGCAAGAATACGCAACTGCTCGATAGCAGCAGGACGATAAACGTCGCAAGCAACAAGCAACGGCTTCTTGTTCTTCTTTGTCTTCAGCATATTGGCAAGCTTTCCTGTAAATGTAGTCTTACCGGAACCCTGCAAACCAGACATCAAAACAACTGCAGGTTTTCCCTCAAGATTAAGCTCAGTTGCTGTGCCACCCATCAGCTGTGCCAACTCATCGTGCACAATCTTCACCATCAACTGGCTAGGCTTAACAGAAGTAAGCACATTCTGTCCAAGCGCCTTTTCCTTCACCGTGTCAGTAAAGCTCTTGGCAACTTTATAGTTAACATCGGCATCCAACAATGCACGACGAACATCTTTCAATGTTTCCGCTACATTAATCTCGGTGATTTTACCCTCACCTTTCAACAATTTGAACGAGCGTTCTAAGCGTTCGCTAAGATTATCAAACATAATTCTATATATATTTTATTATTTCCTTTTTTCTTGAAAGGTGCAAATATAATTCATTTACTCAACTTTCGCAAGCTCAATTTCGAGATAACAAGTTGACAAGAAGATAAGTTAACAAGAGTTGTTGGCTGGCTGACGGGAAATTACCTCAATAAACACAGAGAGCATGGAGTTAACAGCTCTGAAGGAGCGACACTGATAACTCCTACAGTTTGTCAATTATAAGACCGGGATCTATCTGCAGCTTAGAGAAAGCAAACATTTTCTTACCCAAATCTTTCAGCGAAGCTCCGATATGATACACTTCCTTATCGTCAACTATAAGGAAACGGTCATGGCTGTTCCTATAGGTTCTGACATTGATTGGCGGATACTGGTCATTATGCTTCTCAAGGTCAAGCTGCAGCTGTGGTGTAATCTTCTGCGTATATATAGTGGCAGACACTCCAGGATTTCGCTTGCTCAACATAAGCAACACAGATTCATCAACATAGTTGTCTATCAGAAGAAGGGATTTTCCGGCAGACCTGATAAGATCTGTCGCAAACTTGTAGGCATCGAATATTTGTCCGTCAAAGAAGATTCCTTCAACCGGAGGTAGTGAGGTACGGACAAAGAAGTCTATCTTTTCAGAATGTCCGGCAAGAGTTTTCTCTATTTGGGAAAACCTGTTATCTATTCTCTGCTCGATGTCATGTAATCGCTGATTGACGGAATAACCTTTTAAAAGATAATCTTTCAATACAGTATTTGACCACCTCCGAAACTGAACTCCTCTGTAACTTTTTACCCTATATCCTATAGACAGAATTAAATCAAGATTATAATATTCAACTTGTCGAGTAACATATCTATCACCCTCTTTTTGAACTGTCGCAAATTTTGCGACACTTGCCATATCTTTCAATTCTTCTTTTAAGGCATTATTAATATGTTTACCGATTGTTTTTATATCACGGTCAAACAACTCGGATAATTGTTGACGATTTAGCCAAACGGTTTCATTTTCCATTCGCACCTCCAACCTAGTTGTTTCATCCGGCTGGTATAGTATTATTTCTCCTTGTTCCATTTTGTTGAAAATTTATTCTGAATATCCATACACTGGGGTAGTTATCTCGAAATTACAACCGTAGCCAATCTTATCTAGACTGGCTATAGCACGGCAAATATCGTAAAGTCCACACTCTTAAATACAAAGGGCATGGAGTCACAGAGTTTTTTATTATCTACTGATAACTCCTACAGTTTGTCAATTATAAGACCAGGATCCACCTGCAGCTTAGAGAAAGCAAACATTTTCTTACCCAAATCTTTCAGCGAAGCTCCGATATGATACACTTCCTTATCGTCAACTATAAGGAAACGGTCATGGCTGTTCCTGTAGGTTCTGATATTAATTGGCGGATACTGGTCATTATGCTTGTCAAGGTCAAGCTGCAATTGCGGTGTAATCTTCTGCGTATATATAGTGGCAGACACACCTGGATTTCGCTTACTCAGCATAAGCAACACAGATTCATCAACATAGTTATCTATCAGAATAAGGGATCTTTTGGCTGACCTGATAAGATCTGTCGCAAACTTGTAGGCATCGAATATTTGTCCGTCAAAAAAGATTCCTTCAACCGGAGGCAGTGAGGTACGAACAAAGAAGTCTATCTTTTCTGAATGTAAGGCTACTGTTTTCTCCAACTCTGAAAGACGTTGGTTTATGGAGTATCCTTTTAATAGATATTCCTTCAGTACGCTGTTCGCCCATATTCTAAATTGTGTACCCCTGAAACTCTTAACTCTATATCCCACTGAGATAATAACATCTAGATTGTAAAAGTTAGTACGGTATTTTTTGCCATCTGAAGCAGTTGTCAAGGAATTCTTGACAACTGAATCTTTAACTAACTCTTTCTCTTTGAATATGTTATTAATATGCAAACTTATATTCTGTTTTGTAGAACAGAACAATTCAACCATTTGTGCCTGCGTAAGCCATACTGTTTCATCTTCCATCCTAACCTCCAGCTTGACGGTCTCATCCGGCTGATACAATACTATTTCTCCTTGTCCCATTTTGTTGAAGATTTGTTCTGAATATTCCATACACGTAGAGTAGTTATCTCGAAATTCCATCCGTAGCCAATATTGTCCAGACCGGCTCCGGCACGGCTATTACAGTAAAGTCCACGCTCATAAATAAGGCTGGTTGTAAAAACACTAGGTCAACAAACGGACTGATAAATATACTTTGTTTCATAGAAAGGCTCTTTTAATGGTTACTTTGCAAGTTTAAGGAATTAATTTGATAACAACAAATTATTTAAACACAGAGACACTGAGACACAGAGTTTTTATTTCTCTGTGACTCAGTGTCTCCCTGTTTCACCTCGTCAACTGACGTATTACAATCTTACTTTTACAATATCCTCGCCTACCCTCACCACGTAGATTCCTTCTGCAAGATTACGGAATTCACGCTGTCCGGCAACCTTATCTGCGGCAACCACTGAGCCGGTCATAGAGATAATCTGAACATCCATCAATGATGGAGTTGAGACTATTATCGCACCATTCTGAGTATATACTTTCACTTCCTGAGCTTCAACTTCTTCGTTGCTTACAGGCCAGATGCCGTCGCCTGACACCTTAACATAGATATCTGTATATACGCTACGAATCTGATAATAACCGCTCACTTCATCCAATTTCAATTCTTTCCATTCTCCGAAGCGTCCGCGTTTGTAATATACTGTAGGTTCGCAATCTTCATAACCTTCTTCTTTTTCCAAAGACAAGGTGAATGAGCCGCCGTCCGGAGTGCGCTTCTTGTCGTAGCGGGACACAAGTTTAGCACCAGTGCTTTCCGTGATATGAAGGTCGTGATAGGTGATTATCACAGGGGGATTCCTGACTTTCACTTTGCAGGTAGCTTTCATATCTCCTGCCGTGGCAGTAATAATGGCATCGCCCACACTCATGGCGGTGACTTTGCCGTTATCTACCGTAGCGACATTGGGATTGCTGCTTTCCCAAGTCACATTTTTGTTGGTGGCATTATCGGGCTCTACCGTAGCGTTCAGGGTTGCACTTTCGCCGGTATAAAGGGACAGTTCGGTCTTGTCCAACTTCACGTCGGTGACAGAAACGGACTTGATGGTCAGTTTATATTCCTTGCTGTCGCTACCGGCGGTGTTTTCAGCCTTTACGGTAAAGGTCGAAGTGCCCGCCGCAGTCGGGGTACCGGAGATCGTGCCATTTTCCAGCGTTAACCCTTTGGGCAGGGCACCGTTGGTGACGCTCCAACTTGTAGGATTATTGTCCGCCGCAAGGGTCTGGTTGTATGCTGCGTTCACCGTGCCTTCGTTCAGGCTTTCTGTGGTGATCTTGGGCGGCGCATTAGTAATGTTTCCCGTCAGGGTGCCGCCTTCTTCGGTGGTCACGGTGCCGTTGTTGATCAAAGTTGTTTCCTCCGGCACGGTCAGGCTGGCGTCCTTTCCGATAGTCAGGCTCTCGCCCTCACAAATGGTGATGTCCTCCTGTAAGGTCACATCGCCGTACACGGTGCCTTTCGTGCCGTCAAAGACGATGCCGCCGGTACTATCGCTACCTGTTCCGTACTGAACCCCAGTAGAAGAATCACTTGTAATTCCACCGGCACTGCCGTTGGCCCGCACGATGGCGTTGTTGCTGACGGTGACTGTGGGCGAGCTGCCGCCGGTTTCGCCGGTGCCACGGAGGCGAATTCCCGAAACATTGTTTGACTGTGCTGTAGCGATCAGACCGCCACCATTCACGGTGAGTGTTGAGTTTTCACTACTATTGCTCTCTACGGTAACGACATTGCTATAGGAACTTGTGGCTGTGACCTTTGCGTTCTCGATGCTCAGGGCAGCATTACCGCCTATGCTGATAACCTGGATTGTTGGATAATTTGAGTTGACAACCAAGGTGCCGTTGCCCGTGATGTTCAAGGCGGTATTGCCCCCTGAGAAACGAACACGAATCCCTGTGCTGACTCCTTCGATCTTATTGTTGCCCTCTAGCTGGACGGTCAACCCTGCATCCCCGCTTTGATTGATCACGCCAATGGCCGCTCCGGCAATATTACTAAGGGGGAGGTCGCTAGCATACAATTCTTTTTTGATGGTTGCTTTGCACAGAGTCAGCGTACTGCCGTCCCACTTGATGTTGTAGTTGTCGGTAGTTGCACCTTCCGTTATCACTTCGCCGTTTCCGTTTGTTGTGGCGTAAACGATACCGTCAGAACTTCCGGTAAGCGCCACGCCTCCCACATAAACGGTATTCGTCTCCGCCGCCAGCACCGTAACAGGCAGCATCATCATCAGGATTAATAAAGTAAATATTTTCTTCATATACTATTCAATTTTTATTATTTGTCCAAGAAAAAATTTCATACATTAAAAAGGGAAATATTTTCAAAAATATCATTCACACGAATCTCGTAAGCACAAGGTCTTCTTACAATTAAGTTATCAGATGGTAAGAAAAAACGGTCGTTTTTTTTACCACCCTAAAGAGGGGGAAATCGACAAAAAATGTTTTTTTGAAAAAATTTCAGAATTAGCACTTTAACTATTAAAAAGTTTTTTAGATTTGTGGTAAATGAAGGGGATAACCTTGGTAAAAACAAACGACCGTTTTTTCTTACCACCCAAGGGAGTAAAATCAGATATTTCCATAATAGTTTTTCAAGAAAAACACTGCGATGTTCCGAAAAAAACACTACCATGTTCCGCCGGAAACACTGCGACGTTTCTTACAATAAGTACCGACGTTTTTCAGCTAAAAAAGGCATATTCCGAAGCGGCAAAACCGCCGAAACCGCCAAAACCGCCTATACCGCCGATTTAGGTACGACCAGCTCTTTGCCCATATCTGTTTTCTGATAACAACCATGTGACACTCTGTCGATTAGGCGATGTTTCTGACACCGTCGGAGCATCTTTTCGATACGTGAGGCGGAGATACCTTCGGCGGCTGCCTTGTCCAGGGCTTCCTTGCATGTGAAAGATACAGGAAGTTTTACAAAAACCCCAAGCAAATCGTCGGGCAATGTGTAGCGCAGCGACTCGTCGGCACGGGGCAATGAGGTGGCAACGAAATATGAATGGCGCAGGCATACTTTTGTGATGCTAAGTGCCGTTTCAAAATCACGGTCGTCCACACAAAGTTCGTTCATCTCCCATCCTGCCTCATACTTGCGTATGGCGGTCAGAATCATACACATTCGGAAGAGCGACACCTGGGCACGGAGCATCGTGCTGTTGCGTCCGGAGTGGTCGAATGCGATATTTTTGGTATATTCCTTGCTGCCAAAAGCATTGAGTATCGCACGCTGGCGTGGCGTGAAACGCACCCGGGTGCGTGATTTGGCAAGGAATTCGGCAATGCTGAGAACAAGGTCGGCACGGCTGTCCATCGATTCCACAATGTCGTGACGGTCGTCATCATCGGTCAGAGGGATATAATGGTCCGCCTGCCTCAGGCGATACACCAACAGACGTGGGTATGTGCCGTTTTCAACATCGGGAACAAATTTGCGGAGCATTCCGGGGGTACCGGTAACAACGAAACTCATCTTCGGCTCTTTCACTATCTGGTTCCCGCGGGTGATAGTGTGGTTGCTGAGTGTTTCGTGATGGAATGTTTTGTTGATTGTGTCGTTATACATTCCATATTCCGAAGAGTTCAGCTTTATCACCGTTTCCAGCTCGGTTTCAAAAAACAAAGTTGTAAACGGAGCATTCACCGAAAGCATCTCCTCCATCTTTGCCGAAGTGACATAGCCGGAAAGATTCAATTCTTTCTGGAAAACCTCACGAGGGGGCTGCATTGTGAACTTTGCCGTGCCGGATGCATTCTGGATAAGCTGCTTGCGGTGTTGCTGGCGAAGGCATTCATAATCCTCAAGGCGGGAATTATAATCATCCACCTCCCTCTTCGATCCGTCATAAATCTTTGCCTGGTATTTCTCCACTATCTTATGGAGCGACGCTATCGAACCCTTGCCGCTGGCAGACTCGCCGATGATGGAAACATAGAGGGTAGGATAATAAACCGAATCGCGCATCACGCCGTAAACATCAGGCATAACGGAGCCTAATAGTGTAAAAACCGTAAGCAGGGATATGTCATCCAATGCCGGAGAGGCACGCTGCGGAAGGAGTTTTTTAACACTCCCCGGAAGCTCCTCATAGACGGACTTCGGGAAAGTCTCCAAAAACAGCTCACTTTCCTCAATATCAACCTCTTTCACTTCATCATCCCCAGTGTTGTTTCCATTGCGGGACGTATTGGCGGTTTTGGCGGTTTCGGCGGTTTTGTTATATTCCTTTCTTGCCAAATCCTTCCTGTTTTTCCCGAAATCTGCCCTACCCTTATTGTATATTCCGCGGATTACGGATTCGATTTCTTTTTCCCCGAAATCCGGTTCGGCATAGCGGCGGACGCACTCGCTAATCGCATCGTCCATATCGAAGCCGGCGTTCACCAGGCAGCCGGCAAGGGATGTCAGCTGGGTATGGCGGCTGCCGCTAGTCATGGTGATTGAGGCGGCATCGAGATAGCGGGCGATGTCGGTTGCCGAAGTGCGGTTGTCTGAACTGTTGTTTTTCTGCTCTTTGGTTAAAGTGTGGGGTAAGTGTAGGATGCTGGCGTTGGGATTGTAATAAGCCTCCGCGTCGTGACTGAGAAACATCACGCGCGAGAGGTCCTTGCATGCGGGGTCGATTTCCTCGCCAAGCGCGGCGGTGATTATCTCTGCCACATGCTTATACACCACTGTGTGATTGGCAAGGCATACGTCTGCCCTGACAATTACATGAACTCCCTCGCCACGGACGCTGACCGTGGCAAGCAATACGTAAGGAAGTTGCGACGCGCGGCGAACCACCTCGCGTGCGGGTGTTTTGCAATGGTCGATATCGAACATCAGGCAGCCAGTGTGCGACTCGGCATTCTGACCTACACGACCGCCGCTGAACACGGCATGGGGCAATATTCCACCCAATTTCCGCTTTGCGGCATCTACTTCTTCCTTTTTGTTCTCCCCGGCTTGCAGCTGCCGGATATACTCCGTCTGCTGCCGGAGACTTCCTCCGGTTATAAGGTTGTACACTTCGCCGGACGTCATGCTCCGGCAACCGGTTTTTTCATAAATGTTTTTAACATAAATGAATCTGTTTTCCACTGGTTTGACTTGATTTTTCATTACTGATAATTTATATTAAAGTGAGTTCGAAGAATTCTGAACTATCTATCAAGGCTGAAAGCCTTGTCAAATCAGGCAAATGCCTGATTTGTATAGCCCAGGGCGTGAGCCCTGGGTAAAAGCGACACTCTCCGTTCCATTGGATTTGTAATCCACCCCAAATAACCAACGGATTGCAAATCCGTTGGAACAGAACATTGTGTCGCCCCTTCAGGGCTTTTGTTTATTATGTGTCTGTGACCCAGGGCTCACGCCCTGGGCTATAAAAAAGGCTTTCAGCCTTAATTACGTCCTCCTCTTCTTTAAACCCCTTGTCAAATTATCCCCTCCTCTCACGGCTCCCCAAAATGGTCTATAAGAATCTTAACCTGTTTCGGCGTATAATACTTGTTGAACTGCCTGTATCCGGCTTCGGCAAGGCGTTCTTTCAGTCCGGGTGCAAGGTTTATCCATCTCCGCATTGTTTTGTATGCTGCAGTAGGGGTTTGATGTGGGAAATAGAGCATGGCGAATTCGCTCACTCCATAACTTTTGATTAATTTATTTTCCATGATATTGTTGTTTTTTGTTTTCTTAAAAATAAGGATAATTTATTAAATATCAAAATTTTAAGTAAATAAAAATCAGGTTTTTATTTCAATATTTAGACATGAAGAGTATGGGATTATATTAGCTGAAAGCCTTTAATTCTGTTCCAACGGATTTGCAATCCGTTGGTTGGTTTTGGTGGATTTGTAATCCACATTAATTGGAACGGGATTGCAAATCCCGAATTTAATCAACATTGGATTACAAATCCAATGGAAAGAGCAAAAGATGTTCGTGGTGGTCTGAGGTTGTAAATGGTTGGGACGAAGGAAGCCCTGAATGGGCATAACTGATGGAAGTTCACACATTCAGAGCCTTCCTCTCCGACACAAACCTCTTCAATAAAAAAGTCAAGAAATAAGGGAAAGTATAGAACTTACCGTTGAAACCTATATTCTTATATCCTAACTTGATGCCATATTTAACATCAGGATATTTATCATCACTTAGCAGCTTGTTCAATGATGCTGTGGCGCCATCATTAGCTTTTACTTCCACAGGAATAAGGGAATCAGCATCGCGCACAAAGAAATCCATTTCAAGAGAGGGCTTGTCGCTACTATAATAGTAGAGATTATATCCTTGCTTTACCAACATATCCCCAACTATATTCTCATATATAGCTCCTTTATATGTACCCAGATTTTTATTGACTCTCAAATCTTCTTGCGCTTCTTCATCGAGTGACGCAATCAAAAGTCCTGTATCTTTGTAATAAATCTTATATAGTTTAGGATCATAATTGCCCTTAATGGGAAGTTCCAGTTGATTCAAACAATAACAAATATTGATTTTCACATAACCAATACCACAAAATATAAACAATTTCACATTTTCCAGATGAATTACCATTTATTTTTCACATTTTCCCTTTGTATTTGGCTGTAAAAATCACATTTTCCCCCGAATATAATCCATGCTTTTGCACATAAGGCTTTCACGATACCTTCTCAACTTCTCCTCTCAAAATCCTTTAAAAGGTTCGGACTCAGAAAAGGACAATTCCGGAATATTAAAAGAGAACATTGAACGGTCATAATAATATGCTGACTCCTGAGGCAATAAGAATGGTTTGGAAATCATTCCATTCTCATCAACATGGGCAATGAAGGGGCGGGTGAACTGTCCGTCGAGGCGGCGGGAAGAGAATACAATCCACCGGGAGTTACTGCTCCAGGAATGATAGCTCTCAACATCATTGCTATTAGCCATTTTTATATCAAGAAATTCTTTTGATTCCATATCCATCATCTTCAGGTCTGCATCCTTATGCCAAATGGAGAAATTACCATAGGCAGAAGTGGTGAAAAGAAGGTATTTCCCGTTTGGAGAAACTCTTGGGAACTTAACGCTGCAACCGTTTGCGGCGGCATTGTATAATGTGTCGATTTTATTTCCAAGATCCCCTGTTTCAGGATTGAAATCTATTTCCAGAAGATTATATTTTACGTCTTTGTATCTTTCCGGCATAGCGACTGAATCGGCACTGCAGAAAATCAGTTTTCTGCCATCCGGACTGAATGCGGGGAATGTTTCAAACTTATCCGCAGCTGATATAATATCCGTGGAAACAACTTTTTTAGTTTTCATATTATATAGCACGACATCCGACTTTACATCATACACCTCAATACGGTTTGCGTCCGAGAAATGAAAGTCCTGGTGAGTCTCATTTGTCGAAAAGGCTATCCATTCTCCTGAAGGATGCCAGTAGGGATAGACCAAAGTTATCTCTTCGCCATTTTTATTATAGCTTATTTTCTCCAGTTTTTCACCGTTGCGGACATAGGTCCCTGCATAATACATTCTCTGATGGAAAAGCACTTTCTTTCCGTCGTTTGCACAGAAGGAATGGCAATTCACACAATTGTTATTGGTGAGTTTGTTTGTAAGCAATGTTTTTTCCTCAAAATTTTCAAGACATCTCTGATAGATTCCCATTTCGTTCCACATACGGTATCCGGGGAATATGCGCCGGTATGTGAGATATGAATCTATGGAATCCGGAGAAACATGTATTTCAAATGTCTTTTTCTTCCATGATTGATTGGGAGCTTTGAAATATACAACAGCAGAAATGCTACTTCCTGCAGCAGATGCCGCAAGCTTGTGCCAACGAGACAAAGACATAGAGAAGCATCCACCATCTGCTTTCACCGTCTCCTCTAAAGATACGGACTTAAAAACAGCTACTCCTTCTTCAAGCTCTGATTTTAGACGAAAATTCAACGGCGAGATATTTACAGGAACAGTCACATCCTGATAGTCCGGAAACATTTCCACATCAGCTTCCTGAGCATCAGAAGGAACATTAGGCTTGCATGAGGCGAAAAGCAGGCAGAATGCTGCGAAAAGTATATAATATATTTTCATCATTTCCCTTTGTTCTTGAATATTTTGAAATAATAATAAAACCAGTATGTGTCTCCAAATTCATTATAAATTGCTGACACGTCTCCGTTATTTTTCGAAAAATGAGCCATGACCTTGCGGAAAGACTCGAATCTTTGCCTTGTTTTATCAGATACCAGATTGTTGGAAACAGAATCACTGCCTTCAATCAAAAGAGCTTCCTGGAAATGACGTGGCAAATATTCTACTCCGGATTCTTCAATATAACTGTTGAATTTACTCAGGTTCTTATCCAACAGATAATAACATCCGAGATATTCCCACCCTATTCTGTTTTCAGCGGTGTGGACATTCCAAAGTTTCTCTGTAGTCATCAACGACATCAGATTATCCAATGAATCGGGCGGTATGATTTTTCCTTTCAATTCAGGATTATCAGCCATTCGCTCCGGTTCAGACAAATATCCGGAATATTCGTCTGCCCATTCTTTATAAAACGGCATTTGTTCCAATAAAGCAATATATTTACCAGCGAGGGCATACTCTCCACGAAGCAGATTTATTTGCACCAGGCGGCGCAAGGCTCTTGTGTTACCTCCTCTTTTGGACTGAGTCATGGCATCGAGGGCATAGCTTTCGGACATTGCCAAATCGCCGGTCATAAAATGTATGTTGCAAAGAAGATTGTCCATATACAAAGTCCTGTTCCATGGAGCAACCAGGCTTTTGGGACCTTTCTGGTCGAAGGCAAACATATTCTCTGCCAACATACCTTTCTTAGCCAAAGCCATATTCAGATAATTGAGGCTTATATAATCATTTATGTTCCTATTCTTATATTTGTTTATTATGGCATCCCACTGTTCTTCGTCAGAGAGGAACGACAGCTCATTGAGCATTCTGTTCTGCTTGTCCGTATTGTCCGGCATATTGCACGAAAGTGTGAAAAACAATGCTCCGAAACAAAGGACTGAAGCTATATCTTTTTTGGTTTTGGAATTGAGAAAACTTAATGCGAAGGAAATAAAAACAACCACTAGCAAAATAACGCAGAAAATCATCCATGCGTAATTGATATAATAATCAGGCAAGAGCTGTATCTCAAGATATTCTTCCGGTTTGAATGCTTCGGTGAAAGGCACATATAATCCTAATTCTACGGGAAACAATAAAACTATCAAAGCAGGAAAAAGACTTGCCAACGGATAAAAGCGAAGATTACTTTTTGCGTGAAGCGTAATAGAATAAACTGACAGGAATATAGAATAATATATGGCTATGTTTCCGCCCAGAACAAATAACAATACTGTAGAAAGCAAAGAATACAGTGTTATCATTATTCTGTCTTTCATATACAGCAAAGGGATAACAGAAAGCAGCATAAGCAACAAGGCTACATTCCCATCAATCAGATAATTATTTCTTATACCTACGTTCATCAGCCAACATACGGGAATAAGCGACAGAGGAAAATTGTAGCAATAGTTATTGTATTCCTGCAACAGACGGTGTATTACAGCGCTGACAGATATTAGCAGAGCCGTATTGACTAATACTGAAAACATCGGTAAATGATAACATTGTATCAGAAACTGACCAACAAAGGCAATGAAGCCTCCGGGCACCAGATATTGTTCACTGACATTCCACAATGCAGGAATAAACAGCTGGCTTTCCTCCTGATAACGGAAAACAAACACTCCAAAAACCAGGAAATAATAAAACACCAGCAATGAGGCAATAAGCCAGACAGATTTTTGTTTCCAGTTCATTTACTTTAAATAATGAAGTTTCGCAAGCTCAATTTCCAGTTAACAAGAGACTTGCGAAACTTAAATTATAAATATTTCGCAAGCCCTTACAAGAAGAGCTTGCGAAACTAAAAATTCAATTATTTTCCACCATAACCTGGGTTCTGTTCCAAAAGGTTGTTTGCACCTATAATATTATAATGTATAGGGAAACGGTTAAGATTAGGGTCATTTGTTGCTTTATGATCCCACCAGTCTTCTGTAACATAAGCATCCCAGCGAACCAAGTCTGTACGGCGACGACCTTCACCAAGGAACTCAAGTTTCCATTCCTTCAACATTCTGTATTTATCCAGATTTGTTGCTGTTACAGGGTCTGGGTCAACACCACCTTCAAAGTAACGTTTACGAACTGTATTGATAAGTTCTGCTGCACCCTGCTTATCGCCTTCACGCATTTTACATTCAGCTAAAGTATAATATATTTCAGCTAAACGAATAATAGGAACATCAGGATTAAACATTTCTTTATATTCATCCTGGTTTGGTCGAGGACTGAACTTAATCAGACGCACTCCAGAATTTTCTTCTGCATTTGCTATTGTAGATGGTAAATCCTTTTCACTAGCATACTCAGTTCCCAGTTTTGCAAAATATGAAATCTGATCACGAACTAATAACGGCTGACCGATATATTCACGAGCACCTGTACAAATCCATTCAGGATGATCAGGATTAACTTGTTCACCTACGACAAACATACCACGATACTTGCCATCTCCTTCATAAACATATTGCTGTTTACGGATATCTTTGTCATTAAATCCTTCATAGTTATTGCTTAACTTGAAGTTATACAAATTACCTTCAGGATCTCGGCTAGGCAACAAACAGCATCCATTATCAGAACCAGAATCCTTCAAACCACCCAAGAAATCCTTAAAGTTGTAAGGAACAGTAAATCCCCAATAACCTCCATCTGTTTCCAATTTTGCATTTTCACTAGGAACAGTCCATAGTATTTCCGGAGAAGTTGAATTTCTGAAACCAAATACATTTGTCCAGTCTGTATCAAGTGCATATTGTCCATATTTGCCGTTTATAATATCTTGGCAAATTTCAGCAGCTTCTTTATACATCGGCTTACCAATGTAAACTTCAGCATTAAAATATAGTCTGGCACGTAATGCAGCTCCTACAGCTTGATGCACAACATTAGTTTCCATAGCACCTAATTCTGTTTTCACAGGAAGATTAGGTATTGAAACTGTTAGCAACGAATCAATAAAATTGAAAGTTTCTTCAGCAGTTGAACGTGGTTTAGTTTCACCACCTGTATGAGTATACAAAGGAACTCCACCAAAGAAATCCAAACCATCCAAATAGAAATTAACCTGAAGGATGTTCAACTGGTTTACCATAGATTCAAATGTGCCTGGTTCAAAACCTAAAGCATCAAAATCAACCTCACGCAAGTCTTCAATGGCATCCAATGACAGAGAAACTCCCATTGCAAAATTTTTCCATCCATTTTCGATACTTACCATATCTTCAGTATATTCATGGTGATGGAATTTCTGATAGACAGCGCCATTATACCAGTCACTTCCACGTGTTGGCACACATATTTCATCTGTTCCAAGTTCCTGCAATTCCCAGCGTGCTCTATCCTGAGCAACCCACCAACGCCAATGCGTAAAAGGTCTATTGAATCGCTGGTAAACAGCATCCTGCGATGTATAAAAATTATCAGGTACAACCTGCGAATAAAATTCAGGGTCTACATTACAAGATGTTGCAGTCAACAAACATGTAACGCCCGTCAATAAAAGATTCTTTATAATAGATGTTTTCATGTCGATTTAATCTTTTTAGAATGTAACTTGAAGACCTAATGTATATGTTCTAATCTGAGGATAAAGTCCATCGAACTTTTCAATACCTTTATCCCAACCTGAAATATCAATTTCAGGATTTACGCCACTATAGCCAGTGATTGTAGCAACATTACCGACTGTTCCATAAACGCGCAAACGTTCAACCCATTTGGTGTACTTTTTCAAA
This sequence comes from uncultured Parabacteroides sp., assembly GCA_937894065.1. GTDB lineage: Bacteria > Bacteroidota > Bacteroidia > Bacteroidales > Tannerellaceae > Parabacteroides. The sequence continues at coordinate 333,325 of CALCST010000023.1, read as the reverse complement.
TTCAAATTATATCCCAAAGTTATAGCGTCTATTTTCAAGAAAGAACCATCTTCAAGATAGTAGTCGCAGGCCTGTTTTTCACCACGTATATGATTAAATTTACCATATGCATCTTTCAGCACATTACATTCATCAACACCCTGTATACCAAAATACATATTAATGGAATTATATACATCGTATTTAAGCCAGCTACGCATACTGATACTCAAATCAAAATCTTTATATGTAAATGTATTATTCCATCCTAGCATCAATTTAGGTATGTAATTACCCATGTATTGCTTGTCTGCTTCAGTTTTCTTATTTGCTGGGATTACTTCACCGTCTTTGTTATACAGCAAGAAATTACCATCATCATCAAAGCCTGCAAATTTCCATAAATAGAAAGAACCAATTGTAGAGCCTTCTTCCATTCTACAGATATCTCCAGGGTTTCCTGGTGCTGGTAGTCCATTTCCGTTATAATAAGTATTATTACCCCAAAGAGTCAAAATCTTACCAGTGTTATGACTCATATTCAAGTTTGAAGTCCATGTGAAATCCTTAGTTTGAATAATGTCACCACCGATTTCAAATTCCCAACCTTTACTTTCCATTGCACCAATGTTTTGCCATTGTGTCTCATTGATAAATGGAGGTTGTGAAACTTTTACTTCATAAATCATATTATCAATCTTTCGACGATAATAATCAAATTTACCGTATAATCTGTTATTGAAGAAAGAATAGTCAATACCTATATTCCATTCTTTCTTTTCCTCCCAACCTAAATTTGGGTTTACATTCTGTCCTTTACCATATGAATAAGACCATGTACCATTCGGCAACATCCAATATTGGTCAGAACTTAATGTATTAGCCATATATGCTGAGCTAAAGTCATTGTTACCGGTAACACCATAACCAAAACGAAGCTTCAAATCGTTGACCCATTCAAATTCTTTCATAAAGTTTTCAGATGAAATACGCCAACCTCCTGATAAAGCCCAGAAATCACCCCAACGGTTATCAGCAGCAAATTTAGAAGAACCTTCATGACGTATAGTTGCTGACACCATATATTTATCATTATATGAATAATTGGCACGAGCATATAAAGAGAACAATTTCTCAGTTATATCCTTGCCTGATCCCATACCAGCTTTACCATCACTCAGATAAGTTCCTTTACCTAAATCCCAGAAGCGAACTCCCTCAACATCAAAATTATAGTTTTCAGCATAGAAGTTCTCACCATTTCTTTCAAAATAAGAATAACCAGCAACGGCATTCAAATTATGACCGCCTTTAAAGTCTTTCACATAAGTAAAATAACCTTCAGATGTCAAATGTTCTGTCTTACTGAATTCAAGCTTTGCCCATCCTTTACGGTTATTATTTACTTCATCCAAATGATATTTTGAACGGAACTGGTGTAATTCCCACTGACGGTTTTCATATCCTAATGTTTGTGTGTATGACAAACCTGGAACACTTTTAACATTCAATTTCATTGTTACTTCAGGTTTAAACCATTTGTCCAAACCTTCATAATCATATAATTGAGAATTAGCTAAAACGTTATAATCCAATGTTTCGCCTGTCCACACATTGTAACCACTCTCACTATCAGGATCATACGGAGAACGAGTCGGGTTATTACGTAACGCTTGCTGGAAATTTGGAATATTATTATTTCTTAAAGCCTGTCTATAATCTACAACCGGACGAATTTCCAACCAACCATCAAATAACTTGAAATTAGCATTCAAACGACCTCCATAGTCTGTTCGAGAATCATCGATTGCTATACCTTCATTATTTTCATAAAAGAATGAAGTATAAACTTGTGCATTCTCAGTTCCAAGTTCCAAAGAGAAGTTGTGTTTTTGAGAGAAATTGCTGTCGTTAATCAATTCTTCCCACCAATCAACACTATCTCCATAATCTTTTCCAACATTATACTGACGATACTCGTCTGCTGTCAACATTTCCGGTTTACCATAGTCCTGCTTTTTAGATAATTCAGTACTATACGTAAGTTTTACTTTTCCGTTTGTGTTAGATCCACTTTTTGTTGTAATCAAAATCACACCAGAAGCAGCTCGTGTACCATAAATTGCACCGGCAGAAGCATCTTTCAATACATCAATTGATTTGATATCATCCTGATTAAGAGCTCTAATATCACCACCTGGGAAACCATCAACGACAATCAAAGGGTCTTTACCAGCATTAATTGAAGTCATACCACGTAAACGTATAGTACTTCCAGCATTTGCTGAACCATTGTTGGTAATAGTCAAACCACTGATACGACCTTGCAAAGATGCAGTAACATCAGAACCACCAACACCTTTCATCATATCTCCGGCAGAAAGTGAAGTTACGGCACTTGTAACCTGTTTCTTTTCCATTGTACCATAACCAACAACTACAACTTCTTCCAAAGACTGAGAGTCCTCAACCAAAGAAACGTTTAATGTTGATTGATTTCCTACTGGTACTTCCTTTGTCTGGTAACCAATGTAAGAAATTTCCAGAATTGCATTTGCAGGAACATTATCCAATGTAACCATACCATTCATGTCAGTCACATTTCCGTTTGTTGTTCCCTTTACAATAACATTCGCTCCAATCAAAGCACCAGCTTCATCTGAAACAGTTACTTGAATTGTTTTGCCTTTCTGTGTAACAGATGCATTTACAACAGAATGATTCCCCAGATTTGGCTCTGAGGCAAAAACATTTAGCGAAGTAGCCAACAGCAAACCTGTGGTTAGCAAAGCAGCATTTGGTGTCAGCCTCATTCTACGACCTCGCTCATTTTTTTTACAATAATTTTCCATTCTTTTACTAAATGAATTAGACTTGGATTAACTTAAAAATTTAAGGTATTTTTACAGCATAAATGCCGTATTTTTTTTGACGGCGCAATATTAGCGAAATAATTATATAATGACAAAACTTTTTATATCGTTTTTTTAATAAACTTTTCAATAAAGCAAGTTAAATGTAAGAGTTACAATATATAAGCTTAACAAGTTAAACAATAAAAAAAACACACACATTCAAGGCAAAGCCATTAAATGTATGTGTTTTCTGAAATATTGATTTATGCCAAAAACGGCACAAATTATATCAAGACCTTTTTATTTTACAGGTATCTTATCAATTCTTCTCTGGTGTCTTCCGCCTTCATAAGGAGTCTGGAAAAACGCGTCTACAGCTTTTACAGCCTCTTCGTTGGAAATAAAGCGACCAGGCATAACCAAAACGTTAGCATCGTTATGTGCACGCGCCAATCCCGCAATTTCTGCATTCCAGCAAAGAGCCGCACGAACTCCCTGATGCTTGTTCAGAGTCATGCTGATTCCATTACCTGAACCACAGATTGCAATTCCCGGATACACTTCTCCTGCCTCGATTGCAAAGCCAAGAGGATGTGCGAAATCAGGATAATCACAACTTTCTGTAGAATGTGTTCCAAAATCTTCAACTTCTAGACCTCTGTCCAAAAGCAACTGCTTTACATATTCCTTCAGTTCGAAACCTGCATGGTCACAACACAAACCTATTTTCTTCATTACAACATTTCTTTTACTTGTTTATAAACATTTGCAGCTGTGAATCCAAGTTTCTCATCCAAAACTTTATAAGGAGCTGAGAAACCGAAAGAATCCAATCCCCAAACTTTTCCGTTAGGTCCAACCAAACCTTCCATATTCATTGGCAATCCGGCTGTCAAACCAAATACTTTGGCTCCTGACGGAATGATTGATTCCTGGTATTCCTTGCTCTGGCTGCGGAACAAACCTTCTGAAGGAACTGAAACAATACGCAACTTAACACCTTCGGCACGCAACAAAGCTGCACCTTCGAACAATGTTGATACTTCTGAGCCAGAAGCAACCAAAACTACATCAGGATTTGCATCATCGCTAACAATATAAGCTCCTTTTTCAGCTTTCAATGCTTCTGCATATCTGTCGCCTTCGCAAGGAAGGTCGTTTACGTTCTGTCGTGAAAGAATCAAACCTGTTGGAGTTGACATATTTTCCATTGCCATCTTCCATGCAACAATTGTTTCTTTTCCATCAGCAGGACGAAGAACCAGCATAGAGTTATGTCCCTTATGATTCTTAAGTTTTTCCATCAGACGAACCTGAGCTTCCTGTTCAACTGGTTCGTGAGTAGGACCATCTTCACCTACACGGAAAGCATCATGAGTCCAAATAAATTTAACAGGCAATTCCATCAATGCAGCCATACGGATAGCAGGCTTCATATAATCAGAGAATACAAAGAATGTTCCGCAAGCGGCAATAACACCACCATGCAATGTCATACCGATACAAATACAAGCCATTGTAAGTTCGGCTACACCAGCCTGGAAGAATGCTCCAGAGAAATCACCTTTTGTGAAAGCATGAGTTTTTTTCAAGAAACCATCTGTCTTATCAGAATTTGACAAGTCAGCAGAAGAACAAATCATGTTTTCTACCTGTTCTGCAAGAACGCCCAAAGCTGAAGCAGAAGCTACACGAGTTGCAGCATTTGCTTTTGTTTCAATCTTTGACCAATCAATGTCAGGTAACTTGCCAGAGAACCAAGCTTCAAGTTTTGCAGCTTTTTCAGGATTAGCCTTCGCCCATTCAGCTTTTGCTGCATAACGTTCAGCAACGATTGCTTCGAGTTCTTTTTCTCTTGCAGCATACAACTCTGCAACTTCAGGGAAAATAGTGAATGGAGCTTCAGGATTTCCTCCAAGATTTTTGATAGTTTCCTCAATAGAAACACCAGCAGCTGAAAGAGGCTGTCCGTGTGTAGAAACCTTATTTTCGTAGCTACTACCATCAGCACCAAGAGCACCTTTACCCATCAAAGTGTTACCGATGATAAGAGTTGGTCTTTCTTTTTCAGCTTTTGCTTCAGTAAGAGCCTGGCGGATTTCAGCGACATCATTACCATTGATTGTGATTACCTTCCAACCCCAAGCTTCATATTTTAATGCTACATTTTCTGTAGTAATTTCTTCAACAGTTGTAGATAACTGAATATTATTAGCGTCATAGAACATAATAAGGTTATCCAACCCTAATGTTCCAGCAACACGACCGGCACCTTGTGAAATTTCTTCCTGAACTCCACCATCTGAGATATAGGCATAGATAGTCTGACCCATCACTTCTTTACCCAAACGTGCTTCAAGGAATTTTGCGGCAATTGCAGCACCAACAGCATAAGTATGACCTTGTCCCAACGGACCGGAAGTGTTTTCGATACCACGCATAACATCAACTTCAGGATGTCCTGGAGTGACACTTCCCCACTGACGGAACTGCGCCAGTTCTTCCAACGAGAATTTACCTGTCAATGCAAGAACAGAATAAAGCATAGGAGACATGTGACCCGGATCCAAGAAAAAACGGTCACGTCCTTCCCACTTAGGATTCTTTGGGTCGTAGATCATAAATTCTGAAAACAGAACATTTACGAAATCTGCTCCACCCATAGCACCGCCCGGATGTCCGGATTTTGCTTTTTCTACCATTGATGCAGCCAAAATACGAATGTTATCAGCTGCTTTGTTCATTACTTTAATGTCGTTCATCTTGCTAATATGTTGTTTTCTTTTGCAAAAATAGGGATAATTCGTGTGTTTAGCAAAACGATTATATCAGAATTAGCCTATCAAAGTGAAAAATAATATCCTTGCTTAAGCAGTTTCTGGTATTTATCCACATTAAACGTATAGTAGTAAGCTCCTCGTTTTGAACCTGTTCTATCTTTTTCATCCAGTTTTTCCAAAATATCCATCGCATATAATTTCTTTCTGAAATTACGTTTATCCAATGGAGTCTGATAAATCACTTCGTAAAGACTTTGTAATTGTGGCAAAGTAAATTTTTCAGGAAGCAAACGGAATCCTATTGGAAGTGTTGCTGCTTTTCGACGCAATATAGCAAGAGCATCTTCTATCATATTCTTATGGTCGAAAATCAGTTCAGGCAATTCTGTTATCTTAACCCATTGTGCATTGTGTTCTTTCAATAATTCTTCATTGAAATCTACCATATCTACCAATGCATAATAAGCTACCGATATTACTCGTTCGCCTAAGTCTCTGTTTACTTCGCCATATGCCCCTACCTGTTCCATATACAAATCATGTATTCCGGAACAATCATTCAACACTCTTATTGCTGCATCATTTACACTTTCGTCTGCCTTTACAAATCCTCCCATTAGCGACCACTGGCCCTGCATAGGTTCAAATTTTCTTTTATACAACAGCACATTCAAATCTTTACCGCTAAATCCGAGAATAATACAGTCTATTGCTACATGAAATTTTTCTTCACCTTGATAAAACGCTGCTGACATACTTAATAGGTTTAAATTTAAGTTTTTAAGTTTTAAGTTTGAGATGATGACTAGAGATTAAGTTGACGAGCTGACAAGTTGATGTCTCAAAAATCTCTATCAACTAAAAAAAGAGGCTTCAGTGTGCTTCTCTCAAAAAGGCACCCTGAAGCCTTGGATTGTTTTAATTTAATGTAGTTTTCTAGCACCGTCGCTAATTACAACATTATATAATTTTGGTTCATGACCGAATTTTTCTTTATATGCACTGAATGCTTTTTCGATGAATGCATCATATTTGTCGTTCTTAACGAGGTTGATTGTGCATCCGCCAAAGCCTCCGCCCATCACTCGTGAGCCTGTAACTCCACACTCTTTTGCGATATCGTTCAAGAAGTCCAATTCTTCACAGCTAACTTCGTAAAGCTTACTCATACCATAATGAGTGCCATACATCTTTTCGCCGACTGTTTCGTAATCACCTTTTTCCAAAGCGTCACAAACGTCGAGAACTCGCTGAACTTCTTCAATCACATATTCTGCACGCATGTAATCTTCTTCGCTTACTTCAGCCTTGACTTCTGCAAGCATTTCCATTGTTGCGTCACGAAGGAATTCTACTTCCGGATGTCTTTTCTTGATTGCTGCAACAACGTGTTCACATGACTGGCGACGTTTGTTATAGGCAGAAGAAGCCAATTCGTGTTTAACAACAGAATCCAGAAGGACAAGCTTATATCCTGCAGCTTCAGGATTAAATGGGAAATATTTGTATTCCAAAGAACGACAATCCAAACGGATAAGGCTACCAGCCTTTCCGAACACAGAAGCGAACTGGTCCATAATTCCACAGTTCACACCTACATAATTATGTTCTGTTGACTGACCTATTTTTGCCAGTTCGAATTTATCTATATTTAATGAGAACAAATCATTCAAAGCAAAAGCATATGTGCTTTCCAAAGCTGCTGAAGATGACATTCCTGCACCAAGTGGAACATCACCGGCAAAAACAGTATCGAATCCTGAAATTTTTCCCCCGCATTTAATTATTTCACGGCAAACTCCGAAAATATATCTTGCCCAACTTGCCTTTGGCGCATCTTCTTCATTAAGGCCAAATTCTGCATAATCATTCAAATCTACTGAAAAAGCACGAACCTTGTCTGTTCCATTAAGTTTGATTTCGGCAATCATACCCTTGTCAATTGCTCCAGGGAAAACAAAACCGCCATTATAATCAGTATGCTCACCGATTAGGTTAATTCGACCTGGTGAAGCATATACACTTCCTTCACAATTAAATAACTCCTGGAATTTATTTCTTATTTTCTTCTCCATGGTGTTTTTCTACATTTTTAAGATTAAACATATTGGCAAAGATAAGAAAGTGTTTTGATTTTCAAATAATATAATATGTAAAATTAACACTCGAAGACAACTGTTGAATTATAAACATAAAAAAATCCGGTAACTTTTTGTGTTACCGGATTTTTAGTAATTTAAAGTTGAAATAATTATTTATCTCTGAGAACTTCCAACTATCAGAATATTATTCAACAGGAATATCCTTGTTTACATTGCGGCTTCCTACCAATGCATAATACAACAGGTAAGCCAAACCCAACAATACTACGAAGTAGCTGTTCTGGAAACCTGCAGCATCTGCAACAGCACCCTGAATCAATGGCAGAATACCACCACCGCAAACCATCACCATGAAGAAACCTGATGCAGCAGCAGTGTATTTACCCAAACCTTCAACTGCAAGGTTGAAAATACCACCCCACATAATTGATGTACACAAACCGCAAAGTGCCATGAACATGATTGATACAGGAACTTCAACCATACCGAATGAAAGGCTAGCCAAGAACACAGGCATACTTACTGTAACATCTGTTGGAGCGAAAATTGCGATAAGAATAAAAATCAAACCTACTGTTGAAGCAGAAGTCAACATTGTACGGCTTGAAACCTTAGCACCAATTGAAGCACCGCACAAACGGCCAATCATCATCAAGAACCAGTATGTACCAACCAAACTACCAGCAATTGTCGGGTCAATACCCAAATCTGATGTTGCAAACAAGTTCATAAAGTTAGGAATACCAACTTCAACACCTACATAGATAAAGATACCGATTGTACCCAAGATGAAGTGACGGAATGAGAAAGCACTGTGTGTATCTGGTGTAGCTGATTTTTCTTCCTTAACCATGTGAGGTTCCGGAATTTCCATTGCAAACAAAACAACAAATACCACTGCGAAGATACCCATTGCAAGGAACAATGCTGGACTAGCGTCGTTAATAGTTGCTTTTGCAGCATCACCCATCAAATAGCCAACCAATACAGGAACAATTGTTGCACCGATTGAGTTTACAGAACCTGCAATCTGGATAAGCTGGTTACCTTTATTACCACCACCACCAAGAGTGTTCAACATTGGGTTTACAACTGTATTCAACATACACATTGAGAAACCTGAGATAAATGCACCTGCAAGATAAACAGCATAGCTACCTACCTGACCTGACAAATAAGAAATTGCCACGCCGACAAAACCTACAATAATAGCAGCCAAAGCTGTTTTCTTGTAACCAATCTTCTGCAAAAGCATACCTGCAGGCATACCCATAAATGCATAAGCAATAAAGTTAGCAGCATTACCCAACTGAGACATAAAGTTGCTGGCTGCAAACTGATTCTTAACAATGACCCCCATTGGGTTCTGCAAACCCGTTACGAAAGAGATCATGAAAAACAATGCCACCATCATAATGATAGGCAATGTGTAATTTTTCTGATTTGTTGATTCCATGTTTTTAGGTTGTTTTATGTTTATATTTATAATTACTTATTCTTTACTATAGTTAACCGTCAACTTACGCTTACGCTTCGTTAACCGAAAACTTATACACTGTCTGGCTTTCAAACTCCTCGCCCAGACGCAAAATTGTAGAAGGATATTCAGGCTTGTTAGGGCTATCCGGGAAATGCTGTGTTTCAAGACACAATGCCGCACGTTCAGGATAACGCTGTCCGTTCTTTCCCTCGAAGTTTCCTGTCATCCAGTTTCCTGTATATAACTGAACACCTGGCTCAGTTGTATATGTTTCCATAACAATACCTGTTTTCGGAGACTCACAACGAGCGCAGAAAGAAAATTCATTTCCTTTCTTATTTAATATATATGTATGGTCATATCCTTTTCCAAAAACAAGCTGTTCAAAAGAATCATTTATTCTCTCACCTACAGTATGTGGAGTACGGAAATCCATAGGAGTTCCTTCCACCTTTTCTTTTGGTCCGTAAGGAATTGCCACATCATCAGTCGGGAGATAATAATCTGCATTAATAGTCAGCAGGTGGTCGCCAATATATGGATCACCGGCACCAGACAGATTAAAATATGAATGATTTGTAAGATTCAGAACTGTAGGTTTAGTAGTAGTTGCCTTATAACGTATATAAACTTCGTTATCATCTGAGAGATGATATACAACAGTTACAGAAAGCTCACCAGGAAAACCCTCTTCACCATCAGCAGAGACATAATTAAGTTCTACTGTCTGTGCATCAATCTGTTTCATATCCCATACCACGGCGTTGAAACCTTTCAATCCACCATGCAGACTGTTAGGACCGTTGTTTATGGCCAGCTTATCATACACAACACCATCTATTTCAAAACGTCCTTTTGCAATACGGTTACCATATCTTCCGCAAATCGCACCGAAATAAGGTTCTTCTGATGTTAGATAGTCGTCAATTGAAGCATGTCCTGTAACGACATCAACCATTTTACCGTTTTTGTCCGGAACCATCAAAGACACTATCTTTGCGCCATAGTTAAGGACTGCGACTTCAGCCCCGGCTTTATTTACCAAAACACATAATCTGGTATCCTTGCCATCAATATGTTTCTCATAATTTGCCAATGACAAACCTGAGTTTGTATATTCGTTTTCCATGTATATTACCTTAAGTTATTTCTAAAATTGTGTGTAAAATTAATAACTTCCTCGATTATGCAACAATTAAAAATCATGTTTTAGAGCATTATTTTCACAACATCACGAGCCAACGATACAGTAGTAAATACATAAACAAGCTGATTTTAGCTTAGATACAATATACATTACACTTGAATAAAAAAACACGTATTTTCTATGATTTTTATCTAATTCCAAAGAAAAACGTATCTTTGTTATGAATAATTATACTATAACTGAAGTTTCGTAAGCTCTACTTACAGCTAACGAGTTGGCAAGATTACAAGTTTACTATATTTCTTATATAATTATGTAAGGAGTAATAAGTGTTTACCTTGTCAACTTTTGAATCAAGTAACTTGCGAAAATTAAGTTAACTTCTAATATAACTGCTGCATGTCATATAATATGCAGAACTTAATATAATAATATATATGTCAGACCAGGAATATTCTTTCAAACGTTTCAACGAACTATTCTCAAAAGAGAAGCATATACACATACTTGAGCGTCGTGTTTCTCTGGAGACACAAATGGATTATTTCAAGCATTCAGAGATTACCAGAATTGAGGCAAAAAAAATTCCTTTTCCCGACAGCCAATGCGAAGAGTTGAATAAAGAGTTGTATGATGAGCTTGAAATAAAACCTCCATATACAGAAATAGATCAAGAATACATAAAATGTATCTTATCGGAGCTTGCCATATCCAAAAATCCTTTGGCATATAATTTTATCAAAGAATTTCTTAAACATACTGATGACGATGAAATTCTGGACTGGGGTTCTCTTGCCTTGATGGAATGTAAAATAAATCTGGCATCTGACTTGACCGGAGAAAAACAAGTGTACATATCAACAGGACTGGGCGGACGAGGCAAAAGCCTCCGCTTCTGTGTATTACTTATGTCCGCCGACAAAAAAGATTTACAGGATTACGAAATACAGATTGTGGAACGTGAAGCTTATTTTGCGATGAACCACGCTGAGTCGGAAATCGAATATATAAGAAACGGACAAAAATATATTCTTATCATGGCTCTGGTTTCATATAAGGTAAACATAAAAACGTTGGTTGAAAATCTTATTGTTGAATGTAACCAATATGGAAATTTCCTATCAAATATATTCACTATAACCAATGTAAAAGAATTTACTGACGAAGAGATTGAAGAAATAATCAACAAGAATGAAGACAAAAACGGAGATAATTAAATACGCCATTGTTGGATTAAGCAACACAGCTGTTACAGCAATAACAATCTGGATTCTTACCAAATGTTTTGGAATATCAGAGACTACATCAAATTTCACAGGTTATATCGCAGGCCTTGTGAACAGCTTCGTGTGGAACAAGCAATGGACTTTCCGCTCTGATGCTGCATGGCTAAAAAGTGCTGTCCGCTTCGCTTTTGCTTTCGCATTAAGTTATATTCCACAATATTTCCTTCTTATTTATCTTAACAAAACACTTTCCATTGATCCATATTACAATCAGCTTATTGCAATGGCATTTTATACGGTGATAAATTTTGTGCTTAATAAGTTTTTTGTGTTTAAGGGTAAGTGATTATATATTCTAGTTTAACAATAATATGATTTAAAATACCTTAATACACATTTTATCAACAAAAAATTAAAAAAATACAAGATATCACAATATAAAAGTTATTTGAAATCTTGTATTTTTAGTATATTCATTATTACACATTATATTTAAACATAAAATCAATTATTGATAAATATGCTAATATTTAAAACGGTATTCAGAAACAACTCTGTATGTTTCCCCTGCTTTTAACACTATAGAAGGGAAATTAGGATGATGTACAGCATCTGGAAAACCTTGAGGTTCTAATGCGACTCCTGCTCCAGAATAATATGGTATACCATTTTTGCCTATATCTTTTCCGTCCATGAAATACGCAGTATAAACTTGTATAGACGGTTGTGTTGTATAAATTTCCAAACTCCTTCCTGATTTACTATCAGACAAACAAGCGGCTTTATGCAACAAAACATTTCTTTCTTTTAACATATAAGCAATAGAAAAACCAATATCTTTTATAACCTGACTATGCGACTGACATATTGCATCTTTTATAAAAGACTCTTGCTCAAAAAAAACCGGAGAGTTATCTGATGATAACAAACTCCCTGTAGGTATCAACTCTCTATCACACTCTATTATAGCAGAAGCATTTAGCTGAAGTTTATGTTCCAATATTGAAGAACATGGCTCTCCAGACAAATTAAAAAAAGCATGATTTGTCATATTAACAATCGTATCCTGATCTGATTTAGCTTCATAAATCATTCTTAAAATATCTGAATCTGTTAGAATATAAGTTACTTTTACAAGTAAATTTCCAGGGTACCCTTCCTCTCCATCTTTTGATGTATAATAGAAAGAAACAGCTTCCTCATGTTCTTTTGTCTTAAAAGCAATAGGGAACCATCGCTTTACATGAAATCCAGACATTCCACCATGTAAATGATTATGTTTAGGTTTTCCATATACATCATTTGACGAAAGATTATAAATCTTTCCATTTAAACGAAAAGAAGAATTACTAATCCGACCACATACACGACCAACAGTAGCACCATGATACATCTCCCCGGCTTCTTCATAACCGGAGAGAGTATCAAATCCTAAAATTACATCATTGTATTTCCCATTTTTATCAGGAACCAACATGTTAGTCCAACGAGCTCCATAAGAGATAAAACAAGCTTGTAAGTTATGCTTATTCGTAAGTTTAATAAAATCTAAACTCATAATATTATTGTTGAGATAATTTTCCAACCCAACCTCCACCTTTACTAAGAGAAAGCTTCATTATTGTATTCTTATCTACTTTTTGATTCATATGAAGATAATCTATACCCCGAGTTTCAGTATTCATTCCATCCATAAAATAATCTAGCATATAATTACCATCATCCAAAAAATTTAAAGATACAGATATATCACGAGAACTCCAATTTGTAATAGCAGCAAGATACCAATCTTTGTTATATCTTCTTGCTAAAATTATATATTCACCTATCTTAGCATCAATAACCTTTGTTTCATCCCAAACAACTGGAATTTGACTTAGAAAAGATGTGCATTCATCATTCGTTAAATAATCAGAAGGAGAATCTGGCAACATAGTTATAGGACTTTCAAATAATACAGACAAAGCCATTGAGTGAGCACGGGAACCTAGACCTACAGGACGATTCACATTCTTATAAAATTCATGTTTTTGGGCATTATTCAATGTTCCCGGAAGATAATCCATAGGCCCAGCAACCATACGTATAAAAGGCAATAAAGTATGATGATTTGGATTAGCCCAATCTGTTACACCATTCATTTCAAACTCTATCAAACCTTCACTTGTTAATACATTAGGATAAGTTCTATTAAGACCTATAGGTTTACATATGCCATGAAAATCCACAACCAACTGCCGTTCCAAAGCTGCCTGTGCTATTTGGTGGAATAAATTCACAGCGTCTTGATCATCTCTAGCAAAAAAATCCACCTTTATACCTACAGCTCCCTTGGATTTGAAAAAGTCCAAATAACCAGAAATATCCTGTTTAAGAGCAAAGGCATGTACCCAAAAAACTAGACCTACCCCCTTTTCTCTTGCGTATTTGCTCAATTCATCAAGATCTAAATTTTCATTAATTTGGCGTAAATCACAAGCATCAGACCAACCATCATCCAAAACAAAATATTTTAGCCCATACTTATGATTAAAATCAACAAAATATTTATGAGTTTCTGTATTCACACCTCCTTTAAAATTTGTTCCAAAAATATTACGTCTTCCCCACCAATCCAGAGTTGCCAGTCCTGGCTTAATCCAAGAATAGTCTGCTTCTTTTTCAGGTTTAGCCAATAAATAAACCATTTGATTTGTTATCAGATTTTTTTCATCTTTTGTTATTGCAAATATTCGCCAGGGAAAAGAACGATCCCCGCTTGTTTCAGCAATATAATCAGCTCGTCCAACGACATATTGCTGACTCGTACAATTCTCTGTTTTAGTAGAAGTTACTTTTTGAGGTGAAAGAGCATGAAATTTCCCATTATGCTTAGTCAACCACAAACCTGGATAGTCCAACACATCCGATTCTGTAACAAGTATAAAATCATGATTGACAGTTTGAAACAGAGCAGGTAAACTATATAATGAGTTTTCTTCATAACTGTTAACTGTATTACATATATATGGTGATTCTGACATAGAATAAAAGCCATCCTCCTTCATTAAAAAGCCTTTACTATTTGTAGGGATATTCAATTCCAATTTTTCATTATTAATAATAACATCACCATCCAAAGATGTAAAAAATCGATAAGCAACTCCTTCATTATAGACTCTGAATTGAATAGAATAATTTCCTTTAAAATCCAAGATCAATTCATTATAATAATCTCTGATTTTATCAGATTTTATCTTCACTACTGGGTTAATCCAATTATCAACCTTTTTTTCTGTTGCCTTAATGACTTTAGGAGATAAACAAATATCAGAATTATCAATAGTCATGCCAATAGAAGAATTATCCAAAACGACACGTTCATCATTAAAAATGGATATCTCTATCTGCTTATTAATTAATATATTCAATTTTATATTTTTATCAGGAGAAAAAACCTGATAATCCTTTGAGAAGGCTACATTTGATAGACAAAAATACAATGCAATTAAAAATAATACTCTCATAACTAAACTATTTATCAACATAATAGACTGGAATCATGTTCTGATTCCAGTCAAATTTAATATTTACAAACTAAAATAAGGCTTTGCCCACCACAAATCATTCATATAATCATCGCTTTTATTTGAAAGCATCAATACACCTTCGTCATAATTATCTTTATTACGAATACTTTCATCCTGTGGATATGGCAAACGTCCTGGAAGTTTATTACCAGTAATACCTAATTTGTTCATATTAGGATTATCTGTAATAATACTTGGATAATGTGTTCGTCTCCAATCACACCATGGTTGCATAGCATTCTCAAACATTGACAACCATTTTTGAGTTATTATTTCATCTAAACCATTTCGAAGGTTCATAGACTTGTTCTCTCCTAACTTTGGTAATGTTTTTATATAAGTTTCTATTTCCTCTTCTGAAATAGATTCACCCCAGTATTTCATTAAACGCATAGAAGATTTTATGCCATTTAAATAATAACTCTCAGCATCTCCTGAGATAAGTCCTTTCCATACAGCTTCTGCTAAAAGGAAATTCACTTCTGCATTACCCAATACAATATAGTAAGCCTCTCGATTTAAGACAGTCTCCTTTTTAAAAGAAGCAAATCCATACCTACCTATTCCAGGTGTATATATATCATCGAATCCCATACGTTCTACAACTGATTCTACATCATCCATCTCACATCCATTCAACATACCTTCATAATCATAATAATTATCATAATATACATCATTTTCATCATATACACCAGCTATGACCTTTAAACGTGGATCTATTTGATTTTCATTAAACTCTTTTAAAGCTGTAATAAAACTTGCACCATAACAATAACCACGTTCTTTTTTAAGTGTCAATAACGAATTAGCAACTGAATTATCCAAGTAATCTGGTTCTCCTGTTACAGATGGTCTATGATTAATTTTAGCTATATCAATTTCATCCAATATTAATCCATAAGATATTGCTTTATTAATATAAGTCTTAGCGACTTCTGTTTCAACATCAGAAATACGAATTGACAATCTTAATAATATTGAAGAAGCAAATTTTATCCATTTCTCTCTATCAGCATTAAAAAAAAGATCATTTGGAAATAAATCATCTGTTGAATTCTTAAGCACCTGTATAGATTCATCCAACAAATCCAACACTCCTTTAAATTCTTCAGTACCTAAATAAACATCTTTTTCACTTCTATATTTGGGATATACAATTCCATTTAAAGCTTCAGCTATCTGATCATAAGGAACAGGGCCAAAAGTATCTGCATATTGAGACAACAACAAAGCTCTAATGATATTTACTTCTGCCAATTTTGAAGTATTATTATTTTCTTCAGTAAGTTGAGTCTCTATCAAATTCAAATATCTCATGAAATCCACGCTATAAGAACTCCAAATAGATGAATATATACCCATAGCAGTACCATCTATAGCATATGTATTTCCTGGTATATTATAATTACCATTTGTAGTTGCTGTATATTGCATCATTGGAGCAATATATTCAAATTCACCAGCAAATGGTTTACCTAAATATCCAATAACATTATGAAATAAATTCTCACTTCCTATAGAAGTAACTTTATTTGGATTCGTATTTATATCTCCAAAATCTGCATAACATCCAGTTAATATGAGAGATACTAATAACGAAACAATATTTTTTATATTTGTTCTCATAATCATTAAAATTTCAAATTCAAATTTATACCTAAAGATCTAATAGCTGGTTCTGCACCGTTCTCAATGCCCTCCATTCCAACAGTTGAATTAATTGAAAAAGTCGGATCACAGAAATCACTTCCTCTCCAAATAAAAAATGGATTACTTGCAACTAGAGAAATTTGTGCAGACTTTAACATCAATTTTTCAGCAAATTTTTTCGGCACCTTATAACCAAGTGCTATCTCTTTCATACGAATGAAACTACCATTATAAACATTTTCTGAAGCAACAACACTTTGTATTTTACCTAATTTCAAAGGATCCAAACCTGTTCCTCCTGAAGCATAATATTCATCTCTTGCTATTGCTGTATTGATATGATTTCCATGCTCATATAACCAACGAGATGTCTTAGAATAATATTTATGCCCCATTCTACTATCAATTGTGAAATTCAGATAAAAATCCTTATAACTAATAGAGCTAGAAAGACCCCAAATCACTTTAGGAATAGCTGAACCTAAATAAGAATTATAACTAGTATCATATAACGGATATCCATCTGCATCCCTCATAATTTGCCCAGATTCATCATATAAATAATCAGACCCATACATAATACCATAAGGTTCTCCCTCTACCGCCATTACGCTCATCGCCTCACAAAAATACATCTGGATGCTTTCAAGTCCATCATATAATTTATTTACTTTACTCTTATTATGAGACAATGACAAATTCAAATTCCACTGTAAATCTTTACGTTGGATAGGAGTAACAGATAAAGTCACCTCAATACCTCTATTACTAACAGAACCTGCATTCATTAATCTTGATGAAAAACCAGAAGAATTAGGGATAGGTACTTGAAGTATTTGGTCGCTTGTTGTATTATCATAATAAGCTAAATCTACTCCTAAACGATCATTAAAGAAACGTACATCTAATCCTAACTCAGTTGATTTTGTAATCATAGGTTTCAAATCGAGTGGAGGCAATTGATTTGTATTAATATTTCCTGGATATACTTCAGAACCAAAATCAGTAGGATAACCTCCAGGGAAAAGGCTATAATACATATCCAACTGATATACATCAGTATCACTACCAACTTGCGCCCAAGAACCTCGTATTTTACCAAACGATAACCAATCTGGTAAATCTAAAATTTCAGAAAAAATTAAACTTCCTCCAATTGACGGATAAAAATATGAATTATTCTTTTGTGGTAATGTAGAACTCCAATCATTACGTGCTGTAAATGTCAAATAAAGAAAACGTTTATATGATAGATCCAAAGATCCATACATACCCCACATCTTTTTATTATAAATTTCATATGAAGACATTTGATTTTTTGCATTAGATGGAGAATATAATCCTTCTGCTATAAAATCTGCGGCTTGTATACTATAATCTCTCGTCTTTTGAGACCAATAGTTTCCTCCTAACATAGCGTCAATTGTAAAATCTTGAATAGACTTACTATATTCAGCAAAAAAATCTGTATTAACTTGTAAAAATTTAGAATTAGTTTTTTCTAATCCACCTTTCTCCATTGAACCATAACGTCCAGCATAAGTAGTCATAAACTTTGAACCTTCAGGTATTAGTTCGCTAGTATTAAAATCTGACATTTCTAAGCCTTGACGAAATGTTAATTTTAAATCATTTAATAATTTATAAGAAACAGATGCAGCCCCTATTCCTTTATACATCTGATCGTTATTTTTATATTGATAAAGGACATAATAAGGGTTTAAAGCTCCATCCCAATTATTAATTAATCCACCTGTAGATATGTCACGCCCCATTGCTTCAAGTTTATTCAAATCTGTATCAGCTCCTAATATAGGTAAAACTGTCATAGGATTAAATATACCATGTCCGCTCTGTGGTCGCTGGTTAGCATCAGATACATTAAAATTTAATTTTACATCATAGCTCAAACGTGACGTCAGTTCACCATTAGCTCTAATATTAAAATTATGTTTAACATATTTAAACGCAGGTGTTATATCCTTATAATATTCGTTACCATAAGACATACGAAATGTTGCTTTCTTATTTCCACCCATAACAGACAAAGAATTGGATGTATTAAATCCATTATTATAAAAATCCATTGGATGATAACGCGAAATATATTGCTGTTCTGATCCATCTAGAAAAATAGAATTAATAGATGGGTCTAGTTTTGCCCCCCATGAATCTAAAGACCATGCCATAGCGTCTGCCTTTGATTTAGGATAATTTCCTCCTTGACCTGTACCATATGATTGCTGATATTTACCTAATCCTGCATAAGGCATCAACATAGATGTATTAGAGTTAAATTCAATTCCTATACCTTGATCTGCAACTCCTGATTTTGTAGTAATCAAAATAGCTCCTCTAGATGCTTTTGAACCATACAATGCAGCAGCAGACGGACCTTTTAAAACACTAATAGATTCTATATCATCAGTATTAATATTAGACATTACATCTCCATAGTCTATTCCACCAAAAGGAGAAGCGGTTGTTCTATCACCATTATCTACAGGTACACCATCAATAACATACAATGGCTTATTCGTTGATCCAGAGGCTATCTCACCTACTCCTCGTAATACAATTTTCCCAGAACCACTTCTTTTATTACCTGTAATGTCTAAACCTGCCACTTTACCTGTTAAAGCAGACAGAGGATTCTCTGAGTGTACTTCACTAATTTCATTAGAAGAAAACTGTGCAGCTGAATAATTCAATGCTCTTTCACTTTTAGATATACCTAAAGCTGTAACTACAACCTCATCCAAATGTTGTGTGTCTTCCTTTAGTTGAGCCATCACAGCTTTACCTTCAACAACTGGATATTCTAGTGTATTATATCCTATATAAGATATAGTTAATACAATATTACCTTCTGATACATCTAATGTAAATGAACCATTTAAATCTGTAATAGTACCATTTTGTGTACCCTTTACAACTACATTTGCCCCAATAATCGGTTCACCATTAGAATCAACAACAGAACCCGTGACTTTTCTACTCTGCAGTACCTCATACAAACCATGATTATTTGCATTTACAGCATTAACTGGTAAGCCTAAAGCTAAAGAACAAAACAAACACTTTAAAAGTAGCCCGTTTCTTGCAGAAAATCTTCTTGAAAAGTAATCGTTCCATCCATTTTTTAGATTTTCATTCATAGTGATATAAATTTAAATTAACAATATTTTATCAATTTCCATATATACTTTTATGTTACATATATTAGCCCTCTCTTAAGTAAATGCTACATTAATTATTATTAATCATCAACAAAATCATAAAAAACAATGCAAATAATAAAACTAAAAAGCAATATTATTTACGTTCATTTATATACACCAAATTGATAAACAATAAAAAATACATTTATCTTAAAAAGATTAATCTAATTTACCTAGATGTACAAAACAACTGTGGATAAATTTTTTCTATATATTAATATATAGAGAGAGGAAATCTCCTATATATAAATAATTACCAAAACCATAATGTTTCAAAGACGTTAAATCTGAAAAACAAATTCATATATAAAATATATTTATTCAGCTATGACTTAACAAAAACAACGCTATTTATAATAATGCCTAAATAATTTATAAATAGACAATCATAAGTTTCTTGTAAAATCATTTTAAAATCACAGTGTAAAATAACAACATACTAAAAAGAATAAAAATAGATAAAAAAACCATCAAGATGGACAATCTTTCGATACGTATTTATACATAACGATAAAAAATTTTAGAAATACACTTTTATGGGAATATTTATGCTATGAAAATACTAAACAATATTACTAAAAATATAATACATATATATTTAACAAGTATCTTAACTAAGTAAATCTTAATCTTTTACATTTTGTAACCATATGATATCCATAATAAATCATAGTTCTACTGTATAAATATAAAAAGGTCCTTTGCCTATTTTTTGATAATAATCATAAAATTGACAAAAGACCTTTTTGGGGTATATAATTATATTCTCGTTTTATAAAACCTATTTTAGATATTGAACATAAATCTTTAATTTTATTATTTTCTATTCTAATTTATACTCTTTTCAACAACGAACTTTCCCGGATGATTATTATCCATCTCCAGTACTTTGGCAAACTCAACCTGAGCCGCATTAATCTTGCCAAGACCATTATAACCTAAAGCAAGTAAATAACGACAATGAACTTCATTTTTACGGTTCATATCATCCTCCCAAATCTGAAGGTCGGGCAAAGAAACTGCAAAATAGTCCATCTTAAAAACATCAAATATATGCTTTTCAGCAAAATCTATCAGTCTGTTGAATCTTCCGCGAGCTTCATCTTCACGTCCAAGTTTCCGCAAAGCCAGTCCCTGATAATATATTTTATCCGGTTTCTGATCGTTATAATATACTGCTGCTGCAGGCACACTAATTCCAGTAGAAGCCTTAAGGAAACATTCCTTGGCTTTTTCATAATCGCCCAATGCTTCCAAAATACAACCTTTATAATAATTAAAGTCATTTTCCTGAGATCCGTGCAATTTGCCCTCACCCAAATTTTCCGGATACTTAAAGCATGCATCAATATGCCCCATAGCTTTGTTGTATTCCGCAACTTTCATAAACTGTTTTGCCAATTGCAAATGAGCGGTCTGATATTGTGCCGGCACTTTACCTTCTCCTCCTTCCCAAGGATGGAAACGGCGTGACTCAATGCACTGCAAGGCTTTTTCATACTCACCGCACTGATTCAGCAATGTGATATATTCCAAATATAAATCATCACGTTTCGAAACCACTTCAAGATATTCTTCCAACAGCTCCAATCTGAATTTATGCTCTCTGTTCATTCTCTTATACAACTGATCAAGCTCCATAAGCATACGAGCATCATCCGTGTTAAGGGCAAATGCCTTTTCCATCATATCTAGAGCATCATTAGTTCTGCCTAGTTTATTGAAATAAGCAAGAGCCAAATTTCTCAAAACCGTTGGGAAAGAAGAATCTTGTGTTGCTGATTTTTCCCATGCTGATATTGCTTCGTCATACTGACGCTTGTCATACCATATATTTCCAAGCAGATAATTAGCCTTAGAAGAATGCTCAAGCAATTCTACGACACATTGCAAAGCCAAAATAGCCTCAAGGGAATTAGGGAAATACATATCTTCAGGCAACAATTCTGCCGTTTGAGCAACATCACGAGCCTCGTCTGTTCTGCCCATGCAACGCAAGAACCAAGCCTTATAATAATGTAACATTCTGGTGTCAGATTCCAAAACGAAAATAGCCCAATCTACCACATTAATTGCTTCGTCATAACATCCGGCAGAAGCATAATCAAGTGCCAACTCCTCATAATTATGAGCATCCTTTCTCATAATCTGAGCCAATTCCTCAAGTATATCTTTATTGCCTGTCATAAGATACCTCTCAAACAGACATCCATAATTGAATTTATCGATATGCAACGAATCTTCAATCCATCGCTCAGCCTCATTAGTTCTGCCCAAATGGCGAAGAATTGTCGTTTTAAGGTGGCGTGCCCGCAAACTATGCCAGTTTCTCACCAGCGATTTCTCAACTTCATCCAAAGCATCATCCCAGTTTTCCCAAGCCGAAGAAATCTGTGACAAAGAGAAATATCCGGAATCCTGCCATGCAGCATTCCAACATGATTTATAGAAACACTCATAAGCCTCATCCAATCTGTTCTGATATTTCAGTGAAAGACCTAGGTTATAAAACGCCTCACCATCGTAAGGATTTGGATTCTTTTCTGTCAGTGTCTTGACTGCACGGCGTAAATATGGCTCAGCCTTTGCAAAGCGACCTTTACGAATCAGCCACAAACCCATGGCATTGTTGTTCCGGACATCAGACTCGTCCCTACGCAATGCTTCCATATAATAATCTACAGGCGAATATGTTGCATGTCTGTATTGTTCCAAATGCAAACCTGTCAAATACAGCTGCTCTGTTGTTCTGATTTCCGAAGGATCCAATGCAGGTTTAGCAGCCTCAGGTATTTCCTTTATTTCCGAAGGTTCCGGTTTCCATGAAAGTACAATCTTGCCTTTTACATTATATATTATAACCTCTGAATTATCTATTCCAGCAATATCCAATGTTCTCTCAAACACATTTTCCGGACACAAATCTACAATCTCTTCAAATAATGAAACTCCGTTATTTTTAACGACTATACGCAAATCTTTCTGCAACGATGTTGCAAACAATTTCAGAACAGAAGTTCCACAACCATCAGGCTCAATATTCATCAGTAAATCAGAACTTGCATTCTTCACTACTCCAAGTTCTCTGTAAGGCATAAAATACTGAGTGAACCTTTTCTCTTCATATGGTTGCAACCATGTAAAGTCTGGCTGATTATCAGTATAGACACCTGTCATAAGTTCTATATATGGTCCGTCTGCATCAGTCAGGTTTCTATCCCAAGCCTTGCCAAAATCACCATTGCCCCATGTCCACTGCTTCTTCCCTGGAGATACATGATGGTTAGCCACATGCAGCAAACCGGCACGTGTGTCATTCTCATATCCGCCCACGAAGTTATATTTCGAACGGATTGCCATATATGAAGTAGGCACAGGTATATTTTTATATCTCGAAATATCCACACCTGCAGAATAATCCATTTTATAATATGTTCCCGTAGCAATCGGATATCTGGACACATCCCTCTTTCCATGGTCGAACACTGCATTCACATCTGCAGGGAAAACAGATTGATAGAAGTCATTCACCGCCACGGCAGGATTTGCCCACCATAGGAATGTCTGTGGCATCGGAGTTGGATTTGAAACCACACCTTGTATTTCCAGAACAGCTTTTCCCGGACGAAGCGTGAATCCTGCCATACCTTTCTGATGGAACATTCTCTCCCTTTCGCTAACCCACACAATAGCAGTACCGTCTTCTTTCTTCTCAATAGTATAATCTACCGGCAGGAATGTGCTAGGTCTGTGATGCTGAGGCCAATTGAACTCAATACCACCCGAAATCCACGGACCGAGCAAACCAACCAAGGCAGGCTTAACCACATTGTTATAATAAATAAAATGTCTTCCCTTTATTTTATCGTAAGCCATCTGCACACGACCACCCAATTCCGGAAGAATCATCACTTTTATATATTCATTCTCAAGAAATACAGCATGATAAGGTCTATCCTTACATGTATCTTCTATTTTTTCAATTACAGGATAAGGATAAACTACGCCACTGCTACCCTGATAAACACGCTTTTCAAGAAACATCGGACTCTTTTCCGGTTTACCGATTCCATACGTTGGAATCATCACGGTTTCTTCCCAAACCTTAACTGATGAATTCATATTCAAATTTTCACTAAGTTTTTTATTTAATGCTAAACTATTTTACAATACACCTCCAAGTTCTACATTTTTATTCTTCAATTACGCAAATACTTCTCCAATTCTTCAAGAGTCTTTCCTTTCGTCTCTGGCAAATTAGTTCGGATAAACAGAAAGCCAAGGAAACAAATTACTCCATAAAGCCAGAAAATACCATAAGCTCCTATTGCCTCATTGAGTATTGGGAAAGTATAAGTCAGAAGGAAACTTGCCACCCACAGGAAAAATGTTGAAAGAGCCATTGCAAGACCTCTAACCTTTACCGGAAAAATCTCAGAAAGCACAACCCAAACTACCGGAGCCAACGACATCGCATAGCACGCTATTGCAAGAACTACAAGCAGAAGCATAGGCAAACCACTCATCTCAAAATAATATCCCGCACCAAAAGCAAAGTATATTAGCGCCAGACCTATAGAACCCAAAAACATAAGCGAACGTCTTCCCCAACGGTCCACAGTATAAATTGCCACAACGGTAAACACAACATTAGTGATTCCTGTCACCATAATATTCATCAACACGTCCGACACTGCATAACCTGCTGCTGAAAATATCTCATGTGCATAATTAAATATCACGTTTATCCCACACCATTGCTGAAACACAGCAAGGACTATTCCTATCATCAGGACTCTCCTGTATGAAGGGTTCAGAAGAGCTTTCCATGATACTTTCTCACTACCCTGCTTATCAAGTTCTCTGATGTTATTCAATGTCTCGTCTGCAAATTCCTTTCCACCAATCTTTATAAGGACCTTTCCTGCCATAGATATATTTCCACGCATAGCCTGCCATCGAGGACTTTCAGGAATAAAAAATGTAAAGGCAAAGAATAACAAAGCCGGAATAAGTTCTGCCCAAAACATCCATCTCCATGCCCAGTCAACAGCATCACTGCTCAGCTCAGCAGAATTGCCAGAGTAACTTCCTCCGATAAGCCAGTTCACTATCTGAGCCATCAGAATACCAAACACAATGCTCAGCTGATTGAGCGATACCAATTTTCCTCGTATTGAAGCAGGTGAAACCTCTGCTATATAAACCGGCGAAACATTTGATGCGATGCCAATTCCCAATCCGCCCACTATTCGATAGAACACAAACCAGAAGAACGAACTTACAGCTCCTGTTCCTATTGCCGAAACGACAAACAGAATGGATGCTACTATCAGCATCTTCTTCCTTCCGTATAAATCACTCCATTTTCCGGACAGCAATGCACCTACAAGGCAACCAACCAAGGCGCTGCTCATTGCCCATCCGCGCATAGCAGCATCATTCTCCAAATGAAAGAACGGTTCATAATATATTTTTGCTCCGCCAATCACCACCCAGTCATATCCGAACAGCAATCCACCCATCGCGGAAACAAAACAAATCAGTAAAAGATAAATCTGTTGTTTCATAATATTATAGTTAACTAGGATACGAGTTGACAAGCATACAAGAAAATACGATTAATACATCCTAGAAGCCAAATCAACTCAATAATTTATTTTCTGCAAAGGAAACTTTCTGACAGCACAAATAAAATAGAAAAAAACAGGAAAGGATAGACAATCTTTCTAAAGTCACCAATAAACAAGGAAACAAGTTATCAAATATGTTCCGATATTTATATCAAAATAAATTTATTTCTTTACTTAATCAACTTATATCTGTAGAACTTTAAATTTAAATTTTAATGACTTGCTAAACTTGAATAAATAATTAATACCTTTACAATGCAGATTTAGTAAATCTAGTTCAATCTGCACAAACAATATACCTGATAATGGATAATTTTTGGAAAAACAAACTGCAAACATTACAATTATGATAAAACGAAAAGATGGTTTCTATGGTGAAAGAGCTATTGTCCTACCACAAGCTGTTGTGAAAGAAATGGAAAATAATCCGTTATCAGCTATACTGCACATAACAGATATAGGATATTATCCATCAGCGGAACACCACTTCAGAGAACGACACGAACCAATTAGCCAATATGTATTTATCTATTGCATAAAAGGTTGTGGTTGGTATACTTTGGATGGTAGCAAATTTTCAATTAAAGAAAACCAATGTTTCATACTTCCTGCAGGGAAACCTCATTCTTATGGAGCCGACGAGAATAATCCATGGACTATATACTGGATTCATTTCAAAGGTAAACTTGCCTCACAGTTTATCTCAAACCTTTCTTTTCCAATGGAAATAAAACCGGGAATACATTCAAGAATTAGTGTCAGACTTGATATGTTTGAAGAAATTCTTCATACTCTAGAAATGGGATATAGTCACGAGAACCTTCTATTTTCTTGCTCAATATTCCATCACTTCCTTGGAACTCTTCGCTTTGTTCAGCAATATAGAGATGCTACAACAAACGATAATTCCAAAGCTGACATAACTATAGCGGCCATACATTTCATGAAAGAAAATATTGAGAAGAAACTTTCACTTGAGGACATTTCAAAGCACATAGGTTATTCTCCTACGCATTTTTCCGTTCTGTTTAAAGACAAAACAGGTTATTCACCCATAAATTATTTCAATCAATTAAAAATCCAACAAGCTTGTCGCCTGTTGGATTTTACTGATATGAAAATTAACCAAGTTTGTTTCAAAATAGGAATAGATGATCCATATTATTTCTCCAGACTATTCAAAAAGGTAATGGGGGTTTCGCCTGTTGAATATAAAAATATGGAGAAGGGATAATCTTTCATTTATTGATTATTCTCTATTCACAACTTAAAACGATATCCCAATGAAACTCCCAAATACCCATTTTCTTTATTGTTATTTACCATATTATGAAAATATGACGCTCCAACAAAAACATTACTGATATCGAAACCTGCTGTGGCTGTCAAACCAGTCCTTGAACCTGAGAAAACTCCACCTTCAAGTCTTAAGGCAAGTTTATCCGGAGATAATGGGATTTGGAAAGAGGCATATATTGGTACTAACAAATCCAGAAAATCTGTCTTTGAATAATAAAGACCTCCACGCAAGGAAAATTTTTCAGATAATGGCAAACCTACCAACATTGCGGCATGAGTTCCACTCTCCACAGAAAGGCTATAACCCATACGAGGTTCAATCTCCACTCTCTTAATTGCCGACGCTTTAAACGACGCAGCTGCAAACAACACTGTTGAGAATAAAATAACAAATCTCTTCATCTTCTTTTCTTTTTAGTAATATTGATTCATTTACAAAATTACAAACGAAAAACAAGGTGTTATATTATTTCTATTCTACAATAATTTACTTCAATGAAAACGGAATATAAACAGACAACACTACATCCGACAAACTTCCACGTCGTCCCATAGCCGGACCATCATTAAAATATTTCATAGTATTAAGACATCCATATTTATATAACAAGCCCAATTCACAACGGTTACTTATCCGATATCCCAATTTTGCTAATACTCCCAAATCAAATGCTGCATTAGGAGTAACATACAATGTTGGTGATACGCCCAATCCGACATGAAACCTGTCTGTGACCCTGTAATTCCAACTGGCTGAAACAGAAATAGGGAGAATAAACTCTATGCGGCTTTTCCCTGGAGCGATACCATAACCGCCTTCCGGTATCTTATCTATATCTTCCAGAGCTGGGACTTTATATTCATATACTTTCATTGCCTGAAAATCCACATTCGCATCCAAATCTATAAAGTTTACCTCCTCTGGCATAAAACGGAAACGATAACCCAATTTACCGATAGGTCTTGCAAAATACTCATATCCGAAACGTTCCTCAATAGTAAACTCCGGCTTATTTCGAGTAACATAACCTACTCCTGCACCAACTAAAACTCCATGCTCCACCTTCTGCGCAAATACTTCAGAAGAAATCAATAATAAGAATAAGAATATAATCTTTTTCATAATTGTATGTATTTGTTTGACTTTTGAATTAGTGCAAAAGTAAATATATAGCCCATATATCCAATAAAATAATACTCTTTTCAATAGGATAGCCCAACTCTGATTATCAATCAATTACAAAACGACCAATAGGATAAAAATCAAAGCAACAAACAACACAACCATCTGTTTATAAACCTCTTAACACAAAGAAGCTATAAACTCATAAATTTCCGTATTTCTATCATTTATTTGAAGCTTTTTACGCAAGGTTTGGCGGTATTTATTGATGGAACCGATAGGCTGATTCATCAATATGGCTTCTTCATTTGCTGACAGCTCGAACATGGAAAGGTAACAAACCGTGGTTTCCTTCTCACTCAGTTTACACGATTCCACTAATGACGGAACTATCGGATAAACCCAATTAACTAATTCAACTGCCACCTCCCAATCTTTGGCACTCAATGGTGATTTTGTAGAATTAGGTATAATCTTTGCAGCAAGTTTTTGCAACCGTTTGGTTATAGCAGCGTTCTGCATCATCTCACGATTCTTTTGCTGAATCTGACTACGTATTTGATCTACCTCTTTTATTTTCTGATTATAAAGTTCCTGCACTTTACGGTTCAACAAATCCTGTTGCGCTTCCTGCCTAGCTACCAAATCCGAAAGTTCTTTTTCTCTATTATATAATAAGCTTCTCAACTGATATAATTCATTTTCCCGTTCCTTTAATTGTAGCTGACGAGACTTTAATCGTAAACGATATAATACAACTACTATTATTAAACCTGAAAATAAGATAATAACCAAAGTAAAAGAACGTCGGTATTTTAATTTTAAGCGGAAGTGTTCTTTTTCTATATTGATATAATTATACTTCTTTTCCAAACTTAAAACTTCTGTACTATTTTTTATATCCCACGAGTCATAAAGTTTGTCAACAAACTGCTCTAATGCAGATAAAGCAGCATCTGAATTTCCAGTTCGTTTTTCCAAATCAGATAGTAAATAGTACCACATAATCGGAACTTCTTTATCTTCCAAACATTCTTTAATCTTATTTAAATAAATACGGACTTGCACACTATTATTCATTAGTAAATACAATTTAGTTAAGGCCAAATAATAAGGTATAACATCCTCTGTCTCTAATTCAATACATCGTTTTAAATAATATTCTGCTAACAGATAATTATGCTGTTCAATATAAATATTACCATATCCATTAAGTATCGCTAATCTATCTTTTAACTTTCCATATATAGCGATTAAAGAATCAGCCCGTTGCATATAACACAATGCCAAATCCAATGAATCTGCAAATACACAAGTTTTACTTAAATCAAAATAAGCAATACCTTCACTACGATAATTTCCTGCTTGATGAAAATAATCAATAGATTTTAGATATTTTTCTATTGCCATAGATTCTGTTCCCTGCTCATGATACACATCTGCCATATAACTATTAATATACCCCACCAAATTCCAATCCTTATTATCCAACGCCAACTCCTGAGCCTGTAAATAAGTTGACAAAGCCTTTTCCGGATTCTTGTCTTCCATATAAGCACGGCCAAGATAAAGTAAAATCCGGGCTTCATCGGAATCTGAACCATGACGATGATAATATCGAGCAGCACGCTCAAGTTGGAAGCTATATGGCAAATCAGTTTGTATGGAGTCTGACAGCAACCCCATAAGCATGCAACGACGTGCAGAACTGCCGGCACTCAAAGTAACAGAACTACCAAGACTATCCAACAAGGCATAAGCTTTCTCCGGAGCAGTTTTATACAACCGTTCCGCCTGTTCTAATTTCGACAAATCTTCTGGGATATCTTTTTGGCAACTAAAGAAAATAGAAATCAGAAACAGCAATAATGTGCAACTGTATGTTTTTGAATATGTCTGCATACTGAGACAAAGATAGACTTTATTTAAATATTATAAAGACCAAAAACAAAAATCCTCATAAAAAACCGAAGGTGTGCCAATTCCATGACACACCTTCAATTCCTATCAACTATAAATTCTATTTATTTGCCACAAAAACTTTAGTTTTTCCTTTTTCAGAAACTGACGCAGGAATATCCGAAGCCTTTGTTCCTCTCTTGTAATTAGGCTTATTGCTCATCACAAAATGAATTTTTACACCATTCTTTATATCATCATAATTAATATAAGACTTAGTATATTTTTCACCGTTGAGATACATTTCCTTTATATATACATTCTCTTCAGACCAGTTTTCAGTCGTCATCTCAATATATTTTCCATTGCTCAATCTCACAGTAAGACCTTTAAGACAAGGAGAACCTATATTATACACATTGCTAGACGGAGCTACCGGATATATACCAAGACAATTGAACATATACCATGCCGACATTTGTCCGCAATCATCGTTTCCGCTCAAAGAACCGGGCTCAGTTCCATAAAAACGTTTGGCAATTTCTCTTACCCATTTTTGGCAATTCCATGGCTCGCCCAGATAGTTATACAAATATGTTACATGATGACAAGGTTCGTTACCATGCCAATATCCGCCGATACGTCCCTGAATATCATGCGCACCTGGAATATCTTCCGGCAATTCAAGAGTAAACAACTCATCCAGATTCTTCTTGAAAGTCTTTTTTCCGGCAATATTAATATAACCTTGCACGTCATGAGGCACAGTCCATGTATATTGCATGGTGAAACCTTCTGTTATATCACCCCAACCGTTTACGGAGCCAGGTCCTTGATATGCTATCGGAGCAAAAGGAGTACGCCAGTTTCCTTCATAGTCACGTCCTCTCATAAACTTCGTTTCCGGGTCGATAAGAGTCTGATATCCCATGGAACGATTAAGGAAATATTCATAATCATCTGTTTTTCCCAAAGCTTTGGCTGCTTGTGCAATGCAATAATCATCATATGCATATTCCAGAGTTTTGGAAACAGACTCAGCCTCACGGTCAAAAGGAACCCATCCGTTCTCACGGTATTCCGGCAAACAGTCATAATGCTCGTTCATTGCCGTAGTTTTCATAGCCTCATAAGCTCTTTCGTAATCGAAGCCTTTCACTCCTTTCACAATCATATCAGCAAGGACAGACACAGCATGATAACCAATCATACACCATGTTTCATTTCCATAGAACGACCATATAGG
The DNA here is from genome assembly GCA_937894065.1 of uncultured Parabacteroides sp. Classification (GTDB taxonomy): domain Bacteria; phylum Bacteroidota; class Bacteroidia; order Bacteroidales; family Tannerellaceae; genus Parabacteroides. The sequence goes on along the minus strand of CALCST010000023.1, from coordinate 302,113 downwards.
AAGCATTTTCTCAACACTCTTGTCATAATGCGCAAGCATTGAATTTGCAAGGTTGGCATTCAACTCCTGATTCACAAGATTCAACCACGGATGGAAAGCTCTGTATGTATCCCACAATGAAAAAACCGTATAGTTTGTAAAACCTTCAGCCTTCTCAATGTTCTTATCCAAACCTCTGAAACTTCCATCAGCATCCTGGAACAGGAACGGATGCATGGCTGCACGATATGCCGAAGTATAGAAAGTAACTTTGTCGTCATGGCTTCCTTCCACTTTATATTTGCCAAGTTCTTTTTCCCATAAATCTGCACCTTTCTTTCTCAAAGCATCAAATGTCATTCCATCCAATTCCTTAAGATTGTTCTTTGCGCCATTAGTGCTGACAGCAGAAATTGCAGTCTTTACAGTAACCTCTTCGCCGGCTTCTGTCTCAAAAGATATACAGGCCATCAGATTCTTTCCCCAAGCCTCATTGCTGCTGCGGAATCTGCTAGTATTATAAATTACAGGTTTCTTGTCCTGCATTATTCTGAAATTCTTCAGTTTTTTTGAGAAAACAGCCGTGAAATAAACATGTCTTTCCGGTCCCCAACCTTTGACAAGCTTGTAGCCTGTAATAGTTGAATCATTCTCCATTCTCAGATTTGCCCATTCACAATTTTGCCACAAAGTATGGTTCATATCTATCATTATGAATGCTTTCTCTGATTTAGGATAAGTAAATCTGAACATTCCGCTTCGCAAGCCGGAAGTCATTTCAGCTTTCACACCATAATCCAGCAAATCTACAGTATAATAGTTTGGTTCAGCATATTCCTTATCATGAGAATATCTGGATCTGTAACCGGCATCAGGATTTTCCCGCGTTCCAGGCTCAAGCTTCATCTCTCCTGTTCCGGGAATAAACAGGAAGTCTCCCAAATCAGGGATTCCCGTTCCGCTAAGATGGTTAAGACTGAATCCTAGTAAAGAAGTATGATTATACTTGTATCCGGAAGCAGCATCATAAAATTTTGCATCTGTATCCGGACTTATCTGTATACCACCAAAAGGAATCTGAGCTCCCGGATATACATTTCCATAACCGTCAGTACCAACAAAAGGATTCACATACTCGGTAAGTTTTTCTGCATTGGCTGCAGAAGACAATAACAACACAGAAGATGTTACCGTCAATATACTTCGCATTATTTTCATAAAAAGTTATTTTAGCAGACTAGCTGCATTAAACAATTAATCTAGTTTTAAGGCGTACACAAAAATAAGCAATTTTTCAACATTAATAAACGAAAAAAGGAATACGCTTCCGGCATATTCCCTTTCGTGACCTCGGAGGGGCTCGAACCCTCGACCCAATGATTAAGAGTCATTTGCTCTACCAACTGAGCTACGAAGTCATTCTTAACAACCGTTTCGTTCTCGATTGCGGGTGCAAAGATACGACTTTTATTTTTCTCTGCAAACTTTTCCCAAACTTTTTACTAAAAAAATTTCTATCATCACTCCAGTTCATACATATCAGAAGGGTTTGTCCTCTTCAATGCAACCAGAGAAACATCCTTCCCCACTCTGATACCTTCCTGATACAGACGTGTATCCACAGTCTTGTAGGCAAGCTCCGGATGGTTGTTGTCGCGGCTAAGATGACAAAGCCAAATATTTTTAAGTTCCGGAGTATAATGCGTAGCAATAAATTCAGCAGCTTCCCTGTTGCTCAAATGACCAATCGGGCTTGCCACACGTTCCTTAAGAAACGCCGGATAAGAACCCTGAACAAGCATTGTTTCATCATAGTTTGCCTCAATAACAAGATGATTTGCCTGGGCTATATATTTACCTACAGTATCAGTGATATGTCCAACATCTGTTGCTATGGTGAACTTGTGATTTGCATATTCAATAAAATAACCGACACTATCAACACTGTCGTGAGGCACCTGAAACGCAGTTATCCTGAAATCCTTTATCATAAACGGTGTTTCCTTCTCGATAACCCTTCTCGACGTATAAAGCTTATCTTCCACATAGCGGCTTCTGTTGATACCGAAATGCACTCCTTCGGTTGAATATACAGGGATATTCATTCTTTCACCAAGGATTCCTACAGTTTTTATGTGGTCGGCATGGTCGTGAGTGACCAGCACGGCTATTATTTTTTCAATTTCGATACCTTTATCTTTAAGAGACTTCTTTATAGTTCTGAAGCCTATACCGGCATCAATCAGTATTCCATATTCAGATGTGCCAAGATAATAGCAGTTTCCACTGCTTCCACTCGCCAAACTAAAAAATAACAATTTCATTATTATCCTCTCATATTTTTAGCTATGCGCAACAACCTATCGCAAGGCTGCCGGTAGCGTAATTTCACCAATCAATGAGCAATTCATATGCTCTTTCACCTCATCAGGAGTCAAACCATGTCCAAACAGGAACATTAGTTTTGTCACAGCACTTTCGGTTGTGCTGTCATATCCCGAAACAACTCCGATTTCGAGCAGCTTGTGTCCCGTTTCATAACGGTGCATCTCAACACTACCGGCACGGCATTGTGTGACATTGACAATCACAATTCCTCTGTCAACCGCATCTTTCAGCATAGAAAGGAACCACTCGTCCATTGGAGCATTCCCGCTTCCGAAAGTTTCCATCACCACACCCTTTATTCCAGGAATATTAAGTATGCTTTCCACCACCTGAGGTGAAATTCCAGGGAAAAGTTTCAATATGGCAATATTTCTGTCAAGCAGATAATGAGGTTTCAAAGGCTTGCGTGAAATCGGCCTGTATATCTGCGACTGGTCATATTTAATATGTATTCCGGCTTTTGCCAGCGAAGGATAATTATATGAACGGAAAGCATTGAAGTTATCAGCATTAGCCTTGCATGTTCTGTTTCCGCGCATAAGCTCGTTCTCAAAGAATACGCAAACCTCAGGAACAATAGGTATACCGTTTTCCTTAGCAGCCGCAATTTCAATAGCTGTTATAAGATTTTCCTTTCCATCCGTACGCAACATACCTATCGGGAGCTGTGAACCGGTAAGAATCACAGGCTTGCTCAGATTCTCAAGCATAAAGCTGAGAGCCGAAGCTGTATAGGACATAGTATCCGTTCCGTGCAAAACAACAAATCCGTCAAATTTGGAGTAATTGTCAGAAATTATCCGTACTATTTTCATCCACGAATCCGGTCCCATTGCAGACGAATCCATCGGTGGTTCAAACTGTATGGTCTCAACATGGTGACCTAGTTTCTTCAATTCCGGGACATTCTCAGCCAAATGCTGGAAATTGAAAGATTCAAGAACTCCTGTTTCCGGATTCTCCGTCATTCCTATTGTTCCACCGGTGTATATCAACAGAATGGATGCTTTATCTTGCGTAGTGTTCATTTCCTTGTATACATTATTAATATTTATGTCTTGCAGACACTGGTTTCAACCACTAATTCGGAAAATACAAAGATAAATGATTAGCTCTGTTTTGACAAGCTATTCTCCTTTTAAAACCGGCAGACTTATATGATACTTCACGGCAATGGCACGGGTTACAAACACCGTGGCAGCCGATATGAACTGTGTTACCGGAAGAGAAATATTTATCTGTAAACATATATAATATATAATACCACCTATCACGCATGCCGAAGCATATATATCTTTTCGGAAAATCAACGGCACTTCGTTTATCAGCGTATCACGTAGCATACCACCAAAAGCACCGGTAACAGTGCCCATTATTATAGCTGCCCAAATCGGGAATCCATATTCAAGAGTTTTTGCAACTCCCACGACAGTAAACAAGCCCAATCCTATGGCGTCGAAAATAAATATGGTATTATTCAGCCTGATAACGTATTTCCTGAAAATGATTACGAACAAAAGGGCAAGACCTGTCACAATTAGATAAGAAGATTGTGTCATCCAAAACGGTGTGGCTCCCAAAAATACATCTCTCATTGTTCCACCACCAACAGCTGTCACACCGCCCACCACATAGGCTCCGAACCAGTCGAATTTCTTTGCTGAAGCCAGGCGTATACCACTTATGGCAAAGGCAAATGTTCCGACATAATCACATAAAGTTATGAAATCTATCATTTGTTTTTTCCGGCAAAGATATGAAAAAGAAATATTCTGTTCAACGCAATCTTTTCCTATATTCATCTTATCCAATATCTGCTAAGCTAAGTGCATAATCGAAAGGGTAGTATATTTTCTTGCAACTAAGCCTTAGTTTGTAAAAACTTAGCTTTAGTTTTTATAAACTAAGACTAAGATTATAGAAACTAAGTCTTAGTTTTAAACTTAAATAGTGAAGAATGCATTTATTAAAAGGTATTATTAAGAATTCAAGATGTACCAGTTCAACGTTCAATTTACTATTGTCACGAAAACAAGAAAGGCTCTTCCTCCCGGAAAAGCCTTCCCTTTCATATCTTACATAAATTAGCGATTATAATGTATCTAACAGTCAAGTTATTTTAAACGTTTATAGCCATAAACAGCTCTTTCACCCAATTCTTCTTCGATGCGAAGCAACTGGTTATATTTTGCCATACGGTCTGAGCGGCTCAACGAACCTGTCTTGATTTGTCCGCTGTTGGTTGCCACTGCGATATCTGCAATCGTAGCATCCTCAGTCTCACCGGAACGATGAGAAGTAACCGTTGTGTATCCATGGCGGTGAGCCATTTCGATAGCATTCAATGTTTCTGTCAAAGAACCAATCTGGTTAACTTTGATAAGGATTGAATTGGCACAACCTTCCTGAATACCGCGTGAAAGGAATTCAACATTTGTCACAAACAAATCGTCACCAACCAGCTGGCAGCGGTTCCCGATTCTGTCAGTAAGTTTTTTCCATCCTTCCCAGTCGTTTTCGCTCATTCCGTCTTCGATTGAATCGATAGGATATTCGTTGATAAGTTTTTCAAGATAATCAACCTGCTCATCCGAAGTACGTTTTACGCCTTTTGCTCCTTCAAATTTTGTATAGTCATAGATTCCGTCTGAATAGAATTCCGATGAAGCACAGTCCATTCCAATCATCACGTCTTTTCCAGGAACATAACCTGCCGCCTTGATTGCTGCAATGATTGAGTTCAAAGCATCTTCTGTACCGTCGAGAGATGGAGCAAAACCACCTTCGTCACCTACAGCTGTGCTAAGTCCGCGGTCGTGCAACACTTTTTTCAAAGCATGGAACACTTCTGCACCCATACGCAATCCTTCACGGAAAGAAGAAGCGCCGACCGGACGAATCATAAATTCCTGGAAAGCAATCGGAGCATCGCTGTGAGAGCCGCCATTGATAATGTTCATCATCGGAACAGGCATTACATAAGTGTTAGTTCCGCCAATATATCTGTAAAGAGGAATATCAAGATAGTTGGCTGCTGCCTTTGCCACTGCCAGAGAAACTCCTAGGATAGCATTTGCACCCAAATTAGATTTGGTTTTTGTTCCGTCCAGTTTCAGCATAGCATTATCAACACCGACCTGGTCGAGGGCAGACATTCCTTTCAAAGCTGGAGCAATCTTTGTGTTGACATTTTCAACTGCCTTCAGCACACCTTTACCGCAATAGCGTGATTTATCGCCATCACGAAGTTCCAAAGCCTCGTTTTCGCCGGTTGATGCTCCTGAAGGAACAGAAGCACGTCCCATAACACCTGACTCCAAAATCACATCTACTTCTACTGTCGGGTTTCCACGTGAGTCCAAGACTTCGCGTCCGATTATCTTTTCAATTTTCATACTTATTCTTGTTTTTGATTACATCGCAAAATTATCCACATTAGTAATAGTATGCAATAACCATAACAAGGTATTCTACACCCAGTAAACATTCTTTTTATAGCTATTTTCAGGTATAAAAAAGGCGTGCCGAAATATAATTCCGGCACGCCCCAACTTAAACTATTAATATATTATAAAGTTATTCAGGTTTTAGTTTCCTGTAAAATTATTTTCCAATCCTTGTCTATTACTTACTTTGAAGCATTTGAATAGTTCTTATTCAAATATTCAAGCAATTCGGCAGTGATATCATATCCGTCCTGAGCATAAAGGATATTATCGCCCATTGTATTGCTATATATAATATGGTATCCTTTATCTTTGTTATAGACTTTCAACTGAGCAACAACTGTATCACGAAGCTGTTCGTTCAGTTTCTGCTGCTCTGTAAGCAATTCCTGAGACAAACGAGCATCAAGTTCCTGCAATTCCTGCTGTTTCTGCAACAGACGCTGCTGTTCCTGTTCTGCTCTTTCACGAGTTAGAAAAGCGTTATTCTCAATTTTTCTCTGAAATTCCTGCATTTCTGTGCGTAAGCTGTTTGCTTTCTGGTTTACGCTAGCACGGGAGTTTTCAGATTTCTTTAAAATAATTTCATTCAAATCTTTTGCATAATTGTAGTTCTCAAGCAGAGAATCCACATTTACATAAGCAACAGGCATAGTTCCGTTAGACGCTTCTCCTGAAGAAATGCTCTTTACGGCCTTAGTTTCATTCTTACCTGAGAACTGCATAACAAACAGAATGATAACCGCAATAGCCAGCACTCCGTTAACGACGTAGTTAATGTTCTTCATAAAGTGTTTATTATTATTTTTTATTTTATTTGCTCATTCAGTCTGTCAATCAAATTCTGCTGCTTGCGTTGCAAACGGTCTTCCGTCTTTGCGCAATATATTCCTTTTTTTGCCAATTCTTTGTTTCCTTCAATATGTGTATTAGGAAATCTACCGTTCTTTTTGAATATAACTTTGACAGACAAAAGAACAACGCATATTAGAATTATTATGACTGTTATGAATAATACTTTCAACATTACAATATTAATTTAGATGCGACTGGCATATCAAAATCAAAAACAAGTTTTTTATTTTGCTCTGCACTCGCCTTTCACTATATTTGTGGACGCAAAGATAAGAGTTTAAGTGATTACAAAGTAGATTTTACACGTATAATTCTACTTTTTTTGCTAGAATTCTTGTTTTCGCTCTTTATTGACACTTATTATAATCATATTTTAACACAAAAAAGGATATGAACATTACAGAATTAAAACCGGAAATCGTATGGAAGTTTTTCCATGAAATCACTCAAGTTCCTCGCCCATCAAAAAAAGAGGGAAAAATTATAGCGTACCTGGAATCTTTCGCTAAAAAATATAATGTAGATATTAAAAAGGACGAAGCAGGAAATATCTTAATGAGTAAGCCTGCAACAAAAGGTTTTGAAAATCTGCCAACTGTTATTCTTCAATCACATATGGATATGGTGTGCGAAAAGAATAATGACACTGTGCATGATTTTGAAAATGACCCAATCGAAACTGTTGTTGACGGCGACTGGTTGTGCGCAAAAGGTACTACTCTCGGTGCAGACAACGGTATCGGTATGGCTGCTGAACTTGCTTTGCTTGCTTCAAATGATATTGAGCATGGTCCGATTGAATGTTTGTTCACTGTTGATGAAGAAACAGGATTGACAGGTGCAAAGGCTTTACAGGCAGGATTTATGACTGGAGGAATTCTTCTGAACCTCGACAGTGAGGACGAAGGTCAGATTTTCATGGGTTGCGCCGGAGGAAAAGACACTCAGGCTGTATTCCATTATAAGGCTGAGGAAGCTCCAGCAGACTATCAGTATTTCAGAATTGATGTGAAAGGTCTTAACGGTGGTCACTCAGGTGGTGAAATCCATAAAGGACTTGGAAATGCCAACAAGATTCTTGTCCGCTTCCTTTATCTGCTTAAAAAGCAGTCTGAATTTGTTCTTGCATCAATCGACGGCGGTAATTTGAGAAATGCTATCGCACGTGAAGCTCATGCAGTTATCGGTGTAAAACCGGCAGACAAAGAACCTGTTCGCATTTTGCTTAACCATTTTGCAGCTGATATTGAAAATGAATTGAAACACGTTGACAAGAATGTTCGTCTGACTATGGAATCAGAAGACAAACCTTCATTCATCATTGACAACGAAACTGCAACTAAGGTTATCTATGCTATGCATGCTTGTCCTCACGGTGTTATCGGTATGAGTCACGACATCGAAGGCTTGGTTGAAACTTCAACAAACCTTGCATCAATCAAGATGAAAGAAAACAATACTATTGTTGTTGGAACAAGCCAGAGAAGTTCTATCGAATCATGCAAGATTGCTGTTGCAAATCAGGTTGCAAGCACATTCCTGTTGGCTGGTGCTGAAGTTTCTCATGGCGACGGCTATCCGGGTTGGGCTCCTAATCCAAACTCAAGCATTCTTAAGGTTGCACAGGAAACATACAGAAAACTGTTCAACAAAGATGCTGAAATTATGGCTATCCACGCTGGTTTGGAATGCGGGCTGTTCCTTGAAAAATATCCTCATCTGGATATGATTTCATTCGGTCCAACATTGCGTGACGTCCACTCTCCTAACGAAAGAATTGAAATCTCAACTGTTGGTTTGTGGTGGAGCCATCTTTTGGAACTGTTAAAAAATATTCCTGCAAAATAATTTGAGGATACATACGTTATAATAAAGGGAGTAAAGTTAGTGAAATCAAAATTTATAAGATTTTCTTAACTTTATTCCCTTTAAATTTGTATAAAAAACTTTTGTTTTGTATTTTTGTATTAATAAAACCAAAACAAAAGATATTTTTTCAATTTACAAGTTGTATGAAACGTATAATATCTCCATTGATACTAATTGCACTGATTATTTGTTCAGCAATATTTTCAGCTTGCAACAGATTGGATGACAACTTCTCAACCAATCCTAACCATCGTTTGTCATTCTCTACTGATACCTTATCTTTCGACACGGTGTTTACCAGCATTGGCTCAGCCACAAAACAATTCATGATATATAATAAAAACAAAGAGCCACTGAATATTGAAACTATCATGCTTGCCGGAGCCGAAACTACCGGATTCAGAATAAATGTAGATGGAAGAAAAGGTGACTACTTCAATAATATTCCTATTCTTGAAGAAGACAGCTTGTTTGTTCTTGTTGAAGTTACGGTTGATCCGAACGGAAAGAACCAGCCTATGCTTGTCGAAGATTCAGTTGTGTTTGTCACAAACGGTATAAAACAAGTTGTAAATCTTGAAGCATTCGGACAGGATGTTCACCTGATGAAAGGTGGAGTACATATAAATAAAGACACTGTTTTCAAGGCAGACAAACCTTATCTGGTGTATGACAGCATTGTGATAAATAACGGTGCCACTCTGCAATTGGAGAAAGGCGTTTCAATGTATATGCACGACAAGGCAAACATCATTTCATACGGAACATTGAAGTCTTGCGGAACTATGGAGAATCCCGTTATAATCCGAGGTGACCGCCTGGATTTCATCCTCAACGACGTGCTTCCTTATGACAGGACACCAGGACAATGGGGAGGTATTTTCCTTAAAAACTCAAGCTTCAACAACTCTCTTAGTCATACGATTATCAGAAACGGAACTACAGGTGTAACCGCCGAAGCATCAAATCCGGACAATCTGAAACTGACAGTGAGCAATTCGCAAATAACAAATATGAGCGAGAATGCTTTCAGTGCAATCAACTGCAAAATGGTTGTATATAATTCTGAAATCACAAATGCCGGAGGTAGTGTTGTGGCACTTGTTTCGGGTGATTACAATTTTGCACACTGCACATTGGCTAATTTCATCACTCTGGTTCAGCGCACAACAGTTTGTCTGGCATTGGCTAATAATTACAGTAAAGACGGCAACACGGTGAATGCAGACTTGAATGCAAACTTCGACAATTGTATAATTGACGGTAGTTATGGTGCAGGAACTGATAAATTAAATGGTGAAATAGCTATGTCGGAGAATGACGCGGCACAATTCAATTATTTGTTCAATCACTGCGTTGTGACAACTAACGGCGAAAACAACGAACATTTCAAATCCGTAATTTTCGCTAACGACGAAAGCAGACCTGTATATAAACTTAAAGGCGGAGAAAAGAATAAGTATCAATATGATTTCCGCATTGCCGAGGAAACATCTGTTGGTGTAGGAAAAGCTGACCCTGCTGTTTCAGCCTCCTATCCTATCGACAGACTGGGCGTAAAAAGGCTTGAGAGTGTTGCCGGACCGACTATCGGAGCATATGAGTATGTTCCGGAGGAAGAAAAGTAATTATAGCATGAAATTTCACTCCATTATTTTTATATTTATCATAAGGCTTCTTGTCCCCAACATTGCGAAAGGACAAGAAGTCTTTCGTGTTTTATTCTATAATGTGGAGAATTTCTTCGATACGGAAAATAATCCGGAAAAGTCTGACGATGATTTCACTCCTGAAGGAATAAGGCATTGGACCAACAAAAGATACAACCTCAAGCTTCAGCAAATTGCCAAAGTTATTTTGTCGGCTTCCGAGTGGAATCCCCCGGCTATAATCGGGCTGTGCGAAGTTGAGAACGAAAGCATACTTAAGGACCTTACAGAAAAAACACCATTGAGGAATTTCATGTATGAATACAGGATAACAGACGGAAACGACGTTAGAGGAATAAATGTTGCTATTCTGTACAGAAGAGATATTATAAGAGTCCTGAATCAGGAGAATATTGATGTATCCACGGGAAATAGACAGAGACCTACGAGGCAGATTCTCTACCTGAATGCACAAACCTTACATTCAGCTTCAATGGATATTTTCACAGTTCATTTTCCTTCAAAATATGGAGGAGAGAAAGAGACGGAAGACGCAAGGCTTAATGCAGCATCCCTGATAAAAGAAAAGGCGGATTCAATTATGAATAACAATAAGGAGTCTAACATTATTATAATGGGTGACTTCAACGACACGCCTCAAAGCCGCACTCTTACAGAAGGTCTGAAGGCAAAAGATATGCCGGAAAAAGTTTCGGACAGCAACATCGAAGGTAACAGTTTATACAATCTTTTCACTAATGCCGGAGGAACGCACAAATATCAGGGAAACTGGAGCCAGATTGACCATATAATTGTAAACACTAATATTATATATGGTAAAAGCCGGATAAAGTTTATTGAAGGTAGCAACAGAGTCCATTCTCCATCATTCCTGTTAAAAGCAGACAGGACATGGAAAGGAAAAAGACCTTTCAGAACTTATTATGGATATAAATATGAAGGAGGATTCAGCGACCATCTTCCTGTCATGGCTGATTTTGTAATCGTTCCATAACCGGTTAATGCGAAATTCATGTAAATACATAATAGTGTTTCTTCTGAAATATCTGTTGTTTTAAATGAAATGTCAAATGTTTCAGAGAAAATATCAAATATTTTCATAGCGTCAATGATAAGTTCATGGCAGAGAAAAATCATTTGACTTATGAAATCTAAAACATTACCTTTGTTATCACAAACTAAGATTATAATGAAACTAAAACAAATACTAGCTATTTCAATATTACTTTCGGCAAGTGTAGGTGCAAATGCTACGGCACAGACAAAAAAACAATTGCCCAACCCTTTTGATTTTCCAATATTGCTGAGTGGCAATTTCGGAGAATTGCGTGCAAATCATTTCCACTCAGGAATTGATTTCAAGACTCAAGGAGCTGAAGGGAAACCAATAAAGGCAATTCAGGATGGATATATTTCAAGGATTTCAGTAAGCCCCACAGGATACGGGAATTGTCTGTATATCGACCATCCGGATGGAACTACAACTGTCTATGGACATCTGAAAAAGTTTCCTGCCAAAGTTGAGAAATATATCAAGGAGCAGCAATACGCCAAGGAATCATTCTCTGTAAATCTTTTTCCAAAATCAGATATGTTTCCGGTGAAGAAGGGAGAAATAGTTGCTTATTCCGGGAATACTGGAAGTTCCGGTGGTCCTCACCTGCATTTTGAAGTGAGAGATACAAAAACGGAAGATGTAATGGACCCGATTCCTTATTTCAGCAAGTCGATAAAAGATAAGACTGCACCGCAGATAAGAGGAATAAGGGTATATCCCGTTGAAGGAGGTGGAATTGTAAACAGTTCGTCCAAGAAGCAGAATATTAAAATCATAAACGACGCAAAGTCAAAGAAACAAAAGGCTGAAGCTGTTGAAGCATGGGGTGAAATTGGTTTTGCCATAAAATGCTACGACAAAATGGATGGAACACCCAATATATATGGAGTTCGCTCCATTTCTCTTTCAGTGGACGGAGAAGAAATTTTCAACAGCGAGATTGACCGTTTTGCATTCAGCGAGACAAGATATCTGAACAGCCTGATTGATTATGCTGACTGGAAGAACAACAATTCTTTCTATATTAAAAGTTTTGTTGACCCAGGAAACAAGTTGAGATTCTTATCTGCAAGAAACAGGGGAATAGTAAATATTAATGAAGAAAGGACATATAACTTCATATATACGCTGAAAGATTATTTTGGAAATACGACTACTCTGAAGATTCCGGTAAAAGGGAAAAAACAAGATATTCCGACAGCAGAAACAGAAGGAAGAGAATTATTTATATGGAGCAAGGACAACCGTTTCGGAGCAAAAGGTGTGCGTATGCATATTCCTAAAGGAAACTTATACCAGAGTGTTTACATAAAATATTCTGTCCGCGACGATACAACTCTGATGGCTCCAACCCATTATCTGAACGACGAGCCTGTGGCACTGCACAAAAAGGCAATGTTGTCTCTGAAAATAAATTCTGATGCCGATACTTTGAAAAATAAAAAGCAATACGGTATCGTGCAATGGAACAAGGGTAAACAAAGATGGATTGGCGGAACATATAAGAATGGTTGGGTTAATGGCGAAATAAGGGAACTGGGAGCATACACAGTAAGGAAAGACACTAAAAAGCCTTCAATTATCCCTGTCGGCAAGGAAACATGGAACCAGAAAAAGAAAATAGTTTTCCGCCTTACGGACGACCTCAGCGGTGTGGAAACATACAGAGGAGAAATTGACGGGAAATATGCTCTGTTCACAATGAACAATAAATCTGTGATAACATATACCTACGACAGCAAACGTCTCAAACCAGGAAAACATCATCTGAAATTATATGTTAAAGATGCCTGCGACAACGAATCTGTATATGAATATACATTCAGTAATAATTCTGAGACACTTACAAAAGTCAAAAAAAGTAGATAAAGCTTTTGTTATTAATATTTTTTCGTAAATTTGTTATTGTAATAAAACTTATTGGACAACAATAAAACACAATATAATAAAAACATGGAAAACAACGAACTTTTAGAAATGGTAAGAAGTAAGGCACAAGGATGGCTTACTGAAAGTTATGACGCAGAAACTCGTGCTCAAGTTCAAGCATTGCTGGACAATGAAGACCCGACAGAACTAATCGAATGCTTCTATAAGGACTTGGAATTCGGTACAGGTGGGTTGCGTGGTATTATGGGTGTTGGTTCTAACCGTATGAATATCTATACTGTTGGTGCTGCAACACAAGGTCTTTCAAACTATTTGAAACAGGAATTTTCTGAATTAGACGAAATAAAAGTTGTTATCGGTCACGACTGCCGCAACAATAGCCGTAAGTTTGCTGAAATTTCTGCAGATATTTTCTCTGCAAACGGAATCAAGGTTTATATTTTTGAAAGCCTTCGTCCAACTCCTGAAATGTCATACGCTATCCGTAAACTTGGATGCCAGAGCGGTATTATCCTTACTGCATCTCACAATCCTAAAGAATATAACGGATATAAGGCATACTGGAACGACGGTGCTCAGATGATTGCTCCTCACGACAAAAATACTATTGCTGAAGTAAACAAAATCCGTAACGCAAGCGATATCAAATTCGAAGGCAACAAAAAGCTTATCGAAGTTATCGGTGAGGAAATCGACAACATGTATGTCAACGATTTGAAAACAATTTCTTTGTCACCTGAAGCTATCTCACGTCATAAAGACATGAAGATTGTCTATACTCCTATCCACGGTACAGGTGTGAAACTTGTTCCTCAGGCTTTGGCTGCTTATGGTTTCACTAACATTATCCATGTTCCGGAACAGGACGTTGTAAGCGGCGACTTCCCAACTGTAGTTTCTCCAAACCCTGAAGAACCTGCAGCTTTGGCTATGGCTGTTGAGAAAGCAAAAGAAACTGATGCTGAATTGGTTCTTGCTTCAGACCCTGATGCAGACCGCGTTGGTGCAGCTGTTAAGAACAACGAAGGCGAATGGGTTCTTTTGAACGGTAACCAGACTGCTTTGATGTTCGTTTACTATTTGATTACTCGCTGGAAAGAACTTGGCAAAGTTCAGGGTAAAGAATATATCGTAAAAACTATCGTTACTACTGAAACTATCCGCACTATCGCTGAACGCAACGGTGTTGAAATGTATGACGTTTACACTGGCTTCAAATGGATTGCTAACGTAATGAAACAGAACGAAGGCAAGAAGAATTACATCGGCGGTGGCGAAGAAAGCTACGGTTTCTTGTGCGAAGACTTCGTTCGTGATAAGGATGCTGTTTCTGCATGTGCTATCCTAGCAGAAATCGCTGCTTGGGCTAAGGACCAGGGCATCACAATGTATCAGCTTTTGCAGAAGATTTATGTTGAATATGGCTTCTCTAAAGAAAAAGGTATTTCTGTAGTTAAGAAAGGTAAGAGCGGTGCTGAAGAAATCGAAGCTATGATGAAACATTTCCGTGAAAATCCTCTTACTGAAATCGCTGGTTCAAAAGTTACATATATGTATGACTTTGCTACTTTGAAAGGTAAGGATTATGTTGAAAATGAAGTTATTTCATTGGATATGCCTACAACTTCAAATGTTATCCAGTATTTCACTGAAGACAACACAAAGGTTTCAATCCGTCCTTCAGGAACTGAACCAAAAATCAAGTTCTATTGCGAAGTTCACTCTAAAGTAAACAGCGTTGACGAACTTGAAGCTGCTGAAAAGGCTGCAAACGAAAAGATTGAAGCAATCAAGGCTTCTCTAGGAATTTAAGCCCATAATATATTTTTAGGAGTTTTTGAGATTGTATGAGTTGTATATGCAACCATGCATCTCAAAAACTCTTTTTTATTTATTCAAGTTTCGAAAGTTGCTCAACTTAAAAGTCAACAAGGCTTCAGAGACAAGTTGACAAGGGCAAAACACCTGTAACTTTACAATTTATTATCCAAAAACTCTTGTCAACTTGTTATCTGGAAGTTAAGCTTATTTATTATAGATATGAAATCAAATACCATTCAAATCCAATATGAACAGCTCCATAACAGCGAATTGAGCAAATCAGACAAACAACTGTTTGACTTGGCTGTTGATGCTGCAAAGAAAGCATATGCTCCTTATTCCAAATTCCACGTTGGAGCAGCCGTATTGTTATCCGACGGGACAATTGTATGTGGAAACAACCAGGAAAACATAGCATATCCTTCCGGACTATGCGCGGAAAGAGTGGCTCTTTTTTCTGCCGGCGCGCAATATCCAGACAAAGCAGTCATTGCCATTGCCATAGCTGCTGTATATAATGATACGATAACTGATACTATTTCTCCTTGCGGTTCCTGCTGCCAGGTTTTGCTGGAGACAGAACAGCGCTTCAAACAGGAAATAAGAATTCTCCTATGCGGTAAAGAGGAAACAAAAATATTGAAATCAGTTTCTTCACTGCTGCCTTTCTCTTTCGATTCTTTCTGAAGCAACTCCGTCAACAACTGATAATTTCATATCGGCTAACTGTTCCCTATACATCTTTGGAGACACTCCGAGATGTTTCTTCACATATTTTCCGAAAAATGAGATATTGGGGAAATTCTGTTCGTTCACTATTTCCTTTATACTTACATTCTGTTTCTTCAGCAAATATTGGATATCATTCATAACATATTTATCTATCAGGTCAGAAGCAGTCTGACCTGCCACTTTCTTGCATATCACTGATAAATATTTCGGTGTTATATTCAGCTTGTCGGCATAAAACGATACACGCCTTTCTTTTGGATAAGTAGCCGTAAGCAAATCTATGAAATCACGGAAAATAGTTTCAGATGTTGTGTAAGTAGGAGCGGAAACACTTATGAAGCGTTCCAATATATCGGTAAACTCATACAGGAAAGCCTGAAACAATGCATCTATCAGCTCACGCTGGTGCGTGCGCTTCTTCCCTACAAGTTTTGAGTAAAGAAGATCATAATAATGACATAACAAGCCAACCTCTTCTTCTGACAGCGACAAGACCGGAGTATTTTCCAGAAACTTCTTCACTTCCCACGAATCGTTTGACAGCATAGCCAACTGACGTATATACTCAGGAGACATAATAATGCACCGGCAAAAGAAATCAAAACTCACCATACTTTTCTCCAATATTATATTAGGATGGCAAATAAGCAAATCGTTTGCTTTAATCTCATGAGCCTCACCATTTATATATAAAGAAGCTTTTCCACGAAGGCAAAGAACAGTCACATGCGACTCAAGTTTCACTACATCTTCAGAATTCAAACTTTGTAAATCCTCAATTATGGCAAGTCTGTTGTCCATAAAAGAAAGCACTTTTGTCATTATTTCCTCTTTCATATCAGTTTTTCTTTTCCTGTTGCGAAATAACGAATAAAAAGCCAAAACACAGTGTTACAAATCACCTCATTATTGTCCCGTATTTCCTTTTTAGAAATACAGAAGAAAAAGAGAATACTTATATGGAAAATCGTGTAGCCATATATTGTTCTAAATCTCCTTTATTTGCATCGAAAAAGAAATAAAGACTAGAATTTATAACTATAATTTCAATAATAAAATGAAAAAAGAAATCTTACCTCAGTTCTTGAAACAAGGAAAATTGATTTGTGTGCTTGTTGCCGGCAGTCTGGTGTCATGCAGCCAGCCTCAGGTAAAAGACCATAACCCAAGACCGGTGAAAGTAACCGAAGCCGTTTCTCTTGGAATAGTCGAAAAATCATTCAGTGGAGTTGTTTCATCAGACCAATTCAGCGACTTAGCATTCAAGATGTCCGGCCCGCTAGTTTCCCTCAATGTCGATGAAGGAGAAAAGGTAAAAGCAGGACAAGTAATTGCCGAAATAGACCCACAGGATTTCAAATGGGAATATGAAGCAAAGAAATCTTCTTTTCATACAGCCAAGGCTCAGTTGGAAAGAGCAAAACGACTTCTTGCAAAACAGGCAATATCAAAACAGGAATATGAGTCAACCGAAGCTGCATTCTCCAATGCCGAAGCAGCATTCAACTATGCCGGAAATATGCTAGAACAGACAAAGCTTAAAGCTCCTTTCGAAGGCTTCATACAGAAAAAATATGTAGAGAATTATCAGAAGGTTCAGGCAGGTCAGGGAATCGTTTGCCTTATCAATCCGAACAAATTGCTTGTACAATTCACCATGCCTGAGACAAATATGGTCTATTTCTCCACCCCACACGAACTGTTTGTGGAGTTCGACAACTACAAGGGGAAGAAATTCAAGGCTAGCGTAAAGGATTTCGTAGAGGCTTCGCCTGACGGTTCCGGTCTTCCTGTTTATCTGACAATTGACGATAAAGATTTCGACCTTGAGAAATATAAGGTTGCCGTAGGTTTCTCCTGCCGTGTTATACTGAATATCAAGGAGGGAACTTTCGACAGCAACACTGTGCTTGTTCCATTATCGGCAGTCGTAGCAGATACAAAGAGCAATGACAAGTTTGTATTCATCTACAACCAGGGAACTCAGAAGGTTGAGAAACGTAAAATCAAAGATGGCGGACTTGTATCCAGAGACAACGTAATCGTTGCCGAAGGCGTAAAAGCCGGAGAGAAAGTTGTTGTTGCCGGTGCTACAAGATTGGTGGACGAACAGCAAGTTAAATTACTAACAGACTAAAATAATAAAGAAATGAATATACCTAAATATTCTCTTGAGAACAAAAAGGTCATATACTTCTTCCTTGCCATAATGCTTATAGGCGGTGTCCTCGCCTTCTTTAAGCTGCCTAAGAAAGAAGACTCTCCTTTCGTTATCAAACAGGCTGTACTGATGACACAATATCCTGGAGCTGACCCTCTGGAAGTAGAGAAACTGGTAACCGAGCCTATCGAAAGGGAAATCCAGTCAATGTCTGACGTTTTCCAGATTAAATCCGAATCATATTTCGGTATGTCAAAGATTACTATCGAACTTGACCCTACTATCCCACCGGAAAATATGCCTGTGAAATGGGATGAGTTGCGAAGAAAAGTCAGCAACATCCAGCCAAAGCTTCCTTCAGGAGCTTCGTCAATCAGCGTGAGTGATGATTTCGGTGACGTGTTCGGTATCTACTACGCTCTCACTGCCGATGACGGTTTCTCCTTCAGGGAGATGAGAGACTGGGCTCAGAAGATAAAGACAGAGCTTACTCCTATCGACGGAGTGCAGAAGGTGTTCCTTTATGGCGAACAGACTGAAGTGGTGAATGTTTCCATTTCCGTTCCAAAACTTGCCAATCTCGGTATCGACCCAAATATGATTCAACAGACACTCCAGACGCAGAATCTGCTTGTCAACACCGGCGAAATAACAACCGGAGCATATCAGCTAAGAGTCCGCACCGAAGGCACATACAACAGTATCGACGACATTCGCAACCAGCTTATAGTCACTAAAAACGGTAATGAAGTCCGCCTTGGCGACATTGCCGAAATTGAACGCGGCTACCTTAATCCTCCTAACAACCTTATGCGTGTGAACGGTATGCGTGCCATAGGTATAGGTGTTGCCACCGGAGCAAAAGATGATGTCGTAGCCGTAGGTAATGCAGTTGAAGAACGGTTGGGAGAAATGAAATCTCTTTTCCCTGTCGGCATGGAACTGGAGTCTATCTATCCTGAAAACCGAATTGCTCACGATGCGAACAACGGATTCATCATAAACCTTATCGAATCTCTGCTTATCGTTATCGTCATTATATTCATGGTGATGGGAACACGTGCCGGAATGCTTGTCGGCAGCTCCCTGCTCTTCTCCGTAGGCGGAACATTGCTCATAATGCTTGTTATGGGCGTGGGACTTAACAGAACCTCACTTGCTGCCTTCATCATAGCAATGGGTATGCTTGTGGACAATGCTATTGTTGTAACCGATAACGCTCAAATAGGAATAAAGCGAGGTATGAGCCGTTATCAGGCACTGATCGACGGGGCAACAAAACCTCAATGGGCTTTGCTTGGAGCTACGTTTATCGCCGTATGTTCGTTCCTTCCGATGTATATGGCTCCTGCTTCGGTGGCTGAAATCGTAAAGCCGTTGTTTATTGTTCTTGCAGTGTCACTCGGGCTTAGCTGGATTCTTGCCCTCACCCAGACTACGACTTTCGGTAATTTCATACTGAAAGAAGCTGCTCCAGGCGAAACAAAGAATCCTTACGACACCAAGCTTTATCATAAGTTTGAGTTGTTCATACAGAAGCTTATCAAACGTAGATTTGTCACACTTACAACGGTCATAACAACTCTGGTTATATCGTTCGTAGTAATGGCACTGATGCCACAGAGCTTCTTCCCGATAATGAACAAGCCATATTTCCGTGCCGACCTGATTTTCCCTGAAGGATACAGCATCAGAGAGGTTGAGAAGAATGTTCTGAAAATCGAAGAATATCTGAAGAACAACGAAAATATAAAGTCTTATTCCGTTACTATGGGCGGTTCTCCTGTCAGATATTATCTGGCCAGCTCGGCAATGGGACCAAAGCCGAATTTCGCCAATATCCTGATTGAGACTAAAGAAGCTGAAGATGCTCCGGCAGAGGAATCAAAGTTCTACGATTATATGGTCGAGAATTATCCGGATATCCTCACCCGTTCGTCTTTATTCGCCTTGTCGCCTGTCCCTGATGCAGCAATTGAAATCGGTTTCATCGGCGACAACATCGACACTCTTGTCTCACTCACCGAACAGGCAAAAGCGATTGCCCGCAAATACGACATGGTGATGGAAGTGCGCGACAGCTGGGGAAACAAAGTCCCGGTATGGAAACCAAACTTCTCTCAGGAAAAAGGTCTGAGACTGGGAATCACACGCCAGCAGGTAGCCTATTCGCTTCGCTCCGCAACCAACGGAATACCTCTTGGAGAATATCGTGAAGGTGATTTGTTCATGCCAATTCTGATGAAAGATGCAGAACTTGATTCAATGAACCTTAACGACGTGAAAACTCTCCCGGTATATAGCGCAAAGGAAAAGAGCGTAAAAGTTGAGCAGGTAATAGACAATTTCCCTCTCGAATACGACTTCAATGTTGTAAAGCGTTACAACAGACAGCGTGCGATGATGATGCAATGCGAACCCAAACGCGGAGCAAACACAATGGAAGCCTTCTCTCATCTGTGGAAAGAAATCCAGGAAAATGTGAAAGTTCCCGAAGGATACAAACTCCAGTATTTCGGCGAACAGCTGGAACAGGACAAGGGAAACAATGCCATAGCAGCAAACATACCTCTGATGTTCGGTCTGATTTATGTAACCTTGCTGTTGCTTTTCCCTCAGCACTATCGCAAGCCTGTTCTTATCATGCTGATGTTGCCTCTGATATTCATAGGCGTCGTATTCGGTTTGATAGTGTTCGGCAAGTCTCTCGATTTCTTTGCCATGCTCGGTCTCCTCGGACTTATAGGTATGAATATAAAGAATGCCATAGTCCTTGTCGATGAGATTGGCCTGCTGCAATCAGGAGGAATGGAACCTCTCAAGGCTGTGATTGAAGCTACCAAAACAAGAATCGTACCCGTTACGATGGCTTCAGGAACAACCATCCTCGGTATGCTTCCTTTACTTGGCGACGCAATGTTTGCCGGAATGGCTGCTACCATAATGGGCGGACTGCTCATATCCACAATATTGACAATATTCGTATTGCCAGTAGCTTATTGTATATTCTTTAAAATTAAAATCTCATAAATATGAAACTCAATATAATTGCCGGATGTATGATACTGGGAAGTCTTTCTGCCTTTGCGCAGGAAGCTCCCGTCACTCTGGACTCATATAAGGAAAAAGTTCTGGACTATAGCCGCCAGATAAAGCAGAGTTCCGAACAGCGTGTTGCAATGCAGGAAGCTATGCGCACGGCTAAGACAGCCTTCTTCCCTGCAATTGATTTCTCAGGAAACTATCAGTACAGGATAAACAAATACGACCTTGCCCTCGGCAGCACCGGCATCGAAATGGACCATAACACCTACAACCTCGGGGCCACAGTGAGCCAGCCTATTTATATGGGAGGCAAAATCTACAACAACTACAAGGCTGCACAGATACAGAGCGAGATTGCAGGTAAATCAGAAGAGCTGACAGTGGATAACATCATATATTCCGCAGACATGAACTACTGGTCTGCCGCTGCTCGCAAAGGAATGTACGACGTCATGTGCCAATTTGTTGACATCGTCAAAGAGCTGGAAAAAGTACTTGAGATGAGATTCAACGACGATCAGATAAGCAAAACAGACCTTCTCCAGGTGCGTTCCCGTCTGAAAGAGGCTGAGCTCAACAAAAGCAACGCCTACAAGGAATATCAGATTGCCCTGCAAAACATGAATATTCTTATGGGAAAATCTCCAATGGAGCCGGTTAATCTTGCCGACTCAATAACCCAGGTAATCAGTCTCCCTTCGGTTAAGGACGATGCCGAAAACATACTGTCCAACCGTCCGGACTATAGCATTTCACAACTCGAGATTGAATATCAGAAAAGGATGGTAAACATTGCAAAATCAAAATACAATCCTTCGCTCTCCATAGGTTTCCAGGGCTCATGGGGAACTCCTATGCTCAACGTCAAAGGTTCCGAGCAAATATGGACTCCAACCCTTATGGCAACCCTCAAGATTCCTATTTTCCACTGGGGTGCACGTTCAAAGGAAGTGAACTCACAAAGAGCAATTCTCCGAAGCAAGGAATATGCTCTCGACCAGACAAGGGACAGAATCTCACAGGAAGTAGCAAATGCATGGACAAGCCTGAGCGAAAACACCAAGCAAATTACCCTGGCTAAAGAAGCCTGCCAGATTGCTGAAGAGAACCTCGAACTGAACACCTTCAGTTACAACGAAGGAAAACTTCCTATCCTCGATGTCCTCTCAGCACAGCTCTCATGGATTCAGTCATACAGCAGCCTGATCCAGACTTGGTATCAGCAAAAAGCTGCATTGGCTCAGTATAATAAGGCGGTGAGTTGTAATCCCTCTATCTGATATGTACCATACAATAAGCCACGAAGTGGCGACACCTGTTTAGCCTAGGGGTAAGCCCAAGGTCCAAGGGGGGGGGATGTAAGAAAAGAGCTCTGAAAGAGCGACACTAAAAACTTGGATTGTGTCGCTCCTTCAGAGCTTTGGTTGCATCAATAACCTAGGGACTACACCCTAGGCTATTGAAGTTTCGCCCATTCAGGGCTTAAATACATCTCGTAAACTCGTTACCTTGTCAACTCGTCAACCGAGGTATTACAATCTTATCTTAACAATCTTATCCCCAACTCTCATGATATATACACCTTCAGCCAAGTTGCGGAATTCGCGCTGTCCTGCAACCTTGTCAGCTGCTACCACTGAGCCAGTCATTGATACTACCTGAACGTTCATTACCAATGGAGTTACCACCACAATTGCTCCGTTCTGAGTATATACCTTCACTTCCTGAGCTTCAACTTCTTCGTTTCTTACGCCCCAGATACCGTCACCTGAAACCTTAACATAGATATCTGTATATACATTGCGAATCTGGTAATAACCACTCACTTCATCTATCTTCAATTCCTTCCACTCGTCGAAGCGTCCACGTTTATAGAATACTGTCGGATTGCAATTCTCATATCCTGCTTCTTTTTCCAGCGACAAAGTGAAAGAACCACCATCCGGAGTTCTGTCCTTTCCATAACGGGATACCAACTTCGCTCCAACACTCTCTGTAATATACAAGTCATGATATGTAACCACCACAGAAGGCACAGATTCTGTATATGTCATAACAAACGGGCTGAAAGACTCGACTCCCGTAATTAAAATGTAATTGTCATTCAAAACGCCATCAAATTCATCCACTTCACCATTCATCGCAAAATGATAAACCTTCACACTTTCCAAATCTGATTTATTCATTCCAGCAGGATATGGCAATGCCAATGAAACCGAAGCCTCTTCATTTTTGGAAACCTCTGCTTTCCCAACAATTTTATCATCTGAAATCACAACAGGTGTAATATCATATATTACAGTATTCGCAACATCAACTGATGCATTGGCAAACCGTTCCTTAACAGCATTCACATAAGAAACTACTTCCTCTTCTTCCTTTATCTGCTCAGAAACAATCTGTATTTTAACATCACTACCAGCAACTGATTCAGGAATTTCAAAATGTTCCTCCGAAGCCACAACTGTTGGATTATTCACAACTGTTCCTTCCGTTATTTCTTCCTTTACAACAGGAGCTTCTTCTTCTTCAGGAACAACCACCTCTGCTTCTTCCTCAAAAACAGCATTAATCACCAGTGTTTCAATCCCTTCAGGAATCACATAAGTCGTAATATTTTTGTTTCCATCAATATATATACCATCTTCTCCCAGCTTTGATCCAACCAACGGATAAGCCTTCAATGTAATAGTTTTGCCCACAGGCAAATTAGTATAAACTGCTGCAGGTTTTCCATCGTATGAAACTTTCACATCTCCATGTCCTGAACCTCCAATATTATAAATCACGTTCACCTGTCCTTCAGGAGCTTCTTTTTCATTAGTCCAGAAGCAAACTCCCTCACCAGTATAATTTCTCCATCCCTCGGGAGCTGTCACAACATCCAAAGCATTTTCCAATTCAGACCATACCTTATTTTTCTCATACATCACTGATGCTTCATCGAAAGCAAAACGTGTGTTGTGTCCGGTACTCCTCTTGTCAACATTCACGCCTCCCCAGGCATTTCCTTCTGTGATTATACCCGAAGCCTTCACCTTCGACTGCACAACCATACCTGCTGCAGCATTGTTTTTCATCTTCACATTGTTTATCACTGCCGGAGATTCATAAACATTCAATCCTGAGCGTTTTGAGTCATTGATATTCAGATTCGACACTGTTATATACGAACCTTCAACCCAACTCTCCATATCATCAACATCAGCCAAACCCTGCAACGTCACAAGATTATTCTCACTGTTGCTGCTGCCCTTCCAGTTGCTTCCCGGTTTAATGATTGTTCTATCCACGCCGGCACCATTCAGCGTAACCGCCTTCTTTATCACCAACTGTCTGTCCAGCAAATACTCACCCTCACTCAGCTCTATGCGTGTTCCATCTCTAAGCTTGTCAGTAAAAATCTGCTCCTCAAGTTTGATATTGTTATCAACATAAACTGTGAAATTTTTCACGCTGACCTGAGTTCCCGATATTCCGGGATTCCAGGCATAACCATATTCCGGAGTAGAATATCCTGCATAAACATTATTACGGAAATCCTGAACAACATTTACCACATTTACCGTTCCTGTCGAAACCGGACGTGCATTTATCCATGAATACATTTTTACATTCTCAATGGTCACAGTTTCCGGATTCGAAACATTCACATATATTGAGCCACTGCTCACCTTTTTTTCCGAATCAGCCAAAGGTTTCAACTCAGAATTCCTGATGGTAAAATCTGCAGCTCTGTCAATCAATTCTATCACCTTATTGCATCCGTCATAGTATCCGTTATGATTTCCCTTAAAATCAATATTGTCAATAGATACTCCTGTAGCACCAACAGTTACGAAATTCTGGTTATTCCAGTTTCCTCCATGCCCGCTCACACTATGAGGGTCGAAACTGCTAGTAATCAAAACATCGCCCTCTCCCGTTATGGAAAGATTATTTGCATAGATGGGAAAAACAAAATTTGTCTGTCCGTTTATCGGATGGGATATCGGTTCTGAATAAATCCTGTCAGCTATATCATATACTCCGGATTCTATCACCCATTTCTGTCCGTCCTGCTGATTTCTGATAGCATTCACAAGTTCATCAACAGTCGTGATTCTGATTTCTCCGGAATCTGTATTTCCCGACACATTCACACTTCCCCACACCGTCATTGGCATCATAGCTAGGGCAATCAAATAATTAAAAACCTTTTTCTTCATTTATCAACTTTATTGTTTAATACTGTTTTTCTGCACGTTTCTTTAATTTTGGCGCACAAAAATAATACAATATTTAACGGAAAAGATATCTTCTAATAAACAATACAAATTAAAAGGTCTTGTTAACTAAAACCGCAATTTTTATTCCATTTTGACATAAAAACTATCTGAATTACCCAATTATACTAAAGATAAAAGACAATTTATAACAATTTCACACCTTAACATTTACTCTCCCAACTACTCTCACCCTTAAACAATTAAATCTTTCATCAATATCTTTTGCCAGCCTTCTTTCATTTAATTTACTCCCATCAGCCAATCTCCATTATAACTCCATTTAACAGATTTAAAACTCTATTTAACTCCCCAAAACAAAGAAAGAGCACGAAGCCCCGGAGTTTCAATTTTCCTCCGCTTCTTCGTGCTCTCCTTTCTCAATTATAATATCTCGTCAACTCGTTACCTTGTCAACTCGTCAACTGCCATATTACAATCTTATCTTGACAATCTTATCACCAACTCTCACGATATATACGCCTTCAGCCAAGTTGCGGAACTCGCGCTGTCCTGCAACCTTGTCAGCTGCTACCACTGAGCCGGTCATTGATACTACCTGAACGTCCATTACCGATGGAGTTACCACCACAATTGCTCCGTTCTGAGTATATACCTTCACTTCCTGAGCTTCAACTTCTTCGTTGCTTACAGGCCAGATACCGTCGCCTGATACCTTAACGTAGATGTCTGTATATACGTTGCGGATCTGATAGAAGCCACTTACTTCGTCAAGTTTCAAGACCTTCCATTCATCGAAGCGTCCGCGTTTGATATATACTGTCGGTTCGCAGTCTTCATAGCCTTCTTCTTTTTCCAAAGACAACGTGAATGAACCACCGTCTTTAGTTCTCATCTTATTGTAGCGTGATGTAAGTTTTGCTCCGGTGCTCTTGATAATGTGGAGGTCGTTATAATCAACAATGATACCACCGTCATTGTCATCAATTTCGATACCAGGTATTTCGATCTCTCCACCTTCTGTTATATCTATTTTACGGTCACAATTATAATAAGTTACATTATAATTACTTTTCTTGAAACCACTTTCTTTGTTATCATTCAATACAAAGTTTTTCAAAACAACTTTATTATCATCTATTTCCAAATGACAATCTGATGGGATTGATGGATTTTCATCTCCTACCAAACCGTCCAAATCTATTATATCAGAATTCCAAGCTGAAGCTTCTTCTTCTGTTAATGGATCAGGAATATTGAAATCAACAGATAAATCTTTTTTAAGAATCATCAAATCGATTTTAATTTCACCACCTTTAATATAATTATTTTCAGGAATAGTAACAGTTGCTTTATAGCCACCCTCAAAATAATCCTTTGGTGTTACATCTGGAATATAAGTCGCACTTACATCAATACTCAGATAATCTACTTCATTGTTACTGTCTGTAATCTTAACCTGCAATTTCGTAATAGGATGATCTTTTCCATCATAAATTCTGACAAATGCTTTTTTATCAGCATCCCAAGTCCATTCATCATTATTATCTCCTCCAGGTATGATAATTGGATTTTCTGGATCATCAGGGTCGGTAGGATTTACAGGATCAGTAGGATTTATTAATTGTTTTACAATCAAATCACCTGCTATAATTTTTTGTTCGTCTATTGTATAATTCTCTGCTAAAAAAGATTCATTATTTTTTAATTTGAAAGTTTCATCTTTAATTACAGCTCCTTTATAAATATGACCAGCTTCCAAAGTCAAACCATCAATAATTTTAAGTTTTCCATCAAATGCAGGAACTTCACCATTTACATTATTTCTTACAGAGACATTTCCTTTAGCTTCAAAACCATTTTTTCCAGCATCAGGATCATCTATTGAAATTGCAGAAATTTCTATATTTAAAGTTCTAGGAACAACTTTTATATTAACTGTAATATGGCTACCTTCTTTCAAATTAACTGTTGCAACATAACTTGCTACATCCCATTTATTCTTAACAGCTTCACTAAATTCAGAACCATTTTTTGTATAAGTAATACTGGTTATTGTTCCATCTGAAATAGAATAATTTTTATCTCCGACTTTAAGACTTGTAAAAGCGTGAGGTTTTCCATTATAAATGATATTACCTTCACTATCTAGTTCAGTTTCTTCCGGATATTCCGGCTCAACTTCAGCCTCTTTTACTGTCAGTACTCCTGAAGGAGTATCATTTCCTGTCAAATTATAATTCGAAGAATTGAAATTATTTGTTTCTTCTGTTGAGTTTATCAAAGATAATTTAGCCAAAGAGAATGCATTTTCTTTAGGTCCAACCGTTCCAGCATCAATTCCTGGCGCCAGCTCTATTTCACCACTAAATACAGCAGTTTCGCCATCTATTCCGGTTTCAGCAACTACAGTTTCACCTACAATTGGAGAAGAATTTATTTTTTCTCCTAAACTAATTGTCTGATCCGCAGCAGAAACCGATAATTCTTTTTGAGAAACTATTATAGATTCACCTTCAACTTTCTTATATCCTCTATAAAGTTTATCGCCTTCATTATTTCCTCTTATATATATATAATAAGTACCTGCATCAAGAATAGAAGATATTCCTTCTTGTGTTCCATCTTTATGGTATCGGACACTATAATATTTTTCATCTAACAGATTATTGTTAATATTTACTTCTGTCACTAAACCTTCAGAATGAGATTTTCCATCGTATGTCCATCCCTCAGCTACTGTTGCTGTAAGATATTGAACAGTATTCAGATCTTGATAAACAGTCAATTTTCCCGGATTTACATTTACCGTATAATTGTCCTTCAAGAATGCACTGTTATCTACTAATGTAAATTGACCTGCTTGTCCTATATCATAAACACCAACTTTAGATGGAACAGAAGAAGAACCATCAGATAGTTTTAATTCGGCATTATATTTTGGAGTTTCTCCAGTAATTACACCTGATATTTCACTACTCAAAAGGAATTCGGGTAAATTCTGAGCTCCTATTTCGCATTCTGCATCTATAACTTTAAATGTCAACTCTCGAGGAGAAATTTCTAATTTCGTATTTATTGTTTGTGTTCCAGAATAACCCATTTCAGGTCTACCAGTAACAACAAAATTACTATAGGTTCCAACATGTTTTATTTCATTTCCTGAATTTGGTTGATTTCCACTTGCTGAATAACCTCTTTGCAAAGTATAATGAATTCCCTCTTTTAATGGAACATCTCCCATCTTCACCTCAATAAGAGCTTTTCTGTCCTGTCCATTATATGTCGCAGTTTGAGTTACATTTACCGTAGCATGATCCAAATTCGTATCAGTTGTTGCAGTAATATGGAATGTAACTGTTATATCATAGCTTGGTTCTGTCTGGTCTTTCGGAACAACTGTAAATACAACAACCGGATTTTCTTCTTGCGTTGGAGTTCCTGTTATCGTATGAATTTCTTGATTATATTCCAAACCTTTGGGTAATTCTCCTTCTTTTTGCGTAATCGTAACCGCTGCATTCTCTGGTTTCACGCCCAATACGCGATTTTCCATTATCTGATTGACCGGAATAGTTATAGGTATTTGAGTCTCTACCCATACAGCTAATAAATTAATTGGTGCTCGGCTCGTACTAATCGGAGAATCGCTTGTTGTAAAAGTTGTTTCTCCATTATAAATTTTAGTTTCATCCTTAACAATCCACCCCAAGCTCATATGATGTTTACTACATTTTGGTAAATTACTTGGCAATACAAATGAAGTTGAAGGACCATATAATTTATTATCAGACGGAACCTCTATTGGGGTTTCATCTGAAGAAAATGGATTTGGAAAATATGTTACATCATATGCATAAACTGGTCCGTCTCCTGTAATTACATCAGCGTTATCAATTGTTACGCCTGAAGCCAGTCTTAAAGATGCATTCTTATTTAGCTTATTTACAACAAGAGATTTGCCACTCAAATCCCAATTAGATTTAAAAATAACATCTCCATATACTGTACCTTGTGTAGTTCCACTAAACAGAACACCCTGATTTACTTCTGGAACTTTAGCTTGTATACCATTGGGTGCATACAACACAGCCGATTCTCCTTGTATTTTGACATCACCTGTTACTGTACCTGAATAGTTTGGCCAACTATTATAAAAACCGCCTACACTTACTTTTTCTCCTAATGCAGTTATTATACCTCCTTCTATATTAATAGTGCCGCATCCCTCACTACTACCTGTACCAATACCAACTGAACCAATCGCCTCCAAACGGCCTCCTTCTTGACTATCTTGTATGGTCAGAGTAGAACCTACAGGAACATAGATAGCTTCAGGAGTTCCCCATGGGTTACCTAATGCTCCAGGAACTCCTTCTATTTTATTCTGACCTTTTAATATTAAAGTAACATTTGCACCATTATCTATGTCAAAAACACGAGCAGCTGGTCCTTGTACAAACAAATGTCGATACCAATTTATATTTGCATTATCTAATGTTATTGTAACGGTTCCTGAAACTTCAACACGGACTCTATTAGATCCTGTAATAGTATGATTTCCATCTTTAATTTGAAGGTCTGAACCTGGTTCCATTGTAGATAAGTCATAAGTCTCTCCCCACACGGCACCACTCAACGTCGCCAAGAACGCGACTAAAAAAGTAAATAATTTTCGTCTCATAAGCTATATATTTAATAATTAAACGTTCATTCTTTTATAAAATCAAGAGCAAGGCGCCTCACGGCGGCATGCTCTCTTACCAAAACCTTAACTATGAAAAAAATGTCTTTTTCAATTAGGATAATTTTTTTCAAAAGCCTCAGGCTTTTATTATTCGAAAATTCTGAATTACCTTATCAAGCATCATATATAAAAACTGATGACGAGATGGTAAAATATATTCGGAAACCGGGGGTAATCTCTACAGCCGGAATCCTTCAAACATTAACTGTGGGAAAAGATTTCCCATTAATATCTTAATACCATAATAAGTCTTTATCATTTGCCTAACTAATTATGTATAATTATGTAAAGGTTTCATCATCTGCATATTTCATCTTTAACTGGTAAGAAAAAACGGTCGTTTTTTTTTACCACTTTGTGATAGAAAAATTAATAAGTATATTTTTTTGAAAATTTTCAGAATTAGACTGTTGTATTATAAAAAGTTTTTTACATTTGCAGCGATAGAAGGTGTTTAGAAGGTAAAAAAAAACGACCGTTTTTCTTTACCATTCGGAGAGTAAAATCAGATATTTTCCATAATAGTTTTTCAAGAAAAACACTGCGATGTTCCGAAAAAGACACTACCATGTTCCGCTGGAAACACTGCGACGTTTTTTACAATAAGTACCGAAGAAAAACAGCAAAAATCAACCATAGTTTCTACCGTTTCTACTTCTACTACCTATATTATACCTATTTTTTTATTTTTGCTCAAAAGGACATTTACCGGCGTCGGTTTTCCGGTATAAACCTCTTGATTCACTGGATAGTAAACCAAGGGCAAGACATTTCTTGAGCATTGCGTCGATGCGACGTTCGGTGACTCCGACGTGCGTTGCTCTCTCCACTATATCCTTGCGATAGAAAACATCGGGCATTTCTACAAAAAGCCTCTGGATTTCGTCGGGGAAACGGTAGATGATTTCCTTCTCTTCCGACGGCAGCGAAGTGGCAATAAAATAGGAATGTGCCATGCAGACTTTGAATATTTCGAATGCTGTGGCAAAATCACGGTCGTCAATCTCCATCTCGGTCACATACCAGCCGCCTTCGTATTTCCTCAATGCCGTAAGAATCATGGCGATGCGGAAGAGCGACACCAGTCCGCGCTGCATGATACTGTTGCGCTCACGATGGCCGAAGGTGTAGTTGCGCTTGTATTCATTGCCAAGATAGCTGTTCAGGAAACCACGCTGGCTTGCCGAGAACCGAACCTGTGTGGGATTGCTCATCAGAAAATCGGCTAGCCTCAGAACCTCTTCGCTCTTTTTCTCATAGAAGTCAACGCAGCTTTCGTCGTCGTCCTCATCCGTCAGCGGGATAAATTCCTTTGCCGGACGAAGGCGGTAGGGCAACAGGCGGGGATATGTTCCGTTTTCTGTGTCGGTGATGAACTTGCGGAGCATGCCCGGTGTGCCGGTAAAAAAGAAGCTGAGCTTCGGGTCGTTGACTGTCCTTGCACCACGGGCTATGGTGTGCGAGCTTATCTTCTCGTGATGGAACGTCTTGTTTATCGTGTCGTTATACATCCCGAAATCCGAATTGCCAAGTTTTATGATGGTCTCAAGCTCAGTTTCATAGAACAGGGTAGTGTAAGGATAATTCACCGTAAGCATATCGTCCAGCTTTGCTGCTGATGTATAACCCGAAACACTGAGGTCACGCAGATATACCCTGTCCGGCTCTTCCATTGTGAAAGGCTGCACGTTTGCCGCTCCCTTCTTGTGCACCTGTTTTCTGAAATCTTCCTTTGCTGCGTCGAAAAGTGCCATCTGGTTTTCGTATTTCTTCACTTCCGTAAGCGATTCACGATATATTTTACGGTGATATTTGTCCACCAGTTTCTGCAGCGGAGCCACGCTTCCCTTTCCGCTGCCCGACTCACCTATCACTCCGACAAAGAGTGTTGGGTAATAGGAAATCCTTTTCAGATTGCCTTTCACGTTGGGCATAACGGAGCCTAATATTGTCAAAACCGACAATAAATTTATATCGTGCAACGACTCTTCCGGAGCTTCGGGAAGGAGCTCGCGGAGCAACGACGGCAAATTTTCGTAAACCGACTTCGGGAAGGTCGGCAGATATGCTTCACTATCTTCTATATCAACGGTTTGACTATCGTCAATTGCCGTATCTTCATTTTTAGGTATAATATAGGTAGTAGAAGTAGAAACGGTAGAAACTCCACCCGTTTTTCTGCTGAAATCCTTCCTGTTTTTACCAAAATCTGCCCTACCCTTATTGTATATTCCGCGGATTACGGATTCGATTTCTTTCTCTCCAAAATCCGGCTCGGCATAGCGGCGGACACACTCGCTGATTGCTTCGTCCATATCGAAGCCGACATTCACCAGGCAGCCGGCAATGGATGTCAGCTGCGTGTGGCGGCTGCCGCTAGTCATGGTGATTGAGGCGGCGTCGAGATAGCGGGAGATGTCGGTTGTCAAGGTCTGGTTGTCTGAACTGTTGTTTTTCTGATCTTTGGTTAAAGTGTGGGGTAAGTGTAGGATGCAGGCGTTGGGATTGTAATAAGCCTCTGCGTCGTGACTGAGAAACATCACACGCGAGAGGTCCTTGCATGCGGGGTCGATTTCCTCGCCTAGGGCGGCGGTGATTATCTTTGCCACATGCTTATACACTTCCGTGTGATTCTCAAGGCATACGTCTGCCCTGACAATTACATGGACTCCCTCGCCACGGACGCTGACCGTGGCAAGCAGTACGTAAGGAAGCTGCGACGCAAGGCGAACCACATCACGGGCAGGTGTTTTGCAATGGTCGATATCGAACATCAGGCAGCCAGTGTGCGACTCGGCATTCTGACCTACACGACCGCCGCTGAACACGGCATGGGGCAATATTCCACCCAATTTCCGCTTTGCGGCATCTACTTCTTCCTTTTTGTTCTCCCCGGCTTGCAGCTGCCGGATATACTCCGTCTGCTGCCGGAGACTTCCTCCGGTTATAAGGTTGTACACTTCGCCGGACGTCATGCTCCGGTAACCGTTTTTTTCATAAAGCCTTATCAAATCAGGCAAATGCCTGATTTGTATAGCCCTGGGCGTGAGCCCTGGGTAAAAGCGACAACCATCCGTTCAAAGCTCTGAAAGAGCGACACTACGTTCCATTAGATTTGTAATCCAATGGGAATGTCATTCGGGATTTGTAATCCCGTTTTTAAATGATGTGGATTACAAATCCACCCCCAAAAACCAACGGATTGCAAATCCGTTGGAACAGAATCAAACAAGATTTTCTTCCGAAAGGAAATTGAATTGCTTTCGGAAGAAAATTCATTTACTTACGGAAGAAATTTACAGTATGAAAAATAACAAAAACATGGTATGCCATTATGGCATTTAAACTTTATGAGACTCTATTTTTTCAATATATATTAAAGGTGATTCAAAATTACGGCACTCTCATGAAGTTTAGAAAAAACATCTTGAAAGTTAAACTAAGCAAATACTTACACAAATAATATTTTCATTAGATTCATTTCATATGAAGCGGAAATAATGTAAAAATATTTTCCTTAATCTATACAAAATAATATTTTGATTTTGACTATAAAATCTGTCGTTTCTGATGAAAAAAACCTATTTTTCATAGTAAATTAAGCTTTCAAAACAGTGTTTTTACTTTTAAAGAGCAACTGCTAAAAAAATGATCACAATGACATTAAGTAACGATTACAATCCTGCAATGAAATCATTTAGAAGACACAGAGCAAAGATTGTAATATTTACCCAGAGTCATTACAATCATTTGTTTATACAATCAGAATAAAAGGTATTTTTATCCCTATATTCAACATTAAAACTATGATCCTTAAAGAAAAATGCTAAGTTCAACATGTCATTTTGGCATACAAATTACATCAGTGGAGTTAGTCTTATTTTCTCAATATTTTCCGTACCTTTGTACCTCGAAAAATAATAATGTATGAAAGTTTGTATTGCCGAAAAACCTAGTGTGGCGAGGGAAATTGCTGAAGTGCTTGGTGCAACCAAGAAGATGAAAGGATATATTGAAGGGAACGGATACCAGGTGACCTGGACTTTCGGGCATTTATGCACTCTGAAAGAACCTCATGACTATGCTCAGGAATGGAAACGCTGGACTTTGTCTTCTCTCCCGATGATTCCTCCCCGCTTCGGTATCAAGCTGATAAGTAATCCTACATATGAAGAACAGTTTGCCACGATTGAAAGCCTTATCAAGGATGCGGAGATGGTGATAAACTGCGGTGATGCCGGCCAGGAAGGAGAACTCATACAAAGATGGGTGATGCAAAAGGCCGGATGCAAATGTCCGGTTTACAGATTGTGGATTTCATCGCTGACCGAAGAGGCTATCCGTGAAGGTTTCCAGCAACTGAAAGAGCAGAGCGACTTCACTAAACTGTATGAGGCAGGACTTTCAAGGGCTATTGGCGACTGGCTTCTGGGAATGAATGCAACCAGACTTTATACTTTGCGCTACGGACAGAACAAGCAGGTGTTGTCCATCGGAAGGGTGCAGACTCCTACGCTTGCTCTGATTGTGAACCGACAGGCTGAAATTGATAATTTCGTTCCCGAACCTTATTGGGAATTGAAAACAGTGTATAGAGACACTACCTTTTCTGCAACTAAAGGAAAATTCACAAAGAAAGAGGAAGGTGAAGCTTTTCTTGAAACCGTTTCCAACTCGGATTTTACCGTAACGGATGTCAGCGAAAAGAAAGGGAAAGAATATGCTCC
Source organism: uncultured Parabacteroides sp. (assembly GCA_937894065.1). Lineage (GTDB taxonomy): Bacteria > Bacteroidota > Bacteroidia > Bacteroidales > Tannerellaceae > Parabacteroides. The sequence continues at coordinate 267,500 of CALCST010000023.1, read as the reverse complement.
CCGACTTTTCGACCTTACTTCGCTGCAGGTTGAATGCAACAAAAAATTCGCATTCACAGCAGACGACACGCTGAAACTGATTCAATCGCTGTATGAAAAGAAGGTAACTACTTATCCGCGTGTGGACACTACTTTTCTGAGTGATGATATATATCCGAAAGTACCAAAAACTTTGAGTGGTCTTGTGGATTATACGGCACTTACGGCTCCGCTTCAAGGCATAAAACTTCCGAAATCGAAAAGGGTTTTCGACAATTCAAAGGTGACCGATCACCATGCCATAATTCCTACGGGTGTGCCGGCAAGAAATCTCACAGACCAGGAAAGGAAGGTTTACGACCTTGTGGCACGACGTTTCATTGCGGCATTTTATCCGGATTGCGACATAGCAACCACAACGGTGCTCGGAAAAGTGGAAGATATAGAATTCAAAGTGACCGGAAAACAAATACTAAAGCCGGGATGGAGAGTTGTTTTCGGCACTGAGCAGAAAGACTCGGATACGGAATCTGCCGACGAAGAAAAGGTTCTTCCGGCATTTACCGTTGGAGAATACGGACCTCACAATCCTGTGCTGGGCGAAAAATGGACCCAACCGCCAAAGCCATATACCGAAGCTACATTGCTGAGGGCTATGGAAACGGCAGGAAAGCTGGTGGACAACGATGAGCTGCGGGATGCTCTGAAAGAAAACGGAATCGGACGTCCTTCAACCAGGGCTGCTATAATCGAAACTCTTTTCAAACGTAATTATATAAGGAAAGAGAGAAAGAATTTGTTTCCGACTTCGACAGGGAAAGAGCTTATCGGAACAATCAATGAAGAATTGCTGAAAAGCGCTGAGCTGACAGGTTTGTGGGAAAAGAAACTCCGACAAATCGAGAAAGGCACTTATGAAGCGAAGACATTCCTGGATGAATTGAAGGAAATGGTAAACCAGGTGGTGATAAATGTTCTTTCCGACAATTCCGGACGTTCCATAACTATCGAGGATGTAAAAGAGGAGAAAAAAGAAAACAAGAAAGAGGCAAAGAAAAAAGAATCTGCCTCCGACGGTGAGAATGCTGAAAAGAAGCCTCGCAAGCCAAGGGCTAAAAAGGAGAAACCTCTGCTCTGCCCTGTCTGCGGCAAAGGTTCCATTTTAAGAGGGAAAACAGCATACGGTTGCTCGGAATATAAGAACGGATGTAATTTCCGCATGAATTATGACACTTATGGCGAAGGCTTGAGTGATGCGGAATTGGCAAAGATTATTAAGAACATCAGAGTTGACAAGGGAACAAATTGACAAGGGAACTCTGTGTTGGAGATTTTCAATTCAAAAAATATAAATTATGTCACAAGAATATTTTCCTCTCGTAAACGAAGAGGGCAAAACAATAGGGAAAGCGACACGCAAGGAATGTCACAGCGGAAGCAAGATGCTGCATCCAGTGGTGCATTTGCACATTTTCAACGACAACGGAGATTTGTATCTTCAGAAGCGTTCAATGCGTAAAGACATACAACCGGGGAAATGGGACACTGCCGTTGGCGGGCATATTGATTATGGAGAAAGTGTGGAAGAAGCATTGCGCCGGGAAGTGCGCGAGGAGCTTGGTGTTACTGACTTCTCTCCTATCAAGATTACTTCATACATATTTGAATCTGCTATTGAGAAAGAGCTGGTGAATACATTCCGCACGGTGTATAACGGTCCGTTCAACCCTGATCCGGAAGAACTGGACGGCGGCAGATTCTGGGCTATAGACGAAATATTGGAATCAATCGGAAAAGGTATTTTCACTCCTAACTTCGAAAATGAGTTTCAGTCAATAGTTCTTCCGGCTATAAGGAAATGAATTCTGCCTTTTTTTCAGTTGTCTGCCGCTAAGCATTAACAGCGAAAGACAAATTACGACTTTTTGTCATATCTCCATATCCTAATAACTAAAAATGGAGATATGGCATTTTTTTTGTATGATATGTTTCCGGTTATTCATAACAACACATAGCAACCAAAAAGGAACTGGGTAGTTGAATAATAAATCGGTGTTCCCAGTGTCTATGTGTTGGAAAACTCAAAAATATAAAAACTCAAAAACTCAAACATATGAATAAGTCAGGTAACATTGGGGTAACAAGTGAAAACATATTCCCTATTATCAAGAAATTCTTATACAGCGATCACGAAATTTTCCTTCGTGAATTGGTTTCAAACGCAGTTGACGCAACACAGAAACTTAAGACATTGTCTTCTGTAGGCGAATTCAAAGGCGAATTGGGTGATTTGACAGTAAGAGTAAAATTCGACGAAAATACTATTACTATTTCCGACCGTGGTATTGGTATGACTGCCGAGGAAATTGACAAATATATCAACCAGATTGCATTCTCTGGAGCAGAAGAATTCGTGAAGAAATACAAGAACGATGCCGCTTCAATTATCGGTCACTTTGGTCTTGGTTTCTATTCTTCATTTATGGTTTCAAAGAAGGTTGAAATCATTACAAAATCATACAAGGAAGGTGCAGTTGCAATGAAGTGGAGCTGTGACGGTTCTCCTGAATATACTATGGAAGAAACTGAAAAGGCCGACCGCGGTACTGATATCATCCTTTATATCGATGACGAAAACAAGGACTTCCTAAGCAAAGAAAAGCTTGGCGGACTGTTGACTAAGTATTGCCGTTTCTTGCCTGTTGCAATTGCTTTCGGTAAAAAGCAGGAATGGAAAGACGGTAAATATGTTGATACAGACGAAGACAATATCATCAACGATACAACTCCGGCTTGGGTGCGCAAACCTTCGGAACTGAAAGAAGAAGACTATAAGAAGTTCTATCAGGATTTGTATCCGATGTCTGAAGAACCTTTGTTCTGGATTCACCTGAATGTTGACTATCCGTTCAATCTGACCGGTATTCTTTATTTCCCAAGAATAAAGAGCAACATTGACTTGCACCGCAACAAGATACAGTTGTATTGCAACCAGGTTTTCGTCACTGATTCTGTTGAAGGTATCGTTCCTGAATTCCTTACTTTGCTTCATGGTGTGATTGATTCTCCGGATATTCCATTGAATGTTTCACGTTCATATTTGCAGAGCGACCAGAATGTCAAGAAAATCTCAAGCCACATTACAAAGAAAGTAGCAGACAGATTGGAAGAAATTTTCAAAGCTGACCGCAAGCAGTTCGAAGAAAAATGGGATTATCTGAAACTGTTCATCCAGTATGGTATGCTTACAGAAGAGAAATTCTATGACAGAGCTGCAAAATTTGCTTTGGTGAAAGATGTTGAAGACAAGTATTTCACATTCGAAGAATACAAGACTCTTATTAAAGACAACCAGACTGACAAGGATGGAAATCTGATATATCTGTACACAACTAACAAGGACGAACAATACAGCTATATTCAGGCTGCTAAGGACAAAGGTTATAGCGTGCTTCTGATGAACGGACAGCTGGATGTTCACGTAATCGGACAGTTGGAGCAGAAATGGGAAAAGAGCCGTTTCGTTCGCGTGGACAGCGATATCATCGACAAGCTTATCGCTAAGGAAAACGTAGCAGAAGTAGAACTTGCCGACGAACAGAAGAACGCATTGCAGGAAATATTCAAGAGCCAGATGCCTAAGTTGGAAAAGGCTGAGTTTATGGTAACTCTTGAAGCTTTGGGCGAAAACGCAAATCCTGTGGTTCTTACTCAGAGCGAATATATGCGCCGTATGAGAGAAATGTCTGCTATGCAACCGGGTATGTCGTTCTACGGAGAAATGCCGGACAGCTACAACTTGGTTGTAAACACTCAGCATCCTTTGGTTAAGGAAATCCTTGCAGGTGAAGAAACTGCTTGTTCAGAAAAACTTCAGCCTATACTTGCTGACTTGAAAGGCTGGAAAGCTCGTCAGTCTGACTTGCGTGAAGCTCAGAGCAAGAAGAAGGAAGAAGAAATCACTGAAGCTGAAAAAGAAGATGTGACTAACACAAACAAGAAAATCGCTGAACTGCGTGTTGAATGCAACAAGATTATCGCTGAATATGCTGCAAGCAACAACAAAGTAAGCCAGCTTATCGACCTTGCTTTGCTTAGCAACGGTATGTTGAAAGGCGAAGCTTTGAGCAACTTCATCAGAAGAAGCGTTCAGCTTATCGGATAATGAATAAAATATATAATCCGGAATAGACATCAACGCTGCGACTCCGCAAACACTGATTCTGTGTTTTGGTTTCGCAGCGTTCTTTTTTATAATTAAATTTGCATAGACATAACATTAAAAACAAATCATATGAGCATAAAGGAAGTTCCGGTTCTGTTGCTGACCGGATATTTAGGAAGCGGAAAAACAACGCTTGTTAACAGAATCCTTACCAATAAAAAAGGTATAAAATTTGCCGTAATCGTAAATGATATCGGCGAAGTGAATATTGATGCCGAACTTATCCAGAAAGGTGGTGTTGTCGGCAAGAAGGAAGAGAATCTGGTTGCCCTACAAAACGGATGTATCTGCTGTACGCTTAAGACTGATTTGATTGAGCAGCTTTTTGAGCTTATGAAAACGGAAAGATTCGATTATATCGTAATCGAGGCGAGCGGTATCTGCGAGCCGGAACCAATCGCGCAGACTATCTGCTCAATTCCTAAACTTGGCGGCGCTTACACAAAATACGGCATTTGCAGACTCGACAATATTGTAACCGTCGTGGACGCTTTGCGTATGCAGAGCGAATTCTCTTGCGCAGAAAAGCTTACTGACAGAAATCCAAATGAAGACGACATTGAAAATCTGATTATACAGCAGATTGAGTTCTGCAACACTATTGTGCTCAACAAAGTTTCTGAGGTGAGCGGCGATGAATTGCAAAGGATAAAGAATATTATCCGTGCCTTGCAACCTGCGGCAAGAATCCTGGAATGTGATTATGCAGAAATAGAGCTTGACAACATTATAAACACAAGATTGTTCAACTTCGAGCGCGTGGCAACTTCAGCAGGATGGATAAAAGAAATAGAAAAGCAGATTCCGGAAGAAGAGGAAGAAGATGAAGAATTTGATGAACACGAGCATCATCACGAACATAATCATGAACATCACCATCATCATGATGAAGAGAACTGTCCGCACTGCAACTGCCATCATCACCATCATCATCACGGCGAAGGCGAAGCTGAGGAATATGGCATCAGCACTTTCGTATATTACCGCCGTCAGCCTCTCGACCTTAATAAGTTTGACAGATTTATTGCTACAAAATGGCCTGCTAGCGTAATCCGTGCAAAAGGTATATGCTATTTCAAGAATAATCCGGATATGTCATTCCTGTTTGAACAGGCAGGAATTCAGAAATCTCTATCACAAGCCGGACTCTGGTATGCAACTTATCCGGAAGAGGAAATCAGAGCTCTTATGATGCGTGAACCTGGTTTGCTGCGTGACTGGGATGATGAATATGGCGACCGAATGCAGAAAATAGTATTTATCGGTCAGAATATGGATAAGGAAGGAATTATCAGGGAATTGGATAATTGTTTGGGATAAGAGACTAGAGACAAGTTAACAAGTTGACAAGGAAAGAACATTATATCCTCTTGTTCCCTTGTCAACTCGTCAACTTGTCCCCTCTTTAACTGTCAATCTCTTTCGCCAATTTACCCGAAATCAAAAACAGAACAACTGAGGCAGCTCCGCTCATCAACACGAAAAGAAGGAAAAAGTCGAACAGGTTGCTTACGGTGTAACCAAGGAACGCTTTCTCCACTCCTTCTTCAGGATAATAACCGCTCAACAATCCAGCCAGTTTGTTGGCTGCTGAAGTACTGAGATACCAAACTCCCATAAGTAACGACGAGAATCGTGCCGGAGACAATCTATACACTAACGACAAACCTATCGGAGCAAGGCACAACTCTCCCATTGTATGGATGAAATAAAGACTTGTCAGCCACATTATGCTCACCTTCATTCCCGGCTCAACACCTTTCACGCCAAACGCTATAAGCAAATATCCCATAGAAAGAAGAAACAAACCTATTGCCTGTTTCATAGGAGATGAAGGTTCAATGTTGTGTTTGTTCAAGAAAGACCATAATGAAGCAAACACCGGGGCAAGCAACACAATATACACAGCTCCGAAAGACTGGAAATATGAAGCCGGCATTTCCCAACCCCAAATCATACGGTCGGTTTGTTCGTCGGCAAAGAATGTGAGCGAAGCTCCTGCCTGCTCATACGCTGCCCAGAAGAATATCACGAAGAAGGCCAGAACAAATATAATTCCTATCTGCTTCTTCTCACGGCAAGTCAGAGACTTATCCGTAATTATGACAGAGGGAACCATTATAATTGTCGCATATATTATTGAGCCAATCCAATCTGCTCCCGCGAAATATCCGACTGTATTATCTGAAAGAGATTTCCAATTAAAAGAAAAGAGCAAAACAAGAAAAACAGAAATCAATATAGAAAGGATAATTCGTCCATCAACTTTAATCGAAGCGGAATTTTGGTTTTCGTTCTTCTTCTCTTCAGAAACCTCTTTCACAACCGGCATACCAATTGGAGTTCCGTTTGGCATGCAAAGACATCTGTCCTTATAATACTGGAACACTGCTGCACCGATAAGCATACCGATACAAGCAGACAAGAAACCCCATTTGAAATCTTCGGGATTTCCGGTATTTCCTACCAATCCGCACCACAGAGGAGCAATTGTGGCTCCGAGATTAACGCCCATATAAAAAATGGTAAATGCAGAATCCTTTCTCTTGTCTCCGGCTTCATACAAATCTCCTACCATTGTTGAAATATTGGGTTTGAAAAATCCGTTTCCAAGTATAAGAACTCCCAATCCACAAAACATTAGCCATTTGGCAAGTTCCACATTATGATAATAGCAGGCACTCAAATACATAAAGAACTGCCCAAGAGCCATCATCAGCGAACCGACCAGAATGGAACGCCTGTTTCCCCAATATCTGTCGGCTATATATCCGCCAAGTAAAGGTGTAAGATAAACTAAACCAGTGTAGCTTCCGTATATTTCGGAAGAATATTCCTTGTCGAGAAGCAAAGCCTGCGTCATATACAGAACAAACAACGCACGCATTCCATAATAACTGAAACGCTCCCACATTTCAGTCACAAACAATAGATAAAGGCCTTTAGGATGACCATTAAGTGTATTCATACTATCAGAAATTAAGGTGTATATGTATGCTGCACATACAAAATATTATTTACTTCATTCCAAATATACAAAAAACTCACAAAATACACTTATATCGCTTCAATTTAACACAATTTCTATTTATAGAATTATCTGTAAAAATACATCCGAACCCACAAATCCGTGGGGCAATATATAATTGAACGCGGGACCGAACCTACGTCAAGATGCTTCCGTATATATTTTCAAAGCAATTATGTGGCAAAAAACGACTAACAGCTAATGTTTGGACACAAAAAAAGGAGACCTTAAAAGATCTCCTTCATTTTATAACTTGAACCAATTCCTTGATTAAGCTTCTGCAACTTTAACAGAAACGAAAGAACGGTTTTCTTTACCTCTGCGGAAAGTTACTACACCATCAACCAAAGCATACAAAGTATGATCTTTACCCATACCTACGTTTTCACCTGGATGATGAACTGTACCTCTCTGACGAACGATGATATTACCAGCCTTAGCTACTTCACCACCGAACAACTTAACACCTAATCGTTTGCTTTCTGATTCACGGCCGTTCTTAGAACTACCAACACCTTTCTTATGTGCCATTTTCTTTTACTCCTTTTTTAAATGTTAAGCAACAACTTCTTTAACTACAACTTCTGTGAACTGCTGACGGTGACCGTTCAATTTACGATAACCTTTTCTTCTCTTTTTGTGGAAGATCAACACCTTCTCACCTTTTACCAAGTGAGAACGTACTTCACATACTACTTTCGCACCTTCTACTACAGGAGCACCTACTTTAACTTCACCGTTGTTGTCAACCAACAAAACTTTGTCGAATTCTACAACTGCACCGTTTTCAGCGTTCTGAATGTGGTGAACGAATAATCTTTTACCTTGTTCAGCTTTGAACTGTTGTCCGTTAATTTCTACAACTACGTACATCTGTCTTATAATATTTAAACAGTTAGGTCCCGAGGGTGGATACATTCTTTGCATCGCTTTTCTACCCTCCGCGGAAAAATCGTGTGCAAAGGTATCAATTTCACTTGAATAAAACAAATTACTATAAGACTTTTTTCTGTTTTTATATTAGTTCCTTTTCTTTTTCTGCTTTGCAAATTTAATAAAGTAAGGATATTCCTAAATATTTTGTAACAAAAATACACACTCTGCGTCTATAAAAGAAAACAAAGACTAAAATAAACATGAAAAAGACATTGATAACATTATGCATTGCGACTAGCTTAAGTGCGCACGCTCAGCATATAAAAATTAAGGGAACAATCATTGACGAAAAGAAACAACCTATAGAGTTCGTAAATATTTCGTTGGGAGACGAAAACTCAAAATTAATAACAGGAACAACTTCCGGCAGCAATGGTGCTTTTGAAATCAGCGGATTGAAATCCGGAAATTATAAACTGACAATTTCAAGTGTCGGTTACAAAACGGAAGAGTTGTGGCTTAACGGAACTACTGATTCCCGAAATCTCGGCAGCATCCAACTCGTGGAAGACGCTCTTTCACTGGACGGAGTAACAGTCACCGCCTCAGCTCAACGAAGCGAAGTGGACAGAAAAATTGTTTATCCTTCCGAACGACAGACCAAGGCTTCGGCAAACGGAGTGGAATTGTTGCAACAAATGATGTTGCCACGCGTACAGGTTGACCCGGTGAACAATACTATTAAGATTCCCGGCGACGGTGAAGTGCAGATGAGAATCAACGGTGTGAAAGTGTCCGTCCAGGAAATACATGCTTTACGTCCCGATGAAATCATAAGAATCGAATATCACGACAATCCGGGACTGAGATACGGAAACGCAGAAATCGTCCTTGACTACATAGTACGTCGTCCGGAAACAGGTGGAAACTTTGGTCTTGACATAATGCAGTCTCCTCATGTAAGTTGGGGTAATTATCAGGGGAATATAAAAATCAATCATAAAAAGTCCGAATTCTCTGCTAATTATTGGGGCGGCCCGCGTGATTTCTACGGAAGTTACAGAGATAACTTCGAGGATTTCAATCTTGGAAACGGATATGAACTGCACAGATATGAGAAAGGTGTTCCTTCACACTGGAAACTGATGCAGCAGTGGTTCAACGTTGCCTACAATTTGCAGGACAACAACAAATACCAGCTCAATATTGCTCTTAATTATTCCGGAAACAATATTCCTATTTCACGATATAAAGGAGTGTTGACAAACAGACTTGACGAAACGGATTATGTGGATATGCTAGACGAAACCAAATCGCACTATCATAATCCTTCGCTCGATATTTATTATCAAAGGAATCTGAAGAAAGAGCAGACTTTGATATTCAACGTGGTTGGTACATATAACAAATCTTTCTCCGACCGTCTGTATGTAGAAAGCAAAGGAGACGACAAACTGACCGACATACAAAACATTGTTTACGGTAACAAATATTCCATCATTGGAGAAGGAATATATGAAAAGAAACTTGCCAACGGTAAAAGAATCGGTGCAGGAATCAGACATACACATTCTTTCTCGAACAACGACTACATCAACGGTCATAATTACAACACCAAGATGCAGCAAGGAAGCACATATGTATATGGTGAGTTCCGTGGTAAAATGAACAAGCTCGACTATATTCTCGGTGTTGGTGGCACACGTTCGTTCTATCGCCAGGAAGGCAGCACGGATACATATCAGTATTACACATTCAATCCTAAGCTAACGCTCAAATATACTTTTACGGACAGAAGTTATTTACGCCTTCGTTCGTCAATAAACAATGAGATGCCATCGCTGGGAAATCTAAGCGCCATTGACCAGGTGATAGATTCATTGCAGATTCAACGGGGAAATCCTTATCTGGAATCATATCTTAATTACACAGAGATTCTGGATGCTGAATGGTCAAAAGGTATTTTCTATGCTTACATGAACTTTACATATAATTATAAGCCAAATGCTATAATGGACGAGAAATATGTGGAAGGTAATAAAATCATACAGACATGGGACAACCAGAAAAGCTGGCACCGTATTGCCCCAATGATGCAGCTGCGCGTCGGTCCTGTTGCCAATATTCTGCAATTCTCCCTCAGTGGCGGATTGAACCATTTCATCAGCAACGGTAACACATACAACCACAGATATTCAAACTGGTGGCTCGACGGCAGTGTGTCTGCAATGTGGAAAAACTTTACATTCGTATATCAGATAATGACAAATCAGAACTGGTTCAGCGGCGAAACATTGAGCGGCGGCGAGAATGCTCAAATAATAATGCTTAATTATAAATGGAAAGACTTCAGATTCGGCGCCGGGATGATCAATCCGTTCACCGACGATTTCAAAGTTGAATCTGAAAACTGGAACAAATATGCCTCAAGTAAAAAACGGCAATATTTCAAAGAAAGCGCCCAAATGGGATTTATCACTCTTAGTTATAACTTCTCATTTGGAAGAAGCTACAAGTCCGGCGACAAGAAGCTGAACAATAAGGATTCCGATTCCGGAATTATGCAGACTGGCAAATAAAGCCATTTTTAATTTTGAATGTTATAACTATTTAAATTATCTTTGCATCGATTTGTGTTAGAAATGCTAATCAATTTTACATATTCATAGCTCAATCGCCTCTGAATCACCACCTCGGAAATGAACGAGCTATCACGACACGCGTTGAGGAGTCCGTATATGGCGCAGACTTCTCGCTTAGTGTGTCGTGGCTTGTGGTGAGCCCAGAGGCGTAGGCGGTTGTCTGCGTCTTTCTTTATATTAAGGCTGTAGATTACCTGAATCTAGTTATTCATAGAAGTATAACTAAGCTAATCAATAATAACATGAAGAAAACTATTGTATCTGTGTTTCTTGCTGTAAGCATAAATTCTTATGCCCAGCATATAAAAATAAAGGGAACAATTCTGGATGAAAAAAAACAGCCTATCGAGTTTGTAAACATAGCTTTAGGAAACGAAAAGTCGGAAACAATTACCGGAACGACATCAAACAGCAACGGAACATTTGAACTAAGCGGATTGAAATCCGGCAATTATAAACTTACAATATCAAGCGTAGGATATAAAACAGAAGAACTGTGGCTCAACGGGACTAATGAATCACGAAACCTGGGAAACATCCAACTCGTGGAGGACGCTCTATCACTGGAAGGCGTAACAGTCACAGCCTCGGCACAAAGAAGCGAAGTGGACCGAAAAATAGTTTATCCATCCGAAAGACAAGTAAAGGCTTCATCAAATGGAGTTGAATTACTACTTCATATGATGTTGCCCAGGCTGCAAGTTGACCCTATGAGCAACACAATAAAAATTCCGGGAAACGGAGAAGTGCAGACAAGAATCAACGGTGTAAAAGTTTCCATCCAGGAAATTCATGCCCTCAGGCCGGAAGATATCATACGTGTGGAATATCACGACAATCCCGGACTAAGATACGGGAATGCAGAAATAGTTCTTGATTATATAGTAAAACGTCCGGAAACAGGTGGTAGCTTTGGAATTGACTTGATGCAGTCGCCACACATCGGATGGGGTAATTATCAAGGTTATATAAAAATCAATCACAAGAAATCGGAATTCTCGGCAAACTATAGGAACAGTCCTTGTGATTTCTATGGAAGTTACAGAGACAATTTCGAAGATTTCAATTTGGGTAATGGCTTTGAGTTGCACAGATATGAGAAAGGAATTCCCTCACATTGGAAACTTATGCAACAATGGCTTAACGTGGCATATAATCTGCAGGACAACAACAAATACCAATTCAACATTGCACTGAATTATACCAGCGACAAAGTCCCAATTGCAAGATACAAAGGTATTTTAGCAAATAAAGCTGATGAAACAGATTATGTTGATATGCTGGATGAAACAAAATCATCAATACATAACCCTTCATTGGACATATATTACCAAAGGAACTTGAAGAATGAACAGGCTTTGATATTCAACGTCGTTGGTACATATAATAAAAGTTTCTCCGACCGCCTGTATACAGAAAGCAAAGATGGCAACAAGCTTACTGATATACAGAATATTGTGCATGGAAACAAATATTCAATTATCGGCGAGGCAATCTACGAAAAAAAACTCGCAGGAGATAAAAGAATAGGAACTGGAATAAGACACTCTCAGTCTTTCTCCAACAACGACTATCTTAACGAACACGATTATAACACCAAAATGCAGCAAGGAAGCACCTATGTGTATGGTGAATTGCGTGGCAAGCTGAACAAGTTTGACTATATACTGGGAATTGGCGGAACACGTTCCTTCTACCGTCAGGAAGGAAGTACGGACACTTACCAATATTACACATTCAATCCCAAAGTCACTCTAAAATATGCTTTTACAGATAGAAGTTACATCCGTTTCCGTTCTTCAATCAGTAACGAGAATCCTTCGCTAGCAAATCTAAGCGCAGTGGAACAGATTATCGACTCACTGCAAATCCAACGTGGAAATCCATACCTTGAATCATATCTCAGCTATACAGAAGCTTTAGATGCGGAATGGTCAAAAGGTATATTTTATGCCTATATGAATTTCTCATATAATTATGAGCCCAATGCTATAATGGATGAGAAATTTGTTGAAGGAAACAAAGTTGTACAGACATGGGACAACCAGAAAAGCTGGCATAGAATAGCCCCGATGATGCAGCTTCGTGTTGGTCCAATTGCTAACATTCTCCAGTTCTCCGTCAGTGGCGGATTAAGCCATTTCATAAGTAACGGCAATAACTACAACCACCGTTACTCCAATTGGTGGCTCAACGGAAGCGCAACTGCAATGTGGAAGAACTTTACTTTGATTTATCAGATTATGACAAACCAAAACTGGTTTGTCGGGGAAACTTTAACTGGAGGAGAAAATGTGCAGAAAATAATGCTTGGATACAGATGGAAAGACTTAAATATTGGAGCAGGCATGGTAAATCCGTTCTCCGACAATTATAAAGTAGAATCCGGGAATTGGAATAAATACGCTTCAACCAAAAAACTGCAATACTTCAAGGAAAGCTCCCAAATGTTTTTCCTAACCCTCAGCTATAATCTTTCCTTCGGTAGAAGTTACAGCTCAGGAAGCAAGAAACTGAACAATTCAGATTCCGATTCTGGTATCTTGCGTTCAGGAAAATAAAAGATTATTTTTGTCATCTATTTTGTTCTTGTTGAAAAAGTTTTTTCATATTATATGGAAATAATATTTCACAATATATGAAAATATATTTCCATACGGATGAAAAAACTTTTTCAGCTTTATAAAAAACGCTGAAAATGCAAACGAATGAATACCAACACATTAACCGAACCAGTTTTATATAGCAAACTTAAAAGCCCTTTATTTTAATTCTATTCGGACAAATTTATGGGAGTTTTATATAAATTTGCCTTCAGTGTATAAACCATTAATCTTATTTCAAAACGATGAAGTACATACCTATAACAATTTTCTCCCTTCTTGCAGCGATGCCATTGGCTTTTGCCCAGAATTCTGCAAGTTGTGGAACACAACAGGACTTGTCTGGTTTTGATTGTGTTACTCTTCTGGACAGCACGGCTGTCAATGTTCAGGAAACTGGTTCCGGTTCTTTCAGTGTTCACAAGAAATTCAAGGTTCAGACCGAAGCCGGAGCCGTTAAAAATCATATAATAAAATATGACTACGACCCGCTGACGGCTTTTGCCGAATTCCGCTATGCAACAATTTACCGTGCCAGCGGTGATGTTCTGAACATCGACGTTACACAGGCAAAGGACTATACTGCTCCGGCACGTGCCATATATTGGGGCGCACGACAGATTATGCTTGACCTCGGACGTTTGATGCCGGGCGACGTTGTAGAATATGAAATTGCAAAGAAAGGATTTACTTATGCACTGCTGGCTTCGGAAGATGATGAATCAAGATTCATCCCTCCTATGCGTGGTCAGTTCTATGATATTGTTCCTTTCTGGAGTTCCGACCCGACTGTACGCAAAGTTTATCAGGTGTCAATTCCGATGAGCAAGGAAATGCAGTTTCAGTTCTATCAGGGCAGCTGCACATCATCAATGAGATATAAGGACGGAAAGAAGTGCTACACATTTGCAATGGACAATATGATGCCTTTCAAGCGCGAGGCTAATATGGTGGACTTTTTTGATGCTGCTCCGAAACTTATGATGTCATCCACTCCGAAATGGCAGGACAAATCTTTGTGGTTCAACAAAGTGAACGAGGACTACGGAAGCTTTGCTCCTCTTCCTGAAGCACAGAAGAAAGTGGATGAACTTATCAAAGGAAAGAAAACTGAAATGGAGAAAATAGCTGTCCTCACTCACTGGGTGGCAGATAATATCCGTTATTCAGGTATAAGTATGGGCAAAGGCGAAGGCTACACTTTGCACAACACAAAAATGAATTATACTGACCGCTGCGGTGTTTGTAAGGATATTGCCGGAACACTTATCTCCTTCCTTCGAATGGCAGGTTTCAAGGCTTATCCGGCTATGACTATGGCAGGAAGCCGTGTGGAATCAATTCCGGCTGACCATTTCAATCACTGCGTTGCCGTTGTGAAACTTTCAAACGGAACTTATATGCCGCTCGACCCGACTTGGGTTCCTTTCTGCCGCGAATTATGGAGCAGCGCCGAACAACAGCAGAATTATTTGCCGGGCGTTCCTGAAGGCTCAGACCTATGCCTCACTCCTGTGTCTGCACCGGAAAATCATTATGTGCGTATCAAGGCAAACAATAAACTTTCTGCCGACGGAACTCTCACCGGTTCATTCACAATCAAAGCTGAAGGACAGTCTGACAGCAATATCCGCCGAATCTTCACTACAGGCTGGCAAAGCGAATGGACAAGAACAATGGAAAAACAGCTTCTTGCCGTATCGCCTAATGCAAAGCTAATCAGTGTGGACTGGGGAAAGAATCCTAAAGACTATCAGGCTGCTCCGATAAGTATTACATTCAACTATGAAATACCGGGCTATGCTCTTTGCGGAGATAATGAAATGATTCTGAAACCAATGGTTATGAATAATCTGTATAACCAGGTTAAAAGTTATCTAAGAATAGACACAAGTCTGGAAGACAGAAAGTATGGTTTCAAAGACGGCTGCTCAAGACTTGTTGAACTTGACGAAACAATACAGCTTCCAAAAGGCTACACTCTTGCTAGCGACGAAAAATCAGACTCAATGGAAAGTAATGCCGCAGACTTCGAAGGTTCGCTGAAGGCAGAAAACGGAAATATCGTTCTTC
The DNA here is from genome assembly GCA_937894065.1 of uncultured Parabacteroides sp. Classification (GTDB taxonomy): domain Bacteria; phylum Bacteroidota; class Bacteroidia; order Bacteroidales; family Tannerellaceae; genus Parabacteroides. The sequence continues at coordinate 252,074 of CALCST010000023.1, read as the reverse complement.
ACCAGAAGCTGGCTTTGAAGAAAAGAGTTTATGAAGCATCCGACTGGAAAGGATTCCGCACAGCCGTGAATGCTCACAAGGCTTATGGAGATTATATGATAATTAAAAAATAACAACCTGACAAAGCAAATATCATGATGATTAAAATATCAAATAAAATAATGATGTTGTTCGGCCTGCTGCTTTTGGCAACTGCCACCTTCGCAGCTTCCGAAGCCGAATATAAGAAACTGGTAAAGTCTTGGACTCTCAATCCGGACGGAAGCCAGGAATTCAACTATAAAATGGAGCTTGCCATATATACTCATACAGCTATGAACAGCACATATGGCGAAAGTTTCATAGTTTATAATCCGGACTATCAGACACTGACGATCAACGAATCTTACACTAAGCAGAAAGGCGGAAACATCATAAAAACTCCGGACAATGCTTTTGTGGAAGTTTTGCCACGCAACGCGGCAAACGCTCCTGCTTACAACCAGCTGAAAGAAATGGTTGTGGTTCACACAGGATTGGAACTTGGCGCAACAATTTATCTGGATTATACTATCAAAACTAAGGCAGGTTATTTGCCTCAGATTGATATAAATGAGGATTTGCAGCAATCATCACCGGTGAAAAGCTGCGAGATTTCAATCTCTATTCCTGAAAGCAAAACTTTGAGCTATAAGATTGCAAACAGAAATGAGAAAGCGTCTCAGTCAAGTTCAAACGGACAGAAAGTGTATAAATGGAGATTCAGCAATATTCCTGCTGCATCACGTATGATTGACTCTTATCATATGGACAGACAGTGCATTGCTGCCAATACATATCCTTCATCAAAGGAAATGGCTGAAACAATTTATTCACAGTTTGAGCAGAAAAAGACAATGCCGCTGGTTACAATGGCTGAAGCTATAACTGAAAAGGCTGCAAACGACAAAGACAAAGTTGTTGCCATATATCAGTATATAAAAGGTAACTATGAGATGATTCCTCTCTCAATCAATGAAACTGGATATAAAATCAGACCGGCTGAAGAAGTGATTAACTCTGCATACGGAACTCCTGCTGAATTGGCGAACATAATGCAAGGCTTGTTGAGAGCTGCTAATATAAAGGCAAATACATTAGCTTGCTTCCCTGACAAATCCGCAGAAGGCTATGGACTGAACAAATCTATAATATTCGTAGAAACTGAAGCAGACGGAAACAAATATATCCTGGCAACAGACGATGCTACAACTGCAGCATTGAAAACTTTCCGTCAATATTACAGTGCTTTGAATCTTGAAAACGGAACAATCTCAGAAGCTAAACCGATGAAATTGGATTTGACTTTCGACGCAAATATTTCAGCAGACAAAGACGGTAAATTCAATGCGAATGTCAAAGCTTCTGTTCCTGAATATTATCTTGATATTGAAGATAAGAAAATCAAGTCTTTTGCAGGAAATGATATCAAGTCATGCAAAACAAACGGAGATTTGGCTGAAATGGAGTATTCAAAGAATATCAGTACAGAAAAAGCAGGAAACTACATTATTCTTTCTCTTCCTGACTGCGGAACTGGAAACTATCTGTCAATGCTTGCTCTGCAAGGAGGAAAAAGCAACAGACTTATCACTTTGCCGGGCATGATTAACGAATCATACTCATATTCTGTTTCTTCTCCTGCAAATGCAACAGTCAGTTCAAAATCTGCAAATAAGGAAATCACAAACAGTGTTGGTTCTGTAAAAATCAATATTAAGGCTGAAAACGGAAAGGTAAATGTTTCACGCAGCATAACAATTTCCAATCCTAAGATTGAAGCAAAAGATTATTCTAAATTCACAGAATTAATCCGTGCATGGGAAAATCAGAACTATAATAGTGTTATTTTTGAGGTTAAAGAATAAGGATTATAATTCTTATTAATCATAAAATAAAAGGAACGAGCTGACAGATTGTCAACTCGTTCCTTTATTTATTTTATTAATATCAAAACAACTCTCTAAGCCATTTCTCTAATTCGCCAGTCCATTGGCGTTTGTATATGAAACTATCGTTATATCCCCATCCATGTCCACCAATTGGATAAATGTGCAATGAAGCCGGAACATTGTTTTTTACCAATGCCAAGTAGTAATTGACGCTATTCTCAACTGGAACAACTTTGTCGTCACTGCTATGCATGATAAATGCAGGCGGAGTCTGCGGTGTCACTTGTTTCTCGTTAGAATATTTCTCTACAAGTTCAGCAGAAGGATTCTTTCCCAGCAGATTATCTCTGGAACCACCATGTGTCAAATCTTTGTCCATAGTCACCACCGGGTAAAAAAGGATTTGGAAATCAGGACGCGTTTCAGAATCAAAATGAGTGGCAGCAGTGCTGGCAAGATGTCCACCTGCAGATGAACCCATAATTCCAATCTTCTCAACGCCTAATTCAGAAGCTTTCTCTCTCATTATTCTTATAGCCTGCTGAGCATCACTCAACGGAACCTCATTATTTCCATTTGGCATACGATATATAAGGACTACATAAGTTATTCCCTGACTATTAAACCAATCAGCCATATCATGTCCTTCATGACCAGTAGCAAGTCCGTAATATCCACCACCAGGACAAGCCACAATAGCCATTCCATTTCCATTTTTTGCCGGATAAATCGTCAGTGTAGGTTCTTCAACATAAAGAGCTCCACCTTCAACCTGCTCAGTCATATTATTTGTATTGGGACATTTTTCTTTTTCCCATAATTTTATCTCAATCTTATCTTGTGCTGACATAACTGATGAGATAAACAACATACACATAGCAAATACTTTTTTCATAATAATCTAATTAGTGGATAAAGGGATAAGTAACAAGAAAACAAGTTGACAAGAAGAAAATCCCCTTGCCAACTTGCTTATGTAATCCTGTAAATTTAATTATATATTTTACTTCAATTCCTTAATACGAATATTGCGGAATTTCACAGGAGAACCATGACCAAGGAATCCGATATAGCCTTTCTTATTAAACAATCCAGGATGTTCCTTGCCATCCGGTGTTCCATTCTTAACGGCATCACGAATATTACCTTCAACAATTACGACACCATTTACTGTAACTTTGATATTATCGCCATCGCAAATGATTTCTTCCTCATTCCATTCGCCAACAGGTTTGATTGCTTTCTTATGGTTTTCATTAGCTTTGATGATACCATAAATTGAACCATGATGCTGATAAGGAGTAATATCACTGTAAATCTGGTGTTCGCAATCCAAAATCTGGCTTTCCATACCATGATATGCAGCATCCACACCCATTGGAGTTCTCAAACCGATACCGTTATTTGCACCTGGAGTCAATTGGAACTCAAATCTGTATATGAAATTAGCATATTCATTCTTTGTATATAGATTTCCACCGAAACTCTTGCTAGGAACCATTGAAATACAACCGTCCTCAAGGATATAATCAGTTGTATTACCTTGCCATTCATGCATGTTAGTTCCGTCGAACAACACCTTGAAACCTTCTTTCTTTTCTTGCTCAGAAAGCTGGAATGGTTCCTGACGCTTCAATTCCTTGATATAAAGATTGCGGAATGAACACTTGCTTCCGTGAGCTTGCAACTCAATCTGTTCTACAGGGAATATAGGTTGTTTGCGATCCCAATAATTCTCCATAATAACATTGTCAACAACTTTCTCGCCGTTTAAAACAACTGTTACACGGTCTCCAACCATCTTGATATAGAAGCTGTTCCACTCACCCAACTTATTGTCGGCAACTTTTGAAGGTTTACTTTCATTCTTCTGGTTGTTATACAAACCACCTGAACCAACCTGTGCACCAACGTCCACACGTGCTGTATCCCAAATCTGAACCTGTGGAGTACCACGCAAATAAACACCTGCATCAGCCTCAGGACCTGCAGGATCAAGCATCCAATCTACATACATTTCAAAGTCGCCATACTGCTTTTCAGTACACAAATTGTCAAAACCTGAACCTTCAAATACAAGACATCCATCCTCTACCTTCCAATCCTTGCGCATCTGCTCATCAGCTTTTTCCTGAGCCTTTGCAAGCTGAGCAGGTTTCATTTTTGCACGTGCTATAGGATTTTCCACAAGACCTTTCCAGCCAGTCAAATCCTTACCGTTGAACATAGAAACGAAACCAACTTCATCTGGCATCTCTGCAAGATGCTGTTTCAATGCGTCAATATCGTAGCGTGCATCCTCACCGTCTAGCATAGGCAAGATTTTGTTAAGCAGAGCTTTAACATTATCGCCTGTGTATTCTTTATGATTACGTGCGATATTCCATACAGAATATGCAGCAGCTGAACGTACAGCTTTGTCAGAATCATCCAGGAATTCAGAAGAGTACATCAAAGAAAGGAATGTTCCTGCCTGCTGGATTTGTTTCAAGATCTTAACCTTCTGGTCACCAGTCTTAGCAATTTCCATAGCCTTACGTAAGCTTAACAAACGGTTTTCACCTGTGAATTCAGGATTAGAAACCAACTGAACATAACGGTCCAAAGCCTTGTTAAACATATCTCCTGAAGCTGACTTCTTACAAACAGCGAACAACTGCTCAGCAGCCTCAATACCCTTCCACTGAAGCAATGCTTCGAAAGCAGCACTCTTAGCAGCTGAAGAACCGGAATTCAATCCTTCAAGTATAGTTGCAAATGCTTCCTTATCATCCGTTGCAGAAAGTACCTTATAATATAGAACAGACTTTTCACTACCAGCCTGCAACATTCTGCGTTTCAATGACTCTACTTGCTGATTCTTAGGCATTGCCAAAACTGAAGCAATTACAGCATCCTGCATAGGAACTACATAGTTAGATTCAGCGCTTTCCAACATTCCACAAAGTTGAGTAAAATCCTGAGCTGTAGCTACAGATTTCAAAGCTGTATAGGCTGCCATCTTCACAGCTGCATCAGACGACTTGGTCTGTTCTAATACAGTATTTATCTTTGAATCAGCCATACGTGCTGCAAGCAATTCCACACCAGCAATCTTTCCTAAGCTCTGTGCCTTACCAATAGCTGAAGCTACAGCACCATTGATATCACCAGGGAATGCCAACAACGCATCTTGAGCCAACAGAACAACCTGCTTATTATCGCTAGTCAGCAAATTTGCCAATGTCTGAATATAACCTTTATCTCCGATTTTCACCATTGTCCAAGCTGCAGCCTGCTGAACGGCAAAATCTTCATTATTCAACTGCTGAGTAAGAACCTGAGCCAATGACAAATCAAAGCGAAGCATCAGATTCTTGATTACATCATGCTTCTTCGGGCATTTAGCTTCACGACCAAACCAGTTCAATATATCAACCTTAGGTTCAGGCTTAGCCTTAACCATATATTTAGCCAATTCAATATAACCTTCCTGATTGATGAATGAAGAAGCAAAATTCAAAGCGGCATTTCTATACTGCTTGTTTGCATCCTTCATTGCTGCCAAAAGCAGTTTTGTTGCATCCTCTGTTTCCTTGACTGACATAAGAATTTCCAATGCAGCTTCACGAGCATGAACCTGCTGAGCCTTTGTAGCCTTCTTCATCAGAGTATTGGCTGCCTTTTCTGCAACTTTAATTTCTCCTTTAACTGCAAGATTCTTAATCAAAGCGATATATGCCTCAGTAGCACCTGTTGGTTCCATTGTATAACCGGCTGCTTCTGCTGCCTTTCCTACAACATCCAAAGATTTTTCGCTTCCTGTGCGGCTCAAAGCATAAAACACAACTTTCTTCATGTCAGCATCACCATTCTGAAGCATAGGAATAAGAATATCTTCAACTCCGTCCAAACGGATTTCAGCAATTGCCTCAATAATATTCTTCTGAGTTTCAGGAGTACCCATACGGCGAAGTAATCCAGCCTTAAGCGCAGCACCAGCCTCAGCAGAACCGTTTGATGAAAGAGCCCTAGCTGCAGCACTGCTCAAATATGGATCGGCAAGATAAGCTGACAAAGCATCAACTGCTTCTGCCTTACCAACAATACGCAACTGGGATATTATGAAAGATTTTATTTCATTGTCCTGAACCTGATCCAAAGCCTTTACATAAGCATTTGAAACTACAAGGCGAGCATCTTCCTTACCTTGTGCCATAACAAAATGACTCAATCCGCTCAACGCATATTCAACCTGTGAATTACTGCCTTTACCAGGAGCATTAATTTTTGATACAAGATTAAGGACAGCTTCTTCTCCTACCGACGACAACTCTCCAATCAATTTATTGTATTCAGCCTGACGCTCTGCTGGCATCTGTGCTAGCACATCCGCAGTCACTGTTTTTGCAGTACGGTTTGCCGGAGTCTGTGCCATTAACATACTGCCACAAAGCAGCAATGTACTTATAGTTATATATATTTTTTTCATGAAGTTCGATTATTTCTAATTTTCCATTTCTTTTGAGTCTATTCTAACTTAGGAACTCAAAAACTCAAATCAAATATTCCACGGCGCCCTCATTGGCTGATCCAATAACCTGTTGGCAGCCTCATCATTGATAAATTCAAGTTTAACCGGATCGAAGTGCAAAGTTCTGTTCAAACGCAATGCCACAGCACCCATATTGACAATAGTAGCAGAGCGGAAACCATTCTGTTCGTTAAGAGCAAATGGCTGACGAGTCTTCACACATTCAATGAAATCTGTAACTTGTGGTTCTGGATCAGGGAAGTCAGCAAGCTTCTTTTCCCAATCAGGAATATCACAAACGAAATTCTTGTAAACATTTCCATTTGGACCAGAAATATAAGGAGTATTTGGATCACCATAATCACCACCCCAAAGCACGATCTGGCAACCATCTTCATAAGTATATGTAATCGAACGCCATGTTCCTACAGCATCAGGATGCTGCTGAGGTGCATCAACTTCAACTTTAATCGGACTTGTATGGTCTTTTCCTAAGATATACTGAACTGGGTCAATATAATGCTGTCCCATATCACCCAAACCACCTCCATCATAATCCCAATATCCACGGAATGTCTGGTGAACACGATGAGCATTATATGGTTTGTATGGTGCCGGGCCTAACCACATATCGTAGTCAAGTTCCTTTGGTATAGGCTGCGGTTCAAGATATTCCTTACCTACCCAATAGAATTTCCAGTCAAATCCAGTATGCTTGCTTATAGTAACTTTCAACGGCCATCCCAACAAACCACTCTGAACAAGTTTTTTCAACGGTTTTACAGGTGTACCAAGGCCATAGAACTGGTCAGTAAAGCGGAACCATGTGTTCAAACGGAACATTCTGCCATATTGTTTAACGGCTTCCATTACACGCTTACCTTCACCAATAGTACGAGTCATCGGCTTCTCACACCATATATCTTTTCCGGCTTTTGCTGCTTCAACAGACATGATTCCATGCCAGTGAGGAGGAGTAGCTATATGAACAATATCCACATTCGGATCCAGAATCAGATCACGGAAATCATGATAAGCCGCAATCTTTTCTTTCACAAGATTCTTTCCAAGTTCAAGATGATTCTTATCGACATCGCATACAGCAACAAGACGTGTTCCTGCATAATTCAAATGACCACGTCCCATACCACCGGTACCAATGATACCTTTTGTTAACTGATCACTAGGCGCAATATATCCATTACCCAACACGTGGCGTGGAACAATGGAAAACGCCGCAATTCCCCCCAATGTCTTGAGGAAGTCCCTTCTGTTAGTTTTCATGGTAAATTATTTATGTGTTTCACATTTCTGCAAATATAATATATGTTTAGCGTATAGCCAAATATTTAGAAAGTATATCACTACTCTCACTTCAATTCCACTGAGAATCAATTATTCAACAATTCCTGAAGGTAGTCTTTAGTTTTAACCACATAATCGTGACGTGAACCATTCAACTCACATTCAATAGTTATTGCTCCGTCGAATCCCTGACGTTTCAGCTCCTTAATAACTGCCGGAAAATCCACATCACCTGTAGGAATAGGAACTTCAGCTCCAAGTTCATAAGGATTTTCAGGATCGGGATATTTTCCGTCCTTTGCATGAAACTCTTTGATTAACGGACCAAACATCTTGACAGCATCAAGGGAATTAGCCTTTCCATACATCAAAAGATTTGCCAGGTCACAATTGATAAATACATTTCCAGTTCCAATATCTTTGATGGCACGGATCAAAGTTGTTGGTGTTTCCTGACCTGTCTCAAAATAAATCATTACACCTTTATCCTTAGCATAACCTGCAAGATCTTTCATCACATTTATAAAATCCTTATACTGTTCAGAAGAAGGGTCTTCAGGGATAAAACCAAAATGTGAATGCATTGCAGGAACTCCAGCCATAGCACAATAATCTATCATTTTCCTATATTCGCTAAGCTTCTCTGCACGTTCATCTGTAGGCACAAGACCGATAGTTGCCGGTCCTTGTCTGAAATTCCACACAGATTTACTACCAGGAACACCAACAATTGTAGTAACCTTTATACCATATTTTTCCGAAGCTTCTTTTATCTGCTTTGCCAGCTCAGGAGTAAATTTTTTACTGTAATTAACCTCACATGAGCCAAAACCCTGAGCCTTAAGCTCCTTGAAACTTTTATCAATATTAGTCAAATCATATTGAATAACACCTATGGTGATATTGTTGGTGGCAATAGCTGATGATGCAAACAACATCATACCAACACAAAATGTAAGAATCTTTTTCATTTGTATAAAATTATAAATTCATCAACACAGATGAGCAAAGAAAATAAATAAAACTATTAAAAAAGCTCAATACATGTCATCTTTATAAAAATAACACCTCCTATCTTATTTTCCAATAAGGCGGAGGTGTTTTTATGCTAACCTAATTAATAACCCGGATTCTGTTTTAAATTCTCATTCAAAGAGATTTCACTATCCGGTATCGGCAACAAATTATCTTTTTCCAAGTTATATCCATTAGGGAATTTGGTTTCAATCAATTCACCCAAACTTCCTACGACATCACAAGGATAAAATTCAGGACCTGCCTTCCAGCGTTTGATATCATCCCAGAATTGGCCTTCTAATGCAAGCTCTATACGTCTTTCATGACGTAAAGCCTTACGTGCTTCAGCCTGACTCAAACCTTTTTTAATAGCCGGCATCTTCACATCTTCACGTTCCGTTCTGATTCTATTGATAATATCGATTGCACCATCGATATTCTGATTAGTTTCAATCATAGCCTCAGCACGACACAATAAGACATCCCCATAACGTAAAACCATAAAATCAAGAGGAGACTGATTTGCAACAACCTGCATAGTCTCAATAGTATATTTACGAATACCAAAACCAACTTTCTGTCCAGTATGATTTTTTATTTCAACAGGATAAAGTTGTCCTTGGAAATATGCTCCTGGTCTTAATATCGTTAAATCCAAGCGTGGATCTCTGTTTTTATAAGGATCATTCGGATCAATAGGTGAACCATCAAGAGTTTCATACTCATCAACCAACAACTGTGTAGGAGCTACTGAATTAGAACCATCCATACCATATTTAAGATTCTGAGGCTGGAAATTTCTATCAAAAATACTACCTTGTTCGAAAGCTCCATCCATAAAACTCACAGCAAACAATGTTTCATCATTTCCTTCATTCTCATATTGGAACAAGCCATAATAAGAAGAGAATAATTTATATTTACCTAAAGCATCAATCTTATCACAATATTCAAGAACTTTGTCCCACTGTGAGTTGAAAAGATAAGCTTTCATTTTCATACCCAATGCCGCACCAAGTGTTGCATGACCATTACTCTCTGCATCCTTTGGTAATCTCTTAATAGCTTCATCCCAGTCAGCATGAACCTGTGCCCAAACTTCTTCTGCTGTAGCTCTTGAAACCTGTCTAGCTTCATCTGCTGTAATATTCTTCAGCAACAAAGGTACCCCACCGTAGGTTCTAACAAGCAAATCATAGAAAACTCCACGAAGGAAATATGCTTCACCAAGAATTATTTCCTTTTGAGCCGGATCCATATCAGGTATTTTATCTATATTCTCAAACAAATAATTTACACGATAAATACCTTTGTAACAATCCTGCCAACGGCCAGAAACAATACCTCCTGAGCCAGAAAAAATAGAGCCATCACCTACCTGCATATGTTGTCCTTCCCAGTGTGCCCACTGATATGCATTTGGTGTACAGGCATCCATACCGCCACCATAACCGTACACATTAGTACTACGCAAAACACTGTAAATACCGTTCAAGGCCAAATTGGCATCTTCAGGTGTTGTCCAAAATGTTTCGCTTGTGATTTTATCATCCGGCAATATATCCAGATAGCTTTCACATGAGCTGAATCCCATCATTGCCGACAAAAGTATAGCTGTTGTTATTTTTTTCATATCAATTCTTTTTTACTTGAGTTTATTAAAATGTAAGGTTCAGACCAAGTGTAAACACTCTTGGGATAGGATAATGTCCATATCCGTCAGCAAACGTATCTCGTTCAGGGTCAAATCCTTCATATTTGCTGCTAACCAAAGTAAACAAGTCTGTAGCATTTACATAAACATAACATTTCTGCAAGAACATCTTCTGCGACAAAGCCTTAGGTAAAGTATATCCTAACTGAACATTTTTCAACTTAAACCATGACATATTACATGCCCAGAATGAAGACTGCTGTCTGTTCCAAGTATCATTAACCTTAATTTTTGGCAATTCATTTGATGGGTTTTCAGGAGTCCATGCGTCACGCCAACGTTCTGTGATTGTACCACCCGAAATACCAAGAGGTTCAGTCCATGCATTCTGGAAATATCCATGAACTCCTGCAATACCGGCAAACTGCAAGTTCAAATCAAAATTCTTCCAAGTTAAACCTGCATTGATACCATACGTAAACTTAGGAATTGTATTACCTATTTCCTGTTTATCCTGATAATCAAGTTTACCATCACCATTAACATCCTTATATCTCAAGTCTCCTGCTTCAGGTACATAGCCGTTACTATGCATATGTTGCTTAGCTTCTTCATCAGACTGATATACACCTTCTTGAATGAAACCATACAAAGTCTTGTATGAATATCCTTCACGAATCAAATATAGCTGGTCAGGAGATTTACCGCCTCTAAACTTGACAACTTCATTATCAATATATGTAAGATTAGCACCAATATTGTAGCTAAAGTCTTTTGAGACATTATCCTGCCAATTTACATTCAACTCAAAACCATTGTTTTTCATCTCACCTATATTCTCAAATGGAGCAGTCAATCCACCCATAATCAAAGGTATAGGTAACTGAACGATAATGTCGGTAGTCTTCTTCATAAAATAGTCTGCTTCAATGCTCAAACGGTTTTTGAAGAATCCCATATCAATACCAATATCAGTTGATGTTGTTGTTTCCCAAGTAATATCAGGATCAACCAAACCAGTAACGGCTGCACCTGGGGCTAATGTATTGTTGTAATTGTAGCTATTCGCATAATCCTGAGAAAGAACTGTTAAATATGGGAAATAGTCACTATTACTAGAACTTCCTATGTTCTGGTTACCTAATTTACCCCAAGAAGCTCTAAGTTTTAAGTTATCAAAAATGCCCAAATTCTTAACAAAACCTTCTTCACTCAATCGCCATCCAGCTGATACAGATGGGAAATATCCCCAACGGTTACCCTTAGCAAAACGAGAAGAACCATCCGCTCTTAAATTGAACTCTGCCAAATATTTTCCATCAAAAGCATAATTCACACGACCGAAATATGACAACATTCTCCACTGGTATTTATTACCTGTGGCTGTTGGATTTTTTGAACCTGAATCTACTTGGTGTAAATCATCCTTTGCTGGATCAGTTTTCTGTGCAGAAGTTAATCTTTTTGTCAAAGCCTCCTGCTGAAAACCTAATAAAGCTGAAACATCATGCTTACCAAAACTTTTGTTAAAATTTAAGTTTGCAAAGAATGTTGAATATAATTCATCCTCAACTTTTCTATAAACATACAATGTAGAAGGGAAGTCAAGAGGTTTACTCTTATTTGAACCTTCTAAATCGGTATAACAATAAAGTAACTGATTATATTTATCCTGATTATTATTATTATACTGCGCACTATACTGGGCAGTCAAGCTTAACCCTTTCATGAAGTCTATTGTCATATAAGCATTACCCTTCATAAAAGTATTTATAGACTGATTTAAACCGTTATACAAGTCAGGGAACGGATTTCGTGTATCCACAATAGGCTGACCGGCTTTATCACCAGACATATAAAGAGCCTGAGAACCACCAAAAGTCTTTCCATCCTGAAGATAAGGAGTTGAGAAAGGATGACCATTTGCCATCATATATATTACACGACTAATTCCGTCATACGGTTGATTTGTTGTCTTACGCATCATACGTGCTCTAGCACCCATTTTCAACCAGTCTGTCACTTTCGCCTCTGTATTGACAGTCAAGCTATAACGTTCTGAATCAGTATTCTTAATAATACCATTATTATTCAAATATCCAAGAGAAATATAACTGTGAGATTTTTTCCCGCCAACAGTTGCAGACAAATTATGCTGAGTAGTGAAAGCATTACGGAACACTTCATCAAAATAATTTGTACTAGGATATCTATATGGATCATTTCCATTACGGAAAGCTTCTATCACATCATTAGGGAACAATGGATCACTTCCACTATTAGTAAATGCAGTATTCCATAATTCCATATATTCTGCACTATTAGATATAAGGTTATATCTTCGTCCTAACTGTTGTACACCAAAATATCCATTATAGTTAATAGTTACTTTATCTCCACTTCCTTTCTTTGTTTCAATCAAAACGACACCGTTAGCTGCGCGTGAACCGTAAATTGCCGCAGAGGCCGCATCTTTCAACACTGTGATAGATTCGATATCGTTTGGAGCAAGCTCTGCCATACGTCCTTCAACACCATCAATCAAAACAAGAGGTTCTGTATTGTTCAATGTACCATAACCACGCACACGGATAGTAGCGCCATCAGAACCCGGAGCACCAGAGTTCTGACTAACCCAAACTCCGGTAGTCTTACCAGATAATGCCTGGGATGGATCTGTAATAGGGCGGTTTTCCAACTCCTGACCATACTTTACAGTTGCAACAGAACCAGTTAAATTTGCTTTTTTCTGTACTCCATAACCAACTACAACAACCTCATCAAGTTTCTGAGTATCTTCTTTCAGAAGAACTTGTACTGTTGATTTTCCACTGACAGGTATTTCCTGATCCAAATAACCTATATATGAAACTTGCAAAACAGCATTTTCCGGAACATTCTGCAAAGAGAATCGTCCGTCCATATCAGTCACAGTTCCGTTAGTAGTACCCTTAACAATAACATTCGCTCCAATAACAGGAATGTTAGTAGCGTCCAAAACCACACCTGTTACAGTTTTTGACTGTGAAACTAAATCATTAGTAACAGCACTGTCTGTAGTATCTAATGATGTTCCTGCCTGGGCTTCAACAGAAAAGGCAGATAACAGCAGGCACAATGTTGAAACTTGTGCAATCTGTTTAATTAAAAAGGGGTTTCCTTTGTTCATCATACAGTTTTAGTTTTTCAAATTATGTAATAGAATTTAAGCCTACAATTATAAGATTAACAAAACATTTATTTTCAATTAAGTGTACACATTACATAAATATTAATAATCTTAAATTTTAAGGTTGCGGATGCAAAAATCTGAAAAATATAGAAAAAAAAAATCAAATCTTGTTAAATTTTTACAATTTCATTTTTCTCAGACTTTCTGTCTTGAACTTTTTTAAAAATCCAACTACAACAAATTTTATCCAATCTGCAAACCCATATTATTTATTTCTCATAAAAACAAAGTCCAATCTGAGATTACACCACTTTATGCCATAATGTCATCTTAACTTCATGAGAATTGATTTTTCCGGTACATTTTTTACAAAAACAAAACATACGGCACTCTCGTAAAATTCAAATAATACAATTTGAATCTAAAACCTGCAAAAAAGTTACACAAACAATTATTCATTGCGATAATCTTGTAAAAAATAGACATATTGCAAAACTTCGCTTTATTATTACTATCAAAATAATATTAATAATCATACCATAAAATATACCCTTCCTGATAAAAAAAGCTTGTTTTTCATGATATATCAAGCTAAAAAAAAGGTGTTTTATCCCTAAAAAAGGGAGTGTTAAAAAAATGATTGTAAAAACTTCAGGAAAAGATTGCAATCATTATGCAAAATCATTTAGAAGAGTTGGAACAATCATTATGATCATTTTCCAAAATCATTGCAATCATTTTTTTAAACAATCAAAATTGATGATTTTTTTCATCGAATTTCACTCCTTAAACGTATTATTTTGAAAAAAACACACAAAGATGGATGACAAAATGTCATATGTTATTTTTAGTTTTTATGGGGAATCGTAGAAACGCTTACGTTTATTTCAGCATAAAAAATATATATAGTCCTAGCTAAACGTAGAACCGTATATATTTCTGCGCGGGGCCGTATATATTTTTTGCTATGACTATATATATTTTAGAATAAGATTTCAGTCAATTTAAGATTGTTTTAAGTATATGATATTCAAATAACATATAGGCTTAATCACTGTGTGATTAATATAATAAATTTACGGAAACGCTCTAATGCATCTTGCAGCACAGAGTTTGGACAAGCTAAATTCCAGCGCAGAAAACCTTCGCCATCGGTTCCATACATCGAACCACTATTAAGCCACAAACCTGTTTCTTCAAATAAACGGGATTGCAATTCATCTGAAGTCAGTCTCAATGCCCGACAATCTGTCCATGCCAAATAAGTTCCTTCCAATTTTGTAACATATACATTAGGAATATGAGCATGGATAAATTCACACAAATAATTATAATTGGCTTTTATATAATCAAGCAACTGAATAAGCCACTCCTCACTATCGTTATAAGCAGCAATAGTAGCTTCAATGCCGAAAGGATTTACATCACAAACTTCATTTATATTGATAGCTCGGTCTATGCGTTTTCGAACCTCCTCATCACAAGTAATTATATTAGCAATTTGTAAACCAGCTAAATTGAAAGCTTTACTAGGAGATACACAAGTCACAGAATTCCACAGATGACTTTCGCTGATTGACGCAAACGGAGTATATACATATTCCGGAAATACCAATTCACAATGGATTTCGTCTGAAATAACTGTAACATTGTTTCTTTTACAAATATCTCCTATGCGGCACAATTCTTCACGAGTCCAAACACGGCCAGCCGGATTGTGAGGATTACAAAGTAACATTAATTTAACCTCCGGATTTGCCGTCTTACGTTCCAAATCATCGAAGTCGATACAATAAGTTCCATTCTCATAGATTAAAGGATTTGAAACTATACGGCAACCGTTGTTTCTTATTGAGGAAAAGAAACAGTTATAGACTGGAGTCTGAACTACCACACCATCGCCTGGTTCGGCAAGAGCTTTTATAACAGCTGAGATAGCTGGAACAACTCCGGATGTATAGATAATCCATTCTTTCTCAATATGCCAGTTATGACGACGTTCAAACCATCGAATCACTGCTTTATAGTATTCGTCCAGAACACGTACATACCCAAATATACCATGTTTCACTCTATTTTCCAAAGCATCGATAATAGCCGGAGCAGTACGAAAATCCATATCTGCTACCCATAGAGGTAATATATCTTTCTCTGCTGGTCCACTATCCCATTTATAGGAATTAGTTCCACGACGGGAAATAATCTTATCAAAGTTATATTTCATAGTTTGCGCTTTTTATTTTGTAAAACAAGAATGTCCATTTCTAAGTCTGATCTCACAATCTGCCGGAGCTTTTATATTTTCATCTATTGTTATAGAACTAATCTCATCAGCTACTATAGATCCGGACATAGGATTCTTTATGTTTGTAATAGCACCGCGAATATCAGCATTCAAAGTGCTATATTCAAATGCTCTATCACAATCAGGACCGAATGTGCAATTCTCAAGAACAAGGTCATGAGCATAACAAAGAGGCTGCTCACCGGTTATATGACAATTAACAAGGCGAAGATTCTTTGAATGCCAACCAAGGTATTCTCCATTTAGTTCTGAATCATATATCGTTACATTCTCCACTTCCCAAAAAGCATCTTTTGTAGTAATCTTAGCATTATGAATTTCCACATTCTTCACATACTGGAATACATATTTACTGTCACTCACAAGTCCGTCAATATAAATATTATTGCTAAACATAAACGGATAAGTTCCTTCATGCAAAATAAGATTTCTGATTCGGATTCCGTTGCAACGCCAAAACACCTCATCAGCATCATTCATAGTCACGTTTTCAATGTCGATTTCGCTCATTTCACGGAACATTTTTGGCGCATCGATAACAGTATCTGTCATTTTCAGATGATCGGAATACCACAGGGCAGAACGTCCGCCTACATCAAAATAGCAACGCTCAATAGTGAAGCCATGAACATGCCAGAAAGGATAATTCCCTTCAAAACGACAATCTACTGCTTCAATATTGCTACATTCTTTTATTGCAGATTCACCGGCACGAATTACCACATTTTCCAAACGAAGATTATGAGACTCAAACAAAGGACGTTCTCCTCCAAATTCGGTATTTCTGATAATATTCATATAATTATAAATTAAATTGTTTATTAATATCTGACAAAAAGTTTATTATGAAAGTAATTTTGGATTTATACAATTTAAGTTTATATAGCCATCACATTCATACACCTGTTTTTTAACGGTTTATGCAAATTTAGTCCTATAGCACATAAAGGAATGTATATAAATTACAGATATTAATACCCAAATTATCGATACTATTGCCGGCAATTAAAATATCCGATAAAAATAGAAATACCAACAAACCTGCATAAAAAAACTAGCCACAGTTTCCTTATAAGAAACCATGGCTAGAATGTATAGTTTTAATGATTCAAATTATTCTGCAGGAGCCCATTTGCAACGAACAGGAGAAACGATAGCACCTTCTTCCTTAAGCTGCTTCATAGCTTTGTCAACTTCTTTGCGGTCGATTCCGCTTAGTTCTGCAATTTTACCTGCATTAAGAGGAGTTCCTGCCTCTTTCATTGTTGCCAATACTTTGTCTTTTGTTTCCATAATTCTTATTTTATTAGTTGTTATTTTATCCCGGACATAACATACCTGACACATAAAATCAATATGATATTCCGGATTTACTAAATCTGATGATTCAGGACATTCTGGTCTTATAATCTTCGTAACCGAATTTGCGGACAACACGTAGTCCTTTCTCTGGGTCAAAGATGCAGATTGACGGATGTGTGACACCGTTAAACATAGTTGTCTTTACCATAGTATAATGTATCATATCACGGAAGACAATCATGTCGCCTACTTTTGGTTCACGTCCACCGTCGAAAGCCCAATCTCCATAGAAATCACCGGCAAGACAGCTGTTGCCTCCCATTCGCCATTTCTCCTCACCTTCTTCAGGATCATGAGCTCCCAAAATCGTAGGTTTGTATGGCATTTCAAGGCAATCAGGCATGTGGCATGCAAATGACACGTTCAGCATCAGAGTATTGATTCCTCCGTTTCTTACTATATCTTCTACTGTTGAAACCAGACAACCTGTATCCCATGTGAAAGCACTTCCCGGTTCAAGTATGATGCGCAGATGCGGATGGCGTGACTTGAACTCATTGAGAATACGTATGAGTTCGTTTTCGTCATAGTCTTTATGAGTCATCAGATGTCCGCCGCCCATATTAAGCCATTTTATTTGTGGGAAGAAGTGTCCGAATTTTTCTTCTACAGCTTTGAGTGTTCCTTCAAGGTCAGCCGGACGTGATTCGCACAGAGAATGGAAATGCAGTCCTTCTATTCCTTCTGGAAGTTCTATCAAATCAACAGAACGGATACCAAGGCGTGAAGTTGGAGATGCAGGATTATACAAATCTGTTTCGACAGTTGAATATTCGGGATTCACACGCAAGCCGCATGAAATTCCTGCTTTGCGAGCATCGTTGCCAAAATGTGCATACTGCGACAGAGAATTGAAAGTGATATGGCTGCTGCAAGCCATTATTTCTGGGAATTCAGCTGAAGTGTAAATTGGAGCATATGTATGCGATTTCTCACCATATTCCTCAAATACCAAACGAGCTTCAGCCAATGAACTAGCAGTGGCTCCGTCGCTGTGTTTACACAATTCAGGGAAAATGCTCCACATTGCATTTGCCTTAAGGGCTACGATAATTTCAACACCTGTTGCCTTTCTCACCTTGTCTATCACTTCCATATTTGCAGCCAGCAATGATGTATGGAGGACATAAGAAGGCGATGGTACTTCACTGAAGTCCCATTCGCGCAACACTTGTTCTTTATCTATCATACTTCCAGATCGATATCAAATTTCTCAACCCAAGGCAAACCTTGTTCTCCCAATTCTGCCAAGAATGGATCCGGATCGAATTCTTCTACGTTGAACACACCAGCGCCTTTCCACAATCCACGTGCAAACATAGCTGCTCCCAATGCTGCAGGAACACCTGTTGTGTAGCTTACAGCCTGAGTGCCTGTTTCCTTGTATGCTGCTTCGTGATCGCAGTTGTTATAGATATAATATGTGCGTTCCTTTCCGTCTTTGATACCACGGATGCGGCAACCGATTGAAGTTTCGCCGTGATAATTTGAACCCAAAGATTTAGGATCAGGCAAAACTGCTTTCAGGAACTGCAATGGAACAATCTTTGTACCGTTGTATTCCACTTCGTCGATACGAGCCATACCGATGTTCTGAATAACACGAAGGTGAGTCAGATATTCCTGACCGAATGTCATCCAGAAACGAGCACGTTTAAGAGTTGGGAAATTCTTAACCAAAGATTCCAATTCTTCGTGATACAACAAATATGAATCACGCGCACCGATGTTTGGATAAGTAAGTGACTTGTGGATTTCAAGTGGCTGAGTTTTCACCCATTCGCCATTTTCGTAGTAACGACCGTTCTGAGTAATCTCACGGATATTAATTTCCGGATTGAAATTTGTGGCAAAAGCCATACCGTGATTTCCGGCGTTGCAATCCACAATATCCAAATACTGCATTTCATCAAAATGATGCTTAGCTGCATAAGCAGTGAAGATTGCAGAAACACCCGGGTCGAAACCGCAGCCCAAAATCGCTGTAAGACCTTTTTCCTTGAAGCGATCATGGTAAGCCCACTGCCAGCTATATTCGAAATGAGCTTCGTCTTTTGGCTCATAGTTGGCAGTATCCAAATAATTAACACCACATTCCAGACATGCATCCATGATTGTCAGGTCCTGATATGGCAAAGCAACGTTAATTACAATGTCCGGACGGAATGAACGCATCAAAGCTACCAATTCTGGCACACTGTCTGCATCGACCTGTGCCGTCTGGATACGGTTGCCACCTACAGCTTGAGCAATCTGGTCACATTTCGATTTTGTACGGCTTGCCAACATAATGTCTGAAAAACAAGAATGTTTAGCTACCTTGTGTGCTACAACGGTTCCCACACCGCCGGCACCAATAATTAATACTCTTGACATTTATTTATTAGATAATTATAGAATGCAGGGTACAGAATTGAGGACCCTGCGGACTCATTTTTCCCGATTATTTATTGAATACCAATGACAATATCTGGTATATCAATTTTGCTGCAAGAAAATCAGATGCCTTGCTTGCAGGATTAGGACATAGCTCTACAACATCCAGACCAACAATATTGTGTTCCTTTACAATCAGTCCTATTGTGCGCAACAAGTCACGATAACTCAGACCGTCAGGCTCCGGTGTTCCTGTTGACGGAAGATATGCCGGATCAAGAACATCAAGGTCTATAGTTATATATACATTTTTCTTAAGCTGTGCAGATACTTCCTTCTCCCATCCTTTCTGTTCTTTTATCTTATAAGCATGGAATATACGTGACGGATTTATATTCTTAAGCTCACTAGTGTCCGAACTTCTGATTCCCACCTGAGTTATGCTGTCAGTGAGTTCCAACGCACGAGCCATAACGCAAGCATGATTATGTGAAGAACCTTCGTATTCATCACGCATATCAGAATGAGCATCAAACTGGATGATTGACAAATCATCATATTTCTTAGCCACGGCACGGAAAGCACCAATGCTGACAGAGTGCTCGCCTCCAATCAAAACTGGGAATTTTCCATCTGCCAAAATATTG
This sequence comes from uncultured Parabacteroides sp., assembly GCA_937894065.1. GTDB lineage: Bacteria > Bacteroidota > Bacteroidia > Bacteroidales > Tannerellaceae > Parabacteroides. The sequence goes on along the minus strand of CALCST010000023.1, from coordinate 231,813 downwards.
TCCATAGCCTTTTCAACCTCGGCAGACATAGCTTCCGGTGATGAATCTTCAGTTACTGGTGCTAATGTAGCAATACCTTTCTTATATACTTCAGTTCCAGTTTCTATATCATAAAATTCCAGATTAAACGATGCGTCAAGCAATGCCTCCGGACCTTTATCTGCGCCTTTGATCCATGTGCTTGTTCCATCATATGGCACAGGAAGAATGGCGATTGCAGCCGTAGAATAATCTGTGTACTCTGATGTGAAATCTCCAAATTCTCTCATCGGATTTACTAGTTTTAATTGTTTCAAAATTTATATTATTCCAAATTATGACAAGTTTTCTTTCCTCCAACAAGTTGTATTATCTGCTTGTCATTCTCTTAATAATGCTATAAGCATTGAATATACCCAACTCTCCTGCCTTGCTCAAATCGGCTATTCCGTTTCGGGCATCGCCAAGAGACAAATAAGCCAAACCTCGGTTGAAATATGCATCGGCAAATTCAGGATCTCTGTATATTGCTTCTGTATAATCAGCAATTGCTGCTCGATAATCTCGCTGAGCACATCTGAGATTTGCACGGTTGAAATATGCATATACAAAGTTCGGAGCATACTTAATAACCATATCATAGTCACGAGTAACCATTTCATACTCGTATGACTTTTTGTTGTCTTTCAGTTTTGCAGTAACAGGGTCGTCACCCATTTTCTTAACTCCGCTTGTTTTTCCCGTAACAAGATTCATTGTCATATTTCCCCCGGAAATAAACTCCTCGGCATAAGTCTGCTCTTCCTGAGACGAAGCATATTCTAACTTTTTATATCTCACCACAGCCCTATTGAAATAAGCCATTACGAATTCCGGATTGATGTCTATTACGCGGTCAAAATCTTTTATTGCTTCATCGAAATCCTGTACCAACATATAATCAATAGCCCTACCAAAGTATAAATCAGCATCATTAGGATTCTTTTCAAGGCGTGCAGAATATTCGTTTATAGACTCGAAGTGAGCACTTACCTGATCTTCAGTCAAAGCTGCTTCCTGATTTGTCAAAATTAATTTACGCTTCAACAGCATCTTTGAATTATATGACTCAACAATTTTGTCATAATATACAAGTTTCTTGACTGGGTCAGGCTTTTCGTAATATGTAAGGATGAACTGAGGTTCAATGTCAACATGCACATTGTTGTCCTGAACTCGTCCACGCACTTCGCTTTGATATTTACTGCGTCGTTCTTCCTCTTTATCATAAACGACAAGGCGGTTGAACTTGCTTATGTTCTTATCAGACTGCTCTCGAGTATTTTCTTCCTGCTTGTCTTTTGTATCCTTATCTTTATTATCATCATTATCCGCCAAGTCTGAAGAAGATGTTGATTTTCCGGCTGCGCGGTCCTTCTTCATCTGCTGCTCCTTATTATAAGCTGTCCAGAAGTCTTTGTCGGCACCAGCAAGGTCATTCATTTTCTTCTTGGCTTCAGCTCTGCTGTAATATCCTGGCAAGAAGTTAGGATATTCATTAAGCACTACGTCATAATCGGCAACGGCTCCGCGATAGTCGCCTGTTTCGTAACGCAGCAAAGCTCGGTTGTAGTATGCCATATAATTATCCGGCTCAAGATTTATCACTACATCAAAATCTTCAATCGCTCTGTTGTTATCGCCAACCTGGAATCGGAGAAGTCCGCGGTTGAAGCGGGCAATAAGATTGTCTCTGTCCATACTTACCACCTGATCGTAATCCGCCATTGCGCCACGAAGATTATTCTGCTGATATCTAACCAAACCACGATTTATGAAATATCCACTTTCGCGGGGATTAAGATGGATTGCTTCATTCAAATCTACCAAAGCGCTGTCCAAACTATGCATCTGATAATGCAGAATAGCACGGTTTCCATATGCCGGAGCATAATATGGATCCATTTCGATTGCCTTGTTATAATCGGCAAGAGCTTTCAGTGTATCACCTTTTTCAAGATACATCGCACCTCTTGAGAGATAATTCATTGAATATCTCGGGTGAGCTTTCATCAGTTCTTCAAAAGCTTTTTCAGCACCATCGAAATCACCTTTCTGAATATAAGCTACTGCCCTATTTATCATCATCTGACGATCTTCCATGCGGAACTCCAACCCTTTGGTATAATCGGCAATTGCTCCATCATAGTTTTCCTGACTCTGTCGGGCAACACCTCTGGCATAATATGCCTGAGCCAGAAACGGATTTCGTTCGAGACATGCAGTGCAATCATCTTCTGCACCCTTATAATCGTCCAAACTAATCTTTGCGACAGCACGATAGAAATATGGCTCAGCAAGCCAAGGTTTAGCCTTGATTACCTGATTGAAATATTGTATGGATAGCACATAATCCTCAAAATACAGAGCATTTCGCCCGATTGACATCACTCGGTCTGTGTTAATCTGCGCCCACAACGAAAAAGAGCATATATTTATCAACAGCAATATAAGCAATCTCTTCATCTCTTTCTTATATATTTTTCTTTTCAGTTTCTACTTTTTTGATATTCGATACAAAAATAGGCATTTTGTTTGACTTCGCTACATAACAGAAACTAAAAATCAAAATCAGAAACAGACATTAGCTCTTTTATTTAAATTTCGCCAGGCTCAACTTTCAGTTTACGAGTTGACAAGAAAACAAGTTAACAAGAGCTCTTAAACAATTAAGTGCTAAATAATAGATATTTGACCTTGTCAACTTTTAAGTTGAGCAATATGCAAAACTTATAAACATTTATATTCTGCAAATTTGTTTCTCTAAATCATTTTTATGAATTTTACGGTGCTTTTAAATGTATATTATCAAAAATGCAAAACGATTCAATAGTATTCAGGAAAGCCGGACATAGCGACACGGACCGTATTATGGAAATCATGCAGCAGGCAAAAGACCAAATGAAACGCTTGGGAAGTTGCCAGTGGAATGAGAATTATCCTGCACGTGAAAACATAATCACAGATATAGGTAACGACGAAGGTTATGTATTTGAAAAGGAAGGAACTGTCATAGCTTATGGTGTTATTTCCTTTACAGAAGAAGATGTATACAGGCAAATCAATACCTGGACAACAGACGACAAATATCTTGTTGTGCACCGTCTGGCTGTTGCTGACGAAGCCAAACACCAAGGTCTTGGGAAAAGATTTATGCTCAAAGCTGAGGATGTGGCAAGACAAAGAGGTGTAAACTTTTTCCGTGTAGACACGAAATATGACAACAATTATATGCTTAGTATATTCAAATCTCTAGGATTTGTATATAAAGGCGATGTCGTTTATCGTGGCGGTGAAGCAAGGCTGGCTTTCGAGAAAGATTTGAGATAAAATAAGACAAACAGATTTATTATTTTTTGAAATAAATTTATTCATGGATAAAGAAATTCAACTGAACGAACACAACAAACAGGAATACCCTCCTATGCACACGTATGAATTTAACACATTGTTAATTTATTGGATTATCAATACTAAAATAATATAGAATAGGTCAATATTATTTACAATATATGCCCACCACTATTCTCTAAACACCTATAAGTTTGTCTTTCCATCACAAAAAATAGATTCACTTTTGTTTTATATTATCTATTTTTGAATATAAGCCTTTCTATTATTTACAATTGATTGACTACCAAAATATTAACCAATGAAGTAATATTCACTTCTGTATATAAGTGAATTTAATTTGCAAGTAAAAACAAAAATGGCCATATTTGTTAGAAAAATATCAAATATGAATCATGAGTTTAAAATAGATGTAAACATTTTAGCCAATTCTCGTGAAGAATATCGAGAAAAACTAATAAAGCTCTTCCTTGAAGAAAAGCATGGTACACTTAATGATGTTAACTACTACTATTATACAGTTGAAAAACTTAGTGATGGTAATGTAATTTATCTTAAAAGACCAACATCTTTAAATAAAGGTGTCGATTTTGAGGTAAGAGTCTCCAATGTTCAATTCAGATTTGGGAAATATGGCAATATAATTTCGACAGGGAATAGACCTAGTCACAATGACATACTTAATGATTTGAAAATAAAAAAAGCTGAATCTAAAGAAGAATACAATAATCTATTTAAAATTATAACTAAGATTTATAAGTGTGAAAAATTCACATTTAATGAAATAAATATTCTCCATTTTACTAAAGGTAAATCTGTAGAAATCATTTTGTATGTTTTAAAATGGCTTTTTATAGAACAAGATATTACATATTGGAATAGAAGTGGACGTGAAATGTTATATAGTGAAATTTATAATTTATGGGAAGACTAATCAGAAAATTTAAAGATGGAAGTATTATTGAATACGATAAAGGTTCTTTTGATAATTGGTGTGTTTACCTAAAACGACCTAATATGATGCGTTACGCACCTAAAGATTATCAGTATTTTAAACGGCTGACACAATATTGTGAAAAACATAGTAATAATCAATTATATTATGATTTTGTTTCTGTTTATAATTTTACCACAAAATTATTAGATAATTCTGCTTTTGAATTAATTGATAAGTTAAGCTTAAAATATGGAGATGATGCTATAAATATTGCTATAGACTTTTCTATTATATACATGGCTATGGTAGCTGAAGAAAATAAAGCAAATACAAAACTAGGTAAAAGGATAAAACGTTTAGGAGTTCATCAACTATTATTAGAAAAGTTTCCATATAATGACGCTGCTAATTTTAGCCGTGGAAAAAATTGGAAAGAATTAGATAATGAATGCAAGAAAAGAGGATTTTAACTATGCCAAGAAATATTAATCTTGTTGGAGGTGGCGCAAAAACCAATATTAATGGGTTACACTTTGAACAATCTACAGAATTAAAAGATATTTTTCTTTCTCATCCTGATTTTGAAGTAAAAGATGATGATATTTATACTAAGGGAAGTAATATCAAAGTCGCCACTTTATATCAGAAGTATTCTTTATATAAAAAGCTTTTAGTCGCAAATAAAATTGATTATAAACAATATATATCAAAAAAACTTTTACCAGATGATGCTATTCTAATATATAGCACTTCTACTTTATACATAATTGAAAAGAAATTCCAACACGGTGCAGGAAGTGTTGATGAGAAGTTACAAACCTGTGATTTTAAGAAAAAACAATATACAAAACTATTATCTCCTTTAAATATAAAAATTGAGTATTGTTATTTTTTATCAGATTGGTTTCGAAGAGAAGAATATAATGACGTTAAGGAATATATTACAGACGTTGGATGTTATTACTTTTTTGACAATATTCCTCTTTCATTTTTAAATCTATAATTATATACAACAGAAAATATTATGATGGAATTAATTTATGGTAATTAAGTCCAAAGCATCGTGTCATTCATACATATTAATTGAGTAATAATATCTTAGTAGAAATGTTTCAAGGTAACAGATTAGCGAACAAATAATAGATTATTTTGCTTATGTAAGAAGAGAAATACAAACGCATATATGCTGAAGGATTTATTAATTAAGGGCACTATAAAATATTTTGTGTAAATGGAAATACGAGATTCATAAATGAGTCTCGTATTTTTTATTTTATACATTTGTAAAATGAAAAAGATTATGAAAGGAAAGAATCAAGTAGTACCTGATTAGGTGTTAAGCAAGGAGTTCCTTAGCCAGTTTAAGACATAAGCCGATGTGAGCAAATTTCTGAAGTAGTTACATGCCCAAGTATTGGAGAAGATGCTTGAAGGTGAAATGGATGCCCATTTGGGCTATGAAAAGAATTCTGTTGCAGGTAATAACAGTGGTAATTCACGTAATGGCAGATATCCGAAGAAAATCCAAACCGAACATGGAGAAGCCATTATTTCTATTCCCCGTGATCGCAATGGCCAATTTGAGCCGATAGCAGTGCCCAAACATGAAAGCCGTGGACTTTCTATAGAAAAGCTTGTTATATCCCTTTATGCCAAAGGTATGAGCGTTTCTGATATAGAAGAAGAGATGCGTGAAATCTATGAAATAGAGCTCTCTACATCAGCTATTTCCATTATTACAAACAAAGTAAATCAGGCAGCTCTGGAGTGGCAGAACCGCCCATCCAGTCTATCTGATAGTCTGGATGGACGGAATAGTTTTCAAAGTACGGGATAACTATAAACAAGACCGTTTATCTTTGTGTCGGACTGAAACAGAACGGTCTGAAAGAAGTTCTCGGAATGTTGGTCGGTAAATCGGAAAGTTCCTCTTTTTGGATGGGTGTACTGACAGACCTGAAGGCACGTGGAGTGCAGGATATATTAATTACATGTACCGACAATCTAAATGGATTTACGGATACTATCCGTAGCGTATTTCCTCAATCATCCACCCAAATCTGTGTGGTACATCAGATTAGAAACTCCTGTAAATATGTCGTTTATAAGGATAAGAAAGAGTTTACGACGGATATGAAGAATATCTATAATGCTACCAACAAAGAGGTTGCAGCCACGGAACTTGACAATCTGGAAAAGAAATGGAAAAAAAATATCCTTATGCTATACAATCCTGGAAAAAGAACTGGGATGACCTGACTGTTTTCTTCCAGTTTCCGCTGGAAATCAGAAAAATAATTTATACCACAAATCTCATTGAAAATCTGAATAGAAAAATCAGAAAGTACACAAAATCAAAGCTTTCATTCCCTTCGGATGATGCGGTAAAGAAAACTGTATATCTGTCGCTTATGGAGATTGAGAAGAAATGGACACAGCCTATTAATAACTGGGGCTTGATTATGAACCAATTTATGCTTATGTTTGAAAACAGAATCCAGATATAAGAAGAACTTACAGCTGAATCCTGTTTCCATTTACACAAAATTTTGGATAGTGTCACATTTAGAGAGCATATGTTTAGATATATTATATCAACATTATTAAAGCCTCAACACATATCAAAAGATATTAATTTTTCATAATCTATACCCTTAATCTTATTTAATAATATTCTTTTATTGCTTTGTGCTTCACATAATCTCTTAATACCAATATCAAGATATTCAGAGATTATATCACAGCCAATGAATCTTCTATCCAATAAAATTGAACCTACACCAGTTGTACAACTACCACAAAAAGGATCAAGAATTAAATCTTTTGGTTTGGAAGAAGCTAATATACTTCTGCATACTATTGATAAAGGCTTTTGAGTTGGATGTTTCCCATATTTCTTTTCCCATAAAACTGTTGAAGGGAACTCCCAAACATCTTGCATTTGTTTATTCCCATTCAATCGTTTCATTAAATCATAATTGAAGTAATGTGCAACTTTTTTATTTTTCCTTGCCCATATCAACACTTCACTTGAATGGGTAAAACATCTACAAGAAAAATTAGGTGGTGGATTTGTTTTCTTCCATGTTATACTATTTAATATCTTAAAATCCAATTCTGTAAGTATATTTACAACTAAATAAATATTATGTAATGTACCACAAATCCAAATTGTACCATCTTCTGTCAATACATCTCTTGCAGCTTTTAACCATTTATAATTAAAATCATCTACGGAAGTCAAAGGCTTATCCCACTCCCCCTTATCAACTGATACAATATGTCCACTACTAATAGTCTTTCCCCCATTGGAAAGGAAATATGGGGGATCAGCAAAAATCATATTAACATTTTTGCTATACAAAGACATTACTTCAAGACAATCATTATTATAAAGTAATATATTTTCTTTATTATAATACGGATTAAACATATTAATAGTTACATATTAGTAGTTCTTTTATCTCTCCTCTACCATTTCCTTTTGAGTTTATATTTCTTTTAGCATTTACACGCTGTATTTTGTAATTACTATATAACTCATCAAAAAAATTATTTTGAACATCAACCGATTTAGGGTCAGAGTTGCTTAGTATAAACTTAATATTATTAGAAGAAAGTTTATCACAAAAGTCTTTAAGTCTAATCTGCTGACTATCATCAAAAATATCTGCACTATAAGAATTAAAACTTGATGTTGCACTTATTGGTTTGTATGGTGGGTCAAAATAAAACAAAGTCTCGCTATCTAAGTTCGCATAATCAAATGTTAAAGAATAATCTCCATTAAGTATTATTGCTCTTTGTAATAATTCACTATCAATATTCAATAGATTTTCATTACAAATGCAAGGGTTGGAATATTTTCCAAAAGGAACATTAAATCCATTTTTAGAGTTTACCCTGTACAAGCCATTAAAACATGTTCTATTTAAAAAGATAAAATAAGAAGCATTATTAATAGAGATTTCTTTATAAAAATTATCTCTTTTGTTATATTCACTTCTTATCTCGTAAAAAAACTCTTTTTTACATTCTAGATCTTTGGATATATATTCTTTTTCTAATAATTTCAGTTCAGTTATTAATTCAGAAACATTGTCTTTTATGACCTTATAAACATTTATAAGGTCAGAATTTATATCATTTATTATTACTTTTACCTCTGGATATAAAGATAACATCCTAAAAGCTACTGCACCACTTCCAATAAATGGTTCAATAAAAGTTCCAATATTATTTGATGGTAAATTTTGAAATATAATATCTATTAACTGAGTTTTACCACCAGCCCATTTCAAAAACGGTTTACCAATAATTGTTTCATTTTGAAATAACATCTTTTCCATGATGCAAATTTAATTAAAATTCCAATAAGTCATAGCAATGCAATATTTCTTCTTTTCTAAGTCCAAGATAGCGTTTGGTTATTGCTATATTTGAATGATTAAACAGTTCTGAGAGCATAATTAAAGCCATTTCACAATTAGTATCAGCCATTTCATAAATGTGCCTTCCAAATGTCTTTCTGAGGGAATGAGAACTAAAGTTCTTGACTGATTTTAAGCCGTATTTAGCCTTAATTTCTTTTAGTAGAACATTTATATGCTGAATACTATAGACACTGTTCTTACGGCTTATAAAGCACTTTTCCGACCTATCTGTTATACTGAGAGCATCATAGCATTTTTGTATATGCTTTTGAAAGTTATAATTGATTCTAATCTCTCTATGCTTCTTGGTTTTCTTTTCAACCAGCACAAAATACTTATCAGACAGAAGCATATCCCAAGTAAGTTGTAATATATCAGATATTCTCAATCCGAAAAAGATACCACAACCTACCAATAATGACAAACGGTAATCACCATCGTTGAATAATCTATGTACTAAGTTAACCGCCTTGTCCCATTCTATGAAATCCGCTACAGTTGTACTATTTTTTACACTCATGACTTCTAATTTTATATTAATAGTTTGGTTTTTTAGAATATTAAATCACTCTATAACCATACAGATAGTAATAAACCTTAAGCTATCATTTTTTCTATGCTTTTTGATTATATTACAAATATAATGATTCTATTTAAATTAAGATAATATTTAATGTTAAATCCAGTTAAATACATGAGTCTATTATAATATAGATAATATTTCAACTAACTTTACAAAAAATATATTGATATGGAAGAAAATAGTAGAACAATAATTCATATTGAAATTAATGGAATGCATGAATACTACGGATCTCCTTCCTCGTTATATGATAGACATACTGCAGAAGAACTTGGAATCAGCAAAGCATCACTGAATAATTTTTTTTCTAAATTATCTGATAATCAACCAACAAAGGAGTATAGCAATAAAAAATGCATTATCAGAAAAGCCAAATTGTATGTTAAGCCCTCTACAAGGGGACGAAAAAAACAATAAAATAGAAAATAGCTTATTTATTCTTGATCAATATTAAAGCCATTGGCATGTACTATGAAGACATCGATATAACTACGGGAATACTTGAATATTTTATTAGATCAATTATATTATTAGAAAAAACATGAGAAAAAATAATAATGAACTAACAATTTGGAAGTTTGATAGAATTAACAATGAAATGTATATTAATTCACATATAAAATTTATTTTAAATAAAAACAAAAGTGTAATTAATACAGAAAAGGTGTTAATTTGTGAAAAGGAAAACATGGAGCAGATAGAAGAAAAAGAAATAAAAAAAATAAGTATACCACATAAAGATTTGCTTGAAATTAAATACTTATATCTCATACATCTCTTGATAAGTAAATCCCTATTACATAATAATGTAATTCGCCTTAACTCTAAGGTGTTAAAAAATATTTTAGGAGACTATGTATATGATATGTTATATAATCTAAAAAAAATGAATCTAATATCTATCTCTAATGAGTATGAAGTAGGTAAACAATGTAGAGTTATTTCATTGAAATATTTCAATTTTACAAGAGAAAAAACAATCAACAGAAAAATTCTCTCATACAAAGATAAGTTACAAAAATTATTGTTTGAAAACAATAACTCTTTATCTAAAGAAGGAAATACTTCTTATATTTATGATGAGAAGTTTATATCTAAATACAATTCAGTTTTATCCAAATTGACATTTTCAAACAAAATTGCGGCTATTGCAGAAATAAATAATTTGAATTTAAATGATTCGAAATATAAATATAATATTGCAAGAATAAATAATATACATTATATAGAAAAAAAGATAACCTCCATAGACAAGAACAATCGTATATATCATATATTAACCAATATGCCAAAAGTTATCAAGAAATATTTTAACATAAAATCACAAATAGATATTTCAAATTCACATCCCTTATTATATTCTTCATTTATTATTTCTGAATATAATATAGACTACAATTTTTTATTAGTTTTAAACTCTATTAACATAGACACTCTATATACCTTTAACAAGAATAATGACATCACTTATCGTAATGTTACCAAACTTCTTCGTAAAACATTGAAATTAAATAACATAAATAACAATAGAAACATACCATCAGATTGCTTATATTATTTATATCTTGTTATAAAAGGAAAATTCTGGGACTTTTTTCTTTCACTTTTTGAAAATGAGAATAGAGGCGAAATTAAAGCAAAACTATTTAAAGAAGTTCTCTACTCGCATACAATTAGGATATCAAAAGAGAAAAAATATGGGACGATATTTGTGAAATATTTTAAAAACGTATGGAGTATTTTAAGGAAACAAAAGAGAATTAAAAATAGTGATTTATTGGCAAACAGAATGATGAAATTAGAAAGCCAATTAATAGGTAAAATATTACATCGTTGCTTCCAGAAAGATTACAAAGTAATAAATATTCACGACGCAATATTAGTACTGAATGTTAAAGAGAATGCAAATATTAGTCATGAAAACATAGTGAAGATTATCAAAGATGTATATTCTGAGGCAAATTTACTACCAACCGTTAGCATTGATGAATATTTCTAAATATCAGCTTAAATAGCTGACTATGCAATTTATATATTTTACAAAAAAAATATATTCACCAAACAGTATAATATATTTATAACAAGGGCATACCAAGACTCTCTCCCTGAATGGGAGGTTCCATACAAATATTTTTGTATTCGATATAAAATTTTATAAATAAGGATATTAAATCAAAACCAGCAAAAAAATATCGTATATTTAATTTAATCCAATTCACATATTTTTAACAATACTAAAAGTGTCCATAAAAAAATCAACTTAATATTATTCTTCACTCCTTAAATTCTCGTAATAATATAATGAATATGAATTTAGATTATCTGTATTAATAAGGATATCGTTAAATTCTTCATAAGTATATTCTCCTGCTTTTATATTTTTGTATTGCTCATTTGATGAATGACCATCATAAACTATGGTATGTTTAAGTTTATTATAACTAAAACAATGTTCAGAGTTAACAATACACCAAGATTTAAACTCTATTCCATATCTACAGACAAAACAGTCATAAAACATTTCATCCTTTTTATATCGTGCAGCCTTGATAGTTCCCCAAATCTCAAGATTATTTTTATATTTAATAATAATAAGATTCCAGATAGAATGAATTCTATAGACATGAATAACATCTATATATTCTTCGATCATTTCTTTAATAAGTTCCTTATTATTTCTTATCTTATCCATCTCAGACTTTAAACCACTATATGTACCAGAGATTTTTGATAATTTACTAATAGTAATTTTTTTATTGATTAATTCCTTATTAAGTTTTTCAATTGAATTATTAATATTTGATATATCAGTATTATATTTATTTGTAGTTTCTGTTATCAGCTGTTCAACAACTGAATTATCTACCAATATTAATCTTTTCATTGCTTTCTTATAATTATCATCAATACATTGTCTATCTTTTAACTTTAAAGTCAAAATTGAATTTAACATTTCAATATCTTTATTTAATTCTAATATTCTTTCTTTACTCACAGTTTCAATTGAAATTTGTGCAAATATTTTCAGACTATATGTAACCACCAAGCCATCTAATCTTGCTTGCCGTATTTCACTTCCATCTTTGCAAGTTCTCAGTTTATCTTTTCTTGATATTATTCCATAGCATTTGTATGTGCGTTTATTATTTTGAAATGAAGAATTTGCAAATGAATTACCAACGCTAAAATTTCCGCCACATTCACCACATCTAAGCTTGGATTTCAGCAAATTATCATGTTTTATTGCATTATTTCTATTATACTTTGCTCGTGATAATCTATCTTGAACAGCTTGGAAAAGTTCATCCGATATTATTCTTAGATTTTCACATTGTTCATTGTATTCATATATTTTTTGTCTATCTTTTCTTTGTTTGGTTGGCAATATGTTAGTTGGATCTGGTTTATGGTATGAAATGTGTCTCTGACCGATGTACAACTTATTTGCAAGTATTCTTGATATTGTATTAGCACGCCACTTAAGATTATTAACATCAAACTTATATTCTTTTAATTCCAACCCGTTTCTTTTTCTATTTTCAATAAAAGCCTTTACTCTATTTGAATAAGGAGAAGGAACTTTATTCGCATTTAAATTATATGCAATATCAATAACAGAGTATCCTTGATTATACTGTTCAAATATTTGCTGAACTACTTTAGCTTCATCATTATTAATGACAATTTTTTTTTCAACCGACGTATAGCCATAAGCACGACTGTCAGTGTCAGCACCACCATTTTGAACCTTGATTATTTTACCACCTAATGACCGCTCGGCAAATAATTCAATTTCATATGAAGACATAACGGCCAACACATGTAGAAGAATAGTATTGCCAATATTGGAATTATCATTATTCACAGTGATATTCTGCTTATGAAAATAAACAGTTACATTATGCTCTTTGAAATAATTAATCTGCTGCAAAAGGTCTGTTGCATTTCTTGCAAGCCTTGAAAATTCACTAATTAATATAATATTGATTTCACCTTTTTCTATGTCTTGAATCATTTTAGAAAAAGATGGTCTTATTTCACCTTTTTTAAATCCACTAATTATATCAACATAAACATGATTATCATCTATTGAGTAACCTTTTTCATTAGCAATCTTCGTTAATTCTTCAAGTTGCCTATCAGTAGTTTGCTGTTGCGTACTAACACGACTATAAATTGCAACATTACCCATATTGTTATATATTTGCATTTATAATTATATAATGTTTTTATGGTAACAAATATAATAACAAATCAGCCAAGCTCCCAATTTAACGATATGTTAATTACTCCTATGCATATTGACAATTACATCTACCAGATAAAATTATGTATAGAAAATAACATACCTCCCAATTTAGGAAGTTTAACAAAGCATACTCAATCAGAACAAAAGACAATCATAAATGCTTTTCAGAATCAATTACTAAAAGCACTTATAGATTCTATTCATTCTATAGAATGGAATAAAGAATATAAGATTGGTGGAAAAAGAGATTCCATAGATATATATGGCAAAGATAACAAAAGTAGTTATAACATTATTATCGAATTAGATAAACCAAGAGCTGACCAAGTTGCAAAAAAAATACTTTCAAGAATAGCAAATTATTTAAATGAACTATTCATATATATAGCTATTTGTTATCCAGGAACAGACAAGATGAATCCCAATGAATGCATCAAATATTTTGAATATGGAAAGAAATTAATAAATAAGATAAATTCCAATGCGAAATTATTAGGATGTATTATAGACAATAACCTAAATGTACAATTCTATTAAACGATAAAAAAAGATATACAATGAGTAATAAAGAAGAATTTCAAAAATACAGTATACTTATCACTGAAAGTAAAGAAAAATTTCAAGATGTGTCAATCGCACCTATGCACACCGCCGAACATATCCTGAACCAGACTATGATCAGAATGTTCGGATGCCCACGTTCGAAAAATGCACATATTGAAAGAAAGAAAAGTAAAGCTGATTATGAATTAAGCGAGGCTCCAACCGACGAAATGATGCAGGAAGTGGAAAGACGGATAAATGAAGTAATAGACCAACATCTGAATGTTACTGCAGAATTCATGAGCAAAGAAGATGCGGCAAACATTGTGGACCTGAGCAAACTGCCGGATAATGCAAGTGACACGCTAAGAATCGTAAAAATTGGAGATTATGACGCTTGCGCATGTATTGGTGCACATGTGGCAAACACATCTGAAATCGGGCATTTCAAAATGTTGAACTACGACTATCAGGACGGAAGATTAAGACTGAGATTCAAACTTATCGAATAAATTTTACGGCAAACATTGTTATAAAATATATTTTGTGTAAGTTTGCAATCGGAAAACACAAACGAAAAAGATTATATTTATTCAGACTTTAAATAAAGAAAGTTATGCAAACAATGGACAATTTTAACTTTGCCGGTAAAAAGGCAATTGTGCGCGTTGACTTTAACGTGCCTTTGAATGAAGAAGGTAAAATCACTGACGACACTCGTATCCGCGGTGCTCTGCCTACATTGAAGAAAATTTTGGCAGACGGTGGTAGCCTTATCATCATGTCTCACATGGGTAAACCAAAAGGTAAAGTAAATGCTAAATATTCTTTGAGCCAGATTGTTGACGCAGTTTCTGAAAAACTTGGTGTTGCAGTTAAATTCGCTCCAGATTGCGCTAAAGCTGCTGACGCTGCTGCTGCATTGAAACCAGGTGAAGTTCTTCTATTGGAAAACTTGCGTTTCTATCCAGAAGAAGAAGGTAAACCAGTAGGCATCGAAAAAGAAGATCCTGCATACGAAGATGCTAAGAAAGCAATGAAGGCTTCTCAGAAAGAATTCGCTAAAACTTTGGCTTCTTATGCTGACTGCTACGTTAACGACGCATTCGGTACAGCTCACCGTAAACACGCTTCAACTGCTGTTATCGCTGACTACTTCGATGCAGACCACAAAATGTTGGGCTACTTGATGGAAAAAGAAGTTACAGCTGTTGACAACGTATTGAGCAACATCAAACGTCCGTTCACTGCTATCATGGGTGGTTCTAAAGTTTCAACTAAGATCGGTATCATCGAAAACTTGATGGACAAAGTTGACAACTTGATTCTTTGCGGTGGTATGGCATTTACTTTCGCTAAAGCTCAGGGTGGCAAAATCGGTAACTCTTTGGTTGAAGATGACAAACTTCAGTTGGCTTTGGATATCATCGCTAAAGCTAAAGCTAAAGGTGTAAACTTGGTTTTGGGTTGCGACTGTATCGCTGCTGATGCATTTGCAAATGACGCTAACACTCAGGTTTGCGATGACAACAATATTCCTGACGGATGGATGGGCTTGGATGCTGGTCCTAAGACTCGCGAAGAATTCAAAGCTGCTATCAAAGGTGCTAAAACAATCCTTTGGAACGGTCCTGCAGGTGTATTCGAAATGGATAACTTCGCTGGCGGTTCAAAAGCTATTGCTGATGCTATCGCTGAAGCAACTGCTGAAGGTGCATTCTCTTTGATCGGTGGTGGTGACTCTGTTGCTTGTATCAATAAATTTGGTATGGCTGACAAAGTTTCTTACATCTCAACTGGTGGTGGTGCTTTGCTTGAAGCTATCGAAGGTAAAATTCTTCCGGGTATCGCAGCTATCAAAGGCGAATAATAAATTGTTTTTTCTTTTAAATTAAAGAATAGACTAAATAGACACGGAAAGCATGGAGAAATAATTTCTCCGTGTTTTCTGTGTTTATATGTTTAAACATAAAATAAAAATGGAATTACCTAATGACCCGATGATGCTGTTTAGCTTCATCAATCTAAAATTAAGAGATTATTATTCTTCACTTGACGACTTGTGTACAGATATGGATATTGACAAGAAATATCTGATTGACAAAATGAAATCGGTCGGATTTGAATACAATCCTATGCAGAATAAGTTTTGGTAATACTATTACAATTATTACTGCAGTTTACTTTTAAAGTCTCAAGTTCATTGCACATTGTCCGCTTTTAAGCTACTCAAATTATAATATTCTATAGTTTTTCTATACAAGAAAACTATAGATTTTTTTATGTCTAAAAGCCAATTTTATAAACCTTTGTAAATAAACAAATTACATTTTCACAACTTTTTTACGGCTTGGAAAACTTTTTTCATAATATATGGAACAAAAATTTCACAATATATGAAAATTTATTTTCATAATATATGGAAAACTTTTTCCACATATTATGAAATAAAAATATCATCTGCATTAAAAATCAAGAGTTCATTCTATTTTTTCCGGAACAAAAGGAAAGAAGGTTTTATTCGCATGTAAATTCCAGCTGAAAAGCTTGTGGACTGTTTGTTATTCTCCTCCACTCCATCAACAATGAATTTTCCACCAAAACAATGGTAAACAGACAAGTCAGCACCAAAAGAAAAGTATTTCCCGAATGAACGGGTATATTCTAATCCCCAATGCACAAGTTGCGGATTATCAAAAACACCGCCAGGCTGTTTTGTTGATACTGAGCCAAAAAACGGACTGCCATACATGGAAATAAAATCATTATTCCACATATATCCCGCTTTAAGTCTGACATTTTTTATATCTGCATATGCGCTGGAATAAATTGCATATCCTGAATCCTGTTGCCACATCTTGCCAGCTTGCTGGTAATAGCCCAAAACATCCACCTCCAAACCTGCTTTTTTCAAATATTTCCTGGAAGCATTCCATTCCGTACCTATTCCCAAAGCTCCATTCATCAATGTCTGTACGGAATTCGTTGTTATTGTATCAATCTCACCTCCATAGTGACGCGCCAAAAGCTGAAGGTTTGTATAGAAATGCACATCATTTTCCGGTTCATTCCATTTGGCACGAGTGGAAAGTCCTACAGTGAATGACTCCTGATGCACGTCATTACGGAAAATAAAACTGTCCCAGCTTCCCCAGAAATCCAAATCAAAATATTTGCTCGAATACAGAATCTGAGCTCCAGCTTCAGGATCTGCAGTCTGATTTAATTCAGGATTATAAAGAGGTTCAATCAAACGATGATTTGATGCGCCGTAAATGTTTCCCAGAATTACACTGAAATTATCCGAAAAATCCATTTGTGCCCTTAGCCAAGGCAAAGCATGGAAACCATGTTGGAAATCATTCCCCTGCCATTCCGGAATATCAAAATATGAAGCATAAGGATATTGCTGTGCTCCCCAATATTTCAAAAGATGCGCACCTAATTCCAGCTTGATATTTTCCAAAGGATAATAAACGACTTTAGGCTGAAGCCAAAATCCCGGCAACGAATATCCTTTCATTACATTTCCAGAATATTCGTTATCCTTGAAAAAAGACAAATTGTCCAACTCTATAAACAAACTACCTTTATTGTCTTTATCAATTTTATAATCGCTGCGATATAATTCATCTGTCAATTGAGCTTTGACAGTCACCGCAGCAAAGAGCATGGCGGGAATAAGTATTTTTCTTAAAAACATATTATTGCTATATATTCTTCGGACTGCAAAGGAAATAACAATATGTGAAATGCGCATCATCAAATGTATTTTTTTGCAACAACTGTGATTTATTTTTGTATTTTTGCAATGAGGGATTTTGCCCCAAAGTTTTGCAAACTTGCAAAATCACAGAATATAATAAGACATCTACATATGAAAATATTTTTTTTCGACTTGGAAACTACTGGTATAAAATACTGGAGAAACGGTATCCACCAGATAAGCGGACAAATTGTCATTGACGGAGAAACTAAAGAATATTTTAATTTCAATGTTTGTCCTAACCCGCAATGCGAAATTGACGATGAAGCTTTGAAGGTCTGCAATGTTACACGCCAGCAAATACTTTCTTATCCTCCAATGAAAGATGTTTACAACCAACTAATAGAATTGCTTTCAAAATATATTGACAAATACGACAAGACGGATAAGTTTTTTCTTGCCGGATACAACAATGCATCATTCGATAATCATTTTCTGAAAGCTTTTTTTGTGCAAAACGGAGATAACTATTTTTATTCCTGGTTTTGGGTAAATTCAATAGATGTTATGGTTCTAGCATCACAATATCTTATGACAGAACGCTCAAAAATGAAAGATTTCAAACAGGAAACCGTTGCAAGAGAATTAGGAATCCCTATTGAATCAGTGAAATTACACGACGCTAAATACGACATAGAGCTTACCAAAGCTATATGGGACATAATCACTAAACACAATAATTGATGAACGCTATTAAAAACATTTTATTTTTTCTGATATTAGGAACTTTTGTATTCTCCAACGATTTGGTAGCTCAGGAAAAGGCTTATCCAAAGGATGGAGAAGGAATAACACTGTTCTTGAAAAGGTTCAACAGAACCGGTGAATATTATAAAAATCAATTCATTGAACTTAACAGAGGCAAATTCGGCAGAAATTACGGTTTGCTCAAACATATCAAATACACCTTGCCTCCTCTGAAAGATTCAGAAAGCACTTCAGATAAAAACATTAAAGTAAGAAATCAGGACAATTCCGCGAAAAGGAAAAATTATGAGCCGCTTTTCGGGAAAAATTACGCTAATTTTGATATTGTCTCAAATGAGCTATCCGGAGCATGCTTTTATCTTGTGAGCGGACATGGCGGACCAGATCCTGGAGCCATTGGATATGCAGGTAAAAAAGAATTGCATGAAGATGAATATGCTTATGATATTATACTCCGAGTGGCACGTAACCTTATGATGCGAGGAGCTAAAGTTCATATAATTATCCAAGATTCCAAAGATGGAATCCGTGACGAATATTTTCTGAACAACAGTAAACGTGAAACATGCATGGGAAGCAAAATCCCGCTCAACCAAGTTCAACGTCTGAAACAAAGATGTGACAAAATCAATTCCCTATATAATAAAGATAAGGAAACTTATAAAAGAGCATTGTTCGTTCATGTTGATAGCAGAAGTAAAAGTAAACAAACTGATGTGTTCTTCTATCACAGTGGCAGCTCGGCAGGTAAACATCTTGCCCGCACAATGAGAAATACATTCCAAAAAAAATATGACAGACATCAACCTGGCAGAGGTTTTTCTGGAACTATCAGCAAGCGTGATTTATATGTTATAAAGAATACAGTTCCAACTGCTTTGTTTGTGGAATTGGGTAATATTCAGAATAAATATGATCAGCAACGTATTGTCCAAAAGAACAATCGTCAGGCTTTAGCAAATTGGATATGTGAAGGATTTCTGTTAGACTACAGAAAGAATAAATAAACCTCAATATAAACTATTTTACCTATGTCTACTATTTCACCATTCGCAAGACCAGTGTATGTAATGTTGAAACCGGCAGGTTCAATATGCAATTTGGCATGCGAATATTGCTATTATTTGGAAAAAGGGAAACTTTATCCGGAAGAAAAAAACACAATTTTATCAGATGAGCTGCTTGAAAAGTTCATCAAAGAATACATTGAGTGTCAGACTACACAAGAAGTTCTTTTCACTTGGCACGGAGGAGAAACTCTTATGCGTCCGCTGAGCTTCTACAAAAAAGCAATCGAGCTTCAGAAAAAGTATGCTAACGGCAGACAAATTGACAATTGTATACAGACAAACGGCACATTGCTAAATGATGAGTGGTGTAAATTCTTCAAAGAAAACAATTTCCTTGTCGGAATATCAATAGATGGTCCACAAGAATTTCATGACGAATACAGAAGGAATAAGCAAGGACTGCCTTCATTCTTCAAAGTTATGAAAGGAATTGAACTGCTCAAAAAGCACGGAGTAGAATATAATGCGATGGCTGTTGTCAATGACTATAATGTTGACTATCCTCTGGAATTCTATAACTTTTTCAAGGAAATAGATTGCAGATATATCCAGTTTGCACCTATAGTTGAAAGATTTACAGCACATAATAACGGTACAGTCCTGACAAGTCCGAATGAGCAAAATGAAGAAATCAAACTGGCTCCTTTTTCAGTTGATCCAGAAAAATGGGGTAAATTTCTTTGTAGCATATTCGATGAATGGGTAAAAAAGGATGTCGGTAAATTTTTCATTCAGATATTCGATTCCACGTTGGCAAACTGGGTTGGAGTTCAGCCTGGAGTATGTTCTATGGCTAAACATTGTGGACATGCTGGTGTAATGGAATTCAATGGAGATGTATATTCTTGCGACCATTTTGTATTCCCTGAATATAAACTTGGTAATATCCGTACACAAACACTGACAGAAATGATGTATAGCCCAAGACAGTTAAAGTTTGGAACTGATAAATTCGACACACTTCCTTCTCAGTGTAAAAATTGTGAATACTTATTCGCTTGCAACGGTGAATGTCCTAAAAACAGATTTATGAAAACAAAAGACGGAGAATTTGGTTTGAATTATCTGTGTAAAGGCTATTATAAGTTTTTCGAACATGTAGCGCCTTTTATGGATTTCATGAAAAAGGAATTGCAAGCTCAACGTCCGCCTGCAAATATAATGGACCATATTATTATTGAAGAAGGTTCTGTCAGACTTGAATGAACATAAAATATAAATACGTTACATTCAAGGCTAATAATGTATATTTTTTCAGAAAAGCATCAAAAAACAGATAGCAGAACAACAAAATTGCAATCTACACATTGCAGTTTAGAAGAAGTTACTTATATTTGCGCTGTCAAACAATAAATATTGTTTATAATTGTGGAAGCTTTTTTTCGTACACATAAATATTTGGTCGAGCATCTGCAATCTCCCGTTCGGAGAGGTTTAATGGACGAAATAGACTGGAATGATCGTTTGATAGGGATAAAAGGCTCACGAGGTGTAGGCAAAACTACATTTTTGCTTGATTATGCACGTGAACATTTTGGAGCAGACAATCAGGAATGTCTGTATGTTAATCTGAACCATTTTTATTTTACAGAATGTTCTATCAAAGATTTTGCTACAAACTTTTATAAACAAGGAGGTAAAGTTTTGCTTATTGATCAGGTATTCAAATATTCTGGCTGGTCAAAGGAACTTCGTTATTGCTATGACAACTTCCCTGATTTGAAAATAGTTTTCTCTGGTTCTTCAGTAATGCGTCTGAAAGAAGAAAATCCGGATCTGTCCGGGAAAGTTGTTTCTTACCATTTGAGAGGTTTTTCTTTCAGAGAATTTCTTAACTTGCTTTCCGGAAATGACTTCAGAGCTTACACGCTGAGTGAGATAATGAATAATCACCGTGATATTTGCAGGGAAATATGCAGGAAAGTACAACCTTTGGATTATTTTCAGGATTATCTCCATCATGGTTTTTATCCATTTTTCCTCGAAAAACGTAATTTCTCAGAGAATCTGCTCAAGACAATGAACATGATGCTTGAAGTAGACGTCCTGTACATAAAACAAATTGAACAAAGTTATTTGCCTAAATTGCGCAAATTATTATATTTGCTAGCGGTAAATGCACCTGGAACACCAAATGTAAGTCAACTTAGCAAAGAAATTGAGACTTCACGTGCAACGGTGATGAATTATATAAAATATCTGGCAGACGCACGTCTGGTAAACATGCTTTATCCTGCGGGAGAATCATTTCCTAAAAAACCGTCGAAAGTATATATGTATAATTCAAACCTTATGTATCCTATCAGACCTATGCAAGTCAATCCGGATACTGTGCGCGAATCTTTTTTCTACAATCAGTTGCAAAAGGACAGTACACTCAGTCAGGGTGCCAAAAACACACAATTTGTAGTTGACAATAAATATCAGTTCAGGATTGAAGAGACAATGCGTTCGAGAAATAATCCTGACATATATTATGCAGTGGATAAGATAACTTGTGGTGAAGACAATGTTATTCCGCTGTGGCTGTTCGGTTTTTTATATTGATTAATACTAAAAACAAAAAAT
The DNA here is from genome assembly GCA_937894065.1 of uncultured Parabacteroides sp. Classification (GTDB taxonomy): domain Bacteria; phylum Bacteroidota; class Bacteroidia; order Bacteroidales; family Tannerellaceae; genus Parabacteroides. Next base: position 209,587 of record CALCST010000023.1, on the reverse strand, counting down.
ACTAATAGTACTAATAGTTTATAAGTCTATGACAAAACAAAAGAAATTTATCACCTGTGATGGTAACCAGGCTGCTGCGCATATTTCATATATGTTCAGTGAAGTTGCTGCTATTTATCCCATCACTCCATCATCTACAATGGCTGAATATGTAGATGAATGGGCTGCTGCCGGACGTAAGAACATCTTCGGCGAAACAGTATTGGTTCAGGAAATGCAATCAGAAGCTGGTGCAGCTGGTGCTGTACACGGTTCATTGCAGGCTGGTGCATTGACAACAACATACACTGCATCTCAGGGTCTGTTGCTGATGATCCCTAATATGTATAAAATCGCAGGTGAATTGCTTCCTTGCGTATTCCATGTTTCTGCTCGTACATTGGCTTCACACGCATTGTGTATCTTTGGCGACCACCAGGATGTTATGTCTTGCCGCCAGACAGGTTTCGCAATGTTGGCTGAAGGTTCTGTTCAGGAAGTTATGGATTTGGCAGGTGTTGCTCACTTGTCAACAATCAAATCTCGCGTTCCTTTCGTTAACTTCTTCGATGGTTTCCGTACATCTCACGAAATCCAGAAGATTGAAATGTTGGAAAACGAAGATTTGGCTCCGCTTATCGACCAGGAAGCTTTGGCTGAATTCCGTGCTCGCGCATTGAACCCAATGAAACCAGTAGCACGTGGTATGGCTGAAAACCCAGATCACTTCTTCCAGCACAGAGAATCTTCAAATAACTTCTATGAATCAGTTCCAGCTATCGTAGAAGAATATATGAACGAAATCTCTAAGATTACAGGCCGTAAATATGGTTTGTTCGATTACTATGGTGCTGAAGATGCAGAACGCGTTATCATCGCTATGGGTTCTGTAACAGAAGCTGCTCGCGAAGCTATCGACTATATGATGGCTAACGGTGAAAAAGTAGGTTTGGTTTCTGTTCACTTGTATCGTCCGTTCTCTGCTAAACATTTCTTGGCTGCTGTGCCTAAGACTGCTAAGCGTATTGCTGTTTTGGACCGTACTAAAGAACCTGGTGCTAACGGTGAACCATTGTATTTGGATGTTAAGGACTGCTTCTATGGCGTAGAAAATGCTCCGCTTATCGTAGGTGGTCGCTATGGTTTGGGTTCTAAAGATACAACTCCTGCACAGATTATTTCTGTATATGAAAACTTGGCATTGCCAATGCCTAAAAACAACTTTACTATCGGTATTGTTGACGATGTTACTTTCACTTCTCTTCCTCAGAAAGAAGAAATCGCTTTGGGTGGTGAAGGTATGTTCGAAGCTAAATTCTATGGATTGGGTGCTGACGGTACAGTAGGTGCAAACAAGAACTCTGTGAAGATTATCGGTGACAACACTAATAAATATTGTCAGGCTTACTTCGCTTACGACTCTAAGAAATCTGGTGGTTTCACATGTTCTCACTTGCGTTTCGGAGACACTCCTATCCGCTCAACATATTTGGTAAACACTCCAAACTTCGTTGCTTGCCACGTTCAGGCTTATTTGCGCATGTATGACGTTACTCGCGGTTTGCGTGAAAACGGTACATTCCTTTTGAATACAATCTGGGAAGGCGAAGAATTGGCTGCTAATTTGCCAAACAACGTAAAACGTTATTTCGCACAGAAAAATATTTCTGTTTACTATATTAACGCAACTAAGATTGCTCAGGAAATCGGTTTGGGTAACCGTACAAACACAATCCTTCAGTCTGCATTCTTCCGTATCACAGGTGTAATTCCTGTTGAACAGGCTATCGAACAGATGAAGAAATTCATCGTTAAGTCATACGGTAAGAAGGGTGAAGACGTTGTTAACAAGAACTATGCTGCCGTTGACCGTGGTGGTGAATACCAGCAGTTGACTGTTGATCCAGCTTGGGCTAACTTGGCAGATGACGAAGTTGCTGCAAACAACGATCCTGCATTCATCAACGAAGTAGTTCGTCCTATCAATGCTCAGAATGGTGACTTGTTGAAAGTTTCTGCTTTCAAAGGTATTGAAGATGGTACTTGGCATCAGGGAACTGCTAAATATGAAAAACGTGGTGTTGCTGCATTCGTTCCTGTTTGGGATGAAAACAACTGTATCCAGTGTAACCAGTGTGCTTATGTTTGTCCTCACGCTTCTATCCGTCCGTTCGTATTAGACGAAGAAGAATTGAAGGGTGCAAACTTCGCTACTATCGCTGTAAAAGCTCCTGCTACAATGAAGGGTATGGCTTTCCGTATGCAGGTTGACGTTATGGACTGCTTGGGTTGCGGTAACTGTGCTGATGTATGTCCTGGCTTCAAAGGAAACAAAGCATTGTCTATGGTTCCTCTTGAAACTCAGATGAACGAAGCTGCTAACTGGGATTACTGCGTTGAAAACGTTAAATCAAAACAGAATTTGGTTGACGTTAAATCAAACGTTAAGAATTCACAGTTCGCTACTCCACTGTTTGAGTTCTCTGGTGCTTGCTCTGGTTGCGGTGAAACTCCTTACGTTAAATTGATTTCTCAGTTGTTTGGTGATCGCGAAATGGTTGCTAATGCAACTGGATGTTCTTCTATCTACTCTGGTTCAGTTCCATCAACTCCATATACTACTAACGAAAAAGGTCACGGTCCAGCTTGGGCAAACTCTTTGTTCGAAGACTTCTGTGAATTCGGTTTGGGTATGGAATTAGCTAACGAAAAGATGCGTGCTCGCCTTCAGGCAGCTATGGAAGCTTCTATCGCAAGCGAAACTTGCCCTGCTGACAAAGAATTGTACAAAGAATGGATTGCAAACCAGAACGATGCTGAAAAGACTAAGGAATTGGCTGAAAAGATCATTCCTATGGTTGAAGCTAACAAAGATAAATGTAAGAACTGTGCTACTATCGCAGAATTAGCTCACTTCTTGGTAAAACGTTCACAGTGGATTATCGGTGGTGACGGTGCTTCTTACGATATTGGTTACGGTGGTTTGGATCACGTTATCGCTTCTGGTAAGAACGTAAACATCTTGGTATTGGATACTGAAGTTTACTCTAACACTGGTGGTCAGTCATCTAAGGCTACTCCTGTTGGTGCTATCGCTAAATTTGCTGCTGCTGGTAAACGAGTTCGTAAGAAAGACCTTGGTTTGATGGCTACAACTTACGGTTACGTTTATGTTGCTCAGATTGCAATGGGTGCAGACCAGGCTCAGACATTGAAAGCAATCCGTGAAGCAGAAGCTTATGATGGTCCATCTTTGGTTATCGCATATGCTCCATGTATCAACCACGGTTTGAAGAAAGGTATGGGTAAATCACAGGCAGAAGAAAAAGCTGCTGTTGAATGTGGTTACTGGCACTTGTGGCGTTACAACCCAGCTTTGGAAGCAGAAGGAAAGAACCCATTCACTTTGGATTCAAAAGAACCAGATTGGAGCAAGTTCCAGGACTTCTTGAAAGGCGAGGTTCGTTTCGCATCTGTTGCTAAACAGTATCCTGCTGAAGCTGCTGAGTTGTTTGCAGCTGCTGAAGAAAACGCTAAATGGCGTCTTCGCGCTTACAAACGTATGGCTGCTGAAGATTGGAGCGCAGAAGCTTAATCTATGTTTATTCTTTGACTAGAATATAACCTAACTAAAATGCCCGGGAATACATTTGTATCTCGGGCATTTTCTTGTTTTTGCATTATTGTAATAAAATATTGCAAAATAAAAAAGCCCGACCATAAAGTTTATGATCGAGCTTATCTTAATATATAAATTACTATATATTTTTTCTATCAATACTGTTCTTTCTCGTTAGGGAAATCTCCGTCTTTCACATCCTGAACATAATTCTGAATTGCAGAAGTTATAACATCTGCTAGATTTGCATACTGTCTTAAAAACTTTGGTTTGAATCCCTGATTCATACCAAGCATATCCTGAGCAACCAAAACTTGTCCATCCACAGCACCCCCGGCTCCGATTCCAATTACAGGAATTGAAAGTTCTGAGGCAACTCGGGCAGCCAATGCTGCAGGTATTTTTTCCAATACTAAAGAAAAACATCCAGCTTCTTCCAATGCATGGGCATCAGCTATCAGTTTCTGAGCTTCTGCTTCTTCCTTCGCACGAACGCCATATCCACCAAACATATTAACACTTTGAGGAGTGAGTCCTAAGTGTCCCATTACAGGAATTCCGGCAGATATAATAGTACGGACTGTATCTATAATTTCAACTCCGCCTTCCAACTTTAGAGCATCACAACCGCTCTCTTTCATTATTCGTATTGCATTCTTTGTGCCTTCTGTTGCATTTATCTGATATGAGCCAAATGGCATATCACACACAACAAGAGCACGCTTTGCAGCTTTAACAACAGATGTTGCATGATAAATCATCTGGTCGACTGTTATTGGTAATGTAGTTTCATTACCTGCCATAACATTTGAAGCAGAATCTCCAACCAGAATAATATCTATACCCGCCTGGTCAACTAAAGTTGCCATTGTATAATCATAAGCTGTGAGCATTGATATTTTTTCGCCCAACTGTTTCATACTCATCAAACGGTGAGTAGTCACTTTCTTAATTTCGTCATCTTTTTTTGCTACAGACATATTATATCACCTATTTCTTTAATTGGCGGCAAAGTTACATATTATTTCACTATTTTTGCAAGATGAGAAAAACTTTTAAAAACGCAATATTATTTTGATATGAAAAAGATTTTAACCGTTGCTAGTGCAGCATTACTTCTTGCTGCTTGTAGTGAAAAACCGGGTTATACAATTACCGGAAAAGTAAATAATGCTGAACTAAATGGCAAATATGTCTATCTTTATGAATATGGAAGCAATGATGCAACACCTATTGATAGTGCGTTAGTAGAAAATGGAGCTTTCACATTAAAAGGAACACAGAATACTACAAGTTTGAGAACTATCAGATTCTCAGAAAATGATGTTGAACCACGAAGAGCTGCTTCAGGTGAAACATCTCCATTCACGGCTTTACTTGCATTGCAAAATAGTGCTATTAACGTAGTTCTTGACGAGAAATATTCTGATGTATCAGGAACTCCGGAAAATGATGCGATGCTAGCATTCCAAAAAGAAATCAGAGCATTACGTGAAGAGCAGGAAAAGCTCGAAGCTGATCTAAAGTCTGAAGAAGCAGAAGTTAAGCGTGCTGCAGAAACTAAATATGACGAGTTTGACCACCAAATTGCTGAAAAAGCATATTCGTATATCAAACAAAATATAAATAATCTTACATCAGCCAAATTGCTTGTTGATTTCAGATATGAGTTGAACGAAGAACAACAGAACGACATTGTTGCAAGTGCAAGTGAAGAGTTCAAGAATGTTCCAGGTGTTCAGAAACTAATCGACCATCTTGAAGTTCTTAAGAAAGTTGCAGTAGGTCAGAAATTCACAGACTTTGAAATGGCTGATATCAAAGGTAAAACTCACAAATTGTCTGAATTTGTCGGTAATGGAAAGAATATTGTTCTATTAGACTTTTGGGCAAGCTGGTGTCCTCCTTGCCGCAGAGATATGCCAAACTTGGTTGATACATACAAGGAATTCAAAGGTAAAGGATTTGAAATTGTCGGTATTTCTTTAGACAGCAAAAAAGAAGCATGGGAAAAAGGTATAAAAGACTTAAATATAACATGGACCCAGCTATCAGATTTAAAAGGTTGGAAAAATGATGGAGCTACATTATATGGTGTCAACAGCATCCCTCATACAATTTTAGTTGACAAAGATGGAACAATAATTGCAAAAGGTCTGCATGGAAAAGAAGTTGCTGAAAAATTAAGAGAATTATTGAAGTAATAATTCAATCTTGCACTCTATTCCATATGTAATAGCATCGACTTTGCTAAACACAAACTGATAAAATATAACAATGAACAGAATAACATCTATCTTTGGAATAAAATATCCTATTATTCAAGGAGGAATGGTCTGGTGTAGCGGCTGGCATCTTGCAGCTGCAGTAAGTAATAATGGTGGTCTTGGATTAATTGGCGCTGGTTCAATGCATCCGGATAAGCTGCGTTACCACATTCAGAAATGCAAAGAAGCTACAGACAAACCATTTGGCGTGAATATTCCTCTGATGTATCCTGAAATCGAAGAGATAATGAAGATTGTGGTTGAAGAAGGTGTAAAAATAGTTTTTACATCAGCCGGAAACCCTAAAACTTGGACTTCATATCTTAAAGAAAAAGGAATAAAAGTTGCTCATGTCGTTTCTTCATCTAAATTTGCAAAGAAATGTGAAGAAGCTGGAGTTGACGCAATTGTTTGTGAAGGCTTTGAGGCTGGTGGACACAACGGGCGCGAAGAAACTACAACAATGTGTCTTGTACCTGCTGTTCGTAAAGCGACTTCTCTCCCGCTTATTGCAGCCGGAGGAATTGCTACAGGAGCTGGAATGCTTGCCGCAATGGCTCTTGGCGCGGAAGGTGTTCAAATCGGTACACGTTTCGCGTTGACTGAAGAAAGCTCTGCGCACGAAGACTTCAAAATGTATTGTCTGAATCTAAATGAAGGTGATACTAAACTGATGTTGAAGAAAGTATCTCCTACTCGACTTGTCAAAAATGAGTTCTTTAACGAAGTGGAAGAAGCGGAAAACCGTGGTGCCTCTGCCGATGAACTTAAAGAATTACTTGGACGCGGACGTGCAAAACGAGGTATTTTTGAAGGTGATATGGCTGACGGTGAACTCGAAATCGGACAGATAGCTTCTTTATTCAGAGAAATACAGTCTGTTGAGGAAGTTATGAAAGAAATTATAGATGAATATAATTCAGGACTAAACAAAATTGAGAAATTATAAATAAAATATTTCTTGACATTATAAGAAAAGATACTTGAATCAGAATTTTACTATTCTTTTTCAAGTATCTTTTTATTTTAAAGTAAAATTCCAAGAAAAAATAATAATATCCTGCTTAAACCTATTACCTACGTTACAATAAAGCCAAACCTAGCACAAAATATAACTTATCCTACGATTATTTATACATATATATGTTTTCCCCAATTGCAATGTTTTTGGAAAACTGTTCGAATATTTTCATGCGCATACAATTATCAAAAACAAATATAAAGGAGAAAAAATTAGGGCTGCACCGAATCTTCGGAGCAGCCCCATATTAATCAATAAATATTGAAGGAAAATCCAATTATTATCCGCCAAAGTTATCGAAATGCAACATTTCCATTGGAACGCCAAGGCTATCAAGCATATTTTCAACAGCTTTTGACATTGGACCAGGACCACACATGTAGTATTCAATATCTTCAGGAGCTTCGTGATCTTTCAGATAAGTATCATAAATTACCTGATGTACGAAACCAGCTGTATATTTAACACCTGCTGCATCAGCTGCAGGATCTGGACGGTCAAGCGCCAAGTGGAATGTAAAGTTCGGGAACTCTTTTTCCAACTGCAAGAAATCCTGCAAATAGAATACTTCGTTCAATGCGCGAGCACCATAGAAGTAAGACATCTTTCTGTCTGTAGTCTTCAATGTCTTTGTCAAGTGCATGATTTGAGCACGCAACGGAGCCATACCGGCACCACCACCGACCCACATCATTTCACGTTTAGAATCGAAAATTGGATGGAAGTCACCATAAGGACCACTCATGATAACCTTATCACCAGGTTTCAATGTAAAGATATAAGAAGAAGCGATACCAGGCATAACATCCATAAATCCAGGACCCTGATCTTTCGGTTTGAAAGGAGGAGTTGCAATACGAACTGTCAACATGATACGGTCTCCTTCTGCTGGATAGTTAGCCATAGAATAAGCACGGATAGTTGGTTCATCATTTTTACACTTCAAACCAAACAAACCGAATTTTTCCCAAGCAGGCAAGTATGTATCACCGATAAGACTCTTATCGATATCCTTGTCATAATCCATTGAGAATGCAGGAATCTTAATCTGGGCATAAGAACCTGGGATAAAGTCCATGTGTTCACCTTTAGGCAACTGAACGATGAACTCTTTGATAAATGTTGCAACGTTCTTGTTTGAAATAACTTCGCATTCCCATTCCTTAACACCAAGAACTTCTTCAGGAACTTTAACCTGCATATCTTCCTTAACTTTACACTGGCAAGCCAATCTCCAATGTTCTTTCTGCTGTTTACGAGAGAAAAATCCTTTTTCAGTTGGAAGGATTTCGCCACCACCTTCAAGAACCTGTGCACGGCACTGACCACATTTACCGCCACCACCACAAGCTGATGACAAGAACACACCGCCAGACTGCAAAGCACCCAGCAAAGTACCACCTATTGGAGTTTCAATTTCTTTGTCTCCATTTACCTTCAGCTTAACATTACCTGAAGGAACCAATTTTGCTTTAGCGTATAACAATGCACCAACCAGAATCATTGTCACCAAAAGGAAAACAACAGCACTGGTGATGATTGTAAGTCCGCCCGACATTAATAAAGTCATATTTTAATAATCTTTAATGCGTTAATACTTAAATCTTCAAACCTGAGAAGCACATAAATGCTATACCCATCAAACCAGTGATGATGAATGTAATACCCAATCCTCTTAATGGTTTAGGAACATCAGAATAAGCCAGCTTTTCGCGGATTGCAGCCATACCGACAATAGCCAACATCCAACCAATACCTGAACCCAAACCATAGATTGTTGCAACACCTACGTTTGAGAATTCCTTCTGCTGCATAAACAATGAACCACCCAAGATAGCACAGTTAACAGCGATCAAAGGCAAGAAGATACCCAGAGATGAATATAATGCCGGAGCAAATTTTTCTACAACCATTTCAACCAACTGCACAAAAGAAGCAATGATGGCAATAAACAAGATGAATGCCAAGAAGCTCAAATCAACGCTAGCATACTGTTCGCCAAGCCATGACAATGCACCTTCTTTCAATACATAGTTTTCAAGCAAATAGTTAATTGGCAATGTACATACCAACACAAATGTTACTGCCAAACCCAGACCCATTGCTGTTTTTACATTCTTAGATACTGCCAAGTATGAACACATACCAAGGTAGTATGCGAATATCATGTTATCAACAAAGATCGAGCGGACAAACGTACTTAATAATTCTTCCATTTTTTTCTTAATTTATAATGGTTATCATTAGTTTTCCTGGAGTTCTTTGTTGCGTGAACGATGAACCCAAATTATCACAGCAATAACGATCAATGCCATTGGAGGCAAAATCATCAAACCATTGTTTACATAGCCCAAGTCATAGAAAGCCTGAGGAATTACCTGGATACCGAACAATGTTCCTGAACCAAACAATTCACGGAAGAAACCAACTATAACCAAAATGATAGCATAACCCAAACCGTTACCAACACCGTCAAGGAATGATTCCCAAGGACCGTTACCCAAAGCAAATGCTTCCAAACGACCCATAAGGATACAGTTTGTAATGATCAAACCAACGAATACTGACAACTGTTTGTTAACGTCATAAGCGAATGCTTTCAAAACTTCACTCGCAATTGTTACCAAAGCAGCAACAACAACCAACTGTACAATGATACGGATACGGTTAGGAATAGTATTACGCATCAAAGAGATAATAACATTCGCAAATGCAACTACTGCAGTTACTGAGATACCCATTACCAATGATGGTTCCAACTTTGAAGTCACACCCAATGCAGAGCAGATACCCAACATCTGGATAATGACCGGGTTGTTAATACTCAATGGGCCAACCAGAACTTCTTTATTTTTTTTAGATAATAATCCCATCTCCTTATTATTTTGAAGTTAAAAATTTCTCGTAGCCTTTCAAGCTGTTAAGAATCATATCACTTACACCCTGGCTGGTAATTGTACCTCCTGAGATACCATCTACACAATCGATACCTTCAACAGCTTTACCCGGTTTAACAACTTTGATAGACTTGAATTCGCCATTCTTAAAAATCTGCTTACCTGAGAATCTAGAACTAAATGCTGGTTTTGAGATTTCAGCACCCAAACCCGGAGTTTCACCTTTGTGGCTGAAGTCTGCACCAAACACTGTGTTCTTATCGTCATTTACTGACAAATAACCCCAAAGCGGACCCCACAAACCTGCACCATGCAATGACATGATATATTTTGTCTGTCCGTCAACATTAGCAACAAAAACAGGATAAACATCAGTTGCTTCGCTAGCAAAAGCGTCACCTTCAACTTTTTCGCCATTAGCATTAACAAGGAATGATTCTTTGATCAATTCATTGTATTTAGCTTCTGCCTGATTTGCAGGAACTGTAACATTGATTGAACGCAAAATTTGCTGACGTTTATCGTTTTCTTCATTCTTCTGCTGATAAGAGCGCAAAGACTGAGAAGTGAATGCCAACAAAACAGCAACTACAACAACCATTACAGCTGCATATATTATTGTATAAGCATTGCTATCTCTGTCAATACCTTTTTTCTTAGAAGCTTCTGATGCAATTTCTTCAAATTCAGAAGCCGGAGCTTTACACACCGGACATGTTGCAGGAGCCTTATCACCTTCGTGGACATAGCCACATACTTTACATCTAAATTTCTTTGTAGCCATATTCCTTTATTATTTATTCAATTTAACACGGTTAATACGACGGTTGATATTTGATTCCACTACATAGTAGTCGATAAGTGGAGCAAACACATTCATGAACAGGATTGCCAACATCATACCTTCTGGATAACCTGGGTTCAATACACGGATAATGATTGCCATAGCACCAACCAACAAACCGTAGATATATTTACCTGTTTCAGTACGAGCTGAAGTAACAGGGTCTGTTGCCATAAATACTGCACCAAAAGCAAAACCACCTAATGTAAGGTGTTCATACCAAGCCATGTTTGCTGTAGCTGTGTCTGGACCAACAACATTAAAAATCAATGCCATCAAAGCACCACCTACAAATACAGAGAACATAGTCTTCCAGCTTGCAATATTTGTAACCAACAGGATAATAGCACCTATTGCAATTGCAACAACACTAGTTTCACCAATTGAACCAGGAATAAAACCAATAACCATATCGCTAAAGCTCCATGGGAATTCAGCTGTAGAAGTTGTTGCTACTTTAGCAATACCAAGAGGAGTTGCAGCAGAGAATCCGTCAACTACCTGACCTGCACCCAAGCCAAATGTATCAGCTGTGCGAACCCATACCTGGTCACCAGACATTGCTGCCGGATAAGCGAAGAACAAGAATGCACGAGTAACCAATGCTACGTTAAACACATTGTAACCAGTACCACCAAACACTTCCTTAGCAAAAATTACAGCAAATGCAGTTGCAACTGCAATCATCCAAAGTGGAGTATCAACTGGCACAATCATCGGAATCAAGATACCTGAAACCAAGAAACCTTCCTGGATTTCTTCTTTTTTCCACTGAGCAACAGTAAACTCAATTCCCAAACCTACTACATAAGAAACAATAATCTTAGGAAGTACGGCCAAAAAACCATAAATAAAAGTCATCCAGAAACCTGGGTTTGATCCAACAGCCAAGTTATGCTGGTAACCTACGTTATACATACCAAAAAGCAAAGCAGGCAACAAAGCGATGATAACAACTGTCATTGTACGCTTTGAATCTATACTGTCGTGAATATGCACGCCTGATTTTGATGTTGTATTCGGAACAAACAAGAATGTTTCGAAACCGTCAAATACAGAACGGAACATCGCCAGCTTTCCGCCTTCCTCGAAGTTAGGCTTAATCTTGTCGAGATAATTCCTTAACGCTTTCAATGTTTTACTATTTTAATAATGTTATTAATTCATTTCCTTATAAAGCAAGTTCAAACCGTTACGAACGATTTTCTGAAGCTCGATTTTTGATGTATCAACGAACTCACACAAAGCGAAATCTTCCGGTGCAACTTCATAGATACCAAGATTTTCCATCTTGTCGATATCAAATGTGATGATAGCCTTAAGCAAATATTCTGGCAAAATATCCATTGGGAATACTTTGTCATATTCGTTTGACATAATCATCGCACGCTTTCCACCTTTGATTCGTGCATCCATAACATATTCCTTGCCACGGCCAATCAACCATGTCAGATAAGAATGGCTTGTACTGTATTTGTTGAATCCAGGAACTGCCCAACCGAACAATTCATGAACGTCATCACCTTCTGGAATAACAGTTACCTGACAGTCGTATGCGCCAAGATAGTCATTCATTGAAACCTTTGTACCTGTCAAAACATTACCGCTAATCATGCGAATATGGCCATTGTCCAATACCTTACCACCAAGGATACTTTCAATTGTACAACCAGCTACAACTTTCACATAACCACGTTCTGTTGCTTCAGAACCAGTAACAACAACCAAACGGCTGAAATCAGCGATACCCTTATTGAAAACACGTCCCATAAGAATAACATCAGTAGCATTAACTGTCCAAACAACTTCACCTTTGTTTACAGGTTTAATGTGATTAATCTGTACTCCAACATTTCCTGCAGGGTGCGGACCTTCAAAACCAACCACTTCAACACCATTCAACTTAACTGAAGAACCAGCTTTAACGCCTACATAAACTTTACCGTTTGTCAATTTTGACAAAGCATCCAAGCCTGCCTGCAAATCAGCTTCCTGACCTTTAACGATAAAATCAAAATTAGGAGCAAGAGGTGCAGAATTAAAAGCAGTAACGAAAATGTCACGCGGTGTTTCTGCCGGAGAAGCAACAATGTCATAAGGACGCTGCTTGATGAACGGCCACATACCAGCGTTAAGCAAAGTTTCCTTAACCTGATCTGCGTTCAAAGATGAAACACTCTTCTTGCCAAAATCCTCATACTCGTTTTGCGCATCAGGAGTTACAACAATGCTCAAAACCTTACGTTTTTCACCACGGTTTACGGCAGCCACTTCGCCACTTACAGGCGAAACAAATTTGATTTCGGGGCGGTTCTTATCTACCATCAATACAGAACCGGCTTTGACTTTGTCTCCTACCTTAGCAACCACTTTTGGAAGAATGCCGCTGTAGTAGTCAGGAACGATTGCGTAAGACGCACTCTTTCCGCTGCTTAGCATAACTTCTGAAGCTTTGCCTTTCAGATTAATGTCTAAACCCTTTTTAATCTTAATCACATTTGCCATGATATAACTAAAATTGTTTATATGTAATTTTCTGCAAAAATAAACATTTTTCTATGTTTTAGGGCAGCTTTTTAGAAATAAATACAGAAATTTTTCTGTATTTTCCTATAAATATCATTTACATCAAAAAAGTAAAATTACATACGGAAGAAAGCTCTATTTCCTTCCGTATGTAATTTGATTTTCTTCCGAAAAGAATCCAAATTCCTTTCGGAAGTAATTCTTCCTCCTTCCGGATGTATTTTCGGGATGTTATTATCAGGAAATTCCCATCTTTACTATTTCAGCCAATATTGGTTTTATTCCACTAGTGAAGCATTCCACAGCAATCACCATAAGGATAAGCCCCATCAGACGCATCATTACGTTATTTCCTGTTTCTCCTATCAGCGCAAGAAGCTTCGTTGACGCTCTTAATATGCAATATGTAAGGAAAAACACCAGAATTATTATTGATATAAGAACTGCTTTCATCGTAAAATTTGGAGCATCTTCCATCAACACGATACCGTTGGCAATTGCGCCAGGTCCACAAAGCATAGGAATAGACAATGGAGTTATGGATATATCATCTACAAAAGTTTTCATTTCTGTTTCATTAAGCTTCACATGCGTATAATGTGCCTGCAGCATATCATATCCAATCTTGAAAATAATAAATCCTCCAGCTATACGGAAACCATTAGTAGATAATCCAAAGAAACTGAACAGGAATCTGCCGAAGAAAGTGAAGGAAATCAATATCAAAGCTGAAACAAAAGTTGCTTTCCTTACAATTCTCCTACGTTCCTTTTCTGTCAGACCATTTGTCATAGACAAAAACACAGGCATCGTTCCAAGCGGATTTATAAGAGTAAAGAACGATGTGAAACACAATAAAGCAAAAGGGACAACGCTTTCCATATTAAACTGTTTTTTAAGTCGGCAGAATTAATTCTGTCGGCATTTGTTTTCAATACTGTTTTTAGAAAACAATATTAAACAAAATTCGAATACTCTCAAAGATGCTTCAAAATATTATTCTTCGTTTCGCGAAACAAATGCCGCAAAGCATCAAGAGGATGATAAATTATCATCCGAGGTCCGGAATACCGCATAACCTCACACATTCTTTCTCTCATATCTTTTTTATAACAATGAACGGGACACTGCCTGCAAGTTGATTTTTTCTCACCAAATGGACATTTGTCCAACCGTAACAAAGCATAATCCATAAGATTACGGCATGAAGAGCATAGTTCCGCATTACCTTCTTTCTTGCGGCAATACAAATGAATCATCTGCACTATGACTTGTTTTTCCTCTTCTATGCGTGAATGTTTCTTTCCCATCAAAATGCTTCTGTCATATTCATATAAAAAGATATTCCTTTGTTTGCCGGATCTTTACCGAAATCCAGGCGGAAATTCTTGCCAGGCTGAATCTGGAAACGCAAACCAACACCGTAATTCAATTTCCATTTCGACCAATCGACAACAGGAGTATTTCCTATTGTTCCTGTTCCAACCCATGCCACAAATCCACATTTCGACCAAAAGCTACCACTCATATATTGCTGCTGATTGCCAAACATGTGTCTATACTCCATTATAGCATAAGCCATTGTTTTGTCTCGATACTGTCCCATATAATATCCTCGCAAATCAAAAGGCGAACCAAACGATGGAAGTTCAGTAAAAGGAATATTTCCAACACCAATCTGAGTTTTAGCAACCCAAGCCAAAGTGCTTCGCGGACGGAACACATTCTTGAACTGTCGGTATTCAAGCTCGGCTATACCATAATTATATGACCCGCCAAACCATTTACTGTAATATTTGGCAATGGCACTGAGCAAAAGTCCGCGTGTTGGAGTAGCCACATCGTCGCGAGTGTCATATTGCAACAAACCACCAATACCGACATTCATATATTTTTGCTTAAACTTAAGGAAATATGGGTCCTGAGCCATCACCGGATTAATATCTGTTGAATTGCTCATGTTCAAATCCAGTAATGTTCCTGCATATAAATTCTTCTTCACTTCCCACACAAAACGAGGATAAAGCTGGAAATATGTTTTCTTGAATTTGGTAGTAGAGTCGCCTCTCACCACATTCTCGATTGATTCATAACCTTTACCATAGTAATGCGACGGTTCGTTTCTGAATCCGTAAGTTATATATATTCGGAATCTGTTTTCATTAAAGAATAATGTTCCGGAACCTGCCACAACAAATGTTCCGTTAAGTGTGACATTAAAACCTGCTGGGATAAATGAACGCTGCGATATACTATCGTTTTTATCCATTCTGAAACTCGCAAGAACAGCCCCGCCTATTCCCAGTGAAGCTTCAGGTGTATATGAAGGACCGCCTAAAATTGACCACCAAACAGGCTTTTTGGCACGTATAGAATCTTTATGTAATTTCTTGTTATATCGTTGCAGCTGTTTTTCATTAAGCCAAACTCCATTTACCATTTTTCCTTCCTCATGTTTCAGAGTGTCATTCTGGAGGACTTCCTTTTCAACATCACTTTTGCCTATATCGACAGTTTTATTTTCTTGAGCACAAATTTCTTTTGAGAAAAGACTTATACCCAGAACACCTAAACAAACTAATATTCTTTTCAACAACATTTTATTACTATATATTGACATGCAAAAGTACGAATAAGATTCGTACCTTTAATTTTTTCAACAAACTGATTTGCTATAATCCGCCACTTTAACATCGTACCTCATAATCAAACCGGAACAATTGTTGCCAAAGCACGCTTCTGGCAAATTGTCTGGACAACACCACGTGCAGACAGATAAACAATAAAAGCTAACCACAATGCATGATTCTCATATTTTGTATAACATACATTATATATAAGAAAAAAACATACCGACGCGACAAACATCGCTATAAGCATATATTTCGAAGCTGTTGCTCCAATAAATATTCCGTCCCACAAAAAAGCGGAAAAACCGGCAATAGGGACAACTATTATCCAAGGCAAATACTCCATCGACGCAGTTATCACTTCTTTTTCATCAGTTAGCAAACTCACAAAAGTTTTTCCACCAATTGCATAAAGACATGTAAAGAGTAAAGCCATTCCTATTCCCCAATAAAACAAGTTCTTTATCATCTTATTCAGCAGAACTTTATTTCCCGAACCTATATAAAGTCCAGAAAGGGCTTCACCTGAATATGCAAATCCATCCATTACATAAGAGAACAATGTAAAGAACTGCATCAAAAGTGTATTGACGGCTAAAACTACATCACCTTGTCGGGCTCCAGCAGAAGTAAAAAACGTAGTTACGGCAACAAGACACAATGTACGGAAAAATATATCCCGGTTCAAACGGAAGAATGCATACATTTTATCCTTCCCCCAACAAATCCGGTTATCAAAATAGCGTCCAAGACGACCATAATATTTATACCAAAGGAATATTGCCATCAGAAAACCTCCATATTGGGCGGTCAATGTTCCAAAGGCAACGCCTTCCACTTTCATATCAAGTCCATATACAAAAAACAGACTGGCAATGATATTTATAATATTCTGAGTTATGGCAACAAACATCGGGAATCTGGAGTTCTGCATACCGATAAACCACCCTGAAAGTCCGTATAGTCCCAATACTGCAGGTGCGCCCCAAACACATATGTGGAAATAAGAAGAAGCATAAACAGCAACTTCTTCAGTTGGGCGAATAAGTCCAAAAGCAATCTTCAGCAACGGATATTGGAGCAACAGAAGCACAACGGAAATAAAAAAGGCAACTCCAAGCGAACGCACCAGCAGAGAAATCACTTCTTCCATATTTCGCCGTCCATAAGCTTGTGAAGTCATTCCGCTGGTTCCCATACGAAGGAATCCAAATATCCAATATATCATATTAAATAACATTCCTCCCACTGCTATAGCTCCGATATAAGAGGCTGAGCCCAGATGACCGACAATTGCCACGTCAATCAGTCCAAGCAATGGAACCGTAATATTCGACACAATGGAAGGAATTGCTATATTCAGAATCTTCTTATTCATTTATCAGAAACTGAAAAAATTATTCACAAACATATGTATCCATTCCGGTTTCAGAAGAAGCGGGAATAGAAAACCAAAAACAGCTCCGTAAAAATGGGCATTGTGATTGATATTGTCAACTGATTTTTTCGCCATATACTGGCAGTAGAACAAATAAATCACACCAAACAATATTCCCGGAATGGGCAGAAAGGCGAAGAAATAAATCTTTCCCCAAGGGTCAAAAAAGATTGCTGCAAACAAAACGGCAGAAACTGCGCCTGAAGCTCCGATTGACATATAATATGAATCATCTTTCCTCTTTATCACATCATATAATGAAGCAATAATCATTCCTCCGAAATACAACAGAAGAAAAGCCCATTTTCCCAATCCTGCATATGTAAACAGACTTTCGATATATTCACCGAACGACCAGAATGTAAACATATTTACCAGAAGGTGCATAGTATCGGCATGGACAAATCCGTGTGAGACCATTCTATACCACTCATTATATCTCCTTATTCTATAAGGGATAAGTGCCATACGTACAAATTTCTCTCTGTCCTGAAAACAGATAAATGACGTAATTACTGTCAATCCTATAATCAGATAAGTCATCATACTGCAGCTCCTCCATATATTTCCACCAGTTTCTCAGCACAACGCTCACCATCAATAGCAGCCGAAACTATTCCTCCGGCATAGCCGGCACCTTCGCCACATGGGAAAAGGCCTTTTACAGTTATATGCTGAAGACTATCTTTATCTCTGACAATACGTACTGGAGACGAAGTTCTGGTTTCAACTCCAATCATTAATGCTTCGTTTGTAAGGAAACCTTTCGAATTACGTCCGAATGTTCTGAATCCTTCACGCAAACGCGAAGTGATAAACTCCGGCATCCAGAAATGTAAAGGAGATGACACCAAACCCGGAGTATAAGAGCTGACTGGCAAATCTGCCGATAATTTTGACTGAACGAAATCATTCATCCTCTGTGCCGGAGCTATCTGCTTCATCCCGCCATTCAGCCAGTTAAGTTCTTCCAAACGTTCTTGGAATGCCATCAATGCCAAAGGAGAATCCGGCGCCACAGTCATATCTTCCTTACTCATAAGACTGGTATAGTCTTCCGGGCGAATCTCCACAACCATTCCGGAATTGGACCAATACGAACCGCGTGTTGAAGGCGACATGCCATTCACCACAACCTGTCGCGGACCACTCGCTGCCGGAACTACAAATCCACCGGGACACATGCAGAATGAATATACACCGCGTCCATTTGCCTGAGTCACGAAACTATATTCGGCAGCAGGAAGATATTTTCCTCGTCCTTCCTTACTGTGATACTGAATCTGGTCTATCAGTTTCTGAGGATGTTCCAGACGAACACCAACTGCAATTCCCTTCGCCTCGATTTCTATTTGTTTGTCATATAAATATCTGTAAACATCACGAGCAGAATGACCGGTAGCAAGTATTACCGGTCCCATGAAACACTTGCCGTTATTTGTTTCAATGCCGACAACTTCATTTCCTTTCATTACAAAGGCATCCATTCTTGTCTCGAAATGCACTTCACCGCCACATTTCTTTATTTGCTCACGCATATTCTCAATAACACGAGGCAATTTATCTGTTCCAATATGAGGATGAGCATCTACAAGTATTGACGGACTAGCGCCATGCTGACAGAAAACATTCAATATCTTTTCCACCGAACCACGTTTCTTGCTTCGAGTGTAAAGCTTTCCATCGGAATATGCACCTGCGCCACCTTCACCGAAACTGTAATTTGATTCCGGGTCAACTCTGTGCTCTCTGCTTATCAATGCAATATCTTTCTTTCTGTTGCGCACATCTTTTCCACGCTCCACCACAATTGGACGAAATCCCAACTCTATAAGTCGCAAGGCAGCAAACAATCCGCCTGGTCCCGCACCAACAACAACAGCTGTTTTTCCTCCGGACACATCTTTATATTCCACAGATTCAAATTCCGGTTCAGTTGGAATTTCATCTATGAACGCTCGGATTTTAAGATTTATATAAATTGTTCTCTGTCTCGCATCAATCGAACGCTTTAGAACTCTTACTGCTTCGACAGACGAAACAGAGGTGCCGGTTTCACGTGCTACTATTTTCTTCAACGACTGTTCATTTGCCGCTTCCTGAGGCAATATCCTAAGTTGTAACTCCTTTATCATAAAAAATTCTTATTCTATTCCTAAAACATCTTATCCGAACAAACCTCGGAAAGCTTCTTCAACTTTGCGTACTTGTATAATCTGGATTTTACATTTGCTCACATCAAAACCCTTGAGATTATTATATGGTATAAAAATTCTGTTGAACCCAAGTTTCTCGGCTTCAAGAATTCTCTGTTCTATCCTGTTTACCGGACGAATTTCACCGGAAAGACCAACTTCTCCCGCCATACAAGTGCCGGATTCTATTGTTATGTCAAGACTTGAGGAAAGGATGGCACTCAACACAGCCAAATCTATTGCCGGGTCATTCACTTTCAAACCACCTGCTATATTCAGGAACACGTCTTTCTGAACCAACTTGAATCCTGCTCTCTTTTCAAGAACGGCAAGAAGCATATTCATACGCCGAAGGTCAAAACCTGTGGAGCTTCGTTGCGGTGTTCCATAAACTGCCGAACTGACCAACCCTTGTGTTTCAATTAGGAAAGGACGCACTCCTTCAATAGCAGCAGCAATGGCAACTCCGCTCAATCCGTCATGATTCTGAGTGAGGAGAAGTTCTGAAGGATTACTAACCTCACGCAATCCATTCTGACGCATCTCATAAATGCCAAGCTCAGCTGTGCTTCCGAAACGATTCTTTATGCTTCGCAGAATCCTGTACATATAATGCTGGTCGCCCTCAAACTGGAGCACAGTGTCAACAATATGTTCAAGAACTTTCGGACCGGCAATACTCCCTTCTTTATTGATATGTCCGATAAGGAACACAGGCACACCGCTCTCTTTCGCATATTTCAAAATAGCAGCGCTGCATTCCCTCACCTGGGCAACACTTCCGGGCGAAGACTCAACAGTTTCAGTAAATATAGTTTGGATAGAATCTATAATGAGGAAATCAGGCTTCACATTCTGAGCCTGCACAAATATCTGCTCAAGATTTGTTTCGCAAAGGATAAAGCAGTTGGAACTGTCGCTGCTCAATCTGTCGGCACGCAATTTCAATTGCTTATAACTTTCCTCTCCGGAAACATAAAGCACCTTGATATCTTTAAGATTCAATATGGTTTGTAGCACAAGAGTGGATTTTCCTATTCCTGGTTCACCACCAATCAAAACCAGCGAACCTTTCACCAATCCGCCTCCCAAAACTCTGTTCAGTTCGGCATCATGCAAGTCTATTCTTGTTTCTTCCTCTGATGTGATTTCCTTAAGCAGAACCGGACGAGATTTTTCCTTATCCTGTCTGAGAGATGCCACAATTCTATTTCGGGCAGAACTTTCCTTTGCCACAATCTCTTCCACGTAGGTATTCCATTCACCGCAGTTGGGGCATTTTCCTACCCATTTTGGCGAATCAGCTCCGCAATTGGAACAAACAAACACAGTCTTAGTCTTTACCATAAATATATGATGATATGCCTTTTACACCGCGCTCCTGCTCAAATGCTACAAGGAAAGCCATTCATAGAAACGAGCGAAAAAGGCAAGTTTTTTCCTAATTAAGGTACAAAGATACAATAATATATTATTCTTACATATTGGTCTAAAGAATATACGAGATAAATGTAAACGTCTATGCGATTTCTGAATATCTGGAGTGGCTTTGTGGCGAGAAATCACGAAAAAGGTATAAATGATTGAGATACTTCATCTTTGTTTTTCATATTATTTTTTCAATCCTTTCTTGATCTCACTTTCAATCATCCTATCCGATTTCTCCAATGCATAACCCTTGAAGCATTTCAGAATGGTACGGTCCTTACCTATGATATAGAACTGTGGGACACCGCCGTCCGCATGATAATCCCTGATCACCTGATTGATTACCTTTCTCTCGCCAGTCAAGAAATCATAATTGATGTCATGATGCTTCACGTACGCCTCACAAGACGGTTTCGCCTTTCCCCATGTCTCCACGGCAACAATCGCCAAATCACTCGGACTGTATTTCTCTCTCAATTGATGCAAAAACTTCGTAGAGATTCCACACGGACCGCAACCAATGCCTGTCAGCTGTAGCAATACTACTTTCGACTTGATCTGCTTCAAGGAAACCGGTTGATCCTTCATATTGACAAGCACCCATTCTGGTGCTTTCTTTCCCGTCATATCCACAGCCGGTTTGGAAACACTTTCCCCTTTTCGGACCACCTTATAACCTTCCAGGAAATAATCAGTTGCCACGATACGCCCTTTATCAGAATGATTATAAACAAAGTCGGAACAAGAGGTCTCAACCGTATTATGGGCCATTTCCCTACGATATCGATAAGGCAAATCGTTTGCTTTCGAAATCCAAATCTGATAGATTGAAGTAGGATCTTGAGGAAAAGGAGGACGAGGCATATAGCGCTCCTTTCCAAAGAATTCCACTTGGGTAGGCTCATGTATGGTCAGTTCCACCAAGTAGTCGTTGCCCAAATCTTTCAAGGAAAGTTCAATCGAATCTTGCGTGGCGATTGCATATTTCAGGATCGATTGAGTATAATAGAAGAACGGCGTCATAACCATTCGGAAAGGAAGCGGACCTCTGGTGGTAAAGTCATCCACTCTCATCAATTTTTTCCCATCTTCCACATAAGTATATGCTGATATCTTTCCATCGTACATTTGACGATAGCCATCTTTATGAATCTTTACGTACGATGAGCCGATTGCCGTATCTTGAGGATTCGTATGCTCGTAACACTCGAATGGACGTATTGAATTCGGTTTTTTCTCTCCTGGAAGCCATACTTTTTGAACAGCCTTGTAGCTTACAGATTCTACCTTGTTCATGTTCTGTAGTACGTCGGACAAATATTCTTTGTCAGTATGGGTTTTACAACTCACTAAAGCAAGACTTCCAGCAAGGAACGCTATTAATAAATTTTTTGTTTTCATGTTATTAAGTATGTTTCTTACTATATTAACGTGAGTTCGACGAATTATATGTACTTGTAAATATAACAGAATAATATTAGTTTAAAGTTATTATAGAATGTCTGTTCCTTTTATCATCCTTACACGAAGGATATGGAAATTCTTGAAATTCATCAACGCAAATATAAAAAATATACTCAATCAAAACTAATTTTTTTAATAAAGGTTCTCCTTTTCATAGGACTTGAAAAGATTCGAAACAGCAAATAAAACAGGATATGCCATTTTGTCACCTAAACCTCACGAGAATCCAATATTTCCGTACAATGACAAAGATTTTCAAATTGAAGGCTGCCACACGAAATTCGGGAAATACAATCTGATACGAAAATCAATTTATAAAATACATAAGGAATATTTCATCTATATCATTAAAAAAAACAATGGACATTTTGTTTGTATAACAACTCATTTATTGGAAATATGACATTATGATTTTGATTGGGAAATTTGACGTTCCTGATGAAAAACACATGTTTTCAAAGGATAATTACGGCCCTTATTATGGCTTTTCAGCCCATTAAACACAATTGTTAAAAATATCATTACAATGTTTTCGGTCTATTATTTAAATAGGTTTTATTTGGTTAATCATCTTTTTTTTATTTTATCTTTGCTACTGAACAAAAATAAATTAAAGTTATGAAAGTAGCAATATATACACGAGTGTCAACGCAAGGTCAAGATACAGACCGACAAGAGTCTGAGCTTAAAGAAATGGTTAAATCCAACAATTGGGAATTAGTAAAGATATATACAGATGTAATGTCAGGACTTAAGGACGATTCACAACGACTGGGATTGCATCAATTAATTGAAGATGCTAAACAACATTTATTTGATACAATTTTATTTTCTGAATTTTCAAGATTATCACGTAAAGTGTTGGATTTACACCAATATATCGAACAATTCAGACAGTTAAATATTACATTATATTTCCAAAAACAAAACATATGGGTCAAACCAATTGGTGATATATCAACAGATATATTATTGCATACCTTATCAATAATGTCTAAATATGAAATTGATTTGATGAAAGAACGTATGTTAAGTGGAAAAATAAATCAATTCATCAAAGGTAATAATGCAAGTAGTTCAACAACATATGGTTATACCACAGTAGGTAAACAGTTGGTTATCAACGAAGAAGAAGCAAATGTTGTAAGAAAGATATTTGACATGTTTGTCAACAAGACACCAATTAATCAGATAATTAAGTACTTAACTGTTAATAATATTCCAACACCATCACAACGTATCCGAAGGGAAAGCAATGAAAGAAGATTAAAAAAAGGTAAACCAACATTGAATGAATCAATCAGTAGTTGGGGTAATGTAACTATATTATATATTCTGAAAAATGAAACATATATAGGAAAAGCAAAATTCACTTTAAAGAAAGAAAATAAGGTATTGGAATATTGTGATGAACGGTTAAGAATTATAAGTGATAAGCAATTTATGATGGCACAGAATCAGATAAATTACAATAAGCAATTTAAATCGTACCCGAAGAAACGTAAATCACTATTAAAGAATAAGATAAAGTGTGGACTCTGTAACTCCAATGGACATATCGTATACGTTAAACGACAACCATATTACACTTGTTATGGTCATTATAATCATAAGTGTTCAACAACCATAAGATATAAGTGTACGATGCTTGATGGGTTAATTGTGTATAATATACTTCCTATTCTATTACATGAAGATTATAGATACAAAAACAAAATGAATATCAATTTGATTAAATCAAAGATTGAAACAAAAAATGAATTGATAAATTCAATTGAAATAAGTTTAAATCAAATTGAAAACAAATGGATTAAATATTTTAATAAAGCAATTGAATTTGATTTAAATTCAAAACAAATTGAAGATTACAAATTGAATATTGATAAGGAAAAATTGAAACTAAATAAGGATTTAAATCAATTAAAAAAAGAAATAATTCAATTGGAAAAGGAATTGAAATCAATTGAAAATGAAAATGATATTAATATTGATTTCAATCAAATATTACAACCTGAAAATCATTTTCAGATAAAACAATTAATTGAAAATAATATCAAAGAAATTAGAATAATTCAAATATCCAAATCATTGGGACATATCATTATAATGATGAATGATAATACAATTTATTCAATATTGCTCCACTCAGGACAGTTAAAGACCTGTTATAGATTGGATAATAATCTAAATAGATTATTTAAGGATAAGGAAGAAATCAAACAAATAAAATCAGATAATAATTGGAATGATGATAATGTTGTTGCAAGAAAGATAATTACCAATTATTATGATATTCTTCAACCACTCCCAGAGAATATAAATGAATTAATTGTATTTAAACCATTTGATTATCAAGAATTTGTATAAAAATATAACACCTCTAACTGTAATGGTTAGAGGTGCATAAACGATGGTATATATGTATTATTATTTATGTTCAAAATAATATGAAAAAACTTGTTTAGCTCGTTCAACACTTGTACATGTATCATTACCTATCATTGTTATATATTCATCATCTTTGTGAGTTACATAATAGTAATATTGGATTGCATATTCACCTGTACATTCGTTATAATCGTTAGGTTCATTTTTTTTGCGTATTATGGCAAGATTATTTATTTCAATTTTATTGATTCGGTCTGACATTGAACCACCACTACTTATAGATGTATGTTTATCATTGTAAACAACATGACCTAACAATGAATATTCATTTGATGATATATCTTTAATTGATAATTTAATTTGTTCTACATTAAATATAATAGGTTGATTTAATTTGGCTTGAATTGCATCATAATTAAGTATATAATCTATTTCGTTTTTTTTGGCTTGACTTAACTCACCAATTTTTTCAAGATAATCTCTTTTTTCTTTAAGTGTAGATAAATAATCAACACATTTTTCGTTTGTTCCGAAGTAAACGTCATAATATTCACCTATTTCATTGTATATAGTGAACATGAAGTAATAATAATTTATTGCTTTTCGTCCTCTACCTCTACCTTCTCTTACACGAAGTACATCATAATCGGGATAAATATAATAATGTTTAACCCATTTATTTACAGGACTTTTCTTTTTGCAGATTTGCTTCCAATCGAAGAACAACGGAAAATGATAATCCGTTGAATTATTAACACAATAGTAATATGAATATTTATATTCTTCTTTTTCGGGAAATATGTTGATGATATATGTGTAATTAACTAATTCAGCCTTAATTATAGTATATCCTTCACCATTTATAATTTTATTTTCCATATTTTTATTATTTTTTTGTTATACATTTTTTTATTTTTTTAAAAAACACCGCCATAAATCACTGGCGGTGTAAAACAAAATAACTTATATTAATTATGGCACTTGTAGTTTATATTTCTTCTATATTTTTGTTTGCGTCAACTTGTCTATTTCTCCATATCTCTTTCATTTTTTCGGAAATCTTCTTTTTTGTTTCAGGTGATTTTTTCACATGTTGTTTTTTTCTGATTTCTGATATTTTTTCGCAAAATTCTTTAGACCTTTTTTTTCCTTTATTCGATTCTGATATTTTCTTTCTCGTTTCTTCGCTGTGTGGTTTGTTATTCATTTTTCAATTTATATTTTATTCTTATTATTTAGAATAGCATCATTATCATTGTTATTCCTGCTATTACTGTTATTCCTATTTGGAATATATCAATCATTCTGATTAGTTGTTGTTCTTTCATTTTCGTTATAGTTTTTAGTTGAATTATTTTTTTCCCTTTATATATAAATATCTGTATAGTTGAAATATTTTTAACAAATATGCAACTTTTTTAATAAAAAGCAAAGAAAAGTTGAAATATATTATCTCTTTTCGATTGCTGAATATTCTTTCTTCAATTGTTGATACTTTTCATTTAATAGTTTAGTTTCTTGTGAGTTTTGGATATTATTGTATTGAACAAACATTCTGTACTGACTCCTTAATTCGATGAAGTGATTAATACTGTTATTACCACTGGCGGTAAATGATAAACATTCAGATAATAATCCTTTTTTTATTTCAAGTATCTGAGATTCAGAATAATCAACGTAAGAATCAACAATTGCTTTTTCAACTTGTTTATCGTTTAAGCTAACTTGATATTTACTCATTTTTGCATCGAGTCTATCACATAATTTATCATATTTTTCACCATATAATTTATTGGAATTTAAGAATTTGCAAAATTTATTTCTTTCTTTATCAAATTCTTCTGGGTTAAGAATATCCATAACTTCCTTATAATAATCATCAACAAATTCTTCAATTGTCATATCTCCTAACTCGCAAGTTTCACCATCTATTATAATAGTGTTGGAATTAACTGATTTATTAATATCTGTTAAATTTCTTGTTTTCGCTTGTTTTAAGCCTGTTTCAGGCATTTTCTCGTCTGAGATAACTAATTTATCATCTTCATTGGAAAAACAGCTTAAAACAGCTCTATTTACTTCATTGGAATTATCTGAGTTATTATTACCTGAATTTTCCTTATCTTTTCCTCCTTCACAGTTGGAATTATCATTATTATTTATCGTTTCGTTGGAAATAAAGTTATTTCCAACTCTACTGTTAGAGTTATCATATTGTTCAATTTCTTCATTAGAGATATAACAATTAACTTTATTATTTTCTTCAACTTGATTTTTTCTATTTTTCAAATTTTCATCACTAACTATATTATTATATAATACATTATTATTAATATCATGATCTATATTAAATTTAATTTTATTATTACTTAATAATCTATATATAGTAATATATATATTGTGATTAACTTTGACAAGTTTAGTGATTAAATTTTGCAAGTTAGTAGATTTAGTGATTAAATTTTGCAAATATTGATTATCGTTTATCTCTATTTTAGTGATTAAAATTTGCAAGTTAATTTCAGAATTGGATTTAGTGATTAAATTTGACAAGTTTTGATATTCAACTTTATAATCTTTGTCTGTATAATTTATAGTTTGAATCTTATCAATTTCATTGATAACATTAAATTCAACATTATCAAAAAAGTCAATTACATCAAAATTAATTCTGAATTTAGTTGCTTGTTTACCTCTACTTTGTCCAACACTATATACATCTATTATATAGTATCTATTTAACGTAACCAATACAGCATTCAATACACGTTTAGACAATCCTGACATTTTTACTAATTGTTCAATCGTAGAATAGAACATATCATTTTCATCAGCAAACGCAAAATGAAGTTGTAATAATACATTCAACATCTTACTACATTTATCATCTAATAAGAGATTTAATTTTGCTGGAACAGCAACGAATTGATAATTTACTTTTTCTGTTTTCATATTATTTCTATTTTTGTTAATTTTATCCTTCAATTATAAATATCTGTATAGTTGAGATATTTTTGCAATAATGCAACTTTTTTGCTGAAAAAGCAAAAAAATAATTCAGGAAAAACCTTTAAATTTCTATAAATCACTATATTTATTAATAGAACTATTATTCATTTTTGTTATATTTTTTTCTTATTTCCCAATTGATATAATATCAGTTGGGATTTTCTTTTGTATAAATTAACAAATAAAAATTTGCATATATAGTCATCAAGTTGCATTATTGCACTGTAATTATTCTTTCAACTAAATAAAAAAAATAATATGGGAAAAACTTGAAAATTAAAATAATCTGATTTCTATTTATTAGTATAATAACTAATCAATAATAAATCAGATGAAAATATTAGGGGAATTAATCAATAATATAGTAACAGGTGTTATCCAATTAATAGAGGTTATTAAAAAAAATGGCAAATCAATAGCATTATGGGTTGCAATGCTTATCCTATTCACAATAACATCTATCTATATAGTATATCAAAATCAATTGTTATTCAATTATTATATATCAAAATCAAATGAAATAAAAGAAACGGAAAAGATAGAACAACAGCAGCAACATATTAATAATGTACAGAATAGAAGAGACATAAATAATAAGGTACATCAAGAACTATATAGATTCTTCTATTCACATGCATGTGTGCAAGATATAGCAATAATGGAGTACCATAACACAGTATCTAATCTGGCTAATACTTCATTCTTATTTGTTAGTAATACTTTTGAGCTTTGCAAGAACGGTGATAGTCATTTCAGTGACATTCAACACGTTAATATATCATTGTTCAATATGGGTAATATCCTGTACAGTAATCGTGGCAGATATAATAATACAATAACTAACTTGCGAATAGATGATAGTAAGTTATATTCTTTAATATACAACATAAAAGATGGTAAGCATGTATATATAATTGAGTTAACAACAGCCGATAATAATATTCCAATTGGTGCATTGATAGTAATAAGTAATGATGAATATTCAGTTAATCTCGATAACACAATTGTCAACTTATCCAATAAATTATCAATATTATTATCCTGAACTATTGACTAATTTATGATTTACGATATATTTATTATAAAAGCTTTAAACTTTTGAACGAAGCAGTACAGCCATTTTTTTTATGACATTTTAAAAAAAAATAAAAATTCTTTCATTGCCAAAGCCACCGTTTGTGAAAATAGTGGCTTTTTATTTTTCAATAAAAAATAATTGAAAAATATCTCAACTTTTCAGTTTAAAGAGATATTTATAATTGAAAGAAAAATGAAAGAATTATGAATAATCTAATAATGTTGCAAAATAAAAAGGTTGTAGAGCTTACAGACGAAGAGATGAAAGGATATACAGTTGATGAAATAGATACAACTGATATATATAGTAAAGATGAATTGATTAGATATATCAATTACAAGAGAGTAGAAGATAATATCATCAAGCAAGTGGAGGATAAACTTAAGCAGATAGATGTTACTTACTGGCGAAGGACAGAAGGAAGATTCGAACATTACGATATGGACGGTGTAAGTGGTGATACAGTGCCTGTGTGCATTGAGTTCAAGTATAGACCTGACATTACATCAAGTCAGTATAAGTCAGTGGTAATTGATGAAGCTAAATATCAATCACTGTTGCAACTAACTTATATTGATGAAGTTATAGTTGTATATATATATGGCAAAGATAAGAAGATAAGAGTCTTACACTTAAATAAGTACAAAGATAAATACGATTATAAATTTACAAGAAGGATAAAGGATAATGTATATAACAATCGAATGCGAGAAAAAACATTTTATTCATTTGATAATTCCAAAACAATATTAATAAATTGACATTCAGAGGGAGATATATAATTTTACTGTTTTTCATATTTTTAATTATTTTTGAACCATTGGTAATAGCCTGATTATCAATGGTTTATTTTTTATAATAATGTAGAGGATACAATAAGTAGGGGGATAGGGTGTAATAAATTGATTATCAATGCTTTAAATCCCAACACTAACCTCCTTGTGACACACAGGTTAAATATGAAGTCAACTTTAGGTAGTTGAGATACTTTTCAATTCTTATTATTCCAAATACTTATTTATAACAATAATAATAATGTAAAATGATGGTGGGTTGGTGGGTTTATACAAAATGAAAAAATTACAAAAATTCAATCTAAAAGACATTCAGAATTACGCAAAGGAATGCGAATTATCAGGAATTAATCAGACAATGTTAACTATCTTAATATCAATGGTTAACGAATATCTTGCAGCCATCGAGAAGGAAGGTGTGCTGGTTGAATACACCACAAGAGAAGGATTAAAGAGAATCAAGAAAAATCAGCTTATAGATAATATAATTCCAACATTTTCAATCATTAGTAAAATATTGAAGGACAACAATTTAGTGGTTGGAAAGAAACAAGTTGATGAAAAATCTGATGAGTTCAACGAATTGATAAATAACATAATTCAAGGTAAAGAAGAAGATACAAATGATTAAAGATGAAGCAATTAAATATGCTAATGATGTAATCAGTGGTAATATAATTGCTTGTCGTTCAGTTGTTGCAGCATGTCGAAGATTCTTATCTGATTTGGAACGAGATGATATAATATATGATGACAAGCCTGTTGAGATATTCAACAGGTTTTGTTTTCAATTTAAACATTACACAGGGCAATATAACGGTAAGTCATTTGAGTTGTCTGATTGGCAGAAGTTCTTCATTGCCAACTTGTTAGGATTAAAGTTAAAGAAAGATGGAACACGAAAATATCAAAAGGTATATTTCAGTCTTGCACGTAAACAAGGAAAATCATCACTGATTGGCATACTATCATTATATTTCATGATGTTAGATAATGAACCAAATGCAGAAGTTGTTGTTGTAGCCAATAGCGTTGAACAAGCAAAGATAAATCTCAATATAACAACAAGTTATGCAAGTCAGATTGATCCACAACACAAGCATATTATACCACAGTTTAGTAGAATCAAGTACAAGAATAACAGATTACAGATAAGGGCAGCAGACCACAGATTATTGGATGGGTTAAACACGTCAGTTGCAATTATTGATGAGATGGCTTACAGTAATAAAGATACATATGATGTATTATTATCAGGGCAAGTCAGCAGAAAGCAACCATTAATTATACAAATCGGAACAACTGGAAATGACTTAAGCAAGTATATGTATGAGCAATATCTCCAATATAAGAAAATGATTGATGGTGGTATTGATTATGATGATAGATTATTGTTGATTATTTATGAACTAGATGATGAAGATATTCAAGGAGATAAATGGCAAAAGGATTTATCATTACTTAAAAAAAGTAATCCTAATTTGGGTATTAGTGTATCAGAAGATTTTTTAAAGAATCAGATTGAATCAACGAAGTTAGATGCAACTAATCGTAATTCAGTGTTAATTAAGCACTTCAATAGGTGGATTGATGGTACAGTTAGTAATAATAATGATGAAAAGTATATAGATGATGCAGTTGTGATTAATAATATGGAACAACTTGATATTAATAATTTCAAAGGTTGTTGGGGTTTTGCATCAGTGGATTTAAGTAGTGTTAGTGACTTAAACGTCTTAACAATTATGATACCAAAGGATGGATATTACTATTATTTCAATTATTTTTTCTTGCCAAAGGAGAATCACAATTACAAGCAAGTTAAGTCACAGTTTAGGGTGTGGGCAGACTTGAATTATATTCAATTAACAGAGGGTAATTGTTTGGATTCCAATGCAATAGTTGGCAAAATCAAAGAAATTGTTAATGATTATAATATCAATATCATTGAATTACATTTAGATGTGTATAACAGTACATCATTCCAACTTGAATTAAATAAATGTTGTCCAGATATTCCAATTATTCCATTCTCGCAGAGTTTCATGAACTTCAATAAGGCTACTAAAGAGTTGAAAATGATGTTATTACGTGAGCAATGTAAAATTGATAAGAATGCTGTAACAAGATGGAATTTTCATAATGCAGTGATAAAAGAAACATCACAAGGTAACGTAAAATGCATGAAGCTGAACAACACAAAATCAAATAAGATAGATAGTGTGATAAGTATGCAGATGGCGTTAGGTGGCTATTTATCAAGCAATTATTGCTATTTAATGAATTGATATTATTATCTATAATGTATCATTATAGGAATATTTATCAATAAGATAAATATTATATATAATATGAAACTAAACATATTTAAACGAAATAAACAAACACAAGATACATCATTACCAACAACAAGTAATGTTCAACAAGTTGGAAACATTACTCAATACTTAAGTAGCGTTGGTAATGTAATGGGTAATGCAAGTGTATTAAGGGGCAAATCTGCAATAGCTAATGCAATATCTTTGTTAGAAGTAAATGAATATCAGATAGTTAAGGATAAAAGAACACAGATATATGGTAATTTGGATTATTTACTTAATTGTTCACCTAATCCATACATGACAGCAGGAATTTTCAAGAAAAAATTAATTGAAAATATCTTTGATTATGGTAATGCACTGGTTAAGATTGATAGAACATTAACTAATGAAATTACATCATTATATTTATGTGATTCACAGTTATTTAAGTGTAATTGGGATAGGATTAATAATATACCAACATATTATTATAATGGTAAGGTAATAGATATTACTGATTATCTGTTGATTTACTTTTTTCCTGATAATAACACCAATGGTTACAGTGGAATTAGCTTGAAGCAATATGCAAATCAAGTATTAAAGAAGGTTAATACAATTGAATCATATGAATCTAACTACTTCAATGGCAATGCAATAAGTGGTATATTATCACCTGTAAATAGCGATAGACCCGTACCACAGACTCAAGCAGAAAAAGCAAAAAAAGATTTCTTGACAGCATCAGCCAACAATGGTATTGTGGTGCTTGATGGGCAGATGAAGTATGATAAAATCAGCACAAATGCAAAAGATAATGCATTACTTGAGTTACAACAGTTTAACGTGAATCAGATTGCAAGAATAATGAATATACCTGTTAGTTACTTGTTTGATGGTACTTCAATAACAGAACAAGAACAAACAGTTTTCATCACTCAGACAATAGCACCTATTGCATCAATAATACTTGATGAGTTTAAGAGAAAGTTCTATTTCAAATCTGAATATAAATCTAAAGACTTACAGTTTAATTATGAATCATTGATTAAGTCTGATAGAGCAACAATTGCATCATATTATTCCCAATTATTCCGAATGGGTGTAATCAGTCCAAATGAAATCTGCAATAAACTTAATCTTCCAACAAGTAATATTGACGGAACTGACAACAGATACATTGAGCAAAACACACAACCAATAGATATTAACCTAAATGCAGTTAAGGCAGGATTAATTTCAAGTGATAATAATATTTAATATTAAAGGATTAATCTATTATGAAAAAGAAAAAATGTGTTAGACAAGACAATATATTAATTGAAGATAAGGTTGAAGATATTATTGAACAACCAACTGAAGAACCAATAACAGAAGTGGTTGAAGATATTGTTGAAGATACAGTTGATGAAGAACCTGTTGAAGCTGTTGTTGATAATGAAGAAGAAGTTGAAGAACGAGTTGATGAAGTTATTGATGAAGAACCAACAGAAGATGTAATTGAACAACCAACAGAAGATGTTGAAAATGAAGAAGTTGAAAGAATTATTGAAGGTTATGCAATTGTATTTAATGAATTATCAGAAGATTTGGGTGGTTTCAGGGAAGTTATTGAACCACAGGCGGTTAATCAAGAATTAATTGATAAATCAGATATATTCTACCTTTACAATCACGACGATAAGACAGTGCCATTAGCAAGAAGTAAGTACGGTGAAGGTTCACTTGAATTAACTATTGACAATAAAGGTCTTAAATATAGATTTAATTGTTTAAATAGTGAATTTTACGAACTTGTAAAAAGGGGTGATTTAGACAAAAGTTCATTTGCATTTTCGTTACCAAAAGATGGTTCAGGTGAAAAATGGGAAAAATCAGCTGAATATAATTACATCAGAAGAATTACAAAGATTGAACAACTATTTGATTGCTCAGCTGTATTAGTTCCTGCGTATTCTGCAACAGAATTATATGCAAGAAACAAATCAACTCAAATACAACCATCAGATGAATATTATAATCAATATCAGATGATTATCAATGAATTGGAAAAATAATTAATTTAATCTGATATTTATAATTAAAGAAAAAACCAATAAATATGAACAAATTGGAATTATTGGAACAGAGAGCAAATCTAATTAATGAATTGAAATCAATCCTTAACAGAGCAAAAATAGAAAAAAGAGAATTGCTTAAGGTGGAAGATACAGAGTTTCAATCGATTAGAGCAAAAATAGAAGATATTGATAAGCAAATAACAACAGATAATAATAAAGATAAAAAATCAAATAAAAATATGAGTTTCTTAAGAAATCTTAAAAACGTTAATGATGAAAATCAATCAAATCTGCGTTCAGAATTAAGAAGTTTCGGAATGCAAATTGCTGATAATGAATATATTATGAGAGCTGGTTCTCCAACAAATGGTGAACAAATAATCCCAACAGAAGTTGCAGACGTACAAAATCAAATGGCTGAAATGTCATTCATTGCAACAATGGGTGGTAATGCTGTACAAGTTCCTGCTGCATTCGTTGTGCCAACATTGGATGGTATGAACTTATCGTGGGAAGAAGAAGATGGTACAGATACAACAGCAACAGGAATTTCAGTTAATCCAACTAAATTGGAATTAAAGAGACTATCAGGTGCATTTGCTCTTGATAAGAAATTAGCAAATGTTGCAGCACCTTCACTTGATGGCGCAGTTAGCAATTCAATTTATTCTATTATAGATGAAAAAGTTAATGAAAAATTAATCGGTTCAATGTCAGCTGCAACACTTGAAGCAAGTGCAGGTACAACTAATTACGAAAAAATCGTTGAAGCTGAAGGACTGTTAAAAGATGCAAAAGTGAGAAGTATTGTTTACTTATATAATCCAAAAGACTTGTTAAAACTTAAAGCTGTATCAAAGAAAACAAATGAACTTCCATCAGCTATTATCGATGCAGATGGTAAAATTGGTGGTTATCAAGCATTTGCATCATCTTATGTTCCAGCTGGTACAATGTATGCCGTTAATCCAAATTCATGTTGGTCTAATATTGCATTCATTGGATTAATTTCAGATGAATTGACTTTGGCTCACAAAGGACAGAACAGAGTGTGTGTAAATGTATATGGTGATGCAGCAGTTTCAAATTTGGCAAAAAATGTCGCTAAAATTACATTAGCTTAATATTGATAATAATCAACATATAAATAATACATCAAACAATATTATAAGCCATCTCAATTGAGGTGGCTTATTTTTTTCAAGTAATATTTATAATAAAAAAGAAATCATATGATTACAAGTGTACAACAACTAAAATACAATCTTAATATTGAACAAGATTACAATGATGAAGATATTTATTTAGCTAATTTACTGATAGTTAGTGAAGAAGCTGTATTTAATTATCTGGATAAGACTGTTAAAGATTTCAATGTTATCCCTGAATCGGTAAAGTATGCTATAATAATGTTGGCAAGTCAATATTACGAGAATAGAACACCAATAGCATTTGCATCAGTAACCAAAATTCCATATTCATTTGAAATGCTATTAGCACCTTACAGAAATATAACAATCAAATAATCAATGACTTATGGCAGCAGGAAACAAAAAAGCAAATATTGAAGTGTGGAATCAAGTGGTTACACGTTCAGAGTCAGGAAGTGAGGATATTAAATATTATTTACGATTTCAATTGAAGGCACAAGTTAAATTCAATTCTAATAATATTCAGATTATTAATGATGAAATGGTGCAGACTGATAGAGTAACATTTATTGTTTATAAGAGAAAGATAAGTTACACTGACATTATCAAGTATAATAATACAGATTATACGATAACTTCAATTAATCCAATCAGTTATTCTAATGAACTTGAAATAATTTGTGAAAAATTAAATAAGTAAATAATATGCCATTTCTTCAATCAGTTGAAAATCAGAATAATAAACGAAAGGAAAATAATAAGAAATTTCAGACAAAAAAAAGTTGGATTTACAAAAATATTTACAACACATCAAGATGGCAAAAGTTAAGAAAATCATATATCAGCGAAAATCCATTATGTGAAGAATGCCTGAAGAATAATAAAGCAATCGAGGGTAAACATGTGCACCACATTACACCAATTTCAAATGGAAAATCTGAAAATGAAATGATTGGATTGGCTTTTGATTGGGATAATTTACAAACATTATGTGAAGAATGTCACAGCAAAAAGCATGAAAAAAAGATTGATTATTTTCTTTTCGATGATTAACAATATTAACCAAAATGGAAGTTATTAACGATGATGTTATAATAAAGAAATTCAGTGAGTTAGACAGCAAGAAACAGAAAAAAGCATTTGTAAATGCATTAAGGCGAGGTATTGGAATATTAGTACGACAAGCAAGGGCAAACCTGAAGAAGGAAATTCCAACGGCTAATAAGGTAACACAAAAAGGTAGATTCAAAGGATTGAAGTTAATAAACGGTATTACTCTAAAAGTTAATAAAGCTAAACAAGCCATTACAGCTGCAATCTTGAAAGATGGACGTTTGAAATGGTTTGAATTGGGAACTGACCTGAGAAGAACCAAACAAAGAACCAAACGATTAACTCACAGCACAGGGCAGATTAGACCAATTAACTTTTTCTCTAAAGCCAAAGAACAAACAGAACCAATTGTTTTTCAGAACATTAACCAAATAATAAGAGATTCTATTAAAAAAATATGGGATAAACAACAGATATGAACAATACAATATATTTCAGTAAAGTAATCCAAAAATTATTGGATAAAGAAGAAATTAAAAAACACGTAAATAATAAGATATATCCATTAATTGCACCATTATCTACAACATTCCCTTATATTGTTTATCAACGTAATGATAATCAATCATTTACTAAAGATAATCAATATCAATCTGAATTAACCTATAATATAATTGTGGTTGCAGAAGATTATGATACATCATTAATAATTGCAGATGCAATAATAAGTGAATTGGACGGTAAACGAAACCTTAATATTGATGAATATAAAATTGCAAGTATAAGATTATCAGGAACTTCAGAGAATTATAATGATGCATATTTACAACAGTTAACATTCATTTTCAAGGTAAACAAATAAGGGATATTTATTAATAAATAAGATTTAAAAATTCAAATAAATATATGACTAAAGAAGTAACAAATGGTTCAGACCTTATGTTATTTATCAAGGGTACTGGCGACACATATACATCAATAGCTTATGCAACATCATGCAGCATTGAATTAAGTGCTGAAACAACTGAAACATCATCTAAAGACCACAGAGGTGGATGGAGTACATCAGTGGTGAAAAAATTAAGTTGGACAGCATCATCTGAGAACTTATATGCAGATGGAATCGCAAATGGTTATGACTTAATGTATTCTGCATTCATTGGAAAAAAACCAATTGAAATTTATTTCTGCGTAAAAGAAGGTGACATGACAGGTGATAGTTGGACAAAGGGCACAGGAGGATATAAAGGTCAAGTATTAATTACAAGTCTATCTGCAAATGCAGCAGATGGTGAGAATGCATCATTTAGCGTATCAATGACAGGATATGGCGCACTCGATAAAGCAGAATAATACACATTATTACATTATAATTATGATTAATAAGCTATTCCAATTTGGAGTAGCTTATTTTTTTCAAGTAATATTTATTAATAAAAAAGAAATCATATGATTATTAAAGAGTATAAAGATTTAATTTATCCTATTATAGGGTTATTAAATGCTGATAAACAATCAATTAAAGTATCAGATACTAACGAATTTCAAGTAAAATTCTATACATATAGTATTGATGAATATATAACAATAGATAAGGAGAATATATATACAACAGAGGATGAAGATTTAGCACCAATCAATTCTGATGATTTAGCGACATTGAGTAATGGACAACTTAAGGCTGAGATTAGATATTCAATAATTGATGATAGATTTGATGATGGTTATTATAACAATATATTAACACAAAACACCAATTTTTTCCTTCAGATTGGAAATAGTGGTGGTGGAACTGTTGGTGATACATATACACGTGAACAGATTGACAATAAATTGGAAGATAAAGTTGATGTTACAGCTTATACATCTGATAAACAAGAATTTGCACTTAAATCACAGATTCCAACAAATGTATCACAGTTAACTAATGATAGTGGTTATCTTACATCAATTCCATCTGAATATATTACTGAATCAGAATTATTGGAAAAGAATTATGCAACAAAGGATGAAATCCCTGAAGAATATACATTACCTGTTGCAACATCTGAAATATTAGGTGGTGTAAAAGTAGGTGCAGGATTAACAGTTGGTGAAGATGGATTATTATCTGCAACAGGTGGTGGAGTTGCAGACAGTGTTGAATGGGAAAATGTTCAAAATAAGCCAACATTCTCAACAGTAGCAACAAGTGGAAGTTATAATGATTTAGCTGATAAACCATCAATTCCAACAACTGTATCACAATTAACCAATGATGCTAATTATGTAACAAACAGTGAATTAACAGCAGGTTTGCAAGGTAAACAAGATTTATTGGAATCAGGAACAAACATTAAAACAATCAATGGTAATTCATTACTGGGTGAAGGAGATATAACAATTGAAGTTAGTGGAGGTACTGATTTATCTAACTATTATAACAAACAAGAAGTTGATGGTAAATTAACTGATAAAGTTGATGTTACAGCTTATACAACAGATAAACAAGGATTTGAAACAAAAGAAAATGCATCAGCAACCTATCAAGTTAAGGGTGATTATGCATTAAAATCTGAATTACCAACAGATTATGTAACAGATGCTGAATTAGCTAATTATGCGACAACAACAACAGTTAATGGAATTGATACAAGATTACTATCCGTTGAAACAGAATTAATTGGAACTACTGAATTATCAAATAATATACTTCTAATGATTTAATGAAATGGGATTAAAGCAGAATTTAGAAAATATACAGACTAATTTAAGTAATGCAAAAACAGCAATTGCACAATCAATTACTAATAAGGGTGTTGAATGTAGTGCAGATGATGCATTATCAACTTATGCAAGCAAGATTGATAGTATCAGTGGTGGTGGTTCAGGTGAAAAGTTTGTTGTACCTGATGGGTTGAAATTTGGATATTCATCAACTTTTGAGCCAACACAATATGATGTTAGTAATGTTACTGATATGAGTAAAATGTTTAGAGATATAGAATTACCATCTTTAGATTTATCAAGTTGGGATACTTCTAATGTGACTGATATGAAAGAGATGTTTTATTACTGTTCAGGTTTAACATCATTAAATCTAAATGGTTGGGATACACATAATGTTACTGATATAAGTAATATGTTTTATTATTGTACAGGATTAACATCACTTGATTTATCAAGTTGGGATACAAGTAATCTTACAACAATATATAGAACATTTTATAACTGTTCAGGATTAACAAATTTAAATTTAAGCGGATGGAATACAAGTAAAGTTACAAGTATGTTTAGTTCTTTTTGTGAATGTAGAAAATTACCATCTTTAGATTTATCAAGTTGGGATACTTCTAATGTTACTGATATGCGTGAGATGTTTAAAAATTGTTCAGGTTTAACATCATTAAATTTAAATGGTTGGGATACACATAATGTTACAAGTATAACTAATATGTTTTCGGGATGTAGAAACTTACAATCACTTGATGTATCTTTCTTTAATGTATCTAATATATCATCATTTGAAAATATGTTTAATAGTTGTTCAGGTTTAACATCATTAAATCTAAATGGTTGGAATACAAGTAATGCAACAGGTTTAAATAATATGTTTTTTAGTTGCTCAGGATTAACATCACTTGATTTATCAAGTTGGAATACAAGTAAAGTTGTAAGTTATAGTAGTATGTTTTATAATTGTAAAGCATTAACTGACCTTAAATTCAATGATATAGGACACAAAGATTCAACTTTAACTTTAGATTTAACACCTTGTTCAGCACTTACCAAAGAATCTGTATTGTTCTTGTTCAACAATGCATTCGATAGAGCAACAGCAGGTTATTCAACATCATTTACAATTAAATTACATGCAACAACCAAAGCATTACTGACAGAAGATGAAATTGCAATTGCAACAAATAAAGGGTTTACCGTTGTTTAAACCATTAACAATTAATATATTATGAAGAAATTACAAGCAAATACAAACAAAAAATATACAGATAAGGGTTATACATTCTTTACTGATGTTATATATGCACCTGATAATAGAGATGAATCAGAATTTTTTGAAGTTGATGATACAGAAGCAACTAATATTCAATCAATTAAGGCTGATTCAACAATATCAACATTAGAAAATATTGATAATATAACAGCTGTAATTGAAGATGTTGATAAAAACAAAGAAATCATTAAATATACAATTAATTCATTATCATTAACTGTTGAAGAATCATTAAATAGAAAAGATTATTATCCTAAATGGGAAGATTATTTAAATAAATCCTTACCAAAAGATTTTATTGTTAATTATCAAGATAATCTATATCAGACAATTCAACCAATTAATGTTGTATTGGATAATCAGACTCCTGATACACAATATGCATTATATCACAAGTTAGATAAGGACGAACATCAAGGAACAATTGACGACCCAATACCATATGAACAACAGATGATTATCGAAAAGGGTAAATATTACATACAATATGGTGTAACATATCTTGCAATTCAATCTACTAATACAGGAATGCCATTTGACTTGAAGGATATGCCATCAATTGTTACACCTGTATAATATATTGATTATTAAATAATTAAAGGATAACACTATCATTAGCGTTATCCTTTTTTTAATTAATAATAATAATTATGGCAACTTATATATTTATTGATATAAATATAAATTCATATGGAAATAACAATCAACAATCAGGCTTATACTATTAAATATACATTAAGAGCCATTTTTTTATTTGAAAAAATCTCAGATAAAGTATTTGAGTTAAAATCACTATTAGACCATTACATTTTTTTCTATTCTTTATTGTTAGCAAGTAATAAAGATAAATTCAATTTAACTTTTGATGAATTTATAGAACAATGTGATAATGAACCTGAATTATTTAATTCTTATCTTAAATTCATAACAAATCACTATAATATTCAAGAGCAATTATCTAATAATGAAGATGTTAAAGAAGAAAATAGTGATAAAAAAAAAGATTAAGTATTAAAGAAATATTCAAGTTAGTTGTTGTAGAACTTCATTATCCGATAGATTACTTCTTCGACCAAATGCAAATGTATGAATTGGAATTAATATTATCCAATTATTCATATCATTACAGAAATAATTGGGAAATGACACGTAATATTAGTTATATTATTGCACAAACTAATTCAACAAAAAAACTTAAGCCACAAGATATTATGAAATTTGATTGGGATAATGTAAGTAATACAACAACAAAGAAAAATGAAAAATTATCTGAAAAAGATATTGAGATGTTCAGGCAAAAAGCAAAGGAAATAATCAACCAAAACATATTTAATAAATAATTGATTATGAATGATTTAGTAGTTAGGCTAAAACTAAATAGCCAACAATGGGATACAAACGTTGGTAAAGCAAGACAATCAATCAGAGATATATCAGCGACCGCAAAGCAATCAACAATCAGCATTGAAGGAATGGGAAAAGCCTTTAGCGGTGTTGGTGCTGCAATAG
Organism: uncultured Parabacteroides sp.; assembly: GCA_937894065.1. GTDB lineage: Bacteria > Bacteroidota > Bacteroidia > Bacteroidales > Tannerellaceae > Parabacteroides. Next base: position 167,946 of record CALCST010000023.1, on the reverse strand, counting down.
GTAAAGTTAGTGGTATAATCGGTGGTGCAATGGCTGTATTAAGCACAGCTGAATTTGCAATTAATTCATCAGCAACAGCACAAGCAGAATATAATGATGTACTTAATGCAGGAAAAAAGAGTGTTAATGATTTTTTTAATTCATTATTAAGTGGTGATTGGACAAGATATAATAATGGAATATTGGAAGCAATTAAGTTAAATAAAGAATTTGCTAAATCTCAACGAAATTTATCAGATTGGAAAAATTTAACAGAAAGTAGACTAGATCAAACAGATGCGTTAACCTCAAATTTAGAGGCAATAATTGAAGATTCGACACGACCACTTGAAGAACGTAAACAAGCATATAATGAACTTAATGAAAAGTTATCAAAAACTATTCAACAAACTGAAAAAGAATTGGTTATGGCTGAAAAAGACCTAACCAATATATTGCAGAATTTAGGAGTTAGTGACGAGTTCAATAAAAATAATATCAAAGAAATATATAATGAGATTACAAATCCTTATTCTGACCTATTGCAAAAATTAGAACAATACGAAAAGGATAAAGATGTAATTGATAACTGGAAAAACCCTAATATATTCCGATACACTGAGAATGAATCTCAAATGCTTAAAGGCAAAGAACAATTCTTATTTGGCGAAAAGTATAGTAAAGAAATTCAAGATTATTATAATGCATTGTTACGATTAAGAGAAAATCTTACTGACGAAAATAAAGAGATATTGAAGGAATATGTTGATGATATATCACAGATTTCAGACAGATTAGGAACTGTTAAAAAAGACTTAAAGGGTGCAGCTGAAACAATAAGTGATGCAGCAGATGATGTTACTAAATCAACAACAACATCTGCAAGCAAAAATAAAGAAGTTATTCCAACAGGTTCATTAGCATACTTTAACAACTTAATTTCAGAGTTACAGAAAAAGTTAGAATTAGCAACAAGTGATGGTGTAGCATATGGTATAAATCGAGAAATCAACAAGTTAAGAACATTAAAATTAATGTTAGAATTGCGCCAAACAGGTACATCACCGCTGGAATCAATTCTAACAAATAGTGGAAGAAATGCTAAAGATGATATTGAATCAGGATATATAAGTAATATTCCAACATTTAAGCCGATTAATGATAATGTTATTGATGGACAAAACATATACAACGAATCACTAAATACCACATTATCATTATTTAACAGCATTGCAAATGTAACAGACAGTGCTACTTCAAGTTGGTTAAATTATATAGGTAATGTTGCCACAGGAATTGCGTCTTTAATTCCACAGATAACAACTTTAATTGGGTTAAAATCTAAACAAGTGGTTGTTGAAGGTATGGCAAGTGCAGCACAGACTCCTGTTATCGGTTGGATAACAGCAATAGGTGCAGCAGCATCACTTATAGCAGCAATTGCATCTATTCCACAGTTTGCGACAGGTGGTATTGTCGGTGGAACATCATTTACAGGTGATAATATATTAGCACGTGTTAATTCAGGTGAAATGATACTTAATCCATTACAACAGAGCAAGTTATTTAATATGATTAATAATGGTATTGTTCAGAACAATGAAGTAACATTCAGGATCAACGGTAAGGATTTAGTCGGAACGTTGAATAATTATAATTCAAAGCAAATGAGATATTAATTTATGTATAATACTAAATATGAAATTGGATTTAATTCAATTGACAATCAAAGATATACAATACAAATTAAAGAGGATGGATATAGTGGTGCAGTGACACAATTAACAGGAGGTGTATCACCTATTACACTTGAATATTCTAATGAAGATTATTTATATGAGCCGTTAAGATTGCTTAACGGTTCAATTAAGATAGTGACTGATAGGATATTAACAGATTTATTTGCAACAACACCTCAACAGTTTAAAGTTAATCTATTAAATAGTGCTAATAAGGTGATTTACAGCGGTTTTGTTACACCTGAAATCTATAATCAAGAAACAGCATATGCAATAAATGAACTATCAATTGAATTTGTATCAGCATTATCAACACTTGAATATATTGAGTTCGATAATAGTAATATTCAGATAAGTTTAATGGATTTATTGAAAGAATGTATAACAAAATCAAATGGAGATTATCAATACATATATATTCCTATTACTTATGGAACTAACACAAGTAATATATTATCCAATATTACAACATTAAGACAAAACCTTATAGATGAGGAAGATAAACCAATGAATTACAAGGATATATTAGCAGAAATATGTAAGATATTAGGTTGGACAATCACAGAAAGAGATGGTAATATATACTTTATTGATGTTGATTTCATTAATAATGGTAATAATGAATATTGGCAATACAATTCAACTTTATCATCATCAAGTAAGGTTACATTATCATCTAATCAGATTAATATCAGTGGTTTAACATCAATGGCAGCTGACAATAATCTATCATTACTTGCAGGATATAATAAGATAAATGTTGTATGTTCGGATTATGAGGTTGAAGATGAGGATTTCTTTCCTCCAATGGAATTTGATATTGTAAATCAAAGCATGAAAGTTGAATATATTACAGATGATAATCACATATATCGTAAATATTGGGGTGGTGTTACAAGTGATTTTGATGAAAAATATTATAATTGGAATGGTTCATCATTTGAGATTGCAACTTCTGAAGGCACAACAATAAGAGGTAATGCAGGTTGTTATCCAGTATTATTGGTTGATTTTGACGGTAATAATGTACCAAACAAATTAGAATATACCAATGCATTTGAATTTAAGCAAGTTGATGAAAATGACACAGTTAACTTGTTATATGCTAAACGTACAAGCGAGCAAACACCAATGTTAGAAGTATCTTATGATAAGATTCCTACAATAGTTATTGATTCTGATTATAAGATAGCAATCAATTTTGAGGTTAATGTTTGTAATAACAAAAATGGTGTACCATATCCAAATGGATATGATATTAGTAGTGAGGGTGATAATTGGAAAAACAATTGGTTAATTAAAGCTAAATTACAGATTGGAAATTACTATTACAATGGTACAAGTTGGACAACAACACCATCTATATTTGACATCACATTTAATCCAAATGATTTGGGTAATGTGTTTAACAATTGGGTAAGTGTCAAGGATGATAATGTGTATTGGTTAAATGTACCTGATTTATCTGGATATCTTGTTAATGTTGATAGGACATTAATTGGGACACCGAAGTTAACATTATACAATGTTGAATGGTCATATTATTTCACGACAATGATTGCCGACAGATTTAATATGTATAGCGTTTTCGTAAAAAATATTGAACTTAACGTACAAAAAATTCAGAATAATGAAGGTAGCAAAGAAAAGAATCAAGATACAATATATTCCAATGTAATTAATGATGAATATATCAATGAATTAGATGATGTTGAAGTTATATTCACGACAAAAAATAATAGTGAATTATCATATTCCAAACTAATATATAACGGTGAAATTCTTGATACAATAAGCAATAAGATAACCAACACAAGCGAAAAGTTAGAGAAAATATTAATTGAAAGGAATGTTAACCAATATAGGCAGCCAAAGATTAAGTTAAATCAGACAGTTCAATTGTCATCTTATATTACACCATATCATCTATTTATAGATGATGGAAATAGATATATAATAACAAGTGAGTCAATTGATTATTATTATAATCAGACAACACTAACCTTAATTCAAGTTAATTAAATGGAAATAACAAGTAAAAGGATTGATGCAAAGCCACGAAGCAAATACAAGAGATACAATGGTTATAATATATCATCATCAACTGATAATAATGGTGGTGGTTCAAGTGGTGGAATGAATTTAAGCAATGTTGTATTATTATCAGGTAGAACAAGCCAAATAGTACAAGGTGAATTGGGTGCAAGTGGTGATATTATAGCATATGCAACTAAAGAACATGATATAACATTACCTATTGCAAGTACAGATGCATTGGGTGCAATTAAGGTTGGTAGTGGATTGACAATTAATGATGGTGTATTATCAGTAACAGGTTCAACAGGTGGTGGAACTGGAACTGTTAGTGAATGGGGTGATATTAAGGGTACTTTGTCAAATCAAACTGATTTATGGCAAGCACTTGAAAGTAAAGCACTTAAATCAGAATTACATCAACATGAGAATAAGAGTGTGTTGGATGGTATTACAAGTGCAGATACAGCTAATTGGGATGATGCAGCAGCAAAAAAACATGAACATACTAATAAGAGTTGGTTAGATTTGATAAATCAAAACTTGTCAACAACAGGTGATGTATTGTTTAAATCCGTTAAATCTTCCAATGATGTAATTGCTTATAGTACAGGTAATCATGATATTACATTACCTATCGCAAGTACAGATGCATTGGGTGCAATTAAGGTTGGTTCAGGATTAACAATTAATGATGGTGTATTGAGTGTTACTGGTTCAACAGGTGGTGGAGGTACTGTATCAGAATGGGGTGATATTACAGGTACATTATCAGCACAGACTGATTTGTGGCAAGCACTTGAAAGTAAAGCACTTAAATCAGAATTACATCAACATAACAATAAGTCAGTATTGGACACAATACAACAATACAAGATAGATAGTTGGAATGATGCAGTAAGTAAGGGGCACACACACACGAATAAGAGTGTATTAGACACAATAACAAGTGCAGATACAGCTAATTGGGATACAGCATATTCACAACGACATTCACACAACAATTTATCTGTATTATCAGGAATTAGTTCAACCAATATAAGTAATTGGAATACAGCGTATAGCAATAATCATACACATTCTAATAAGACTGTATTGGATGGAATAACAACAGGTAAGACATCTAATTGGGATACAGCATATTCACAACGTCATACTCACAGCAATAAGAGTACATTAGATGGTATATCATCATCAGATGTATCAAGTTGGGATACAGCATATTCAAGGAGTCATACTCACAGCAATAAGAGTTATCTTGACAACATTAATCAGAATCTATCAACAACAAGCAATGTTAAACATTCATCATTAACATGTACAGGTGATGTTATTGCATATTCAAAAGGTACAGCATCAGCACCATTCAAGTATTGGCGACCATCTGTAAATAGTTCAGGTGTATTAAGTTGGACGAATTCAACGAGTGAAACAACTCCAACAAGCGTTAACATTAAGGGCGCAAAGGGTGATAAGGGAGACCCAGGGCAAGATGGTAGAGATGGAGTTGATGGTAAAGATGGTGCAACATTTAATGGCGGAAAAATTACAAACGATTTAAATATATATAAGAATGTAGCAGGGTTAACAATTAATGGTTATTCAACAAGTTGGCAGGGCGCATACATAAAAATTGTTAATAGAGCATTATCTAATTATGGTTATGCGTGGCAGAATGACGTTGGAGGTTCATCATATGGTAGTGGTGACTTATATTGGCAGTGCAACAATCCGAGTGGACAAGGTTCAGCACAAGTAAGTCCGTGGTACAGGGTGAAATTTTTCAAAGGTAATTCAGGTTCAGGAACTTGTATTGGTGCACAAGGTGCAGTAAGTAATACATCTGATATAAGATGTAAGCACAGATTTAATGATTTAACTAACGTATTAGAAAAATTGGATAATATTCAACCATTCTATTATACGTGGAATGATGACGAGGATAAGATAATGTGTTTAGGTTTATCAGCACAAGACGTTAAACCATATTTTCCCGAATTTGTACATCAATTGGGCGAAAATCCAAATACATTATCAAGTGAAGAACCAATATTAGGATTAGATTATGCAACATTAGGTGCAGTTATATCAATTGCAGGAACTAAAGAACTTAAACAACTTATTGATAAACAACAAACTGAAATTGAATTACTTAAAGGACAAATTGAAGAACTTAAACAGTTAATTACAAACAAATAATTAAAGATAAAACTATTATGAAAAGATGATATTACCAAAATCTGATATATCAATAATGGATGTAAGAAATGCATTAGGTTATCCATCAACTGATTTGGGTACATTATGCAGTTGTAATAAGATTAATATGTGGGCAAAATATAAACCTGTTAGATATGCATTCACAACCTCAAGACCATCTAATTGGTGGAAGTCAACATATGGTAATTGTGGTATAACTTATAATGTGTTCGACAATCCACAAGCATTAATGAATGGATTATCATCAACCAATGGTTATACATATCAAGCACCATTGGGAGGTACTAATTCACCTTATAGATTAGGAGATTTTGCAGGATATAGGACAGACGCAAGACCGCCAGTACAAGCAACAGCATTTGAAGGTACATATTATCAAGCTGATAGTGTAATAACATTGAATTTAATTAGTTATTCACCTAATGAATATGAATTGTCCGCAAGTGATATATATAGTGTTAGTATTAGTAATATGTATTTTGGTGCTGCATTTTTAAGAGATGGTTATACTACTCCAATGTGGATGACAACAAGCAGTACTGGATTAACACAACAATTACAAGTTCCTTTGAATTCTTTTTATACAGATGAAATTTATTATGGGGTTGTATTTATAACTGATACACCAAATACATCATTATCATCAGTGATAAAATCAGGTAAGTTTATCCCATTGCCTAATTCAGCAAAGCAAAAAATTGAAATTAAAGGCACAAATCTTATATTTAGGTTGGAAAATGTGTTATATTCTGATACAAATCAACACGTAACAGGACAGATAAGAGTTATCAACTATACAGCTGCATTAGCCAATTATGAAGATGTATATATTGATGTACGTTATGGCGATAATGATGATTCAGGTAATTATGAACCTGACGAGGGTAGGATATTTATTACTGATTTTTCAGTTAAACCTGACGAAAATAAGGTTGTAACATTCGATTCAGGCAGAGCAATGCTATACAATTACCATACGAGAGGTGGTAAGATATACTGTTATGCTAATGGCAAAAAACAAGCTGAAATGTCAATTGTTCAATTGCCTCCATCTCCCGAAGGGTAATTATATAATTGATACTCAATATATTATTAAAGTGATTAACCAAAAATAACTTATTTAAATAACATCACCAAAACATTACAATACCCCATGGCAAACATTGTAATAACCGACTGGGAACATTGTAATGATTTTCCGGAGAGTGTAAAATCAGTGTCTTTTCTTGATTAAATCAACTCTTGGAACAGCTAAAATTAAAGAAATATAGCTTTTAGCATATGACATTCTGGCATATAGAATATATTAAATCTTTGCAGAGCGCATAAATAAGATAATATCCTGTTTAACAACCATATAAAACACGCTATCTTACTAAAACAGGTCCGAACCTAACTTTGCGTGTAGATTCGGACCTGTTTTCTGAAATTAATCATGGAATAAGTCCATATATAACCCGTATTTTCTTCCTAACGCAATTTGAAATCGTGGAGACGCTTACGATAAATCACACTTCTTTTTTGATAAGCATTTTTATTCTTCTCATTCGTGGTAATCTTCCGGAAATATTGGTTCTCAAATATCTGTTAGACAAAAGGCCCAAAATAAACAAGACGCCTACAATACAAATCCATCCGTACATTTCCTTCAGACTTACAAGTATTGCCTGTCTCATTGCTTCTCCATATATATTACCGAATCCTATTTCATGAAAAGCTGTGTTTACATTATCCAGTTCAATACTCAAAGTCTGGAAATTCTCCGGAATAATATATTGCAACATTCTGCCATAAACCGCACTACCAAATGCTGAGCCGAAACCGGTACGCACAAATCCAAGTAATGAAAGAACCTGGAAGAAATGCTGGAAAGGAACTATTCCAGTCACATACACAGTCAGTGATATATACAATATTATATATCCGGCTCCTCGCATTATGGTCGGAATATAAAGACATTCTATATTCATGTTAGGGTCAATCAGAAAATACATCACGCATAAATAACCGACTATAAGAGAAAAACCTGTTATAACCGGTATTTTGAAGCCTCCGTGAAAACGGACGTGCCATACGTATGCCAAAGCTGCACCTATAACCGTTCCACCCAAATTCCACCAATTCAGAGACACAGAATTAAGCACATCATATTTCAATATTGCACTTGTGAACATATTCTGAAGCACAGTCGGAGCTGTCAGAAAGAAGCTCAACATCAGAAATAGGAAAAGCAACAATCCCAGATTCTTATATCCGAATGCTTCTTTTGATATATACGGATGACGGCGAACAATTATCCTGTGTATGCTCAACGCGAGCGATATTATGCAAACAACAGTGCCAATAACTATCTGGTCCGAATCATACCAATCATAGAATTGTCCGTATTCAAGCACAAATATCAAAGACAGCAGGAATATTGACCACAAAGCTCCACCAATCCAGTCAATGCCAAACAATGGCAAAGGCTTCATAAAGCGGAAATGATGAGTCAGCATTGCTACCAATGCCCAAACCACAAAAAGCAATGCAATTATGAAATAATGCATATATCTCCACTCTGCCCAATAACCCAAATAAACTGTCAGAAGTCCGGACAATTGAATACTACCCAACACTATAAGATAAACAACCGGGAAGAATACAGCAAAATCTCTTGTCGGTGTTATACTTAGCTGCACATTCGACAAAGCCTCGAATGTTCCCCACATTCGCAAAATTCCGGAAACAAAACAAACGAAAACAAGCAACGGAATGCTGTCAGTATTCATTGTTATCAGATTGCATATTATTAGTCCTGGACATATAACCATCAAAATACTTCTGGTTGTAAAGCGGAATTTCAAACGAAACAATATCGGGAATATCATCGTCATCCCAACGAACGATGCATATCCTGCCATCATAATATCTTCCTGCATCAAAGCCAGCGAACCTACCATCTGCGATACAGAAGACAAATATATTCCTCCGCTAAATTGAAATGCCACCGCAAAAAAAAGACACAAGAACACTCGCAGCTTGTCCGGAACAAAGTCCCGGAACATCATAACACGAGTTGATATATTTGGTCCGACCATATCAATAATTCACTTTACATTCAACATTCATTCCTGCACTAAGTCTTTCCAAATCCTCTGCTCTATTATCAGATGTAAACTCTATCCTTACCGGTATTCTCTGTTCTACTTTCACAAAGTTTCCTGCGGAATTATCCTGAGGCATCAACGAAAGCGAAGATCCTGTTGCATCTGAGATTGAAGCTATTCGTCCTTTGAATTTCACTCCAGGAACGGCATCAACCTCAATATCCACTTCCTGTCCGTTCTTCATCACCGAAGTCTGTGTTTCTTTATAATTGGCAATCACCCATTTCTCAGTGTTGTCAATAAGAGTGACCATTGTCTGTCCTGGCTGAACCAGCTGACCTTCGTGCACATTCTTTCTTCCTGTCATTCCATCAGCAGTAGCAACTATTACTGTATAAGAAAGATTAAGACGGGCAAGATTCAACTCTGCCTCAGCAAGTTTGATGGCAGCATCATTCTGTTCAAGTCTTTGAGTCTGTTCCTGCTTGACCAGCGATGTTGATTCTTTCTGTCTGGTCATTTGCTCATAGCGAGCTTTTGCAGCTTCATATTCAGTCTTCACTCTGTCATATTGCTGCTTTGTGACTGCATTTTTCTTAATCATCTCTGAATATCTTTTGTAGTCAACTTCCGCATTCTTCAAGCGCACTTCTGCTTCTTTTATTCCTGCATCAGTGACGAGGATATTGCTTTGAGTTGTATTTATCGTTGTATGCATAGCATCCTTTCCCACCAAAGCATTGCGATAATTAGCTTCTGCTTGAGCCAGACGAAGCTGATACTCGGAATCTTCAATAACGACTAGCGTATCACCCTTTTTCACCGGCTGATATTCGTCAAAATAGATTTTCTTTATAAAGCCCTGAACACGTGTGTTAATCGGAGTGATATGCTGTTTCACCTGGGCATTGTCTGTAAATTCCACATTTCCCAGATGGATAAAACGGCTGCTCACCCACACAATTCCACCCAAAATGACAACAGTCAAGATTATATTTGATATAGTCTTATTCCTTTTAATATTGTTATTAGCCATAGTGTTATGTTTATTTGAAGTTTGATAAATTGTTTACTGAAGTTATTGTGAAACTTACGCCGAAAACCATCCGAAAGCAATTTGATTTTCTTCCGTAAGTAATCTGAATTACATCCGTATGTAACCGGAGTTTCTTCCGGATGTAAATGGATATGATTCCGGATGTATTTTCTCCTCAAAAAAGGTAGGCAGCTTTTCCCGAAGACATCGCAGTGTTTTTGAAAAAAGATGCCGAGCTTTTTTGAGAAACGTCGTTACCTTTTTTATCTGCTATGATTATTCTTTATTTTATACATATATTTTTCACTAACACAAGTTTCACAATTTCATCATATATCTGAATACCAAACAAATGGTGTGAAACTTGAATGTTTTTTAACATTACGGAATAAAATTATCCATCACAGGTTACCGACCGTTTTCTTAAGCAGATAATACTGATAAAGAATTCCTATCTGAGCATTGGCAAGTTCCAGCTCACTGCTCAACTGAATATTACTTGCATCAAGCATATCAGTCACCAGCGACAAACCATTGAGATATCGGTTGTGAATTACATCATAATTCTCATGAGCCAGCTGAACACTCTTCTGCTTCGTATCTAATCTTGTATATGCTTCCTGCAAATTAATGTAAGCAGCATTGATATCATTTGAAATTCTTTCATCGGCAAGGCGAAGATTTTCCTGAGCCTTCATTGTTGCAATCTTCGCACGCTTCAGCTTTTTGTTGCTTTTGAACAAAGCATCGAATTTGTAAGAGACATTTACACCTACAAACCAATAGTTGAAATTCTTGTTTATAGGCGGAACTTCAATAAGAATCGGTCCGTCAAAATTGTTTGCAGCCATCAGTCCGACAGTTGGACGACGTTCAGAGCGCACCAAATCCTGTTCTTTTTCCGACATTTTCACTCCCAATTCTGCCATACGCAATAAAGGGGAATTTTCCTTTTTCTCTTGCCAGTCTGTTTCAGAAATTATTTCAATCTGTTTGCCAACAATTGAAGTGTCCGGAACAATCACGATATCAGTATCCAAACCGATAGTTGTCACCAGCTCTCTGTTCAATATACTCATGCGGTTCTCTGTGTTGGTCAGTCCCAATTCCAGGTTCTTCAATTGCAATTCATATCGGGTTATGTCGCTAATCAAGGCAGTTCCTTGTTCAAATGCAGATTTAATTTCTTCGATAAGCAACTTTGTCTGTTCAATATTCTTTTCATAAACTTTCTTCTGGTTGCTTAGCTGATAAAGGTCCAGATAATGGCCAACAAGCATGAAACGGATATTTTGTCTGTCGTTGTCCAAATTAGCTTCAGCTGTTTTCTTCTGCAATTCACTCATCTCAATGCCAGCAGTTATGGCACCTCCGGCATATATAGCTTGTGTAGCCTTGAATGCAAAATTATTTCCCCAATGTGGCATTTCAGCTTTCATTCCATTTGAGAAATCCCTGTCGCTCATCCATCCGTCGCCAATATAGCTGAACGAAAGACTTGCTTCAATGGATGGAAGCCTGTCATTTTTGGCAACTTTCACAGCCTGAATTGCTTCATCGACTGCCAGATTGTGAACTTTCAGACTTTTACTGTTCGATTCTGCCAGATTAAAAAGCTCTTCAATCGTCATTACTTTATGTTGCTGTGCTCCGACATTCAAAATGCTAAAGACGGCAAACAACGATGTCAAAATTTTAGTGCGATTCATATATTATTCTCTGTCTTTAAATTCCATTGCAAAATTCACACTTTTATGTTTTACCATTGATGTTTATTGTGGTTCACAATTTGTCTTTTTTGAAACATATAATTAATCCAGCAGAATATATTATCACACTAAAGTGACAGTAAATATATTATATAACAATATAATAACAGACATATAACCAGAAAGAAAAGTTTAATAAGAGATTAATAAAACAATGTCAATATTTATATTGAATAAAATAAATTATTACTTTTGGACAAAGACATATATAACGGTCCAATATTATGAATGAATATAATATCATAAACATACAGGAAATTATTTCCATAAAAGAAGGAGACAGTTACAACGGAGAGATTGCCGTATTCGAGTCAAATAGTACGGAAGATTTTTCTCTTTCGGGAAAAACGCCTGTATATGTCAATGCGTTTTCCTACGTTATAGTAATATCAGGAAAAGCAGTGCTGAACATCGACGAAAACAAACATGCTCTTGAAGAAAACAGTATTTGTATTCTTTCGCCTTTGCATCTTACTTTTTTCTCTGATATTTCTGACGATTTCAAATGCACATTTCTGTGTATTCACAAAGATTTCATTGATAAGATTGGTGTATTTAATCTAAAGCAAAGGATTGCAAAAGGAATAAATATGCACAGTATGCCAATTGCAAAAATCAACCATATGGAATGTTGCCTGCTGGACGAGTGCATAAAACAGATAAAAAAACAAATTTTGAGAGAGGCTCATATTTATCATTTGGAACTTATACAGAATGCTCTTATAAAGTTTTATCTGGAATTGGATAATATACTGGATAATCTTACAATAAATTATATACCGTCCAATACCGCCAGATATAGAATGATTCTACAGGATTTCATATCTCTTCTGATGCTTAATTTCAAGACAGAACATAATGTTCCATTCTATGCTGAAAAAATGAATATCACTCCACAATATCTGACATCAATAATAAAAAGGCAAACAGGACGAACTGTAAATTCATTTATCAACGAGCTTATATATAGTGAAGCGCGGAATATGCTTGTATCTACAAAAATGTCAATCCAGCAAATAGCAGTTTCTTTGAATTTCGCGGACCAAGCTTCGTTCAGTAAATTCTTCAAACGTAACAGCGGTATTTCGCCACAAATATTCCGTGAAAGAATTAGTAAAAAATAGGATCGGATGTATCACGGCGTAGGACCGAACCCACGACGAAATAAATACGGCCCCAAATCGAGCTGGGGCCGAACCTATTTTCAATGCATTATTTATTCAACTAATCATCTATCATTCATAATTATACAGATTAACTTTCTTATGTCGGCTGATTTGCTCCTGCACTTCAGGGAAGAATCTGGCAAGGATTGAATATAATCCCGGATCATAACGCTTTAATTCCTCACGTGTATTCACTTTGTTGTGTTTACCGTCGCCACCATCGTTATTCACTTCGGCATTGACATTAAACCAAGTCTGAACGCCTTCAGCCCAATACTCTTCAATATTTGTGGCTGCATATACATTTTTCCACTTTCCTTCGGCCAATGCCTTGTCCAGTGAAGCTTGCAGTTCATCATTAAAATCCGGATATACCGGAGAAATACCTACATTATGTATTGTGTGGGCAAATTCGTGAATCATTATATCCTCCGCATGATATTTGTCAATCTGATAAGCAAGTATATTTTCCTCGGCACATGTAGAGAAAGGCATATGCAAGGTTCCGCCTAATCCACGGGCACGCAAATCCCAGTTGATAGTAGTGTCATTGGCAAGGAAAGCATGTTCCGGAATATCAGTAGTTCCTTCATATCTTGCCATAATACCAATTCTTGTATTGCGGCTGGTCAATGATTCCATAACCTCGGCTGGCATCATTTTGGTAAGTGCATCAAGACTCACATAAGCAGCATAAAAACAGCTATCGGGAACACGCCATGAACTGACAACGTGTATTCCGTTCACGTTCATATATTTCTTATAAAAGGGGTCTAGTTTCAATTCCGCAGGTGGAGCTGTAATCTGCGGTGTATCAACCAAAGCGAGAAACTTAGTCTCGTCGGTTGTTGCATTAGTGACTTTGCTACTTTCAGGATGGCTGCATGAAGCCATCAAAGCTGCAGTCAGAGCAGCTGACAATAAAAAAACACGTTTCATAAAAGTATTGTATTTATAAGCTAAATTATCGGAATAAAAATCGACAAGGGAACAAGTTCTCAAGTCCTAAATATCTTCTCAACTTGTTTCCTTGTCGACTAAAATATTACTCTTTCTTTTTCCAAAGAGCATTCATTTCCTCAAGAGAAAGACCTTTGGTCTCAGGCACCATTTTCCATACAAACAAAGCAGCCAAAACGCATATTACACCGTAAAGGCTGTATGCGAATCCCGGACTGAATTCATATAATGCCGGGAATGTAGAAGATACCAGATAATTGAATATCCACTGGAATGCAACGGCAATCGCAACTGCTTTTCCGCGTATTGTATTTGGGAAAATCTCAGCAATAAGCACCCAACATATCGGTCCCCAGGACATCATGAAGAATGCTGCATAAACTATAATTGAAAGAACTGGAATAATTCCGCCAATTGACATCTCATCACACAAAGCAACACTGAAAGCTCCGGCAGCCATTCCTATTGAGCCTACAACAAGCAAAGGCTTGCGTCCTACTTTTTCCACTGTAAATATAGCTACCAAAGTGAAAAGAATATTTACAACACCCATTATTACGGTCTGCATCATGCTGTCGCCTGCACCGATTTTCTCGAATATACGAGGAGCGTAATAAAGCACTGCATTAATACCTATTGCCTGCTGGAAAACAGACAACAAAACACCAACAACGATAACAGTTACTCCATAAGTAAACAGTTTCTCTGTCTTTTCCTTAGATACAGACTGAATATCCGACAATATCGTATGAGCTTTTTCTACTCCGTTAACTCGCTTCAATACGTCCAAAGCTTCTTCCGAACGGTTTGTCATAACAAGATAGCGCGGTGTACGAGGAATAAAGAACAGCAAAATACCGAATAATGCAGCAGGAATAGCCTCAGAACCGAACATATATCTCCAACCATCCGATACGAGTACTTCTTCAGTCATTCCGTCCTTAATCATATAATTGACAAAATAAACCACAAGCATACCGAAGATAATGGCGAACTGGTTACATGAAACTAATTTTCCACGAATTTCAGATGGTGCAATCTCGGCAATATACATTGGACAAATGGCAGATGCCAAACCTACGCCCACACCACCAATAATACGATAGAAATTGAACATAAGAATAAGGGCAAACGAAGTATCGCCTTTCTCAAAAAACAGAAATTCCGGATAATATGAACCCAGCGCAGAAATAAAGAACAAGAATGCAGCCACACGCAAGGAATCTCTACGTCCCATTCCTGAAGCAAAATATCCGGAAACCGCACTACCAATCACACATCCAATCAAGGCGCTTGAAGCTGTAACACCATGCCAGAATGCATCCAATCCCAAATGCTTCTGCAAAGCCTGTTCAGCTCCGGAAATAACTGCCGTATCATATCCGAAAAGCAATCCTCCCAATGTGGCAACCAAGGTAATGCATAAGATATAAAGGTTATTTTTCATGATAATAGTTTTAAATTCATATAAAAATAAAAAATACAGAGCCACAGAGAACGTAGAGATAAAACTACTCCTTGTTTTCTATGTCTCTGCATTTTTGTTCAATGGCGCAATTCTTACGCCGGCAATATAATATAAATCATATTCCGGTTATTATTTTCCGGAAGAAGATTAAATATACTGGTTGATAATCATTTCATACAATTCCTGCTTGCCGCTGATCTGCTTAGGTTCACCGTCACGCATTGCAATTGTACGCAAATCTTCCAAAGTAAGCTTGCCTTCTTCGAAAGCTTTACCTTCGCCAGAATTGAAGCTTGCATAACGTTCTTCACGCATTTTCTTATAGTCAGAATTTTCAAGGATATCTGCAGCAATCATCAATGCACGTGCAAATACATCCATGCCGCTGATATGAGCGATAAAGATATCTTCCAAATCTGTTGAATTACGACGAGTCTTAGCGTCGAAGTTTGTACCGCCAGTTGTCAAACCACCGCCCTGAAGCATAACAAGCCAAGCCTGAGTAAGTTCATACAAATCAATAGGGAACTGGTCTGTATCCCAACCATTCTGATAGTCACCACGGTTAGCATCGATACTGCACAACATTCCTGCATCAGCAGCAGCCTGCAATTCGTGTTCGAATGTGTGACCAGCAAGAGTTGCGTGGTTAACTTCGATATTCAAAGCGAAATCTTTGTCAAGACCATAGTGACGCAAGAATCCGATAACAGTTTCTGCATCTACATCATACTGGTGCTTAGTTGGTTCCATTGGTTTAGGTTCGATAAGGAATGTTCCCTTGAAACCATTCTTACGTCCGTAATCGCGAGCCATAGTAAGCATCATTGCAAGATGTTCTTTTTCGCGCTTCATATCAGTATTCAACAAGCTCATATAACCTTCACGGCCGCCCCAGAATACATAGTTTTCACCGCCCAAAACGATACAAGCATCGATAGCGTTCTTAATCTGAGTTCCTGCATAAGCAACTGCTGGGAAATAAGGATTTGTTGCAGCACCATTCATATAGCGCTTGTGACCGAATACATTTGCAGTTGACCACAACAGTTTCACACCTGTAGCGTCCTGATGTTCTTTTGCATGACCAACCATAGTCTGCAAACGCTGTTCGAATTCTGCAAAGCTATCACCTTCGTCAACCATGTCAACATCATGGAAACAATAATAAGGAATGCTACATTTTGTCATGAATTCGAAAGCTGCATCCATTTTATATTTTGCTCTTGAAATTGCATCAGCACCAGCGTTCCAAGGGAAAGTCTTTGTTCCGCCACCAAACTGGTCTGCACCTTCAGCACACAATGTATGCCAGTATGCCATTGAGAAACGTAAATGTTCCTTCAATGTCTTGCCCATCACAACTTTGTTTTCATCATAAAAATGAAAAGCCATCGGATTTTTTGACTCACGTCCTTCAAACTGGATTTTTCCTATTCCTGGGAAAAATTCTTTTTCGCCTTTAAAGTAATTCATAATACTAAATTTTTAACAATTATATCATTTTTTCCAATCTTTCCTTCCAAGTTTCATAAGCTCCGCAATAGTCGTTAGCCTTGAAACCATCAGGTTCTACTATATCTATTTTCTTTAGAGATGAGAATGCTTCTTCAGGTGACTTATATATTCCTGCACCAATTCCGGCTCCTTTAGCAGCACCAACTGCGCCATTTGTATCATACAACTCAATAACAGCACCAGTCACACCGGCAAGAGCCTCACAAAATATCGGGCTAAGGAACATATTTGCATGTCCTGCACGAATCACGCTTATATCAATACCCATATTACTCATAATATCCATTCCATATTTGAATGAAAATACTATACCTTCCTGAGCAGCTCTAGCCAAATGAGCTTTTGTATGAATATTGAAATTCAGTCCGTAAATAGAACAGTCAACTTGCTTATTCTGCAGCATTCTCTCTGCTCCGTTTCCAAAAGGAAGTATAGACAAACCTTCAGAACCGATAGGCACTTGTGCTGCCAACTTGTTCAAATCATCATAGCTGAAACCTTCCGGTGCCACTGTTTTCTTCATCCATGAATTCAGAATGCCAACACCATTGATGCACAATAGAACACCCAAACGAGTCTGTTCCGCAGTATGATTCACATGAGCAAATGTATTCACCCTTGAAAGCATATCATAATTCACTTGATCATTAACACCATAAACAACGCCTGATGTTCCAGCAGTAGCGGCAATCTCACCCGGATTAAGCACATTCAATGACAAAGCATTGTTAGGCTGGTCTCCTGCCCTATATGTAACCGGAGTGCCTTTCTTAAGTCCTAACTCAGCAGCTATAGATGGCAACAACTCGCCCTGCAGGCCGAATGTTGGTCTGATATCAGCTATCAGTTCTTTGCCAAATCCAAAATAAGACAACAAATCTTCAGAAATTCTATTTTCCTTGAAATCCCAGAAAATACCTTCAGACAGACCGGAAATAGTCGTTACAATATCTCCTGTCATACGCATAGCGATATAGTCGCCCGGAAGCATTATCTTATGTATAGACTTATAAACTGCAGGTTCATTTTCCTTTATCCACGCCAATTTCGCAGCAGTGAAGTTACCTGGAGAATTTAGCAGATGTGAAAGACATTTTTCGTCGCCAATGCTAGCAAAAGCTTGCTCTCCATACTGCACAGCACGGCTGTCACACCATATTATTGAAGGGCGAAGCACTTTCTTTGCCTCATCTACAACTACCAATCCATGCATCTGATAAGAAATTCCGATAGCCTTGATATCTTCACCGGAAATTCCGGCTTTACTGATAGCTCCGCAAATCGCCTGCTTCATATATGTCCACCAGTCTTCCGGGTTTTGCTCAGCCCAACCGGGGCGAACAGCCTTTATTGGAGCTTCTTCCTTTGGAAAGAAGTCGGAACCTACAGTCAGCCCCGTTTCCACTTCCACGATTGAAGCCTTCACTGAAGAACTTCCTAAATCACATCCTAATAAAAACATCGCTTATATATTAAATTTGTTATTTATTTCTTGTTATTGAATCTCGAGCGCAACTTATTGTACTTCACTTTGTCGAAACGATAATATCTTGCAGCCCGGTGTGCAACCTTACGCTCACACTCATCCGTAAGGACTATATATTCCAAAGCATTCAACTTCTTATGGAAATTCCTCACATCGAAACTTCTGTCATAAATAAGCTCATAAGCCCTTCTTAGTTGATAAGCAGTAAATTTCGACGGCAAATAGGAATAAAGAATCGATGGCTCCATATCTATGAGGTGCCTTATCTCCTCAATTGCAGACTCGATAATAGCCTTATGGTCAAACGGGAGTTCCGGCAAATTCTGAACTGAGAACCACATGACAGAATCATTGTTTGGAAGAACAACAGAACGATGGCCCGTTTTGCACAAAGCAAGATAAGCAATCGTTACTATTCGAGAGATCTTCATCTTTGATGCTCTTTCCAACCATAGCACATCAGCTTCATTACATGTACGCAACGGAGAACCGAAAGCCTTGAATTGTTTCATTGAGACTCTTTTAAGGCCAGTTGTTTCATTCAAGACTCTGTATGCTGCCTCGTCCAAGTCTTCATCATCATATATAAGGCTGCCCGGTAATTTATAGCCAACTCTATCTTCTTTTATATCTTTTCGTTCAACCAATAGAACTGACAGTTGGTCGTCAACAATACTTAGAAGCACACAGTCAACAGATACATGCGGATTGTAAGTATTGGTTTTTTCACCCCGTGTTTTCATGATTTTCCCTTTACTTTTTGCAAATATAAAAATTATTATTTGAGATAACCTACTATTTTGCTGAGTTTTTTATATTGTATTTGCTACAAATAGATATACTATATATATTGTAAAGGAAACAATATCTTTTTCACAAGCAAAAAAATCAGGATACAGCAAAAATTCTGAATCCTGACATAAAAAAAAGAGCAGGATTATAAGTCCTGCTCTTCTTCTATCTTAGTCACCAAAACCTTGTCGATTCTGGCTCCATCCATGTCTACAATCTCAAACTTGAAATCCATCCAGCTTAGGGTCTCACCTGTCTTCGGAACATGTTCCAGAATTTCCAAGATAAGTCCGCTCAAAGTATTATAATCATATTCCGTATATAAATCTTCCTTATCGAAATATTCCAGAAAATCATAGAAAGAATACTGCCCGTCAACCAGATAAGTTCCATCCGGACGCTCAACGATATCCAGTTCCTCACCTTGCTCCGGAACCTGACCAATCAAACCTTCCATAATATCCTTCAATGTAACTATACCCTGAACACTTCCAAATTCATCTGTTACAATTGCCGAATGCACCCTCGTCTGTTTTATCTGCTCCAACACATTGTATACACTCTGATTTTCCGGAACGTATTGTGCAGGGCGTATAACATGTTGCAAAGAGAATCCTGGAGTGTCAAGTTTTCCAAACAAGTCTTTAAGATGAACTACACCTAGCAAATCGTCAAGCTTTCCTGACGAAACAGGATATACATTATATAGATTAGCTTCTACTAACTTCTTAATATTCTCAAGCGAGTCATTCAAATCCAACCACACCATATCACTTCTGTGCGTCATAATTGAGCCCACTTTTCTATCTCCAAGGTTAAACACACGCTCCACGATGTCCTGTTCCACTTCCTGAACTTCGCCACCGTCCAAACCTTCCTTAACGATAGCCTTGATTTCCTCTTCTGTAACTTTGTTGTCTTCATCTGTATTAATACCTGTCATTTTAACTGACAACTCAGTACTTTTTGAAAGAAGCCAAACAAAAGGAGATGCCAATAAAGATAAAAGATACATCGGACGAGCAATAATCATAGAAACTCTTTCTGCACATCCCAATCCTATTCGCTTAGGAACCAACTCTCCAAAAATCAGTGTAAGATATGTTACAATAACAACAATTACAGTCTGAGCTATAGTATAAGAATAAGGCTGAATTGCAGGTATTTGATTCAAGACTACTGCCAAATCTCCGGCAAGAGCCTCACCGGAATACAAACCTGTCAAAATACCAATCAATGTGATACCAATCTGAATTGTAGATAAAAATTGGTCAGGGTCATCCGCTAATGCCAGCGCTGTTTTCGCTGACTTATTGCCTTTCTTGGCTTCCGTTTCCAAACGGGATTTTCTTGCCGAGACTAATGCCATCTCCGACATTGAAAGTAGGCCATTCAATAATATAAGACCTACGATTATAAATATTTCCATTAAGTATATAGATATTGTTTATAGCTGCGAAGATAATAATTGTATATTAACCAACAAAAAAGATTCAAATTATTTAATAGCACTCTTTATTCTTTAATTAATACAAAAGTATTTTTGCTTATATAATCCATAGATTCATTAATAGAAATTATATTATTCAGGTCCCAATAAAATGAATTTTACAGTTTTTATTATTCTCGCACATAAATAAAGTGAACAAAACCATCAGTACTTACACAATATAACATTATCACCAATATTTAACAACAATTTATCACATAAAACCAATGATAACCTTACAAAACGCAACAACAACAAAATAAATCAAACAATATGATAAAACAACAGGATAACAAAAACATAATTATATAATTTTGCTCACAAGAAAAACATATAGTCATAATAAAACTGTTTTTACCTACATTATGACATAAATAGTAGATATTTCAAAACTTTAGACAATTTAATATTCAGTATTATGTCAAGATTAAGATTCAGAGTTGTAGAAAGAGCTTTCCAGACAAAGCCCGCAGAAGTAAAGATTCCTTCGGAACGCCCAAGTGAATATTTTGGCAAATATGTATTCAACAGAGAGAAAATGTTTAAATATCTCTCCAGTGATGTTTACAAAAAACTAACCGACGCAATCGACAACGGTGCTAGCCTAGACAGAAGTATCGCCAATGCTGTTGCTGACGGAATGAAGAAATGGGCAATTGAAATGGGTGCAACACATTACACCCACTGGTTCCAACCTTTGACTGAAGGAACTGCCGAGAAACACGACGCTTTTGTAGAACACGACGGAAAAGGTGGAATGATGGAAGAATTCTCAGGAAAACTTCTTGTTCAGCAGGAACCAGATGCTTCATCTTTCCCTAACGGTGGCATCAGAAACACATTCGAGGCTCGCGGATACAGTGCATGGGATCCGTCATCACCTGTTTTCATAGTTGATGATACATTATGTATTCCTACTGTATTTATTGCCTACACAGGTGAATCTCTAGACTATAAAGCTCCTCTATTGAAAGCCTTGCGTGCAGTTGATAAAGCAGCTGTTGATGTATGCCACTATTTCAATCCTGAAGTTAAAAAAGTTGTTGCTTACCTTGGATGGGAGCAGGAATACTTCCTTATTGATGAAGGTTTGTATGCTGCAAGACCAGATCTTCTGCTAACAGGCAGAACTCTTATGGGACACGAAGCTTCAAAGAACCAGCAGCTTGAGGACCATTATTTCGGAGCCATTCCAACTAGAGTCGCAGCCTTCATGAAAGATCTTGAAATCCAGGCTCTCGAACTTGGAATTCCTTTGAAGACAAGACACAACGAAGTTGCTCCTAACCAGTTTGAGCTTGCTCCTATTTATGAGGAATGTAACTTAGCAGTAGACCATAATATGCTTATAATGTCTTTAATGAGAAAGGTAGCACGTGCTCATAGTTTCCGTGTTCTATTACACGAAAAGCCATTCAAGGGCGTAAATGGTTCTGGTAAGCACAACAACTGGTCACTTGGTACTAACACAGGTGTGTTACTTATGGCTCCAGGAAAAACTCAAGAAGAGAACCTAAGATTCATCACATTCATAGTCAATACTCTGATGGCAGTGTACCGCCATAATGGTTTGCTTAAAGCTTCCATTATGAGTGCAACAAATGCTCATCGTCTAGGCGCTAACGAAGCTCCTCCAGCAATAATTTCGTCTTTCCTTGGCACACAGTTAAGTCATATTCTTGACGAAATGGAGAAGAACGACAACGAAGACTTTGTTTCTATCAGCGGCAAACAGGGTATGAAACTCGATATTCCTCAGATTCCAGAATTGCTTATCGACAATACTGACCGTAACAGAACATCACCTTTTGCCTTCACTGGAAACAGATTCGAGTTCAGGGCTGTAGGTTCTGAAGCAAACTGTGCCAGCGCTATGATTGCTCTCAACACAGCAGTTGCAGAACAGCTTATAGAATTCAAGAAAGAGGTTGATTCTCTGATTGAAAATGGTGAATCTAAAGTTTCAGCTATCATCAGAGTCGTCCGAAAATATATCACAATATGCAAGCCTATCCGTTTCGATGGTAACGGATACAGCGAAGAATGGAAAGCTGAAGCAGCTGCACGTGGACTTGACTGCCAAACTAGCTGCCCAGTAATCTTCGATCAGTATCTTACTCCGGAAAGCGTTGCTATGTTCGAAACTGCAGGAGTAATGACTAAGAAAGAGTTAGAAGCCAGAAATGAAGTGAAATGGGAAACATATACAAAGAAAATTCAGATTGAAGCTCGTGTTCTTGGTGATTTGGTTATGAATCATATCGTTCCAATAGCGACTGAATACCAGACTAAACTGATTGATAATGTATATAAACTAAAAGGCTTGTTCCCTGCTGAAGAAGCAGATAAACTTTCTGCCGAGAATCTTGCCATAATCAAGAAAATTGCAGAACATACTTCTTATATAAAAGAGCACGTTGATACTATGGTAGAAGCTCGTAAATCAGCAAACCGCATTTCAGACGAACGCGAAAAGGCTATAGCTTACCACGACAATATTGCTCCAATGCTTGAACAAATCAGGTATCATATTGACAAATTGGAGTTGATTGTTGACGATCAAATGTGGACTCTACCAAAATACAGAGAACTTTTGTTCATTAGATAATAATAGAATACAGAATTTGCCTTCTTTCTGTTTTTTCAATTTAAAAGGTTATACAGAGCGTACCCTGTATAACCTTTATTATTTACTATTTTCAAACGAACATGGCAGACAATAATGCAAAAACTGAATCTTGCGAATTTTGTTCCGGAACAAAACGAAATTACTCTCGAAAGAAAATCAAATTACTTCCTAAAGAAATTCGGATTACATTCGGAAAGAATTGCTCTTTGTTTCCGGATATTTTTACAACAATGCTCCACATTCCTTAATTATCACCATAATCATTCATATCAGAAATATTCATAAAATATATACGGTTCCACGCAGAGTTAATTACTGTCCTATTTTTCTGTAGAACTAGATATGGTTATTGATATAACAACAATATACATAAAACTATTTTTAATTATATAATACGAAACCTGCAAGAAGGTAAACAGAGATAAAGAAATCAAATAAAAAATCGCATTTACATTTTTCAAAACAAAATGACACTCTTTTTTGTTATAAACTTAAACAAAAGTTATAAAAAACATTCTTGGAAAGAATTTCATTAAAAAAACAGAAGTGTATGAGAAAGTTTATTTTATCATTAATTGTTGCGGTGGCTGCAATATTCACAAGTCAGGCGCAAGATGGGCTCTATGCTGGTGGTAGCTTTACATTGGCAGATGACAATGGTTTTTCATTTAAACTAGCTCCGGAAATCGGATATCACATCAGTGATTTATGGGCAATTGGTGGTGAATTGGGATATTCACATAGAGACGAATTCGACCGTTTTTATATTGCTCCATATGCAAGATGCAAATTGTATAATATTCAAAAGCTCACATTGTTTGTTGACGGAACAGTAGGATTATCAACTGGTGACGACGACACCGGATTCCAGATTGGACTTGTACCTGGAGCATTGATTAATGTTTGTGACCATATATCTTTAGTAACAAAAGTCGGTTTCCTTGGTTATAGAGATTCTTATTTGGGCAGCAATCTGAAAGGAATATCTTTCAGCTCAGAGAATATAAGTCTTGGTTTCTATGTTGAATTCTAAAGACTGATGATGAAAAAACAAAAAAAATAGGAAGGCACAATGTGTCTTCCTATTTTTTATTGGTTGTTAATAAGCATCTTCGTGAACTCCAGCTACAGCTCTTCCGCTTGGGTCATTCATATTTTGGAAAGCTTTATCCCAAGCTAGGGCTTCAGCAGTTGAGCAAGCAACACTTGGCACACTTGGCACGCTGGCTGCAGCACTATCGCTAGGGAAATATTCCGCAAATATAGAACGATAGAAATATTCTTCCTTGTTCATTGGAGTGTTAATTGGGAAACGCTCTGCAGCGTGAGCCATTTGCTCATCACTAACTGCCTGTGATGTATATTCCTTAAGAGTGTCAATCCAGCTATATCCAACACCGTCACTGAACTGCTCTTTCTGTCTCCAGGCAACGCTTTCAGGAAGCATATCTGCAAAGGCTTCACGAACCACTTTTTTCTCAATAGTTTTTTCGGGACACATTTTATCTGCCGGGTTGATTCGCATTGCCACATCAAGAAATTCTTTATCCAAGAAAGGAACTCGACCTTCGACACCCCAAGCACAAAGAGCCTTGTTTGCTCTCAAACAGTCGTAAAGATAAAGTTTGGAAAGTTTTCGTATTGTTTCTTCGTGGAATGCTTTGGCATCCGGAGCTTTGTGGAAATATAGATAACCACCAAACACTTCGTCTGCACCTTCGCCACTAAGAACCATTTTTATACCCATACTTTTTATTACTCTTGCCAACAGATACATTGGAGTAGAAGCTCGTACAGTTGTAACATCATAAGTTTCGATATAATATATCACGTCACGCAAGGCATCCAAACCTTCCTGAATTGTATAATGGATCTCATGATGAACTGTTCCAATATGTTCTGCCACTTCTTTTGCCTTAGCCAAATCCGGTGCACCTTCCAATCCGACTGCAAATGAATGTAGCTGTGGCCACCAAGCCTCATTCTTACCATCAGTTTCAATACGACGTGAAGCATATTTGCGTGCAATTGCTGATATAACTGAGCTGTCCAAACCTCCGGAAAGAAGAACTCCGTATGGTACGTCACTCATAAGCTGACGGCGAACAGCTGTTTCAAGAGATTCACGAAGCAGAGGTATAGATGTTTCGTTATCTTTTACAGCGTCGTAAGATGACCAATCGCGAGTGTACCAGCGTGTCATTTTTCCTTCTTTACCTGAATAATAATGACCAGGAAGGAATGGTTCGTAACGATCACAGAAACCTTCTAAGGCTTTAAGTTCGCTAGCGCAATAAACTTTTCCGTCATTATCGAAACCAATATACAAAGGTATCACACCGATTGGGTCACGGGCAATAAGAAAATCATCGTTTTCTTCATCGTAAAGAGCAAAAGCAAATATTCCACTCAAATCTTCAAGGAAAGATATTCCCTTGTCACGATAAAGAGCAAGGATTACTTCGCAATCACTGCCTGTACGGAACTCATATTTGTCTTTATATTTTTCTCTGATTTCACGGTGGTTATATATTTCGCCATTAACGGCAAGAATCAATTTTCCATCGGGCGAGAATAAAGGCTGACCGCCACTTTGAGGATCGACGATAGACAATCGTTCGTGTGCTAGGATTGCTGTTTTTCCACAATAAATACCACTCCAGTCCGGACCGCGATGACGTAGTTTGCGAGACATTGTCAGTACTTTAGTTCTGAGTTCCGGACTTTGTTCCTGAATACGGAACACTGCTGTAATTCCACACATGATAATAAGGTTTTAAGAATTCGCAAGAAAGGTATGGAGTTTATAACAACATTATCTTTCTTGCGAAATAATATTAATGACTAAAGTTTAAATATTTATCTATCTCTGCTGCAACCTTTCGTCCACCTGCAATACATTTTACGACAAGGCTGGCTCCGGTTGCAGCATCACCTGCAACAAAGGCATTAGGCGGAAGCTGTGGCAGATTATTCTTGAGGAATCCCATTGCCAAAAGAACCATATCTGCTTTGAGAATTTCTTTTCTTCCAGTTGGATTCATCACAGGACGGGAACCGTCAGCAGGTGTGCTCCATTCCACTTCTTCAACTTCAACGCCTTTTACCTCACCATTTTCACCAATAAAATGATTAGAAGTTAAAGACCAACGGCGTATACATCCTTCCTCGTGGCTACTGCTTGTTCGCAAAATAGCAGGCCATTGCGGCCACGGAGTTGAAGGATTATAATCAACTGGAGGCTTAGGCATAATTTCTATTTGAGTTACAGAAAGAGCGCCTTGGCGATTGCAAGTACCTATACAGTCACTACCTGTGTCGCCACCTCCTATCACTACGACATGTTTTCCTTTTGCTGAAATAAGCTCATCTGGTGAGAAAACTCTACCTGCAAGTATTCTATTCTGCTGTGCAAGCAAG
The DNA here is from genome assembly GCA_937894065.1 of uncultured Parabacteroides sp. Taxonomy (GTDB): domain Bacteria; phylum Bacteroidota; class Bacteroidia; order Bacteroidales; family Tannerellaceae; genus Parabacteroides. Next base: position 141,152 of record CALCST010000023.1, on the reverse strand, counting down.
TCCATAGCAAAATGTATTCCTTTGAATTCTCTGCCCGGAATCTGCAAATCACGAGCCTCAGGTGTACCAGTACAAATGCAATATGCATCAAATCCGTCAGGCAAAGCAGTAAGGTCTATTTCCTCATTTGTTCGGAAAGTTATTCCTTCCTGCTCCATTATATGGATACGACGGTCGATTACGGTTTTCTGTAGTTTGAAGTTAGGAATACCAAATCTGAGAAGTCCGCCTATATATTCTGATTTTTCAAAAACTACGACATCATAGCCCATACGATTTAGTTGATTAGATGCTGCCAATCCAGCAGGTCCTGAACCGATTACGGCAACACGCTTGCCATTGCGGCTATATTCCTGTGGGACAACATAGCCCTCGCGGAAAGCTGCTTCTATTACAGCACACTCGTCTTCACGAATTGTAACAGCTTCGTTCATACTCAGCTTGAGGACACAACTTTTCTCACATAATGCCGGGCATATTCTGCCGGTAAATTCAGGGAAATCATTCGTTTTGGACAAAATTCTATATGCTTTCTCCCATTTGCCGTCAGACATTGCTTTCTGGAATTCCGGAGGTCTGTTTCCAAGCGGACAAGCCCAATGACAGAACGGAACACCGCAGTCCATGCAGCGAGATGCCTGAAGGCGTCGGTCTCCGGTGTTAAGTGTTTGTTCTACTTCTCCGAAATCGGCTATTCGTTCGTGAACAGGTCTGTAACCAGCCTCCTGACGGCGAATTGTTATGAAGTTTTTATGATTAATCATTTTCTTTGTTTTTGAGTTTGTTGGTTTACTGTTATTTAATACCTAAGGATTTCATTTCTTGTCAACTTACTAAATTGTCGACTATCAATAATCCCTCTGAACCTCCGATATTTTCTGCTGCAATTTTCGCATTTGCTCTTCAGCCAGAACTTTCTTATATTCTATCGGTGTTACTTGTATAAACTCGTCGATATATTTATTCCAGTTATCAAGCATTGTACGAGCCAAAGATGAGCCAGTGTAGAGGTAATGCTGACGTATCAATTCATGCAGTTCCTTGCGTGCAGAAGCATCTTCGAGCAAAGAAAGTTCAACCATTTCCATATTACAGAAATAATCGAAGTTATGGTTCTTATCCCATACATAAGCAATACCACCACTCATTCCGGCAGCGAAATTGCGACCTGTTTCACCAAGGACAACCACACGTCCACCGGTCATATATTCGCAACAGTGATCTCCAACACCTTCTACTACGGCTATTGCTCCAGAATTTCTTACGGCAAAACGTTCTCCAACTCTACCACTGATATATACTTCACCACTTGTAGCACCATAAAGCAGAGTGTTTCCCGCAATTGTATTCTCTGAAGCTTCGAATGTCGAACGTAAAGGAGGTTGAACACAGATATGTCCGCCACTCAAACCTTTTCCAAGATAGTCGTTAGCCTCGCCTTCAAGTTTAAAGCTGATTCCAGGAGCAAGAAAAGCACCGAAACTCTGACCTGCCGAACCTTTAAATTTCACAGATATAGTCTGATGAGGCAATCCTGCTTCGCCAAAACGCGAAACGACATGTCCGGAGAGCATTGCACCAACAGAACGGTCTGTATTTGAAATATTATATTCAAGAGATATTTCCCTTGCATTGCCAACAGATTCAAAGGAAGCCTCTATAATAGAATTGTCAATATTTCTCTCCAAAGTACATAATGGACGAGGTATATAATGTATAGCTGAACCATTGTCCACTTTATGGAAAATACGACTGAAATCCAACAATGCACCTTTACCGACCATTTTTTCTGTATCAACTTCTATCAAATCTGTATGACCGATTATATCATCCAGTTTCTTAAAGCCCATCTCGGCAAGATATTCTCTTACTTCCTCTGCCAGGAAACGGAAATAGTTCACTACATATTTGTAATGTCCACGGAAATGCTCACGAAGCACAGGATCTTGAGTGGCAACACCAACTGGACATGTATTAGCATGGCATTTGCGCATCATAACACAACCCAAAACTATCAATACAGCTGTTCCAAAACCAAACTCATCTGCTCCCAACAAAGCCATGCTAATAATATCATGTCCAGTTTTTAGTTGTCCATCAGTTTGCAATCTCACCTTTCCACGAAGAGAATTGAGAACGAGTGTCTGCTGAGTTTCGCTCAATCCGACTTCTGGAGGAATACCAGCATATCTCATTGAAGAAGCAGGAGAAGCGCCTGTTCCACCTTCTGCTCCAGAGATTACTATCAAATCTGCCTTAGCTTTGACAACTCCGGCTGCGATAGTTCCGATTCCACTTTCAGCAACCAACTTGACACTGATTCGGGCATCTGGATTCACATTTCTAAGGTCGAATATCAATTGTGCCAAATCCTCAATAGAATAGATATCATGATGAGGTGGAGGTGATATAAGTGAAATTCCAGGTATTGAGTGACGGGTACGAGCAATAATCTCATCAACCTTGAATCCAGGAAGCTGTCCACCTTCGCCCGGTTTCGCACCCTGTGCCACCTTTATCTGTATTTCTTCTGCATTGACAAGATATTCAGTTGTGACACCGAAACGGCCTGAAGCAACTTGCTTAGTCTTGCTGCATAATGAAATTCCATCATAAGTTCCCTTGAAACGAGCAGAGTCTTCTCCACCCTCACCAGTGTTGCTGCGTCCGCCAAGCTCATTCATAGCCAAAGCCATAGCCTCGTGCGCTTCTTTGCTGATTGAGCCGAACGACATGGCACCTGTTACAAAACGGCGAACGATACTTTCCACAGATTCAACCTCTGAAATATCAATAGGATTCTTCTTGAATCTGAAGAAATCACGAAGGAAAACAGGAGCAGGCTTATTATCTGCCGCAGCTGTGAATTCCTTGAATTTTTTGTAGCTGCCAAGGCGTGTTGCCAACTGAAGGGCACTTATAGTGTCCGGATTCCAGGCATGTTGCTCACCGTCTTTTCTGAAAGAGAATTGTCCGATATGAGGCAGCAATTCATCTGTTCCCTGTTCTGATACGAAACCTGAATTATGGAATGCTATATAATCCGCAGCAATTTCATCGAGACGAGCACCGCCTATTGTTGAAATTCCTGTACCGAAGTATTTAGCCAACAGGTCACCACTCAGTCCTATCGGTTCGAAAATTTTAGCTCCACGATAAGAACGGATAGTGCTTATACCCATTTTACTCATAACTTTATACAAGCCCTTGCAAACAGCCTTTATATAATTCTTCTCTGCAGTTTCATAATTCATCTGAACTTCGCCTTTGCGAACCAGGCTGTCAAGTATAGCAAACACCATATATGGATTGATGGCACTTGCACCATATCCAAGAAGAAGTGCTGCGTGCATAACTTCGCGTATCTCGCCACTTTCCACAATCAAAGCTGTTTGTACTCGCTTTTGCACACTAATCAAATGATGATGCACAGCACTGACTGCTAGCAATGAAGGAATAGGAGCATGAGTGGAATCAACACCTCTATCAGAAAGGACAATATAATTTACACCATCACTAACTGATTTCTCAGCCTGAAGACAAAGCTGATGCAAAGCTTCTTCCAATCCTTGTTTTCCTTTAGATACCTCAAAAAGTATCGGGAGTTTTAAAGTGTTGAAACCTTTATACCTGATATTACACAACAAATCCAACTGATTGTTGCTGAGGACTGGATGCGGAAGTCTCACCATCTTGCAATGTGATTCGTCCGGAAGAAGAATATTGTTTCCTACAGCTCCGATATATTCAGTAAGCGACATAACAAGCTCTTCTCTTATCGGGTCAATTGGAGGATTAGTAACTTGAGCAAATTGCTGTCTGAAATAATTGAACAAAAGCTGAGGCTTCTCGGAAAGAACAGCCAACGGAGTGTCATTTCCCATTGAAGCTGTAGGTTCAGCTCCGTTTGTACACATAGGAGCTATAGTACGCTCAATATCTTCACGAGTAAAACCAAATGTACGAAGTTTACGCTCATAATCTGCAACAGTATTTTCAACTTTTCTACCACTACGAAGAGTATCCAACTCTATACGGTTTGCAGAAAGCCACTGACGATAAGGTTTCTCTGAAGCTAAAGCCTGCTTTATATCTTTATCATAATATATTTTTCCTTCTTGAGTATCAACCAAAAGGATTTTTCCCGGCTGAAGTTTTCCTTTTGACTTGATTTGCTCCGGAGCAATATCTAGAACTCCTGCCTCACTAGAAACCATAAGAGTATCATTCTTGGTTATAAGATATCTTGCAGGACGCAATCCGTTTCTATCTAACATTCCTCCGGCATAACGGCCATCGCTGAAAATAAGTGCTGCTGGTCCGTCCCACGGTTCCATCAATATTGAATGATATTCATAGAAAGCCTTCAAATCCTCACTGATAGGATTTTTATCATTGAATGATTCCGGAACAAGCATTGCCATGGCATGCGGCAGGCTAAGACCGGACATCACGAAGAATTCTAAAACATTATCCAGAGATGCACTGTCACTCATATTCGGCTGCACAATAGGTGCAATATCTTTCACAGCACCAAGGAGCGGAGTTGAAAGGACACTTTCACGAGCATCCATCCATGCACGGTTTCCACGGATAGTATTAATTTCGCCATTGTGAGCTAAGAAACGGAAAGGCTGCGCAAGGCTCCATGTTGGGAAAGTATTTGTGCTGAAACGAGAATGTACAATAGCAAGACCACTGGTAAAATACGGCTGATTAAGGTCTATAAAATATTCTCGTAGTTGTTCCGAAGAAAGCATTCCTTTATATATAATATTCTTTCCGGACAAGGATGCAATGTAGAAATCCGGATGTGATACTTTTTTCTCAATTCTTTTTCTGAGAATATAAAGAGAACGTTCAAGATTCTCTGGAAGCGGATTTGCTGTAATGAAAATCTGCATGATATCCGGCTCAGTTGCCAATGCTCCACTTCCTAGAACAGAAGAATCAACTGGGACAGGTCGCCACGCAAGCACAGACATTCCAGAATCTTTGACCTCAGATTCTATAATATCAATTATACCTTTCTGCTCATTCTTGTCTTTTGGGAGAAAAACAAGGCCTGTACCATAAGTCCCTTTTTCTGGAACAGGAATTCCCTGAAGCAGGATAAACTCATGAGGAATCTGAACCAGAATTCCGGCTCCGTCTCCTGTTTTGTCATCAGCACCTTCAGCTCCACGATGTTTCATATTTTCAAGGACAGTCAAGGCTGAATCAACAAGTTCATGCGACTTGTTTCCATTTATATTCACTATCATGCCTATTCCACATGCGTCGTGTTCAAATTCTTTCCTATACAATCCTGTATCTTGGCCTACAATGTATTTGACTTTAGATATGTCTTTATTTACATAATTCCTATTCATACCCAGTTTTGCTTTCATTTGGTCTAATAAATATTGTTTTTACCTTTACTATTGATTGCAAAACTATAAATTTACTTTCACAAGTAAAATAAGATCTAAATATTTAATATTAGAAAAACAAAATCAAGATGAGCTAAATTACAATATGATACTATTTATATGGTTTTAACTTATCATTTATCTACAACAATATAGTATTTATATCATTTGGAAACACAATGCAATATATTTAAAACAAAAATAGGCAGAAAATATATTTATTCTCTGCCTATATCATTATCTCTATCGTGTAATTTCTTCCCAGAGACATATGTTGCACGCACAGCTCTATCATCCGCCAATGTTTGTAATCCAAACAGCTTATGCTGAAGTGTCCATTCTCCCTTCGATAGCAAACGTTCACAACGGAGTTTTTGAGGGACCGTTGAACAATAATCTACCACAATGAAATCGGCATATCTGCCTTTACCGAAAGAACCTGTTTCTGTGTCAATGTGTAAAGCCTTTGCACTGCCTAAAGTACTCTTGTAATATGATTCAAAAGGATTAAGTGAATACCCCTGCAATTGCTGCATCTTATATGAAGCATCCATTGTGCGGAAAATAGAAAAAGATGTTCCACCACCAACATCTGTTGCCATTGTTGTCTTAAGCCCATTATCATTAGCTTTCTTCATTGAGAACAAGCCGCTTCCAAGGAAAAAATTCGAAGTGGGACAATGTGACACAACTGCACCACTTTCTCGCAGCGCTTTATATTCACGTTCTGTCAGATGTATGCAATGCCCAAACACACTACGATCTGTCAACAATCCGAATCGTTCATAAACACTAAGATAATCCGGCGCATCGGGGAACAGACTTTTAACCACTTCCACTTCATTCAGATTTTCTGACAAATGCGTCTGCATATAAGTTTCAGTATATGTATTATGAATTTCCCCGGCAAGTTTTAACGCATCAGGAGTTGAAGTAATTGCAAATCTCGGAGTCACCACATACCGACAACGAGATTTTCCATGCCATTTCTCTATGAGTTCAATTGTGTCTCTAACAGCACTGTCTGTAGTATCCATAAGATAATCCGGAGCTTCTCTATCCATCCATGTCTTTCCGGTAAAGACAGGCATGCCCAATTTCACCGCTTCAGAAAAAAGTGCGTCTGCTGATACTTTATGTACTGAAGAATATGCCATACATGCCGTTGTTCCATTTCTCAACAATTCCTTAAGGAAATTCTCTGCGACTTTGGATGCATATTCCGGATAGAAGAAAATTGACTCAGCTGGGAAAGTGTAGTTATTAAGCCAATCCAGCAGTTGCTTACCATACATTCCTATTATTTCAGACTGAACATAATGAACATGAGTGTCAATAAATCCAGGCATTATCAACGAGCCCGAATAATCTGTAATATTTGCATCTGGATAGATTGAACGAATCTCAGAAAAATCACCTGCATCCAATATTTTCCCCTCATGACCTACAACCAGTCCGCCATCTGTTATATGGCAATATGATTTATCACCATCAATCAATGGATCTGATACAAACCAAAACAGTTCACCCCGATATATAATATTCATTCTTATTTACTTATTTAATTAATGCTTTGAAGTACTAGGCTCAACATGAAGCATCACATGTGTATCCTTACCGAATCTATTACGTAAATTGTTTTCTATCTCCCTAGTCCATTCATGAGCAAGCGCCACACTTGTATTTCCATCAACCCTAATATGAGCTTCAATAGCCACAGAATTGCCAATTCTACGAGTATACAAGTTATGCGGACATGAAATATTTTTATTCTCGGACAATATATCTAATATTTCCTTTTCTGTTTCCGGAGGTAAAGCAACTTCCAGCAAATCATTTATTGCAGGATGAAGAAGCATAAGTGAAACTCTCACAATAAACATACTTACAACGACAGCCGCCAAAGGATCAAGAATACGCCATTCGTCTCCTAAAAGAACCGCGCCCCCAATTCCTAACGCTGTTCCTATGGATGAAAAAGCGTCAGAACGATGATGCCAGGCATTAGCTATAACCACTTGACTATCTACCTGCTTGCCGACCCAGCAAGTATATTGGTAAAGAAGCTCCTTTACTACAATTGAAATCAGAGCTGCAATCAAGGCTATCATTCCAGGACTTTCCAAAGGAATATCATTCACATAATAATCCCATATTCTACAGGCTGCTTCCCAAAACAAACCGAAACCGACACAAAGAAGTATTATTCCAATAACTGATGTGGCAAGAGTTTCATATTTTCCATGACCATACTTATGAATCTCATCCCTTGGTTTGGACGAAATGTTTACAAAAAAAACTACTATGACATCTGTGACAAAATCTGACAAAGAGTGCACAGCATCTGCAATCATGGCAGCACTATTTCCTAAAAAACCTGCCACAAACTTAAACGCCAGCAAGGCTAAATTAGCTAAAGAGCCCAACAATGTGGCTCGCATTATTCTTTTTTCCCGGTCCATTTATATAACAATTTACACTTTCCAAATATCAGCAACACACTGATTGAAAAGAAGTTGATAAGCCGACAAGTTGACGAAGGTTTTATTTGACAGATTAACCTCACAAATATTCCTTCGTCAACTTGTCCGAAACTTTACAACAAATCTGATGCCAATTCAGAAAGCTGACTTCTTTCTCCCTTTATCAAATTAATGTGGGCGAACAAGTCCTGACCTTTCATTTTATCGACCATATATGCCAAGCCATTACTTTGAGAATCGAGATAAGGAGAATCTATCTGCTGAATATCACCGGTGAACACCATCTTTGTACCCTCACCTGCTCTGGTAATTATTGTTTTAATTTCATGCGGAGTCAGATTCTGAGATTCATCAACTATACAGAATGTTTCAGACAAACTTCTACCTCGAATAAAAGCAAGAGCTTCAATGACAAGCTGATTGTTTTTCTGCATATCATCTATGCGTCGAACATCCGAACCTCCAGCTGGTAATTGTCCTTTGATTACATTCAAATTATCGAACAAAGGTTGCATATAAGGAGCCACTTTCTGTTTTTCGTCACCAGGTAAGAAACCAAGATCTTTATTAGCCAAAGCGACAATAGGACGAGCCAGTAAGATCTGCTTATATGCTTCGTTCTGCCTCAATGCAGAAGCAAGGGCAAGCAAAGTTTTTCCAGTTCCGGCTTTTCCTGTTAAAGCAACCAGTTTGATATCCGGATCATTCAATACCTCAAAAGCAAAACTTTGCTCTGCATTTCGTGGCTGGATACCGTAGTTATTGCTTTTGCCAACACGCCTTATTTTACCGGTGAAAGGATTATAGCGTGCCATTACAGAATTGCGTTCACTCTTCAATATAAAGCATTCATTAGGCTGAAGTTTGAGCATCTCAATCAATTCGGCAGCATCAACACCCTCAGTTTCTGAATAAATTTTATCTATCAAATCACCATCAATGCCTTCGTATGTTTCCTGGGCACGTTCAAAAATATCAACATTTGTAACCTTGTCAGTGATATAATCCTCAACCTGTATGCCAAGCGAACGAGCCTTCATTCGCAGATTCACATCCTTGGTGACAAATACAGTTACCATATCCGGGTGTTCATCAGCAACAGTTTTAGCACACGAAAGAATCCTGTGATCCGCAGTTTTCAAAGGAAATGAAGCCTCAATATCTTTGTGATATACTCCGCCAGTAACAACATGGAGCATTCCTTTTCCAGGACCCAATGAAGCACCTTTCGAGAACAAATCATTTGTAGTTATAGCATCCAAAGCACGCACAAACTCACGAGCGTTGTAGTTTATCTGATCACTTCCACGTTTGAATTTGTCAAGTTCTTCCAAAACAACTATTGGCAAATAAATATCATTTTCCTGAAAATTCTCGATGCATTTGTAATCATGAAGTATCACATTTGTATCCAAAATAAAATTCTTCTTTCCCATGGCCTTCATATTTTAAGATTAATATTTTAAGAGACGAGGGAACAAGTTCACAAGAAGACAATATGACATGTACTACCCGTTTACTCGTCAACTATTATATAAAAATAACAACATCATAAAATCAAATGTTTTAATGTTTTCACTTTAAAAAGCAAGGTTTTTGATTTATTATACCTTATCTTTGCAAACGGTTTAAAATATATAATACATTGGCAAGAAAGAAGAAACAGTTGCCTTTGCTTGAGAAGGTGACAATTACAGATGTAGCGGCTGAAGGAAAAGCGATTGCACGTGTCAATGACATGGTTGTTTTCGTTCCATTCGTTGCCCCAGGTGATGTTGTTGACATCCAACTGACACGAAAGAAAAACAGTTATGCAGAAGGAAAAGCAGTGTTCTTCCATGAATATTCTGAAAAAAGAGCACAACCTTTCTGTGAACATTTTGGTGTTTGCGGTGGCTGCAAATGGCAGCATCTTCCATACGAAGAACAGCTTAAATACAAGCATAAGCAGGTTATAGACAATCTGACAAGAATAGGAAAAATTGAAATGGAAGAAATACTTCCTATACTTGGCTCGGAAAATACTACGTTCTATCGTAACAAACTAGAATTTACATTCTCAAATAAGAAATGGCTGACAGAGGAACAAGTGCAATCCAGTGAAACATTCGACTGTATGAATGCTTTAGGATTCCATATTCCGGGAATGTTTGACAAAGTTCTTGACATAAATAAATGTTGGTTGCAGAATGATATCTCCAACAAAATCCGTCTTTGTATAAAGAAATATTGTCTCGAACACGATGGTTATCCTTTCTATGACCTGCGCAATCAGGAAGGATTCGTTCGTACGCTTATGATACGAACTGCGTCAACAGGAGATTTGATGGTAGTTGTTGTTTTCTATCACGAAGATGTGGAACGTCGCGAGGCATTGCTCAATCACGTAGCTGAGCAGTTCCCTGAGATTACTTCCCTGCTTTATGTTATCAACAGCAAATGTAACGACACAATCACAGATCAGGAAGTCCTGGTGTTCCGTGGCAAGGATCATATTATAGAGGAAATGGAAGGATTGCAATTCAAGGTCGGTCCTAAATCATTCTATCAGACTAATAGCAAACAAGCATATAATCTGTATAAAGTGGCTAGAGAATTTGCCGGACTAACTGGTGAAGAATTGGTCTATGACCTTTATACAGGAACTGGAACAATTGCAAACTTTGTTTCACGCAAGGCGAAGAAAGTAATCGGTATCGAGTATGTTCCGGAAGCTATTGAAGACGCAAAGGTAAATTCTGCATTAAATAATATTGACAACACATTGTTCTATGCTGGCGACATGAAGGATATACTTACACAGGACTTCATCAACAAACACGGCAGACCAGATGTAATAATAACAGACCCACCTCGTGCCGGAATGCACGACGATGTAATAAATGTCATATTATTTGCACAGCCTAAGCGTATTGTATATGTCAGCTGTAATCCTGCAACTCAAGCACGTGACTTGAGCCTGTTGGATGTCAAATATAAAGTCAAAAAGGTTCGTCCTGTTGATATGTTCCCTCACACTCACCATGTAGAAAATGTGGTACTATTGGAATTGAGGGATTAAGAACTATAGTGTTAAGTAGTTAAGAAGGAATGCCATTCTTAACTACTTAACAACATAACTACACTACTCTACCTTTTCTTATCCACAAAATCTCCCATTATGAAACCATTCTATTTTTTCCTACTAATTACCATTATTCTTGTTTCGTGCATTGGCGGCAGACAAAACAATAATTCTGACGACAATGAGGAAATATGTTTCAGAAATTTTGAACAGATAAAGGAAGACGGCAAACTGATTGTCACCACATTATATAGTTCTACAAGTTATTTCCAATACAGAATGCAACCGATGGGGTATGAGTATGAAATGATTAAGGATTATGCTGAATCCAACAATCTGAGTCTTGAAATAAAAGTTGCTCCAAGCAGTGAACGAATGTATGAAATGCTTGACAGTGGAATTGTTGATGTAATTGCATATCCGGTTTTCGTAAGTAATAATCTAAAAGATAAATACACATACTGTGGAAAAGAGGAACAAAGTTCTCAAGTCCTGATACAGCGCACGGACAAGAACAAGAAAATTCTGAAAAACGTAACAGAACTTATCGGCAAAACAGTTTATGTAAAAGACAATTCGAGATTTCTGACACGAATGAAGAATTTGAACAGTGAACTTGGAGGAGATATTGACATAAATATTGTCAATAATGATTCAATTTCATTGGAGGATTTGATTTCTATGGTTTCAAGAGGGGATATTGAATACACAGTTGCAGATGAAAATGTGGCACGACTAAACAAAACTTACCATTGGAATATCAACACCAACCTTAAAATTAGTTTTGTGCAACGTTCATCATGGATTGTAAGAAAGGAAAATTCAGATTTGGCTAATTCGATTAATTCGTGGGCTTCTGATAATAACAGAAAACGTTCATTCAGCCGAATCATCAAGAGATATTACGAATTGGGTAAACAGGATTTGTCTGTTCCGACAAAAATTCCTAAGGGACACATTTCTCCTTACGATAAATTCTTCCGCAAATATTCCGGAAAAATTGGTTGGGACTGGAAACTTGTCGCTTCTATTTCATATCAGGAATCGCATTTCAATCCTAATCTTGTCTCATGGGCTGGTGCCGAAGGTCTTATGGGAATAATGCCAAATACAGCAAAAGCTTTAGGTGTAACTCCACACGAACTTAGAGAGCCTGAAACAGCAATCAGTACAGGAGTTGAATGTCTGATGCGTTTCTACGACGGTTTCCCTGAAATAGAAGACGAAGAGGAAAAAATAAAATTCACCATTGCTTCATACAATGCAGGAATTGGACATATTTATGACGCCAGACGTCTTGCTGAGAAATATGGAAAAAATCCTAATATTTGGGAACATAATGTTGCCGACTTTGTACGTCTTAAAAGTGAACCAGAATATTATAACGACCCTGTATGTAAACATGGTTATCTTCGTGGTTCGGAAACATTCAACTATGTAAAAGAGATTTTAGAGAGATTTGAAGAATACAAAAGTTTAGGGAAAAACATGTCTTAGAAAATATCTCTATTGAGCCTTTATCAAAAACATGGGAAGTTTCCGGGAAAAGCTGCCGACGTTTCTGAAAAAAACGTCGGCAGCTTTTTTTCAAAACATAGTAATAACTTTTTCACTTTGATTTTTAATCATTACTGCACATAAATCAGTCTATGCTCCATTTCTTATTCGGCTTATTTCCTAGTTCAATAGTAAGAGTTCCTCCTTTCATCAACTCTTTATGTGGAATACGGAAAGAATTATGAGGTTTGCCATTCCAAAGCACATTCTGTATATATACATTTTCCTCGCTATTATTCTTTACAACAATAACAATCTTATCTCCATCGTAATATCTTTTATCCAGTGAAATTTCCACTCTGTCGAAAATCGGAGAAGTAATTTCATAGCATGGATCAACAGATGCTCCACCCTGAATATCGAATAGACCAATAGCCATCAGCACACCAAGTGCGCCCATCTGTCCCTGGTCTTCATCACCATTATATCCGCCATAAGGAGTAATGTCGCCAAACACATCTTTCTTTATTCGTCTCACCCAGTATTGAGTCAGCCATGGAGCACCGGCATGACTGAACAAATGAGCCATATGCAACGACGGCTGATTTTCATAATCTACCCAATTCTCTGCATGCGAACCATGAGGTGTTATGAAATTTGAATGCGAAGCTTTCTCGAACTGCTCGGACAAACGTTTCACAAAGGCCTCATTTCCTCCAAGCATTTCAATCAAGTCCGACATATTTTGAGGAACATAATATGTAAAAATAGCAGAATTACTTTCCACAAAACCTTTCATATTGAAACCTTTTCCAATTGGAGCAAAATCTTTCATCCAGCTTCCGTCAGACATTCTGGGGCGCATCCAACCAACATTTTTATCAAACACATTCCTATAACTGAACGAACGCTTGAAATACTTGTCATACACATCGTCCTTTCCCAAAGACTTAGCAAACTGAGCCATACACCAATCCTGATATGCAAAATACAAAGTCATAGCGCAGCCCTCAACATGTCCGCCATTTCCTTTGATATCATCCGGAACAAATCCATCCTCAACATAATAAGTCATATATTTGTTAGGCTCAACTTCATATCCGGCATGGTCACGTATTCCTCCGGGTTCTGAATTCTTAAGACAACCTTTATAAGCACTTTCGATGTCGAAATCGCGTATTCCTTTATTATATGCAGCAGCAATCAGCGGAGTTGCCTGGTCGCCGACCATAACATAAGTATAATTACCGCCGCTAGGTCCTCGTGCAATCAGTCCACCATTATCATAATAGTCCACTAAAGTGGAAACAAACTCACTCATCCTTTTCGGATAAGCAATTGACCATAATATATTTAGATTAAATTCCGCACCCCAAAAAGCATCCGAATTATAAGTGCTTCTAACAGGTTTTCCGTCTTTATCCAAAGGAACAGAGCGGACAACAGGTTCACTTCCGGTATTATCAATATATTTTCCGTTTACATCAGAGAAAGTATGTCTTCCCAAAAGAGAATGCCATAAGTCAGTATAGAATTTCACTCTTTGCTCATAAGTTCCGCCTTCAACCTTTATTTTACCTAACTCACTGTTCCATTCAGCAAAAGAATCGTCAACAACCTTATCGAAATCCCAATGAGGAAGTTCCTCCTGCATATTCAGCAGAGCCTGCTCCTCACTGACATATGAAATGGCTACTTTCATTAGCAATGGTTTGCCGTCCAGATTATAGAAACGGACATAGCCTCCAACATCTTCACCTTCATAAATCTGCTTATCAGAAAGAATCTTATTTCCGGAAGCATCTTTTTCCCATCCACCAAAAGAAGAAATTGGATTATTGAATTTGGCAACAAAATAAACCTGAATAGGCTTTTTTCTTCGATGAGTAGGTGCCATCAGAGAATATCCACGTATTTCGTCGGCAGAAGTTTTATAGATTTTGGCTTTCGTTGTTTTATCGTGAGCCAGAAATGCACCGACATCGAAAAGGACATTGGCAGTATCGGCCGAAGAATAATCATATCTGTGAAATCCGACTCTGTTTGTCGATGTCAACTCTGCCTTGACATTATATTTGTCCAGTTTTATCTTATGATATCCTGGTTTCACAATTTCACCTTCATGCGAATATTCAGACTTATAGAAATCCATTCCTTTATGTCCGTTTATCATTCCAACAGTTGGCATCACCGGTATTCCGGAAAGCTGCCAGCAATGAACGTGGCTGAAACATCTCACATAAGTTGAGTCATACAAATAGCCGGAATTCCACGAACCTTTTACGGCATTGTCTGGACTCAGACTCACCAATCCGAACGGACGCGAAGCTGATGAGAAAAAGAACCACCTGGACTTATGTGTATCAATTTGAGGTTTTACATAATCCACCGGTTCTACAGCAAAAATATTTCCTAATTTGACAAACAAAATCAGGACAAGTAAATGCACACAACGTTTTTTCATATTACTCTATTATGATATAAAGTATTTAACTTAACTACGATTATCGGTAAACATTTATTTCCACAAACAGAAAATATCTTATAAGTATCAATATAATCTTATATAAATACAAAAATATGGAAATATGAATAAAACTCTATCCGAAAGTAACTGGAATTTGTTTCGAATCCAACTAAATTTTCTTTCGAAACAAATTCAAATTACTCTCGGAAGAAAAAAGAATTACTCTCGGAAAGAAATTCAAGTGATTCTGAAAAGTTTATTCAGGCATATCTTTCCAATCAAAAAAACATCCTAACTTTTCCGAATATTCAATCAGTTCAGCAAAAACAGAATTATGGGATAATAATTTTTTCTCTCCAACTATAATCATTTGCTCTCTTGCACGAGTCAATGCGACATTCAATTTACGGTCAATCAGAACTCCGTCCTCAACAAACACATTCCCCGCAAGGAAATCCAACTGATATATTTTCTGAACAGTAAAACCATAGATTATGACATCACGTTCGCTACCTTGATATCTCTCAACAGTGTCGATTGTAATATCAGACAATTCCGGAATATTGTATTTGCTGATTTCCTTACGTATTGCAGATATCTGATTACGATACGGAACTATGATTCCTAAAGTAGATGCCGCAGAAAAACTCTTCCCGCTTTTCAGATATAAATCCCAAACAGATTTTACAATCAAAGATATAATCTCTGCTTCCTTAATATTAACTTTTACAGCATAAGGATTATCTATTCGAGGCGAAGAAATGAACAGAAAACGTCTGGATGCCAACAACCTTTCCAATCCTGAAACTGGCAATCCGGCAAAAGGCAGATTCTCCAGAATCTGATGGCTCAAAGGAACCGGGACCAATGAGTCGGCATAGAACGATTTATTTGGGAAAGCCGAAACTCCCGGATGCATTCGTCCTTGCTTGGTAAGAGTGAAAAACAGACTGTCGTTTCCTTTATGCAAAGAAAGTAATCTTTCGAAAAGAGAATATCGGCAGTTCACCAATCCGATGTTTTTCAAACTTTCCTCGCTCACTGCTGATTCAGACTCAGATTGTGAAACAACTGCCGGCAACTGTTTATGGTCGCCGATAAATACAAATTTATCTATTGCATTAGAGTTTCCATGTTTTGCACAAAGCAATCCCATCAAGTGCGGTTCCAGAATCTGAGAAGCTTCGTCGATAATTGTCAGGTCAAATTTCTTTAAAGAAAAGAAATTCAGATTTGAGGTTACAGCTGTTGTTGTTCCAACAAAAACACGTGTCTTAGAAATTGTGTTTCTTATTTCTGTTATGTTAGAACATGACGAAACTTTATTTCCTAGAAGATATGAATAATAAGCATCATCGCACGAGAGGCTTGAACCAAATCTGATAAAATCTATCTCTTCCCGTTTAAGTTTGCTGCAAATCTCATCAACTGCACGATTGGTAAATGACACCAGAAGCACTGACGACTGAGGATTGCTCAGTGTCTCCTTCAGTATATTGACCAAACCAAATGAAGTCTTTCCAGTTCCCGGAGGACCAATAAGCAAGAAAAAGTCTTTTGCCTGCTTTGCTTTCAGCACCAGTTCATTGAAATCCGGGCATTTGCCACCCTGGCTATAATCACCATTTAAACTCAGTGTTTTGTCAATCTGCGGCTGACGGCGATTCAATATCATATCTTTTCTGTCAGCTTTTGCCGTAAGGAAAGAATACATTGAGCGGTAAAGCGCACTATATGACGAATCCATGAAATCATGCTCAACTGCCCAATAGTGTCCCGGTTTGACAAACACTGATTTGTTCTTTTGTGGAGAGCGCAAAGAAAGAACTATTTCTTCAGTGCGCAGTTCCTTGATATTGCATCTGAACACCATTGTTTTGCGTGCATCCGGCTCTTCTTCTTCCAAATATGGATATAAAATCACAATATCTCCTACACGGAAATTAGGCAACACATCTTCCTCGCCACGAGGCACTGATAATGTTATCTGAGATATGCCACTGTCGCTTCCACCATCTGGATTTCCATAAGATACTATATGCAATTTATCAAAGATATTTCCGACTTGCTTTTTCTCTGCCAGATTTGTATTCCATATTGAAGAGAAGCCACTCGCCTCTTTCGATGGAGTTCCTATTTTAGACAAAATATGCTCACGCTGGATAAAACGGAAGAATCGATAGAAATAGTCTTTTCCCAAATCATCGGCACATTGCAGCGGTGAAAGCAAATTCTGCAGCTGAGGTTTTGAATATCTATCCCACAACACACGATTTTTCTCTGAATTAATCAGATGAAAATCTTCCGGAGTCAAATTATCAAGTAGTTCACGAAGATTTCCATTGGAGTAGTTATACTCGCTCCAAACTATCATATTGCGGATACGGAGAGCTTCGGCTAGAAGCATAGGAGCATTTCCTTCCTTTATCAGACCATTATGATATCTCGAATATAGAAGATAGCATGAAACACTCGTATTGTTCTTTCCAAAATTATAATGTAGCAAGGCAAGATAAAGAAGCATCTGGACATAATGCTTCTCCACATGACCGTCTGTATGAAAATCCTTCTTGCCTGATTTCTGTTCCATCAGGACTTTCATATCTTCCTGCAACAAGTCCATACGGCCTTGTATTCCCAGTTTCTCACAAAAGAATGAAGGTTCGAGAATTATCTTTTCCGGGTCGTAATTCTCTATACCAGGAAATATTTCGGAAACCATATGAATCAGATTATTCTGCTGCATCAGTGCATCCTGATGGAAAGCCCGATCCATATCATCACAAGTAGCAAGAGCCAATGCATTGTTACGGAAAAAAGCCATGGCACTTTCCGAATATCTTTCCTTATTATTCAATGACGAAGAATCCTTATATATAGCTTCATCAAGCAACTGTCCGGAAAAATTACCGAGCAATATTGCCTTCTTTATTTCCTGCGGCTTTATTCTGTTTATGAGATGAACTAAATGTGTAGTTCCATATGATTCGAAACAAGCTGCTATGGATGAAATATCTACCAGATAATCCGGCTCATAAATTATCTGCTCAGGAATAAAATAGTCATCTTCTTCAATACAGCCTATCACATTCAGCTGCGTGTTTTCTGTAAGAATCTCTTTTATATATGTAAAGTCAGCACCGTTCACACTGGTCTGATACTTTATCTTCACTTTTTCAGAATCCTCGCCGGATGTTCTTCCATATATATACTCGTCATCCCAATTATCCACAATTATGCGGATATACGAAAGACTGTTACGGTTTCGCTGACGGTATTTGAATATGCGAGGGAAAAAAGCAAATAAATTATCCGGTATTGAAACGTCATACAAATCACGTATGAATTCAGACAATGTTCTGACGTCTGACAGAAAAAAACTCTCCAGTTCATCGTCCTTTTTGACAGACAAATGCATACAGAATGCCCTGAATGAATTAAGCCTGAAATATGTCTCATCATCATAAGCCATCTTCTTGCACAGATAGTCCATTTTCGGAAACGGACCGGAAAAACTGATAGGACTTCCGGCCGTCTGCTCATTAAGAACGACATTGAACAAACGATACATTTCCTCATATCGGTGACGTAAAGACATATCAGCACTGTTCACCAATCCATAAAGTTCACTGAAATATGTTTCCGCATAACGGACAAATGTATCACGGTCTTTTCCGCCAAAACCTATATATCCCTCCTGCATAACAACCTCCGGAATTATTGCACTTCAGAATTCTGTTTCATCATCTTCTCCATATCTGCACGGCTACGACTCTTTGTAACAAGATATACTCCGACAAATATCAGTATAACAGAAAGAACTTTCATAAGATTGAATGAATCCATTCCCCAACAAATAGCTATGACTGAGGCAACAACCGGTTGCACATAATTATACATTCCGGCAACCGTCGGACGAAGATTTTTCTGACCGATAACAACACATACGTAACTGATGAAAGTACTACATACAACTATAAACAATAATGACAGAACTTCATTGATAGTCAATGCGTCCCACGAAGCCTGCATCAAATCCATATATGAAAATGGAAGAATACATATAAATGCATATGTGAACATCCACTTCATTATCGTAAACAATGAATATTTCTCAACAAAATGTTTAAAGAAAACTATATAACATGCATAGCTGAACTGGGCAAAGAGGACTAGTAAGTCTCCAAGTATATAATTATCCCCGACAATACGTGTCTCTGATGACTGATGACTTCCCAAAATCAACAACAACGCTCCAGAAGCTCCGGCAGCAATTCCCAGTACTTTCTTCCCTGTTATAGGTTCTTTAAGGAAAAAGGCAGAAAGAATCATTACCAGTAGAGGCATACTTGTTGTTATAATCGAAGCATCAACCGGAGATGTCATTCCCACTCCAGAAATAAAACTTCCCTGATTAAGCACAATAGCCAGTAATGAAGCCAGAAATAAACGAAACATATCCTTTGGCGGAACATATTCCGATTTACGGAAAAACGAAGCTACCCAAAACAATACCATTGCACCGAATATTCTCATATCCGTAACAACCAAAGAAGAAACTGCACCACCAATTATCACAAATTTTGCCAAAGGAGACATCAATCCCCACATTACATTTGCACTAAACATGGCCACATGGCCTTTCAATTCTGTTGAATTCATTTTATACGTTTGTTTTTATTGTCTAATTCCCTTGTAATATAGGAAAAGAGTTGACAAGGTTAATATTTATTTTCCAAGCCAACTCTATTTTTCTATTTATCTGTCGATTTCAATTTCAGGACTGCTTTCTTCAAACCTTTGGAAGTCGCCTCAAAAACTATATCTCCTGCTTTTTCATCAGTTTGGACAATAGCCGTCAGCTGACCACTGAACACTTTCATTTGCGAAGCCTGAAATGATTCCAAAGACACACTGTTGCCGTTTGCTGCCGCCTTATAGCTTCCAGCTCCATTCACTTTAAACATTATCTCGTTTGTTGCATCAGGACATAAATTTCCATCCTTATCCACTACTTTGACATTTATAA
The DNA here is from genome assembly GCA_937894065.1 of uncultured Parabacteroides sp. Classification (GTDB taxonomy): domain Bacteria; phylum Bacteroidota; class Bacteroidia; order Bacteroidales; family Tannerellaceae; genus Parabacteroides. Next base: position 121,201 of record CALCST010000023.1, on the reverse strand, counting down.
AAGCCAAATCTTTTCCATCAGCGACAAGCGATATCCTGTCTGCCGACAATTCAATATGATGAGGTTTCCCGGCAGTATGAATTTCTTTTTCAGCCACAGCCTTTCCATCTTTGTCATAAGCAATGACCTTGACTGTTCCCGGTTCATATTTTGTATCCATCCACATAAGGCGATAACGCTTCTGTCTTTCCAAACCCGCCAAAGCCTCTTTCGTTCCTGATGAATCCAAAGAAACTGTCAAATCTTTCTTTCTGCGTCCCTGACTCTTTCCATTAATGAAAAGTTCAGCTTCAGGATAATTTGTATATACAAACACAGGAACTGTATCTCCTTCTTTTCCTTTCCAAGTCCAATGAGGCAGAATATGCAAGGTTTCTTCTTCTGGATTCCAATGCGAGCGATACAGATAATATCTGTCTTTTGGAATTCCCGCCAAATCAATTATACCGAATAAAGAGCTATGACTTGGCCAATTAGTATAATATGGAGTCGGCTCGCCAAGATAATCAAAACCTGTCCACACAAATTCACCTATGCAATATGGCAAATCCTCGTGCTGGATAAAATCATCTTCAGGAAGATTTGACCAGCTGCAATGTTCCACATCATAAGAAGAACTTTGATGGTCATCATAAACAGCCATAGCCTTTCTCTCAACCGGGAATTTATAGACTCCACGCGAACTGACTGTCGATGCCGTTTCACTTCCTAAAATAATTCTTTGAGGCAATTTCCTGTAATTTACCTGATAAAGATGTGGGCGATAATTGAATCCGGCAACATCCATAACTGCCGCAAAATTATTGTTAACCACTGCATCCGGAGCGTCCATTCCCTGAGTTACCGGACGTGTCGGATCTTCTCTGTGGCAAATATCCTGAAGGAATTTGGCAACTTTGCAACCTCCTTCGTCCCATTGCGTAGGCACTTCATTACCAATACACCACATCACGACACTCGGGTTGTTTCTGTAATTGTGCAACAAGTTCACCAAATCTTTTTCTGCCCATTCATCGAACAGCTTATGATAACCGTTGGCACATTTAGCCTTGTTCCATTCGTCAAAGCTCTCAACCATCAGCATCATACCCATTTCGTCGCAGGCACGGACAAGTTCCGGAGCTGGCATATTATGAGAAGTACGTATCGCATTACATCCCATATCTTTCAGCATCCTGATCTGACGACGGATTGCCGCATCATTTACTGCAGCGCCAAGTGGTCCAAGGTCATGATGATTGCACACTCCTTTAAACATGGTCTTTTTACCGTTCAGGAAAAATCCCTTATCCGGAATGATTTCAATTGAACGGATACCGAACACCGAAGTATATTCGTCTTTAAGTTCCGTTTTATTCTTATAAATCTTTGATACTGCCTTATAAAGGGAAGGAGACTCAACAGACCATAACTCCGGTTTCTCAACAACAAATCCCTGTTCCACATATCCTTCTTCCTGATATACTGCATCCAGAGGCATATCAGATTCGCTGACAATCTTTCCTTTAGGAGAAACAATAGATGTGCGAACCATATAATCAGACGGAACAGCACCGCCCGGCAATTTCACAAATGTGCGGACATTAACTCTGGCAAACTTCTCATTGACTGCCGGAGTTGTAATATATGTTCCCCAAACAGGAATATAAGCATCTTCGGTAACTATCACATGAACATTCCTGTACAGTCCAGCACCGGGATACCAACGTGAAGATTCCGGCAAATTCTCCAAACGAACGGCCAAAGTATTTTCACCTTCGGGATTCAGATATTGTGTAATATCAAAATGGAAAGAATTGTATCCATAAGGCCAATATCCAACCTTATGCCCGTTTACGTAAACATTGGCATGGCTCATCGCGCCGTCGAAAAGCAATGACACACGTTTATCTTTGTTATAATTTGGTATTTCAAATTTAGTGCGATACCATCCTGTTCCGACAAATGGCAAACCACCTGTTCGTCCGGCATGCTCCATAGCTTCTGTCTGTCCATCCTGCGAAATAGCAACATTCTGCTTGTCATTCTGTGAGCTGAATGGTCCGTAGATAGCCCAATCATGAGGAACTGTCACCGTTTGCCATTGCTTATCATCATAAGCAGGAAATATAAACTCTTGTTTGTCTTCACGAGTGAATTTCCAGTTCTTTTCCAATAAAAACTCTGTTCTGGATTGTGCCGACAATGATGAGACCAAACCGAACATTCCTAATATGGGAATCAAATACCTTTTATTCATTATACTTTTGCTTTTAATTTAGATTTTGTAATTGAAATTTTGCTGTTTTTGTATCATTATATACTTATCTCTGAAGCCTTATAAACTTTAAACGAGACCTAAATAAAAAATCCTATCTCATGCGAAGATAATATTTTTCCACGTTATGACCTATATCAACAAAATGATTTATTGATATCTCTTGCAAGATTGGCAGATGTTGACTAATATTGCCAGTTTTTATTAGTTAACGAGTTAACAAGTTGACAAGGCTTCAGGTAAAAATACTATTTCTCCTCAACTTCTTAAATACTTGACTTCTTGACTCCTTAAAAACTCAAAAACTTAAAAACTCATTATTGAATATGTACACTGGAGAAATAATATCACTAATCGTAGCAACATCATGGACAATCACTGCTATATGTTTCGAATATGCAGGAAAACGTGTAGGAGCACTTACTCTTAATATTGTCCGTTTGCTTATGGCAATAGTAATGCTTGGTTTAACATTGAAAATAACAACAGGAAGTATCGCTCCATGGGATGCAGGAATTGACGCATGGATTTGGCTGTTATTATCCGGTGCCGTAGGATATGTTTTCGGCGACTATTGCCTTTTCAATTCATATCTTCTAATTGGCTCAAGATTCGGACAGCTATTTATGACTCTTGCCCCGCCTACCGCAGCCATCACAGGATTCCTTTTCCTTAGTGAGAAAATGGGACTGAATGCCATTGCCGGGATGTTGATATGCCTTTTCGGAATAGGACTTTCAATCACTGGAAAACATCAGGATGCTGAAGGCGAAAAAAAGAAACTGAGCATTAATCTTCCATTAAAAGGTATTCTTTTCGGTATAGGTGCCGGAATAGGACAAGGTTTTGGTTTGGTGTTAAGCAAAATTGGCATGAACAGTTTTATGGAATATAATCCTCCAGCAAATGAACTTGAGGAATTCATGTTACCTTTCGCAGCAACTCAAATAAGAGCATTTGCCGGTATCGCAGGATTTGTTACACTAATGCTCATACGAAAGGAATGGAATCAGTTATTCGCATCGTTTGCAGACAGAAGGGCAATGACAGCATCTGCCGCAGGAACTTTCTTCGGTCCCTTTGCTGGAGTTTCTCTTTCCCTTATGGCTGTGCAATATACATCGGCAGGGATTGCTTCAACGCTGATGGCACTCACTCCAATAATAATCATTGCTCCGTCAATGTATTTCTTCAAAGAGAAAATAACTGTCCGTCAGATTGTCGGCGCATTTATCAGCGTTATCGGCGTAGCATTGTTTTTTATTTAAGAAGTCAAGTCCAATATAATTTTCACGAACATAATTGCCAGAACCAGCATTATAACTGGTCTGGCAATATTTTTCCCTTTATTTGTGAAGAAATTCGCTCCAATATAATTACCTGCTATTCCGAAAACAGCAGCTACAACTGCAAGCGGAAACAACACTTCTCCATGAACCAGAAACACAGCCAATGCAGCCACATTGGTAGAAAGATTTATAATCTTTGTTGTTCCGGCAGCCTCATTCAGACCAATACGCGCCAAATATATCAGAAGTATCATAAGGAAAGTTCCTGTGCCTGGACCATAAAATCCATCATACACCCCTATCATCAACGACAACAACATAATGATAATCATCGTTTTCCCTTCCGGAAGCGCCGGCTTGTCAGACTGCAAAGCCTTGCATCTGGTTATGAAAACAGCAGTCAGAGGTAAAATTACAAGCATCACAATCTGGAATATATCCGATGGCACCATAAGCGCAAGCCTCGCTCCTGCCCACGAACCAAGCAATGCTGTCAATACAGCCGGCCACACTCTGCGTATATTTATAAATCCGCGGCGGGCATAATGCCAAGTGGCAACTATCGTCCCCATACAAGCACTGAATTTATTGGTTCCAATTGCCATATGTGGCGGCAATCCGGCTATCAGATAAGCAGGCAATGAAATCAATCCTCCACCTCCGGCTATAGCATCAATGAATCCAGCGAGGAAAACAAGAGGGCAAACTATGAAATATTCCAGCATAATCGAAACTTTATATTTATCAGGCTGCAAATTTAGATTATATTTCTTTCTCTCTGTATAATTAATTTAAGTTTTACAAATTGCAAAACTTAAAAGTTGACAAGGTTTCAGAGACAAGTTGACAAGATAAAACACCTATTACTTAGCACTTAATTATCTATAAGAGTTCTTGTCAACTCATTAACTGAACGAAACCTAAATAATCAACACATTATCCCTATATCACTTTACAATAATGACCTCATCAATATTAGTCGTATATTGTTTACTCCTATGTTCACTTTTCAAATGCCATGATTTATCGGATGTTCCTTGAACAGCAACCCTCACAGTGTTATGCCCGTTTTTCCTGTTGATAGTATCTATGGCATCAGCCAAACGAGCTTGTTTCTCTCTATCTATATTATCAAACAGACTGGTTTGAATCGCATTATCTGATATTATATTCCAAACTATAACACCTGCTTTCTTATAAAGGCATCCACTTTCTTTACGAAAGTCCATACGAAATGCTTTTACAGCCGTACTTACCAATTCCTGTAAATTATTTGTAGGTACATTTAAATGTATTGTACGATTAATGCAATGATGCGGGACATCCTGACGGAAACGGCTAGTATATGCAAATACAGTTATCTCAGTGCAACAACTCCTCTGTCCACGAAGTTTGCGTACACATTCTGCAGCAAAATTTGCTATAGCTTCCTCCAATGAAGATAGTTCTGAAATACCGGAATCAGGAAAGCTACGGCTGGTACATATACTTTTCTTCTGAGGAACATCATCTTCACTAATACAACATTCACCTTGAAGTTCTCTCCATGTGCGAACCCCGGATACAGTGAATAGCCTTCTCACCCAACTCTCACTTTTCTGAGTAAAATCCCATGCAGTGTTAACTCCGTAATAACGCATCTTGTCCAAACTGCGACGTCCTATTCCCCAAACATCACCGATATCCAACCCTTGCAAAGCTTTGATACGCTTTTCTTCCGAGTCAATCATACAGACACCTTTGTAACCTTTATATTTCTTTCCGTATCGACTAGCCACTTTAGCCAAAGTTTTTGTCGGAGCAATACCCATCGTTACAGGAATACCTGTTCCTTTACTAACAGTAGCAACTATCTTCCTGCCATAAGAAAGCAACTCTTCTCCTTCTCCAAAACCTGTCAAATCAAGAAAAGCCTCATCAATTGAATACTGAACAAAATCCGGCGTAAATTCAGACAGCAACATCATAACCCTGCGGCTCATATCACCATAAAGATTATAATTTGAGCTGAACACTGCCACATTATTCTTCTCAAGAACATCTCTAACCTGATACAGAGGTGTACCCATTTTAATACCCATCGCCTTTACTTCATTACTTCTGGCCACAACGCATCCGTCATTGTTCGATAGGACAACGACAGGCTTGTCGCGAAGCAGCGGATTGAATACGCGTTCGCATGAGCAGTAGAAGTTATTGCAATCAACAAGGGCTATCATCTTTTCCTTGATTGTTTTTTTATATTGTAAGTAAGAACTCCCCAAATCAAAAAGTCATTTTCTTCTGTTATCCTAATTGGAGAATATTCTTCATTTGCAGGAATAAGCCATATACATTTATCTGCTTCATCAAATCTTACTTTTTTCAATGTGAACTCTCCGTCGATGAAAGCAACGACAATATCTCCATCCTGAGGTTCCAAAGCCTTGTCTATGACAAGCAGATCGCCATCATCAATTCCACAGCCTTTCATTGAATCACCTGAAGCACGGGCATAAAAAGTAGTTGCCGGATGGCGGATAAGTTCACGGTTCAAGTCAATGCTGTCAGTCAGATAATCCTGAGCCGGAGAAGGGAAACCAGCCTTTACTCCCTGGTCAGCAAAAGGCAATGGAAGTTCGCTGCTCAAATCAGCTGAATACATTATAAGTTCCATTTGATAAAATCATATTAATGAAGTTGCACAATCTCAACTATCAGGTATGCAATATTCGCAAAATTTCGTGACATCTGCAAATTTCATCCGAATGTAACCGGTGCTACTTACGGAAGAAAATCAAATTACTTACGGAAGGAAATTCCATTACATCCGGACGTATTTACACCTTCATTCTAGTAGTAAAACACCTCTATATTGTAATAATATATTAAACAGACCCATTATCATATAAAACATTGTTAAATACACACTTTTTTCTTCAAAACTCTTGCACAGTATTACACGAGTTCATATATTTGCATCGTGGTTTTTTCATAATAGTATTAGATTTAAGGTTAACAAAATTGGTTAGGGGTTGTCGTGAGACAGCCTTTAATTGTTTATAGACACGTGGTTTGTTTTTATAATCACATTCCACGTGTTTTTTTGTCTAATAAATAAAGCTAGAATAACATCCGAATATAGTATATGAAATATTTTCTCCCGATATTAATATTCCTGATAACATCCTGCAAACACATTACAAAAGAAAACGACAATTCAGAAATAAGTGTAGCTGTACTCCGCGGCCCGTCTGCATTAGCTTTTGCCGAATGGGCAGATAATCCACCTGTAATAGATGGAGACACTTTCCATATCAGATGGATTGATTCTCCGGAAATAATGCAGTCACTGCTGATAAAACAGGAAGTGGATATAGCTGTGTTGCCTATGATAAATGCGGCGAATTTGTATAATAAAAATCTGCCATATCATTTGTCAGGTTGCCCAATTTGGGGAACTTTATATGCAGTAAGCCGTGACAGTCTGAAAGCTCCTGTATATGTTTTCGGCCGTGGCACAACTCCTGAAATTCTCGCAAAACAATCATTGACAAATTTCAAGGACGAAGATTTCAGATTTACATTTTCATCAGCCGGCGAACTTACTCAAGCATTGTTGTCGGGAAGAGTAAATTCTGCTGTTCTTAGCGAGCCTTTCATCTCAATTGCGATGAATAAGGACAAAAGTCTGGAAATAGTAGCTGATTTGAACTGTAGGAAAGATAAGTCTTCGTATGGTTTCCCTCAGACTGCAATTGTATGTCATAAGGAATTAAGTAACAAAAGAGAAATCATAGATTCTCTGTTGACAATAAGCTGCAATTCAACTGCCAAGTTTCCGGAAATGGCAATTAAAACTCTGGAAAAAGAGAAGGTTTTTGCAAAAAATACGCTTGACAGTAATTCTGTGATGCGATGCCGTATCAGTTACAAGCCGGCATCACAGATAAAGGATGAAGTTAATTCATTTTTGGAATTAATATATAAATATGAGCCCAAAGCATTGGGAAGTAAAATGCCGGACAAAAAATTCTTTATAGAGGAATAACAGATGAAAAAGAAAATTCTATCAATCATTTCCATTATATCGATGTTGCTGATATGGCAAGTTATTGCTTGTATTGTCGGCAATCAGCAAATTGTTCCTTCCATAATAGATTTGATAAAAACATTGATAAGTATTCCGGGAAATTCAGATTTTCTGTTATCAATTGCATATACATGTTTGAGAATGGCAGCTGGACTTGTCTCGGCTTTGGTTCTGGCCATTATCATTTCATACTTGATGGCAAAAAAGGAATGGATAAGGATTATAATGAATCCATGGATTGTGACGATGCGTTCTGTTCCTGTAATTTCATTTATACTTTTGGCTCTGATTTTCCTCAATTCCGAAAGTATTCCTTTATTCATTTCATTTTTGACAATGTTTCCTCTTCTTACGGAAAATTTATATCAAGGAATAAAACATATCAGACCGGGATATAAAACAATGGGCAGAGTTTTTCATCTGTCGCAGACGAACTATATTGCGCACATAATTTATCCGCAGATACAGCCATATCTGTTCAGCGGTATCTCATCAGCAGCCGGTTTCGGATGGCGCGCTATAATAATGGGCGAAGTAATCGCTCAATGTACAAATGGTATCGGAGGAAAAATGAAAGAAGCGCAACTGTTCATCAACACGTCTGAACTTATAGCATGGACTATAATTGCCATATTCCTTAGCTGGCTTACTGACAAAGGTGTAAAAACCTTGTCAGTATGGAAACCTGAGATAAAATTCATTAAAGGAACAATTTCTGCTATAAATATTCCGGATTTCCAGCTTCGCAATGAAATCAGGCTAAATAATGTTTCATATTATTTTGGTCCGGATAATATCTCCTTTTCACTTGTAAAAGGACATACATATATGTTGTCTGCACCTTCGGGAGCAGGAAAAACTACGTGTCTGAAACTTATTGATGGAACCTTCAAGCCGGCTAAAGGAAGTATCGAAGGAATGCCGGAATATGTATCGTCTGTTTTCCAGGAACAGGAAATACTGACACATCTCACAGCGAAAGATAACATTACTCTTCCTCTATCTTCATTTTATTGCAAGAATAAAGCGATGGAAATTGCCGACAAATTTCTGAAAGCAATGGAAATAGAAGAACTTGCAGGACGATATCCATCAGAACTCAGTTACGGTCAGCTGCAACGGGTTTCATTGGCACGTGCTCTTGCCTATCCGGCTCCTCTCCTGCTTATGGACGAACCGTTCCGAGGACTCGACAAGGAACTTCTGCAGCGTATTATAGGAATAATAAAGAATCTGCAAAATGAAAGAGGACAAACGATATTATTCTCTTCTCATAACGAGGAGGAAGCTGATTTGATGAAAGCGAAAATAGTAATTATAAGGGGACAAGGGAACGAGGGGACAAGGAGTTAAGGAGAAATAGATTTTTCCTGATGCCTTGTCAACTTGTTAACTTGTCAACTCAAAAACTCAAAAACTCAAAAACTCAAACATATGACAACTGAATTTTACCCGCTTATTTCCCAGGCTCTCCAAATACCTGAGAAGCAAGTAGAACATACAATAACACTTTTGGAAGAAGGGGCAACAATCCCTTTCATCAGCCGATACAGGAAAGAAATGACCGGTGGACTTGATGAAGTCCAAATTGGAAACATAAAACAGCAGTTGGACAAACTGACGGAACTAAAGAAAAGAAAGGATTTCATCATATCATCAATAGAAGAACAGGGAATGATGAGTGATGAACTGAAGCAACGCATACTTTCTTCTTGGGATTCTACTGTAATTGAAGATATTTATCTGCCTTATAAACCCAAAAGAATGACTAAGGCAGAAGTTGCCCGTAAACGTGGATTGGAACCTCTTGCAAAGATCCTTATGGCGCAGAATGAGGCTACTCCATTGCGACGGGCACAGATGTTCGTCAAAGGTGAAGTAAAAACTCCAGAAGATGCTTTACAAGGGGCACGTGATATAATTGCAGAATGGATTAATGAGAATGAAAATGCACGCAACACCGTGCGCCTGTCGTTCAAGCACTCAGCTGTAATTACCTCAAAAGTTATCAAAGGAAAAGAGGATGAAGGCGAGAAATACAGAGATTATTTCGATTTCAGCGAACCATTATACAGATGTTCATCCCATCGTATATTGGCATTACGACGCGGTGAAGCAGAAGGTATTCTCAGAGTAAGTATCAGTCCGGATATGGATGACTGCCGCAAACGACTTGAAAGAAGATTCATAAAAGGTTATAGTGAATCATCCGAGCAAGTTGCCATTGCCTTGGCTGATTCTCTGAAAAGATTGCTAAAACCAGGAATAGAAACAGAATATGCCAAAATAAGCAAAGACAAAGCCGACGGAGAAGCAATCCGTGTATTTGCCGAGAATTTACGCCAATTGCTTCTGGCTCCTCCTTTAGGACAAAAGCGAGTGCTTGGGATTGATCCGGGCTTCAGAACAGGCTGCAAAATTGTATGCCTGGACGCTCAGGGAAATTTGCTGCACAACGAAGCAATTTTCCCTCATCCGCCAAAGAATGAGAAAGGAAAAGCTGCCGCAAAAGTTTCCCAACTTGTAAGTACCTACAATATCGAAGCAATTGCTATCGGCAATGGAACAGCGAGCCGTGAAACCGAAGAATTCATAACAAACATAAGATTCGACCGCAAGCTGCAAGTTTTCGTTGTAAGTGAAAACGGAGCATCAATATATTCTGCATCAAAAATTGCACGAGAAGAATTTCCGGAATATGATGTAACCGTTCGCGGTGCTGTCAGTATCGGACGAAGACTGATGGACCCACTTGCAGAACTGGTAAAGATCGACCCGAAAAGTATTGGTGTGGGTCAATATCAGCATGATGTGGACCAGACTGCATTGAAGAAAAGTCTGGATCAGACTGTGGAGAGTTGTGTAAACCAGGTTGGAGTAAATGTTAATACTGCAAGCAAACATCTGCTTACCTACATTTCAGGCCTTGGCCCTACATTAGCACAAAACATCGTAAACTACAGAGCTGAACACGGACCATTCCGCTCCCGTAAAGAACTTATGAATGTTCCAAGAATGGGAGCCAAAGCATTTGAACAATGCGCAGGATTCTTGCGTATTCAGAACGGAGACAATCCTTTGGATAATTCCGCTGTTCATCCGGAAAGTTACCCGATAGTAGAAACTATGGCAAAAGACCTCGGTTGCTCTGTTGAAGAACTGATAAAGAACAAAGACAAAAAGAAACTTCTCAAATTGGAGAATTATCAGACCAGTAAAATCGGAATGCCGACACTGCTCGACATAATGCAGGAACTGGACAAACCCGGCCGTGATCCACGCCGCCAAATTGAAGTGTTTACTTTTGATCCGACGGTTAAAAGCATTGAAGATTTGCACGAAGGACAAATTCTTCCGGGAATAATAACCAACATAACAAACTTTGGATGTTTTGTTGATGTCGGTATCAAGGAAAACGGATTGGTTCATGTGTCAGAACTTGCAGACAGATTTGTTTCTGACCCGTCAGAGGTTGTATCTTTGCATCAGCAAGTAAAGGTTAAAGTAATAAGCGTAGATAAATCTAGAAAGAGAGTGCAACTCTCAATGAAAGGAGTAAATATATGAAAGAGAAAATAAACAAAACAAATGTTGCTCGTTTGCTGGACAAGGCAAAAGTTGCATACACATTAGTTCCATATGAAGTGGACGAGAACGACCTTAGTGCCGTTCATGTTGCTGCCCAACTTGGAGAAGATGTCGCACAAGTTTTCAAAACTCTCGTTCTGCATGGAGACAAAAGCGGATATTTCGTTTGTGTTATACCGGGAGCTGATGAAGTGAATCTGAAAAAAGCAGCTAAAATATCCGGTAATAAAAACTGCGAAATGATTCCTGTAAAAGAATTACTTCCTTTGACCGGCTATATCCGTGGCGGTTGCTCTCCCATCGGAATGAAAAAACACTTCCCAACTTACATACATCATACAGCTGAAAACTTTGAACACATATATGTAAGTGCCGGACAAAGAGGGCTTCAGGTAAAACTATCACCTAAAGACTTAATCAGGGAGTCAAGGGCAGAAGTTTGTGATTTGGTTTTGTAGGAAGAAACGAGTTGACGAGTTAACAAGTTGACAAGGCTTCAGTGAAAAACTACTTGACTACTTAACTCCTATCTCCTTGTCTACTCGTCTCTGAAACCTTGTCAACTAAAAAAAGAGACCGCCTCACCACGAGGCAGTCTCTTCTGCTAATCCAAAGTCAATTATTCATTTATTCCATTCCCGGATTCTGAACCAAATTAGGATTACGATTCATTTCATCACGAGAAATTGGAGCGAAATACATCTTATTATCCCATCTTCTATTTTCACGGAACTTCAAGCTCTGAACATAATAATGATAATCCCAAGTCTCTTCATTGTGGATATATGGTTTATAGGCAGTCTTGCCAGGTTTCAATCTTGCAAATACTAATATACCTGTCAATTCTTTACTGTTAGTTTCAGGAGCAATCATCCAACGACGAACATCATAGTAACGAGATTCTTCGTATGCCAATTCAACTCGACGTTCATGACGAACAAATTCACGCATATTTTCCTGATTGAAAGCCTGTCCTCTTGCTATCAAAGCAGCTTTTGTATCCTTAATACCAATACGTCCACGCAAAGCGTCAAGATATTTTATAGCTTCATCTAATTCATTTAATTCAACACTTGCTTCTGCTGCCACCAAATACATTTCTGCCAAGCGAATGTATGTCCAAGGAACCAACTGAGGATAATACTGTCCATCAACAGTCGGGTCAATAAGTTTACGCTCATAATAACCAGTCCAAGAACCGTTCCAATCTTCAATCGGACCTTTACGTGTATCAATACCGTTCATACCCGTAAACTCAACTTTTTGTCCATTAGGCAAATCCAATGAAATCTTTGAATCACCGTCAGTTACTTCATAATAACCGCACTGCAAACGTCCAAGAGGAGTTGGATCCAAACCTGCAGCATCAGCAGGACGAGGACGTCCCCATTCATTACCATCTGTACCAACTGTGGCATAGAAACGAGGTTCACGACCATTATAAGGGTTTCCAAGTTGATAATCACCCGGTTTTGTCATACCTTTAGGTAATGTTCCATCTTCAAATTCAAAAGCCATTACCAAATCCTGTGTCGGAGTAATACCAGACCAGTTATGGTAACCGTTAGGACCATGCTGCAAAGGAATCTGGTTCCATTCCGCACCACTCAAGTTACCAAATGGATGCACCCAAATCTGTTCCTTATTATTGGTAATAATAATTTTGTTCCATTTATTAGCACGTTCAGTATTCAAACCACCTGTACAGTCAAGCAATTCATAGTTTCCACTATTAATTACTTTAACAGCAGCTTCGCGTGCAGCACGGTAAGTAGCAGCTCTGTCACCATCAAACTGATTACAAGCCAAAGTATTAACAGTCCTGTCGGCATATAAAGGACTTGCCACATGCAACAAAACACGAGCTTTCAATGCAGTAGCAGCACCTTTAGTTGCTCTACCCAAATTTGCTTCAGAAACTGTTTCTGGAAGGTTCTCCTCTGCAATCTCGCAGTCTTTAACAATGAAATCCAAACATTCTTTCATTGTATTTCTAGCAGGAGTCATTTTATCTGTTTCTTCCATGCCCATTGCTTCCTCAACGATAGGAACACCACCATAACCGCGAACAAGTTCTGTATAAAGGTAAGCACGTAAGAAATGGGCTTCACCCTTCATTGCCTTTAAATCAAAACCTGATTTTTCAGGAACTTTGTCAATATTGGCAATTACACTATTTGCATAACGAATACCTTTATAACGATTCTTCCACTTAAACGGACAGTTATCATTATCGTACCACTGCAAGTCACTTTGAGAAATATTTGCTTCATTAACCGGAATCATTCCATAGTTATGAGTAAAATAACCATCATCTGTCAAACCAGTTGTGGTATGTTCTTTTGCCCCATGCTGCACATAGCTGTATATCTGATTGATAAAAGCCTGTGTCAAACTTGGATCAGAGAACACCGCTTCTTCTGTATATTCTGTTGTAGGCGTAATATCCATAAAATCGGAACAAGAGCTGAAAGCTAGCGCTGAACCGAAAAGAATACCTATAGCAATTTTATTTAAGTTTTTCATAATAATTCGATTTAGAATGTTATTGATGCACCAAAGTTCATAACTCGTCTCTGTGGATATTGCTTACCAGTATCTGTTGCTTCTGGGTCTTGAACCTTAACACCGTCAATAGTAAACAAGTTTGTAGCATTTACAAACACACGTAGATTAGAAATTCCTGCACGCTGGATTTTTGGCATATTAAATGTATAACCAATTTCAATATTCTTCAAGCGAACATAGTCTGTGTTATACAAATAATATGTATTCTGATTTGATACCCAGTATTCATTTTCTCGGTTATAAATACGAGGATGCTCTGAACTTGGATTTTCCGGAGTCCAACGGTTTTCGTATGTCATCTTATAGAAGTTACCTGCTTCACCGGCACGTTCACGCCAGATATAAGTTTCACCACCGAATGCGCCCTGGAACAATACCATAATATCAAAATTGTTCCATGCTGCATTTAATGTCAAACCGGCAACGAAACGTGGTTCAGTGTTCTTAGAACTTCTTACACGGTCATCAGCTGTAATCTTACCGTCACCATTCACATCCTTGAACTTGATATCACCCGGACGAGCACCTGCCCATTTAGCTTCAGTAGCATCGACATCAGCCTGGTCAACAAATACTCCATCATATATATAGTACAAATTAGTATTTGCAGGATTTCCTGTTGATTTTTGATATTCAGGAACACCAGGAGTTTCATCCCAATACAAAATCTTATTCTTAGCATAAGTCATGTTCAAAGATGCTCCATAATCAACTTTACCAGCTCTGTCGTTCCAAGAAATCAATGATTCAAAACCTCGGTTACACATTTCACCCAAGTTTTCACGAGGCAATGTAATACCTGAAGTTTCAGGAAGAGATGCATTACGATAAATCAACATATTTGTACGTTTGTGATAGAACACGTCACTTTCCCAACTCAATCTGTTCTGCAAGAACTTAAAGTCAAGACCTACGTTATATGTTGTACCAACCTCCCAAGTAATATTCGGATTAGGCGTACGGCTAGGTTCCAATGTCTTATTATAAGTTGTTCCAAACAAGTAATCTGCACCAAACTTATAAGTGTTTAAATACTGGATTGAACGGTCCAAGTTTCCATCTTTATCCAACAAAGCATCATTACCTGTTTGAGATACAGAAGCACGAAGTTTGAAATATTCAATAAATGGAACATTTTCTTTCCAGAATGCCTCTTCAGATACACGCCATGCTGCAGATACACCAGGGAAGAATCCATATCTCTTGTTTTTCGGGAAACGGTATGAACCATCAGCACGCCATACAAACTCAGCAATATATCTCTCCTTGTAGTTATATGACAAACGACCGAAATAATTCAAACGAGCTTCTTCCCAAGTATTACCACCATTATCAAGTTCAGAAGCACCACCAGCATCCATATCATCAATCTGGTCAGACAAGAAATATTTACGGAAAGCTGAAAGGAATGCCTGTTTTCTATATTCAGATTCGATACCAGCAGTAATACCTATATTATGATTACCAAAACTGCGTTCATAATTAATAACAGCATTTGTCATCCAGAAAGTCTGATCTGTATGTTCCTCTGTTAATTCAGGAGTAGCCGGACCCTTTTGACCAGGAGTCAGTTTATGTTCAGGATTTCCATCCCATGAATAAAGAGTCCACGGAGTATTAAATTTCTTTCTCATCTTGAAATATTTATCAAAAGAAGCACTACCCTGAACACTCAAACCTTCAACTCCAGGAATCTTTATATTAACTTTTAATGTATTCTGTACATAGTAATCATGCTGACGGTCATAACCTGTAGCATCAGTACCTGTAACAACAGGGTTATCACCATATTCAATATCCGGACCTGGTTCGCCTGTTGGCCAATAACCTGGCATTGTTGGTTTACTACGAACCAATGCAGTAAAGATATCACCCGCACTCTTTGTAGGATAGTTACGAACCTCCATACGTCCTATAGTACCATAAGATACATCTATATATTTATTGATTTTAGCATCAATATTAGCACGGATACTATACTGGTCGTAACGGTTAGCAGAATTTTTATACAAACCATCCTCACCGTTAGCAGCCATATTCACATAGAATTTGAATTTATCTGAACCACCACTTACACTTACATCATGGCGATACATTGGAGAAGCACTCTTCAAAGCTTCATCGAACCAGTTTGTATTCGGGTGTCCCCAAGGATCTTGTCCGTTACGGAACAATTCCAAATCTTCCTGAGTGTAAACCGGATTACCACCTACGTTAGTATTGATTTCATTAAGCAATGTAGCATATTCATAGGCATCACACATCTCAGGCAAACGGGTTGGAGCAGAGAAACCGAAGTTACCATTATAAGAAATGGTAGGTTTTCCTTCTTTACCGCGTTTTGTAGTAACCAAGATTACACCATTTGCAGCACGTGAACCATAGATTGCAGCAGATGCATCCTTCAATACTGAAATAGATTCAATTTCATTAGGATTAATACGGTCCAGACCTCCGGCACGTCCAGGTACACCATCAATTACAATCAACGGGTCTTTACTACCCAAAGAGTTTGTACCACGGATACGGATTGTTGTTCCGCCACCACCAGGTTCATCAGAATTCTGGAAACCGATTACACCAGGCATACGACCAACCATACCGTTAGTCAAGTTCGTTGTAGGAGATGCTTTAAGTTCTTCACCTTTCAAGCTTGCAACAGAACCAGTTACAGTAACTTTCTTCTGAGTACCATAACCTACAACAACAACTTCATCAAGTTTCTCGGAATCTTCAGTCAATGTAATATTGAAATCTGTTTTTGAACCGATTGGCTGTTCTACAGATTTATAGCCAATATAAGAAATCTGCAATACTCCGTTTGCCGGGACATCCGGAAGAACAAATTTTCCATCAAGGTCTGTAATTGATCCGATTGTTGTTCCTTTTACAAGAACATTCGCACCAATAATTGGAATGCCAGAAGCATCAACAATGGTTCCTTTAATTGTTTTAGATTGCTGAGTAACAGTTGATATGTTAGCATCGTTTAAACTTAGCTCTTCTGCACTTGCTGTATAAACAGAAAAAGCTGAAACCATAAGACATAAAGTAGATAATTTAGCTACTTTACCCATCATAGATAATGGTTGAGATTTATTTTTCATACATTTAACTATTAGAATAAGGATTCACTTCTTTTTATCTCAAACAAATAAGTTTGAAAAATATAACCTCTCTTTATATTTGTTTTATATTCCCCACTTAAATCAACAATTAATTACATCAAAAATCAAACTTAGGTTAACAATTTCTAAACTTGCCGAAATATACGCATTTTTTAATTACCAGCAAATTTTTTCGATATTTTTTACAAAAAAAATATCAAATTCGCTTAACAACAACACAAAACGTAACCAATGCTTTATATTTCAAAGCTATACGATCACAAAATCGCAAAACAACAATTTATCCAACTTCATTACAGTTTAAACTTTATTACAAAAAGCAACATTTATACTACAATTAGGTTTTGATATATATAGTTTATATGAATATTATTAAATGAATAAAAAAGGAGACTGCTTTATAACAGCAGTCTCCTTTTTTAAGCGACAAATAATGTTTTATTCTATCATTCCATTCCTGGATTCTGAACTAAACTTGTATTTCTATTTATTTCATCTCTATGAATTGGTGCGAAATACATCTTATTATTCCATTTACGTACTTCACGGAAACTCAAATCCAAAACATGATATGAATAATTCCACTTGTTATCATCATGAACATATGGTAATTCTGCTGTCTGACCAGGTTTTAAACGAGCAACAACAGCGATACCAGTCGGTTCACGAACAACATCTGGAGCAATCATCCAACGACGAATATCATAAAAACGAGAATCTTCAAATGCTAATTCTGAACGACGTTCCTGACGCAAGAACTCACGTAAATCTGTCTGATTAGCAGCTTTTCCACGAATAGCCAATGTTGCTCTTGTATCAGGTCTGCCAATACGAGCACGCAAAGCATCCAGATAAGTTATAGCCTCGTCTAGTTTATTCAATTCAATTGCAGCCTCTGCAGCTATCAAATACATTTCAGCCAAACGGATATAAGGGTATGTTGCTGTCTGGAAGTTATGTTCAGTAGCCTCAAAAGACGTATCAACTAATTTTTTCTCAATATAACCAGTATAAGAACCATTCCAATTTTCAATAGTTGATTGTCTGGTATCTACACCTACAATTCCCTTAAAACTAACTGTTGCAGAAGGATTTCCATCAGGTCCATATGCAGTTATAACTTCGACATTTGTACCATTTGAAACCTCATAAAATCCCATTTGCAGTGTTCCAAGAGGAGTTGGATCCAAAGCAACAGCGTCAGAGCCACGAGGACGTCCCCATTCTTCTCCATCATAACCTATTGTAGCATAGAAACGAGGTTCACGATTGTAATACGGGTTTACATTTACTGATTCACCAGGTTTGCGTAAACCTTCATACAAACTTCCGTCTTCCATTTCAAAAGAAACCACCAGGTCATTTGTAGGACAAACTCCACCCCAGTTATGATAACCATTAGGTCCATGACATAAAGCAGCACGATTACGAAGTACGTTATCACCATCAGAAACATCCTTATTCAAGAACTGCTTATACCAAATAGATTCAGAGTTATTAGTCAACGCTATCTCGTGGAATTTGTCAGCTATTTCCTGAATTGTACCAGCATTACAATCAACCAATGTGTAATATCCACTGTTTATTACATCTTTAGCAGCCTGCAGAGCCTGTTCATACAACGCATTACGGTCACCATTATATTGATTGCATTCCAATGTATTAACAGAACGATCAGCATATAAAGGACTTGCTACGTGTAACAAAACACGAGCTTTAAGGGCCATAGCCGCTCCTTTAGTTGCACGACCTGCATCAGCAGATTCAGGCAATAATGAGATAGCCTGCTCCAGATCCTTCAATATAAAATCCAAACATTCAGCCATATTGCTACGAGGAACTTGCAATGTCGCAGCCTCATCTATAGAATAGACTTTGTCAACCAAAGGAACACCACCAAAACCTCTCATCAGTTCAGTATAAAGATAAGCACGGATAAAGTAAGCCTCACCTTTCATCGCATTCAAATCATAACCGACTTTTTCCGGAACTTCATCTATCTTAGACAAGACTAGATTTGTTTCATAAATTCCCTGATAACGTTTTTTCCAATAAAATGGGCAATTGTTGTCATCATACCATCCCAAATCACTGGCAGAAATTGTAGCCTCATTCACAGCTTTACAACCATAATCATGTGTAAAATAAGCATCATCAGTCATAGCTGTAGTACTAGACTCATCTGAACCATGACGCACAAATGAATAAGCATCATTAATCAAAGCTTGCACCAATCCTGCGTCTGACCATACAGATTCCTCATCGTATTGATCTGCCGGTGTCAAATCCATAAAATCAGAACAAGATGTCATTGAAGTCATAAGACCTACAGCAAGCAGCAAACATATGTTTTTCTTATATTTTTTCATAACTCAAATCTTTAGAAAGTTGCTTGAACACCAAAATTAAATACACGTCTCACAGGATAAGAATTCAAGTCTTCAGATCTTGCTTCCGGGTCTGCATCTTTTACACTATCAAATGTAAGTAAGTTAGAACCATTTGCATACAGACGCAATTTCGAGAAACCAACTTTCTTCATCCAATCACCACTGAATGAATAACCAATCTCAACATTCTTCAAACGCAAATAATTTGCATTGCGCAAGAAAATAGTACTCATGTTATCTGGATTAGCCCAATATTCATTCTCTCGTTCATATGTTCGAGGTCCATCTTTCCAAGGAGTGTCAGGAGTCCAACGTTCATCATAATAGCTCTTAAGGAAGTTACCGATTGTACCAGACCAAGTCATGATATAAACCTGGCCACCTGTAGCTCCTTGCAACAAAGCCATCAAATCCCATCCTCTCCAATTCAAGCCTAATGTCAAACCACCTACAAATCGTGGTTCATCAGTCTTATCAGAACGGACTTTATCATTGGCGTTAATGATTCCATCACCATTAACATCAACAAATTTAACATCACCTGGTACAGCTCCGTCCCAATGAGGATAAGAATCAACTTCTTCCTGTGTATGGAAAATGCCATCAGCTACATAATATAAATTAGAACCTACAGGCATTCCTGTTGATTGCTGATAAGAAGGAACACCCGGTGTTTCATCCCAATAAAGAATCTTATTCTTAGCATAAGTCATATTGAATGAAGCGTAGTATTCAACTTCTCCAATCTTATCATTCCAACCTACCAACATTTCAAAACCACGGTTTTTCATTTCACCTAAGTTTTCCTTAGGCAATGTAATACCTGTAATTTCCGGTAATGAAGCATTACGGTTAATCAACATATGTGTACGTTTATGATAGAAGGCGTCTGCTTCAATACTCAAACGATTTTGCAAGAACTTCATATCCAAACCGACATCATAAGTTGTACCAACCTCCCATGTGATACCAGTATTTGGAGTTCGTGTCAAATACAAACGCTGAGACTCAACACCGCCGAAAACATTTCCTGCATCACGGAAGCCATATGTAGCAAGATATTGGATAGAGCGATCATAATTACCATCATCATCCAACAGCGCATCATTACCAGTCTGAGAAATAGAACCTCTCAGTTTGAAATAATCCATGAAGCGGATATTATCTTTCCACCAACTTTCTTCTGATGCACGCCATGCGACAGAAACACCTGGGAAGAAACCATAACGTTCATTCTTTGGGAAACGGTATGAACCGTCAGCACGCCAAACGAATTCAAACAAATATCTTTCTAAATAATTATATGATACACGACCAAAATAATTCAAACGTGATTCTTCCCAAGAATATCCTTCAGCCAACTGGTTTGTAGCACTACCCAAATTCAATTCAGGTTTTGAATCAGAAAGGAAACCTACTCTTTTTGCATTGGTATATTCGTAATGCTTTTTCTGGGCTTCAACACCGAATGTTACACCAATATTATGATCTCCAAAAGTACGGTTATAGTCAATCATAGCATTAGTCATCCAGTCAACCTGTTCAGAGTGTGTTCTGGTAACTTCAGGACTACTCAACCATTGTTCAGAGCCAGACAAGCCAGATGCATCTCTATTAATTCCATCCCATGAATACAAAACAATTGGTCTTTGCATCAAATTTCTATTATAAAAATGTACGTCATAAGATGCATTACCTCTCAAACTCAAACCTTCAACCCATGGAATTTTCACTTCCGCAGAAATATTATTCTGCACATAATAATTCTTCTGTTTGTCATAACCCGCAGCATCAGTACATGTTACAGCAGGGTTATCACCACGTTCGATTGCAGGTCCAGGTTCACCGGTTGGCCAAAATGCAGGAGATGTCGGGAAACTACGGCGAGCACCATTAAATATATCACTTGCACTTTTAGCAGGATATTGTGTATATTCAAAACGGCCTGTGGTTCCTAATGTAAATTTAACGTATTTGCTAGGAGTAATATCCAAATTTGAACGAATACTATACTGGTCGTAACGGTTAGCAGAGTTTTTATAAATACCATCTTCACCGTTTGCAGCCAAGTTAACATAATATTTAACCTTTTCAGTACCACCACTTACACCTAAATCAACACGATATAAAGGAGAAGCAGACTTCAAAATTGTATCAAACCAATCAGTATTTGGATGTCCCCAAGGATCTGTTCCATTCTGGAACAAAGTCAAATCTTCCTGTGAATATGTTCCTGGGTTAATTTCATTAACCATTGTTGCATATTCATATGCATTACACATTTCCGGAATACGAGTTGCTTGAGAGAAACCAGCACTTGCATTGAAAGAAACAGTCGGTTTACCTTCTTTACCTCGTTTAGTTGTAATCAAAATAACACCATTAGCAGCACGTGCACCATAAATTGCAGCAGAAGCATCCTTCAAAACAGACATTGACTCTATTTCATTAGGATTAAGACGGTTCATTCCACCCCCTCTATCAGGCACACCATCAATTACAATTAACGGGTCTTTACTTCCCAAAGAGTTTGTACCACGGATACGGATTGTAGTTCCACCTCCACCTGGTTCATCTGAAGTTTGGAAGCCAATCACACCAGGCATACGTCCAACCATTGCATTAGTAAGGTTTGATGTAGGAGAAGCTTTAAGTTCCTCACCAGTTACACTAGCTACAGAACCAGTTACTGTTACTTTCTTTTGAGTTCCATAACCGACAACAACAACTTCATCAAGTTTTTCTGTATCTTCATTCAAAGTAATCTGTAATTCTGTTTTTCCACCAACTGCCACTTCTGTAGATGAATAACCAATATAAGATACTTGCAAAACTGCATCAGAAGAAATACCTTGCAGGACAAAATTTCCATCCATGTCGGTAATTGTACCGTTCGTTGTCCCTTTAACCAGGACATTTGCTCCAATAATAGGAATACCGGAAGCATCAACAATAGTTCCTTTTACAGTCTTATTTTGCTGGGTAACAGTTAAAGAACCAGCATCTCTAAGACTTAACTCTTCAGCATTTAATGTATAAGCTGAAAAAGCCGAAATCATCAAGCATAAAGAAGACACTCGCGCCACTTTATGCAAAGTTAACAAAGGATGAGATTTGTTTTTCATAAACTCAACAAATTAGAATAAGTATTAACTTTTTTATTTCAAACAAACATGTTCGAAATAATCATCATGTCAAACTAAAAATGTACAATTCTTGTAATTGTTTCAATCAACTGCAAAAAATCAATAATGTTCTTATTCTTATCAACCAAAACTTAGGTCAACAAATCTAAAATCATGTCGTAAATATATATAATATTTTTATCGTTTCTAAAAAATCAGATAATATTTTTATAAAGAAAATAAAAAATACACATAAAAAAGAACCAATCTGCTATTTGTCAGGATTATACCAACAAATAACAGACTGGTTCTTTTTTAATAAATAGGAAAAATTATTTACTTAATCATATCAAATCCAGTATAAGGAACCAACGCTTTAGGTATGCGTATTCCCTCTGGAGTCTGATTGTTTTCAAGCAATGCAGCGACTATACGAGGCAATGCCAAAGCACTACCGTTCAATGTGTGGCAAAGCTGAGTTTTCTTGTTTGCATCACGATAGCGGCATTTCAATCTGTTTGCCTGATAAGTATCGAAGTTAGAAACTGAACTTACTTCCAACCAACGCTGCTGTGCTTCTGAATATACTTCAAAGTCGAAGCAAAGTGCTGCAGTGAAACTCATATCACCACCGCAAAGGCGAAGGATACGATATGGCAATTCAAGTTTCTGAAGCAAACCTTCAACATGGTCAAGCATTTCTTTGTGTGATTCTTTTGAATGCTCAGGAGTGTCGATACGAACCAACTCTACCTTTGAGAATTCGTGCAAACGGTTCAAACCTCTAACGTCTTTTCCGTATGAACCAGCCTCACGACGGAAGCACTGAGTGTATGCGCAATTCTTGATAGGCAACTGTTTTTCATCAAGAATAACATCACGGTAGATATTTGTAACAGGCACCTCAGCTGTAGGAATAAGATACAAATCATCTACTTCGCAATGATACATCTGTCCTTCCTTATCTGGCAACTGTCCTGTTCCGTAACCAGAAGCTGCATTAACAACTGTAGGAGGCATAATTTCTGTATATCCTGCCTTACGAGCTTCATCCAAGAAGAAATTAATCAAAGCTCTCTGCAACTGAGCGCCCTGACCTTTATATACCGGGAAGCCGGCTCCTGTAATCTTAACACCAAGGTCGAAATCAATCAAATCATATTTCTTTGCCAATTCCCAGTGAGGAAGAGCGTCTTTCGGAAGTTCTGTTTCCATACCGCCCATCTTCTCAACTTTGTTGTCTTCGGCAGTCTTTCCTTCAGGGACTTCGTCATAAGGTATGTTAGGAATTGTGTAAAGAATGTTCTGCATATCTTCTGCAGCCTTATCCATCTCAGCCTGCAAGTTTTTGCATGCTTCCTTGATTTCGGCAACTTTCTTCTTTGCTTCTTCAGCTTCTTCTTTCTTGCCTTCCTTCATCAAGGAACCGATAGACTTTGAAATTGAGTTAACCTCAGCTAGGTTTTTATCTAATACATTCTGTGTACTGCGTCTCTTATCGTTCAATTCAAGAACCTGCGCAATTGTTTCTTTTGCATTCTTGAAATGTTTCTTTTCCAAACCTGCTATAACGCGGTCTGTTTCTTCTGAAATTAACTTTAGCGTCAACATATATGTTTTATTAAGTTTTTGAGTTTTTGAGTTTTTGAGTTTTTAAATTGACAAGGTGACGAGGTAACGAGTTGACAAGTTAACAAGATAGAGACTAACATCTACTTGACTACTTAACTCCTTGACTTCTTAACTACTTAACTCCTTGGCTCCTTAACTCCTCATCCGATAGTCCACCGCCAACTTAAAGACGTGCAAAGATAGAAAGAAATGTAAATTATTTCAAAGAAATCATTCGGAAACTTCTTTTACTGTTTCACTCTTCCACCGCAAATCCATGTTCGAGCATAATAAGGTTCGCTGAGGCTGCTGACCATCACACCGCGGGATGTGCTGGTGTGTATGAATTTTCCGTTTTTAAGATATATACCTACATGATTCGGAATCTTCCTCCTGCCACTTCCCGTGCGGAAAAACACTAAATCTCCTTCCTTCAGCTTCGAACGGCTCACTTTTTTACAGTCTTTGCTCAACATCTCTCTTGCTGAGCGTGACAATTCTTTTCCGTAAACTTCTCTATAAATTATTGTAACAAAACCGGAGCAATCAACTCCTCTTTTTGTAAGTCCTCCCATCCGGTGAGGAACACCAAGCCAATGGGCACCGGCATTATAAAGATAAATATTATCATCCGGAGTAAGTCGGACGCCATAAAGACGCGACAATTCCTTCGGTCCCTTGAAGTCTGCCGGCAAAACAACCTTATCCTTTTTTCTGCTTCCGCACGAACAAAGTATCAGAAATAATATGGAAAATATACATATATAATTGATTCGTCTGTCTGGCATATTCGATTATTTTTTTCAAAGGTTGTACATCGTTTTGCATGTTAAACGGACTATTCCGGAAAATGATTATTATTTGTCAGGAGTTCCATAATATATGAAACAAAAATTCCATATATTATGAAAAAGTTTTTCCATATATTATGAAATTTTATTTTCATATATTATGAAAAAAGTTTTCCAACATAAAAAAATTAGCTGAAAATGTAATCAGCTAACATTCAACGATTAATACAAAAACGATATAATACCTAGGTTAATGAAGTTTTAAATTAGGAATTTAAGCTCCGCAAGTTGCTTAAATTAAAAGTTGAGAAGGCTTCAGAAACAAGTTGACAAGGTCAAATATCTGCTAATCTGCACTTATTTATACCAAAATTCCTTGTCAACTTGTTTTCTTGTTAGCTCGTTAACTGAACATTTAGCCCGATAAAACTTGAATCAGGAATTATTTTACCAGGTTTCTATAGCTGATAGTTCCTGTTGCCTGATTTGTTGGCATAACCAGCACTTCTGCTATCTGAACATGAGCAGGAGCTGAAGCTGCGTAATAAGCAACATCGGCAATATCGTCGCCCGAAAGAGCATGGATACCTTTATAGAAATCATCAGCCTTCTGTTTGTCGCCACGATAGCGTACTACTGTAAAATTAGTTTCCACCATTCCCGGCTTAATATTTGTAACTCTCAGAGGTGTATCAACCAAGTCAATGCGAAGGCCGTCCGACAAAGCTTTGACAGCAGCCTTTGTTGCACAATATACACTTCCGCCCGGATATGCTGCGTCGCCGGCAATTGAGCCTACATTAATTATATGTCCGCATCCGCGTTCCACCATTCCCGGAACAACCATGCGTGTCATTGCTAGCAGAGCTTTTACGTTTGTATCGATAACAATGTCCCATTCGTCTAGCGAGCCTTCGTGTTCCTTGTCAAGCCCGATAACAAGCCCGGCATTATTTATCAGGACATCTATATTCTTCCATTTACCTTCCAATGAATTTACGGCTGAACGCATAGCTTCACGGTCGCGTACATCGAACGGAAGCAGAAGAACGTCAACATTCAAAGCCTCAAGCTCAGATTTCAATGCTTCAAGTTTTTCCAAATTACGTCCGTTAAGAATTATATCATTTCCTTCTTTGGCGAACTTTCTGGCACAAGCCTCTCCTATTCCGCTTGTTGCGCCGGTTATTAAAATAATTTTTCCTTTCATACAATTGATTTTTTTAAAAGTTGACGAGGCTCCAGAAACGAGTTGACAAGACATAATTCCTTGTCAACTTGTTTCCTTGTAAACTCGTCACCTAGCCAAAACTATTTCTTCAACCACTTATCCAACCATTCAAAGAATGTACGCTGCCAAAGAATACTGTTCTGAGGTTTCAACACCCAATGGTTTTCGTCCGGATAAATAAGAAGTTCTGCAGGAACGCCACGAAGAACTGCGGCATTGAATGCAGCCATCCCCTGGTTTGCAAGAATTCTGTAATCTTTTTCGCCATGGATACAAAGAATCGGAGTATCCCACTTGTCAACGAAACGATGAGGAGAATTAGCAAATGTACGCTGAGCTGTAGCATTTGACTTATCCCAATATGCTCCGCCCATATCCCAATTAGCGAACCACATTTCTTCTGTTTCAAGATATTGCATTTCCATATTGAAAATACCGTCATGAGCAATAAATGCCTTGAATCTCTTGTCGTGGTGTCCGGCAAGCCAGTAAACAGAGAAACCGCCGAAGCTTGCACCAACGCAACCAAGTCTGTCTTTATCAATAAACGGTTCTTTTGAAATTTCGTCAACCGCTGTAAGATAATCCTTCATACATTGTCCGCCATAATCACCACTGATAGCCTCGTTCCATTCCTTGCCAAAGCCCGGAAGACCGCGACGGTTAGGAGCTATAACAATATAATCGTGAGCAGCCATAATCTGGAAGTTCCATCTGTAAGACCAGAACTGGCTTACCGGACTTTGCGGTCCGCCCTGACAGAACAATACTGCCGGATATTTCTTTGAAGCATCGAAATGAGGAGGATAAATCACCCATGTAAGCATTTTCTTACCATCAGTTGTAGTAATCCATCTTTCTTCAACTTTACCCATTTCAAGCTTGTCATAAATATGCTTGTTTTCAAATGAAATCTGAGTCTGTTCGCCATCCAGAGAAACAGTGAATATTTCGTCTGCCGCACTCATGGAATGACGCAAGGCAAGAAGTTTATCGTTGCCGAGAAGAGAAACGCCGCTGTAGTCGTGCTGACCTTCTGTAATCTGTTTCACAGTGCAATTAGCAACATCAGCAGCATAAATCTGAGTTTTAGCATGCCATACACCTGTGAAATAAATAGTTTTTGAATCGTTGCTCCAGCAGAAAGCATCCACATTTGAATCAAAATCTTTGCTGACAAATGTTTTCTTTCCACTTTCAAGATCCATAACCATAAGACGGTTCTGATCTGACTCGTATCCGTCGTGTTCCATACTCTGCCAAGCAATAGATTTACCGTCAGGAGAATATTGAGGATTTGTATCGTAGCCCATTATACCTTCGCTCAGGTTACGAGTTTCTTTGGTTTTCAAATCATACTCATATATATCTGAGTTAGTTGAAAGACTATATTCCTTACCAACCTTTTTACGGCTAGTATATGCCACTTTATCCGAAGTAGTGTTCCACGCAAGCTGTTCGATGCCACCGAAAGGTTTCATTGGGCTTTCAAAAGGTTCACCTTCCATTATATCCACCGGATTAGAAATCTTCTCTCCATCGAAATCTGCAACGAAAGGATGAGGAGCAGTTGTCACCCATTCATCCCAATGCTTATACATAAGGTCGGTAATTACAAGTCCTGTTGTTTTATCCAAGTCTGGATATTTATCCTTTGTTGATGGAACAGTTTTAACTTGAGAAATGAAAAGAATCTTCTTTTCGTCTGGAGAGAAAGCGAAACCTTCGATATTTCCGTCATAATTTGAGAGCTGCTTGCGTCCTGTTCCGTCCGGATTCATTTCCCAAACCTGGCTGCTACCACTTTCGGAAGAAAGAAATGCTATTTTCGTTCCATTTTTAAACCATACTGTATTACCTTCGGAAAAAGGAGTTTTTGTTATCTGAGTATTTTCAGAACCATCAGCGTTCATAACAAACACTTCTCTGTTTCCTTTATCCTGAGGAACGCTGTAATATCCTACAGTGTAAACCAACTTCTTGGCATCCGGAGAAACACTTACTCCTCCGATACGACCAAATGCCCAAAGTGCTTCCGGAGTCATTCTGCCATCAGTAACATTAATCTCTGAACGGCCGATGAGATCTTTAGTCTCAACAGTCGAATTGGAAGCATCGTTTCCATTACCGGCACACGAGCCTAACAACACGGATGTTGCCATAATCATTGAACCTATAGATTTATTCATATAAAAAATAAAGCTTTAAACTTGAGTTAACCAATTTTGTTTGCGAAATTACTTTTTTCCATCAATAAAATTGCTTGCCAATTCGTATTTTTAATATCTTTGCCCCTATTAAACTTGAAATAGGTTTCAAAAAACATAAAAAATTATGAATAAAATCTGGTTATTTGGAGCTACATTGTGTATGGTGTTAGCTTTTGGTTCTTGTAAGCCAAAACAGAGTGCTTACAAAGCTGCTTACGAACAAGCAAAAGAGAAAGAGACTACTGCTCCTGTGGAGGAAGAAATTTATGACGAAGAAGAGGAAGAAGTTGTTACTCCGGTTTCAAAACCTCGTCCAACAAACACAACTACTCGCTCTGAAAGCATCAGAGTTGCTGCAGGTGAAGATGCAAGCAGACTGAGACGCTACAGTGTTGTTGTAGGTAGCTTCAAGAACAAAACAAATGCATACGCACTTAAAGAACGTATGATTAACGACGGTTACAATGCAGTTCTTGGTGAAAACGAACAAGGCATGTTGAGAGTTATCGTTTCAAGCTATGATAGCAAGATTGATGCAGCTCACAGCCGTGACGAAGTTAAAGCAAAATATGCTCCTAACTTCCAGGATGCTTGGTTGTTGGAAAAGAGATAAATCTCTTAAGTTTCTCAAGTTGCTCAACTTAAAAGTTAACAAGGCTTCAGAGACAAGTTAACATAATCAAACAGCTTTTAATTTGAACTTTATAATAATTCTTGTCAACTCGTAACTTGACAGTTGAGTTTGCGAAACTTGAATATAAATAAATTGGCAACATATACAAAGGGAACTAAAGTCTTTTGGTTATTTAAAATACACCAACAGAGCTTTTGTTCCCTTTTTGCATTTATCAATATTAGTTTATAACTTTGGAGGAAGTTGGAAGTAAAGAAAACACAGAGGCACAAAGTCACAGATGTAATTATAGAATTATAATCCGGAGTTTCAGTATCTCTGTGTTTAAGTTGATAAGGTAACGAGGTGACAAGTTAACAAGTTGACGAGGCCACAGAAACAAGAAAAAACTTCTTGACTACTTGACTCCTTTACTAATTAACTCCTTTACTACTAAAACTAATAAACTCATAAACTTAACATTCTATGTCAGTAAAGAATTATATTGAAAATAACAAAGAGAGATTTCTTGAAGAACTGTTCTCTCTTATTCGTATTCCTTCGATAAGTGCAAAACATGAACACAAGGCAGATATGACAAAGTGTGCCGAAAAGTGGGTTGAATTGCTACTTTCTTCCGGTGCAGACAAAGCAGAAGTGATGCCTACAGAAGGTAATCCTATCGTTTATGGCGAAAAAATAATTGGTGAAGGTAAACCAACAGTTTTGGTTTATGCCCACTATGATGTTATGCCTGCCGAACCTTTGGAATTATGGAAAAGTAATCCTTTCGAACCGGAAATCAGAGACGGGAAAATATATGCACGCGGTGCTGATGACGACAAAGGTCAGGGTATGATTCAGGTAAAAGGATTTGAAACTGCTCTTAATGAAGGTTTGCTGGATTGCAACGTAAAATTCATATTCGAAGGAGAAGAAGAAATCGGCTCTCCTAGCCTGGAAAGTTTCTGCGAGAAACATAAGGAATTGCTCAAGGCTGATATAATTCTGGTTTCGGACACTAGCATGGTAAGTGCAGAAGTTCCATCACTGACAACAGGACTTAGAGGACTTGCTTATTGGGAAATTGAAGTGACTGGTCCGAACAGAGATCTACATTCCGGTCATTTCGGAGGTGCAGTTGCCAATCCTATAAATGTTTTGTGTAAACTAATTGCTGATATAACAGATGGTGATGGCAGAATAACTATTCCAGGATTCTATGATGACGTGGAAGAATTGTCGGCACGCGAACGAGAAATGATTGCAAAAGTTCCTTTCAGCGAAGAAAAATATAAACAAGCTATTGATGTCAATGCTCTGTTTGGAGAAAAAGGTTATTCAACATTGGAACGCAACAGCTGCCGCCCTTCATTTGATGTTTGCGGTATCTGGGGCGGATACACTAGCGAAGGAAGCAAGACTGTGTTACCATCAAAGGCTTATGCTAAGGTTTCATGCAGACTTGTGCCACATCAGAACCATGAGAAAATATCAAAAATGTTTGAAGAATATATCGCTAATGTAGCTCCTGATTATGTAAAAGTAAAAGTAACTCCTATGCATGGCGGAGAAGGATATGTTTGTCCTATTGACCTTCCGGCATATCAGGCAGCAGAAAAGGCTGTAGAAATTGCATTCGGACAAACTCCTATTGCAGTCCGCAGAGGCGGAAGTATTCCTATTATCTCAACTTTCGAACAGGTTTTGGGTATAAAAACTGTTCTTATGGGATTCGGTCTTGAGCAAAATGCAATTCACTCACCCAATGAAAGTTGCAGACTGGATATTTTCTACAAAGGTATTGAATCAGTTGCTGAATTTTATCGTATTTTCAAATCATGAATATACTTATAAAAGATGCTCTTTTAGATGGAGCAATAAAAGACATATATATTGAAGGTAAATGGATAAAAAGCATTGGAGAAAATCTGCAGGTAAAAGCTGATAGAGTCATCAATGCTAAAGATAAAGCAATCATTCCAGGATTTATCAACGGACATACGCATTCAGCAATGACATTGTTCCGTGGATATGCCGATGATATGAAGCTTATGCCTTGGTTGGAGAAGAAAATATGGCCAAACGAGGCAAAAATGACACAGGAAGATATATATTGGGGGGCAAAACTTGCATGTCTGGAAATGATAAAAAGCGGGACAACTACATTTTCCGATATGTATTTTAAGGTACGTGGCATAGCTAAAGCTGCCGAAGAAATGGGAATTAGAGCTATTCTCTCTGCTGCATGCTTTGACCATTTTGATGCAGAAACAGCAGAAAAGGCAAAAGTAAACTGCAAAAAGGTTTATAAAACAATTACAGAAGAATGTAATGACAGGATTTATCCTGCAATGGGACCTCATGCTATATATACTGTGTCTGGAGAACTATTGAAATGGATAAATAAATTCTCTGAAAATAATTGTATTCCTATACATATTCATTTAGCAGAAACAGAAGAAGAAGTCAATAATTCTATAAAGCAATTCGGTTATTCACCTGTAAGATATTTATATCATCTTGGTCTCTTATCTCCAAGATTAATCATAGCTCACGGCATTTATGTTGATAATGACGAGATAAGAATGTTGGCAGATCATGGAGTGAAAGTTATACACAATCCGGCGTCAAACATGAAATTAGCTTCCGGAATGGAATTCAAGTTCCATGAAATGAAAAAAGCCGGAATTAAAGTAGGACTAGGAACCGACGGATGTGCTTCATCCAACAATCTGGATATGGTTGAAGCAATGAAACTTGCAGCTTTGCTTGGTAAAGTGTGGAGAAAAGATCCTGAAGTTCTTTCTGCTACAGAAGTATTTGAATCTGCTACATCTGTCGGAGCAGAAATTTTCGGACTTAAATGCGGGAAAATAGCAGAAGGTTATCTGGCTGATTTGTCTCTGATAGAATTAAAGTCACCCGTTTTCACTCCGAACTTTAATTTCGTATCAAACCTGGTTTATGCAGCCAATGGCAATAGTGTGGACACAGTTTTGTGTAACGGACAAATCATTATGGAGAACAGAAAGGTTCCGGGAGAAGAAGAAATAATGGAAAAGACTAGTGAACGTGCGTATAATCTAATGAAATAAAATATGCAAATTAATAAAGATTTATATTCTGAAACGGCAGCCTATCTGGCTGCCTGTATCAAAAACATACCGGACACAGCAATCATTTTAGGTAGCGGCTTAGGTTCCTTGGCCGATGAAATAGAGGATGCAAGAGCTATTCCATATCGTCAGATTCCTAATTTCATGGCATCAACTGCTACCGGTCATAAAGGTAATTTAATACACGGAAGACTTGGAAACAAGAATGTGCTTGCTATGCAAGGACGCTTTCATTATTATGAAGGTTATACAATGGAACAGGTTACTTTCCCTATAAGAGTAATGAAATTACTGGGAATAAAGAATCTGTTGGTTTCAAATGCGGCTGGTGGTATAAATACATCTTTCAAGATTGGGGATTTGATGATAATTCGTGATCATATAAACATGATGCCTAATCCATTAATCGGACCAAACAATGAAAAGTTCGGACCAAGATTTCCGGATATGACTCGTGCTTATGACCGCGAATTTATTGCTAAGGCTAAAGAAATAGCTAATAAGCATGATATTGTTGTTAAGGAAGGCGTATATGTAGGTCTTACTGGTCCTTCATATGAAACTCCTGCTGAATATGCTTTCTACGGAAAAGCTGGTGGAGATGCCATTGGTATGAGTACCGTTCCGGAAGTAATTGTGGCTCGCCACGCAGGTATCAGAGTTTTCGGTATGTCCGTAATAACTAACGAAGGATATCATTTTGCTGACGACTTTGTAAATGATGCCAACGATGTTATCATACAGGCAGACAAGGCTGCAAAACGAATGACAACGATATTCAAAGATTTGGTTTCATGTATCTAAATTCAATTTCTCCATTTGCTCATCTTCAGACACAATATGATCTTCTCCAAAAAGAATACTTGTTTGAGAAGGAACAATACAAGGAACAAGCCGAACAGGCTGGACTTCTGCACAGAATAAAACAAGGACTTTGCTGGTATCCGATAAGACTTGGACGAAGCTATTACAACTCTTTGAACCAACTGGTTGTAGAAATTGAGCGTACACAGGAAAAAGAAATAGAACATGTATTCGAACATGGACGGCCTGTATGTTTTTTCACGATGAAAACAGGACTGAAGCTGAACTATTTCAATTTCAGCGCAAATATCAGTTATGTTGAAGGAGATGTAATGGTTGTTTCTATTCCATCACAACAGTCATTGGCAGAACTGCAAATGTCCACATCAGAAATAGGTGTTCAGCTCTATTTCGATGAGACAAGTTATAAAACTATGTTTGCTGCCATGAAAGAAGTTATGTCGACAAAGAATAATATAACAGCTCATTTGCGTGATGTTATGCTTGGTTCGGAGAAAGCTGAGGAAAGGAAAATATTTCCGGTAAGATTCCCTTGGCTTAACAGTTCGCAAGACTGCGCAGTAAACAAAGTTCTCGCCGCTAAAGATGTAAGTATTGTTCATGGCCCGCCAGGGACAGGAAAGACAACAACCCTGGTTGAAGCTATATATGAAACTTTACACAGGGAAAATCAGGTTTTGGTATGCGCACAAAGTAATACTGCTGTAGATTGGATAGCAGAAAAACTTACAGACAGAGGTGTTCCGGTTTTGAGAATTGGCAATCCTACCAGAGTAAATGATAAAATGCTATCATTCACATATGAAAGGAAATTCGAATCTCATCCAGATTATGCAGAATTGTGGAGCATACGAAAAACGATAAGGGAAATACAATCATCGCTACGCAAAAAAAGCAGAAGCGAAAAAGATACAGACAGAAACAGGTTATCCAGATTAAGATACAGAGCAACTGAACTTGAAATGAGCATTGAAGCTAGCCTGTTTGACGAAGCAAGAGTTATTGCCTGCACATTAGTAGGTTCGGCAAATAAAATTCTAACAGGAAAAAGATTCAGTACCCTGTTTATTGACGAGGCTGCTCAGGCTCTTGAGGCAGCATGTTGGATTGCAATAAACAAATCAGACAGAGTTGTTCTTGCGGGCGACCATAAACAGCTCCCTCCTACTGTAAAATGTATTGAAGCAGCTAAAGGCGGATTAGACAAAACTTTGATGGAATATGTTGCAGACCGTAAACCTGAAGTTGTTTCTTTGTTGAAAATCCAATATAGAATGAATAACGACATTATGGGATTTTCATCACAATGGTTCTATAACGGTGAACTGTTTTCTGCACCGGAAGTCTGCAATCGTGGCATTCTTGATTGGGACACGCCTTTAGTATGGACTGATACTGCAGGATATGATATTGAAGGAGAAGACTTAACCGACAGTTTAAGCCGTATAAACCGAAAAGAAGCAGAACTACTGGTTCTGCAACTACAGGTTTATATGGAAAATATTGGAAAAGAAAGAATCCTGGAAGAGAACATTGACTTTGGAATTATCTCTCCATACAAAGCTCAAGTCTATTATCTTCGAAGTCTGATAAAAAAGAATCCTTTCTTCCGTCCGTTCCGAAAACTAATAACAATTCATACAGTTGATGGTTTTCAGGGACAGGAAAGAGATGTAATAATGATAAGCCTTGTAAGGGCAAATGAAGATGGAAATATTGGTTTTCTTAAAGATTTGAGAAGAATGAATGTTGCTATCACAAGAGCAAGAATGAAGCTTATAATTATAGGTGATTCTGAGACATTATCAAAACATAATTTCTATAGAAAGCTTTATCATTATATTGGGGAGAAAGGAAAAGTTATAAAAATAAAAGAATAGGATATTATAAAATATGAATTCAAAGCTCTTAATTTTAGATCTTGACGGAACTCTGACAAATAGTAAAAAAGAAATAACTCCATTTACTAAAGAAGTTCTGCTTAATGCACAGAGAAAAGGTTTACGTATTGCGTTGGCATCAGGCAGACCAACTTATGGTATAGTCCCTTTAGCAGAAGAGTTGGAAATGCAAAAATATCATGGTTATATTCTGGCCTTTAATGGAGGAAGAGTAATAGAATATGGTACTAACACTATTATGTTTGAGCAAGCTCTTCCAAATGAAGTTCTACCGATATTATACAACAGAACTAAAGAAGCTGCTGTTTCCATATTATCATATAACGGACCTAAAATTATTACAGAAAACATTAATGATAAATATGTCCAATATGAATCATTCCTTAATAAAATGGAATTGCAGGAAACAGACAATTTCCTTAGAGATTTAGAATTGCCAGCAGACAAATGTCTGGCTGTTGCTGAACCGGAATTACTAATTCCACTTGCAGAAAAACTAAAAGAAGAAATCGGTGACAAAATAAACATATTCCGTTCCGAAGCATTTTTTTTAGAACTTGTTCCTAAAGGAATTGACAAAGCGGCTTCTATATCTAATCTAATAAATAAAATAGGAATTAAGCAAGAAAATACTATTGCTATTGGAGATGGGTTCAATGACTTGACAATGATTAAATTTGCAGGACTTGGTGTAGCTATGGCTAATGCGCAAGAAGCTGTTAAAGCGGAAGCAGATATTATAACAGAACATACAAACGACGAAGACGGTGTTGCTCATTTTGTCAATGCTCTATTGAAAAAAGGATAAACGCCAAAACTTATGAACTTAAATATTCGACTTTGTCAAAAGTGTTTCTTATATTTGTAGATAATCGAAAATTGACAGGTTATGAAGTATAAGTTATTAGTTCTTGATGTTGACGGAACTCTTTTGAATGAAGCAAAAGAAGTTTCTCCCCATAATATTGCAGCTGTGCGCAAAGCTCAGCAGATGGGAATACAAATTGTATTGGCTTCGGGAAGACCAACAAGCGGCATCTTACCAATTGCCAATAAATTGGAGCTTAATCACTACGGCGGTTACGTGATTTCATATAACGGTGCGCAAATCATAAATATGCAAACAGGAGATGTTATTTTCGAGAAAAGACTCGAGAATGATTTATTGGCATATTTGGATAAAAAGGCGAAAAGAAATGATTTTGCAATCTTCACTTACAAAGGTAACAAGCTGTTTACCGAACAAGCAGATAATGAGCACATCATAAGTGAAGCAAAGATTAATAATCTTGAAGTTGTCAAGATAAATGATTTTGCGAATATAGAATTCCGTCCTTCAAAATGTGTATTAACCAGCGACAATACTGAAGAACTTGTATCATTGGAGAATCACTGGAAAAAGCGTCTTGCCGGTATGGCTGATGTTTTCCGCTCTGAAGATTATTTTCTTGAAGTTGTTCCACCTACAGTTGACAAAGGAAACACCTTGGCTCTATTGATTCAAGAATTAAAACTATCAACTGATGAGGTTGTTGCTATAGGTGACGGCGTTGCTGATGTCAGTATGCTACAACTTGCAGGAACAAGTATAGCAATGGGCAATGCACGAGATTCTGTAAAAGCCTGTGCTGATTTTATCACACTAAGCAACGAAGAGAATGGTGTTGCTGCTGCTATAGAAAAGGCTTTACTAACGAGCATCAAACCTACTGAAATACCTTTGGAACAACTTAATGCCAGAGGCAAACATGCTCTTATGGGAAACCTTGGTATACAATATACTTATGTATCAGATAACAGAGTTGAAGCGACAATGCCTGTTGACGAGAGAACAAGACAACCATTCGGTATTTTGCATGGTGGAGCAACTCTGGCACTCGCAGAAACCGTTGCTGGCTTAGGTTCAATGTTAATAGCAAATCCTGACGAAATGGTTGTCGGTATGCAAGTAAGCGGAAACCATATGTCTTCAGCTCATGAAGGAGATACAGTAAGAGCTGTTGGTTCTATTATACATAAAGGTCGCTCTTCTCATGTTTGGGATGTGAACATATATACTTCAACAGACAAACTGGTTTCATCAGTTCGTGTAGTAAACAGCATTTTAAAGAAGAAATGACTAAAACAAATTTAAACACAAAGATTGATAGTCTTATTAATCAAAAGAAGTCTTTTGCTCTGTGGAGAATTCCCGGTGAAACATGTATTCATTACGCAATACAAACAAAAGAATCACCTTCTTTACTTTACGATATAGAATCTTTAAATGGACGGAGCGGTTTTGTCATCGCTCCGTTCAATATTTCTGATGCCCACCCGATTGTATTAATTTCTCCTGAGGACACTGGTTACATAGAAATAGAAGAAATTTCTGACAATTGTGATTTGCATAGCAATCCTTCCGGTTATTCTTTTGTATCAGAAGAGAAAGACATATCAGATTATAAGTTGAAATTCAACAATTTCCTGCAAGAGCTTGTTTCAAATAAACAAGAGAAACTAGTCTTGTCCAGAAAAAAAACAGTACAAAGGCGAGGAAATGTTTCTATTACAACAGCTTTTCTTAGAGCCATAAAAAGATACATATATTCATATGTATACATTTGTTATACTCCGCAAACTGGTATTTGGATGGGTAGCACTCCTGAAATATTACTTGCCGGAAGTAAAAACAAATGGCAGACAGTTGCTCTTGCCGGTACACAAAGGCTTAAAGATGGAAAACTTCCAGAAACATGGGATGAAAAAAACATTCGGGAACAAGCCTTAGTTGCAACATATATCAGACAGAAGTTATTATCGTTAAACATTCTTACGGAAAGCAAAGGTCCGTTTCCTGTCAAAGCCGGTGAATTATCTCATCTTAAAACGGAATTCATATTTAATCTTTACGATGAGAATATAATAGGTAAAGTTCTTAAAGTACTTCACCCCACTCCTGCTGTTTGTGGTCTTCCTAAAGAAACTGCTTATGAATTTATTCTTAAGGAAGAAGGATATGACAGAAGTTATTATTCCGGATTTATCGGTATGCTAAAACCGGGCGGACATAGTGATTTATATGTGAATCTCCGCTGTATGAATATAAGTCCAGACAAATTCACCTTCTATGCCGGAGGCGGATTATTACCGTCATCTTCACTGGAGGATGAATGGAACGAAACAGAAGACAAAATGATGACAATGGAACGTCTGTTTCTTTAATATCTATAATCTGATTTGATAAATATTGCCAATTTTTCAAATTGGTTCTAAAATGACAAAAATTCAATGTTTAAGATATATTTAATTGATAACAGTCTGTAGAAAATAAATTTTGTCTATATTTGTACCGTCTTACTATGATTATTTTGTATTTAAATAATTAGAGAGACTTATAAAAAATAAATATATAATTAAGGAGTTGTAAATTGAGATAGTAAATCCCAATTCTCAACTCTTTATTTTTGAGGAATACAAAAACAATGAAAAACCTTCTTGAGTATAACAAGAAAGAAATTTCATTTATAAGGATATAAGCTTTAGCTTTTACCAAATAATACTTTCTAATATTTTAAGAAGTAATATTATCCGGAAAAAGTTTTTGTGATGATGACAGACTATTGTTATGTCTTTTTTAAGTTTGATTTTATAACAGTTGCTTAATGACCGATAAAATAAAATGGACAAAAAGAGGTTTGATAACCTTTATGAAAGCTCAATTTGCTTCACAAATTTCAAGTTTGGTTGATTTTAGCACAACAATTATATTAGCAAATATCTTTAGTGTATATTATGTTGTAGCTACTTTCAGCGGTGCAATTTGTGGTGGTATTGTCAACTGTATAATCAACTATAAATGGACTTTCAAGGATGGCGGATGCCGTATGGAATTCGTTTTCATCAAATACACATTGGTATGGATAGGAAGTATTTTCCTAAATACCTATGGAACCTATCTTCTTACTGAAACTATTACAGCTAATGCTTGGGTACAAGAAACTTTATCAGGCTTTTTTGATAACCTTTTCATTGTTTGTAAAATGTTTGTTTCGTTAATGGTAGGCTTTTTTTGGAATTATAATTTACAAAGAAGCTTTGTTTACAAAGATAGGAATATCAAAGGCATAATAAAGAAAAGAAAGGAAAAACTAACGTAACAATAATTATGGAATTCACGATAAATCACTATTTTTGTATTTATACAGTAAACGCCTTATAAATGCATCAAATACCCATATATTTAGTTTAATAATATTACTTTATATACCATAAAAACATCATATTCTTTATTTTTATTCTAAATAAACATATCTTTGCATTAGGGTAAAGAAAAATGAATATCATACATTATGCAAAACGGAAAAGAAGCAAGAGAATGTGTGTTGCAAATAATACACACAAGGATGGCTTTTAAGAAAGCCATGCAACGTGTTCTGAAAAAACACAATACAGGCATTACTTTTGAAATGTTTCAAATATTAAGCTGCCTATGGCAAGAACAAGGTATCAGCCAACAAACTTTGGCAGAAAGAACCGCAAAAGACAAAGCAAGCCTGACTAGTCTGATGACCAATATGGAAAAACGCGGTTTCGTGAGACGTGAAGAGAGTAAAGTCGACCGAAGAAACAATTGTGTTTATCTTACGGAACTTGGAGTGGATTTACAACAAAAGATAAATCCAGCTATTTATGAACTGTATTCTTACATTGAAAAAGAAATCGGATTGAGCACTATTAAGAAAAGTAATGCTGACTTAAAACGCCTACATTCAATCCTTGAAGATTTTGAATAATGGTATTCAGTCCGAGATGAGGCAAGAAAATCAGCCAACCAATACATCTGAATGTAATTGATTGGCTGATTGTTTGTTTAAATTCCCTTATAACTACCAACTTTAGATACAAGACTGGCAAGGAATTTTATCTGAAAGTAAATGTAAATCATTAATCATTTACAGCAATAACTTCAACTTCCACCAAACCATTCTTTGGCAAAGTCTTCACTGCAACTGCTGAACGTGCAGGGAAATCACCGTTGAACTGTGAAGCATAAACTTCGTTCATAGCAGCGAAATCAGCCATATCAGCCAAGAATACTGTTGTCTTAACCACATTGTCAATTGTCATTCCAGCTTCAGCCAAAATAGCTTTTACGTTACGGAATGCCTGTTCTGTCTGTTCTTTGATTCCGCCTTCAGCAAAATCTCCTGTTTCAGGATTCAATCCTAACTGTCCTGAAGCGAACAACATATTACCAACTTTTACTGCCTGATTATAAGGGCCGATAGCTGCAGGAGCATTTTTAGTAGCAATTATCTTTTTCATAAGATTTATATAATTTGAGTTTTCTATAAATAAACCGGTTGGCCGGGAAAAACATTCCAACCAACCGTATTTCTTTCCTTTCTATTAACTATTCAACATTCTCTGGCGAACCACTTCGTAAACAAGAATTGACGAAGCTACCGAAACATTAAGCGAACCGATTGTTCCAAACTGAGGAATCTTAACCATCGCATCGCATATGCGAAGATTGTCCATCGACACTCCCGTATCTTCCGCACCCATAACAATGGCAACAGGACCATCATATTTGATGTTGGTATAATTTTCCGCAGCCTTCTCGCTCGCAGCATAAACTTTAACTCCGCTCTGCTGCAAGAAACGGATTGCCTGATTGATGCTTTTTTCCTTACAAACTGGCAAAACATGCAATGCTCCTGCCGAAGTTTTTACTGCATCAGCATTCACAGTTACGCTTCCCTTAGCCGGAATAACAATAGCATCCACACCGGCACACTCACAAGTTCTGGCAATGGCGCCGAAATTACGGACATCAGTAACACCATCTAAAAGGACAATGAACGGATCCTTTCCCTGTTCATACACGAAAGGTATGATATCTTCCAATTTCTGATATGTAACAGCAGATACGAAAGCTATTACTCCTTGATGGTTCTTACGTGTATAACGGTCCAGTCTTTCCTGAGGAACTCTCTGAACAGGAATCTCTGTTCCTTTCAAAACTTCAAACAGTTCCTTTACCAATTCTCCTTGCAATTCGCGCTTGACAAGGATTTTATCCACTTCCTTCCCTGCCTGTATTGCTTCAATAACGGCACGAATGCCAAAAATCATTTCGTTTTCCTTCATCTGTCTATTAAAGATTGATGTTATCTTTTTATTCGTTTAAAATCCTAAAGTTAAGCTTTAAAGGAGTCTAGGAGTTAAGAAGTCAAGTAGAAATATCTTTTTTACCTGAAGTCTTGTCAACTTGTCAACTAAAAAACCTCTGTAACTCTATGAACTCTGTTTTTAAAAAACATTGTCAATTTTGCGAAACCTCAGTTATTTCAATACAAAGATACTACAAAAAAACAATATTTAAACTACCTTGACGAGCGTCCTCCCTTATTTTCCTTATTGTTAGAACTTCTTTTGGCAGGAGCTTGAGTTTTCACTTTATCATTTCTTTTGCTACTGCTGCTATAACTTGAACGTCCGTTGACTATAGTTTCCGTTCTTCCTCCGGCAGAATGGCTTCCTACTTGCGTACGGCCCGGATTCCTGTCGTCTCTGCTGCTGTAATGATTTTTATCCTTCGGTCTGTTTGCAGGAGGCAATGGCTTGCCAGGTTTATGGGCATTATGCGGCGGACGGACTTCCGGACGCGGCTGAGGACGCGGAACGTTATGCGGCGGCTGCCACAGATTAATATCAAAGTGTGAATGCCAATGACCATCCAAATAATCCCAACGGCAATCCCAATATGAATCTTCCCATCTGTAGCAATCATATGAAGGATGCCAATCCGGATGATGAGGATTCATATACCAGCCTCTGTAGTCATGTATCCGAATCGGCTTTGCTCGTGAAAGTCTGATGAACTGTCTGAACTGGGCTGGGTTAAGCAATCTCTGCAATTCTCTGTCGCGCTGCATTCTGTATTTATATATTCTCTCAGCAGAACGGTCCCAGTAATGATAATCCCTCAGAGCCTCTTTTTCTATTTTCTTTCCATATTTATGGATAATCTTCTGATACTCTATTTGTGCCCTAGGCGACAAATGCAAGGAACTGCACATCCATGCACATTCCCGACAGTCATGTTTTCCCCACTCAAAATGTACCCAAATCTGCGAAAACGCCTGAAAACAAGTTGTCAAAACAAAAATCAATGATATAATTATTCCTCTTTTCATACTCTTTCCTCCTCTTTTGTGGTGACTAATATATAAATGAAAACAATATTTACGGCATTATTTCCTGCTTTGCACGCAGTATTTCTTGTTTTTTAAGAACATCAAAAAGTAAATCTTAAATTTCATTTTTATTTCACAGTGTCATTAAACCTTTTGAAAAAGGTCTAATTATAACATTACATATTGCTTATTTAATCTTAAAACTAAAGCTTAGTTTTTACAATCTAAAACCTAGTTTATAAAAACTAAAACTAAGTTTTTGTAAACTAAGTCTTAGTTTTAAAAATAAATCACTATCTATAAAGTTTTCGGCTTATTTTTAGAAGAATAAAAAGGAATATATAAACAAACAATATTATATATTTGCTGTGTTAAACTTAATATCAAGTTTCGTATGCTTAACTTTCAGCTAATAAGTTAACAAGAAAACAAGTTGACAAGAGTTTCCTAATAATTACTTTTTTAATGAACGTATTTATTCTTGTCAACTTGTATCTGAAACCTTGTCAATTTTTAAGTTGAGCAATATGCGAAACTAAAAAAAATCAATATTATGAAGCAGACTGTCTTAAAATTATTTTTAATCGTTCTTTTTCTACCGACATTCTTTTCACAAGGTAAAACCATAAGAGTTGCCTGCGTCGGTAACAGTATCACTTATGGAGCAGGAATCGCAAACAGAGAAAAAAACAGCTATCCCGCACAATTACAGTATTATTTAGGTGAAGGATATGAAGTGAAGAATTTCGGTGTTTCGGCAACAACTCTTCTGTCCAAAGGTGATTATCCTTATATAACAACTAATGAATACAAAGAATCAAAGTCATTCAATCCGGATATTGTTCTTATTAAGTTAGGGACAAACGATTCAAAACCTCAAAACTGGAAGTTCAAAGATAATTTCAAGGAAAACTATAATTCTCTTATTGAATCATATCGCAATATTCCATCTAAGCCAAGAATAATAATATTGACTCCGGTAAGATGCTTTCTTGCTCCGGAGAGTAATATAAAAGCTGAACTTATCTCGAAAGATATCAAGCAGATGGTTGAAGATGTGGCATGGGAAAACAAGCTGGATATCATCAATCTTTTCAATATTTTCGGCGACAAATGGGACGAAGCTCTTCTTCCGGACAAATTGCATCCTTCGTCAATCGGTGCAGGAATAATGGCTAAAAAGATAAGCAGCTATCTGCTGTCAATAAATTCAAATCCAAAGGCAGATACAAACATCGATGGAAAGCCTTTCAATTTCCATGGTCACCAAGGTTATGATTTCACAGTTGACGGCATTAACTGCAAAATTGTTGTACCGAAGAATGAGGCAAAAGGAAAACCGTGGGTTTTGCGTGCAAGATTCTGGGGACATGAGCCACAGATCGACATTGATTTGCTGGAGAAAGGTTTTCACATAGCATATTGTGACGTGGCTGATTTGTATGGCTCGGACAAAGCTGTTAAACGGTGGAATTCCTTTTATAAATATATGACCAAATTAGGATTCAACAAAAAGGTTGTTCTTGAAGGAATGAGCCGAGGAGGATTAATTGTGTATAATTGGGCAGCACGCAATCCAGAGAAAGTGGCATGCATATATGCTGATGCTCCAGTGATGGACATCAAAAGCTGGCCTATGGGAAAAGGGAAATCAGAGGGCTCGGCAGCAGACACAAAGCTGATGATGGAAGCTTACGGATTCAGCAATACGGACGAGGCTATTAAATGGGAAAAGAACCCTTTGAACCACGCATCGATAATGGCAAAGCATAATATCCCAATCATTCACGTTGTGGGCGATATTGACGAGACTGTTCCAGTTGATGAAAACACCGGGATTTTTGTTAATGAAATGAAGAAATATGGAAAAGATATTCTGGTGATTCACAAACCAAACGTAGGACATCACCCACATTCGCTCAACAACCCGGAACCAATTGTTGATTTCATTCTCAACTCGATGAATATGCATATCAATTACTGCACTATTGCTGTTCCGGGAAATGAATTCCGTTCTGCAGCCGGATGGGCAGAAGATTCGGAATGGCATTCCGTATCACAGGATATTGAAAACAGTCTGGAGAACAGAAAACTTGATTTGCTTCTGCTCGGAAATTCCATAACTCAAGGTTGGGGCGGAAATCGCAAGGCTGTCACATATAAACCTGGGAAAGCTGCAATGGATAAAATGTTTGGAGAAAACCGCTGGGAAACTGCAGGAATATCCGGCGACAGAACTCAGAATTTGCTTTGGAGAATAAGACATTGCAACTATAACAGATGCCAGCCAAAGGTTGTTGTGATTGCTATCGGCATAAACAATCTTGTATCCGGACAGAACTCAGCCGAAGACACAGCCGAAGGAATCATTGCCGTAAGTAAAGAGGCTGTCAGCCAATTCCCGGACTCTCGCATAATTCTTTTGGGATTGTTTCCTTCGGGAAAAGAAAAGGACAGCGAAGTGAGGAAGAAATGTGACAAAATACATTCAATATTAGGCGAAACACCTGTTGACGGTGTGGAATATATAAATCCTAGCCAGTGGTTCCTTGATAAGGAAGGAAATATTGACGACGCATTTTACAGCAAAGATTATATTCATTTCACGGAAAAAG
Source organism: uncultured Parabacteroides sp. (assembly GCA_937894065.1). GTDB lineage: Bacteria > Bacteroidota > Bacteroidia > Bacteroidales > Tannerellaceae > Parabacteroides. The sequence goes on along the minus strand of CALCST010000023.1, from coordinate 76,684 downwards.
GCTATCAGTTAGTAGCTAAAAAATTGAGAGATATAATTTAAGGATCATAATTTTTATCATACATTTGCATTCGATTTCACAAGATATTTCCAAGGAGCCATCAGTAGGATGGCTTCTTGGAATTTAAAAGACTAACAAACTTTATAATTCTAAAACAAGAACAATGACAAAGTGTGCACTTTTTGATTTTGATGGAGTAATAGTTGACACCGAACCTCTTTATGACATTTTCTGGAATGAAGCTGGAGAAAGATACGGAACAGGAATTCCTGATTTTGCAGCAGTTATAAAAGGAACTACACTACCTAACATTCTGAAGAAATATTTTGGTGACAGAACAGAAGAATTCAGGCAAATGGTAATAAAGGAATCGACAGAATATGAAAGTAAAATGGAATTGCCGGAAATGCCTGGTTCCATCAGCTTCGTAAAGTCTCTGAAAGAAAATGGAGTGAAAACAGCTTTGGTTACAAGTTCCGACCGTGAGAAAGTGAACCGTGCATTCCGCGAACTTGGAATTGAAGATTTGTTTGACGTTGTTGTAACTTCTGATTTAATAGAGCATGGCAAACCCGACCCTTCTTGCTATTTGCTTGCGGCTTCAAAACTGAACGTAAAAGCTGAAGATTGCATTGTTTTCGAAGATTCATTCGCCGGAATACAGGCAGGAACTGCTGCCGGAGCCAGAGTCATTGCTCTTTCCACAACAAATCCTGCTGAAACATTGAAGGACAAAGCGTATAAAGTAATCCCGAATTTCGAGAAATTCAGCTTTAAAGATTACTGCGAGTGGTGCATTTGATTCGTTTATATACAAAATAGAATGCAGGTATAAGAAACATATCTGCTGCAATCCAAGCTGTCGGGTCGCCATAGCAAACTGCAAGATATCCAAACACCGGAACTGCATATAAGCTGACCAAAGTTCGGGCTATCATCTCGGAAACTCCGGAAAGCATTGCCAATTTGGTGAATCCTACACCTTGGATTGTATATCTGAATATACAAAGCAAACCCAACACAGGGAAAAATGTGCAAGATATATGAAGGAACTGAACTGTATCTTTTATTATTTCAGTTTCAGAAGCATCCACAAAGAGCAACGCCAGTTTTCCCGAACCCAACATAAGCACGCAGAACATTGAAGCTGCATATATCAGCATCATAAGCATACTTGCCTTTATTCCCAACCAAACTCGCTCAGGTTTTCCTGCGCCATAATTCTGACCGCTGAAAGTTGCCATTGCAATTCCCAGACTCTCAAAAGGGCAGATAAAGAATGTTTTTATGCGCATCGCAGTGGTGAATGCAGCCACACAAGCTGTGCCCAAAGCATTGTTTGCACTTTGCAACATTATGCTGCCAATAGCTGTAATTGAAAACTGAAGTCCCATCGGTATACCAATTCCCAACAATGTATTAGCCAATCCTTTGTCGAATACTTTTTCTTCAGCAGAACTCTGAAGGATTGTGAAACGCCGCATCATATAAATATAGCACAAAACTGCTGATATTCCCTGAGAAACAACAGTTGCAACACCTGCACCTAAAACGCCCCAGCCAAGAACAAGTATGCAGAATAAATCAAGGATTATATTAAGCACAGTGGAGAACAAAAGGAAATAGAAAGGAGTTTTGCTATCGCCCAAAGCTCTAATTATTCCTGAAAGTAAATTATAATAGAATGTACAAGGTATTCCTATGAATGTGACCAACAAATATAGATATGCGTCATGGAATATATTTTCCGGTGTCTGCATCAAATGCAGAATATCATAACAGAAATAACTCGTAATAGCTGCTATCAGAACAGACATAAGCATTGCCAGACGGAGGCTGACATTCACCAGACGCCTCATCGTAACATAATCTCTTGCTCCGAATTTCTGAGCAACGGGAATAGCAAAACCACAGCAACAGCCATTACAAAAACCAATAATAAGGAAAATCACGGAAGTGCTTGCTCCAACCGACGCCAAGGCATTTATTCCCAAATATTGTCCGACTATCGCAGCATCAATCATAGAATAAGTCTGCTGTAGCAAATTGCCTAACAAAAGAGGCAATGTAAAAGCAAAAATAATGGGCAAAGCTGCTCCTGATGTCATTTCTCTATAATTTGCCATATTCCTTATAATTTTTGTCTTGCTAAAAATCGGGCGCAAAAATACACTAATTTTATTAATCGTATTACTAAGGAATTATTATTTTATGTTATAGATTTTACTTATTTGCTTATTGTCAAAATTGTATTTATTGATATTTTTGTTTTCTGATAAGTAATAAATTGAATCATGAAAAAACATTATCTATTAGCGTCGCTTCTTCTATGCAGCTCGTTGTATGCGGAGAATGTGGAAGTGAAAAAGTTCATACATGCCGGTCCGATAAGTATCGCTTCGCCGATTATGACGGACAGTCTTAATGTTCAAGGGAAAAAGTTGAATGCTGAAGAAATGCTTAAAACTTCTATTCCTTTTGAGCAAGCTCTTAAGTCTTCAAAGATTTCAGAAGCCGGAAATGACGGAAAGTTTATATTCAGCACTCCGGAAACAGATTATGCTTTACATTTGCTTTCATTCTATCTCAACAGTGACCGATACACAAAAGGTAAACTTGAGGTTTCAGGAAATGGAAGTTTTCAGGTTTTCATTAACGGGGAACTTGTAAAAGCAGAATCAGAGCTGAATCTTGAGCCGAGAAGATATGAAGTTGTGATTAAATATATAGCATCAAAAGATGTTGAGAAACCGGAAATAAAAGTTACTTACAAAACAGACTCGGAAGCTGTCGTTGTCGCTACAACTGACAAAGAAAAGAGATATGAACTGTCTGATGTAATGTATGGTAAAGATGTTTCCGGAGCAAGTCTTTCTGCCGACGGAAAATATACTCTGATTTCATATACAAACAGATATGAAAGCGGGAAAAGTGATTCTTACGGACAATTAAGAGATATCAGCGGAAAAGTTATTCTGCAGAGCAAAGAACTTGCCTATGCACAATGGATGCCGAAAAGCAACCTTTATTATATCACACGTAATGGTATTGACGGTCGCGAACTTGTATGTGTAAATCCGGCAAACGGAGAAGAACGCGTTATGGCTTGCGGTATTCCTGAAGGTTCTTTCAGTGTTTCACCGGACGAAAAGTCACTGTTCTATATGGTGAAAGAAGAAGGTCCGAAAGAAGATAAGGAAATAATCCGAGTTCTTGAGCCAGCTGACAGAATTCCAGGTTTCAGAAACAGATATTTCATTTGGAAATATGACATAAAAACCGGACTATATCAGAGACTTACTTTCGGTAATCACACAACAGGCATTAATGATATAAGCAGTGACGGAAGATATTTGCTCTTCGGCACATCTGACAGAATTTATACTTCGCTGCCATTCTCTCGCAGTTCTTTGTTCTGTCTTGATTTGCAGACAATGAAGACAGAAACTATCTGGAAAGATGCAGAATATCTGAATCATGCCGTATTCTCACCGGATGGAAAAGAACTTCTTGTTTTCGGCTCGGGGGAAAGTTTCGGAAAAATCGGTCTTAATATTAAGAAAGGACAAATGTCCAACAGCTATGACGGCCAGCTTTTCATATATAATCTCTCAACTAAAGAAGCACGTCCGCTTACTAAAGACTTCAATCCTAGCGTAAGCAATGCAGTATGGAGCAAGGCTGACGGACAAATTTATCTTCAGGCAGAAGATGAAGATTATGTGCGTATTTTCAGATGTAATCCTCAAACAGGAGAAATCACTCGTCTTAACATTCCTGAAGATGTAGTTTCGCATTATGCATTGGCAGAAAATGCATCTGTGATGTTGACTTACGGACAGAGCGCGTCAAATGCAAATCGCCTGTATGCTTATGATATCAAGAGCGACAAAGCTACAATGATAGACGACCTTTCATCTGCTAAGCTGAAAGATGTAGTTCTCGGTGAAGTTAAGGACTGGAATTTTAAATCTGCCGACGGAACAACTATCCAGGGAAGATTTTATCTGCCACCAAATTTCGACCCAAACAAAAAGTATCCTCTTATTGTGAATTATTATGGAGGAACATCGCCTACCGACCGCTCAATGGAAGGACGCTACGCAACTCATATGTATGCAGCACAAGGATATGTAGTATATATTCTGAATCCTAGCGGTACAACCGGATATGGTCAGGAATTTTCAGCAAGACACGTAAATGCCTGGGGAACAAAAACAGCCGATGAGATTATCCGCGGAACAGAATTGTTCTGCAAAGAGCATCCATTCGTTGACAAAACAAAGATTGGATGTATCGGCGCAAGTTATGGTGGTTTCATGACTCAATATCTGCAAACTAAAACAGATATTTTTGCCGCTGCAATCAGTCATGCCGGAATCAGTGCTTTGAGCAGTTACTGGGGCGAAGGATATTGGGGCTACGGATATTGTGCTGTTGCCAATGCTGAAACTTATCCATGGAACAATCCGGAGTTCTTTACAGAGCACAGCCCGCTGTTTAACGCTCATAAGATTAATACTCCTCTCCTGCTCCTTCATGGAAATGCAGATACAAATGTTCCTGTTGGAGAAAGTATCCAGATGTTTGCAGCTCTGAAAATACTTGGTAAGGAAGTGGAGCTTGTTGAAGTTGACGGACAGGACCATCATATCCTTGACTACAGCAAACGTGTGAAATGGCAAAATACAATCTTCGCTTGGTTTGCCAAATGGCTTAAAGGACAGCCGGAATGGTGGAATGAGTTATATCCCGACAGAGAATTATAATAACTGATATTTAATATATTAGGCATACAAAAATTACGTCCCAAAATAGTCCGAACCTATCGGCAATTGGGGCCGTAATAAAATCAAAATAGGTCCGACCCCACGACAACGTAGGTTCGGACCCATTTTTTAAACACTTCTTACTTTAAATATTCATTAAAGAAATGTTCTATCTTATCAAAAGGAATGACTTTAAGATTGTCGTATAAATCAACATGATTAGCTCCAGGAATAATCATCAACTCTTTATTGTCACCTTTAAGTTTCTTAAAAGCATCCTCACTGAAATAACGAGAATGAGCTTTTTCGCCATGAATCATAAGAACAGCATTGCGGATTTCGCTGCTATAAGAAAGTAAAGGCATATTGATAAACGACAACGAAGATGTTTTGTTCCAACCATTGTTTGAATTGAGCGAGCGTTTATGGTATCCTCTTTCTGTTTTGTAATAACCAAAATAGTCTTTTACAAACTGAGGAGCATCTTCGGGTAATGAATCCGGAAGTCCGCCGGCAAGTGAATATGTTCCGTTACGATAGTCTTCAGTTCGTTGTTCATTAAGCTGACGTCGCAATTCATAACGAGCATAAGCATCCATCGAATCAAAATAGCCATTTGCGTTTACGCGGCTCATATCATACATCGTTACAGCAACTGTTGCCTTTATTCGTGTATCAATTGCTGCTGCATTAAGAGCCATTCCTCCCCAACCGCAAATTCCAAGAATTCCGATACGGTCACTGTCCACTTCATCTCTTGTAGAAAGATAGTCAACAGCTGCGCAGAAATCCTCAGTATTTATATCCGGAGAAGCGACATACCTCGGCTCACCTCCGCTTTCTCCTGTATAAGACGGATCAAACGCAATAGTGATAAAACCACGTTCAGCCAATGTCTGCGCGTATAATCCGGAAGACTGTTCTTTTACCGCTCCAAAAGGTCCACTTACTGCTATTGCAGGCAATTTACTATTTTCAGAATCCTTTGGAATATACAAATCCGCTACAAGAGTTATACCATAACGATTATGGAAACTTATTTTAGAATGCGTCACCTTGTCACTCTTCGGGAATGTTTTATCCCAGTCAAGAGTATAATCCGATTTTTCTCCCATAAATTTATTATTTATTGAAACATTGTTTTCTATTGTTCCACCTTTTACTGACGGATAAGCCATTTCTGCAATAAACAATGCAGGAAAAAGCAGCAATTTCCAATTCATACTTTTACTATTTAATGATAAGACGTACTGGAAAGAATCAACAGGCAAGAATTTCTATTTTCATCTAATCCATTTCAAGCAAAAGTATTTCAAATAAATATATAGGATTGTATACGATTTACAGATTAAACTACCAAAATTAAATATTACTTACTTTCTCCGAGTTCAACTATTTCTCTTACAAAATATACACCTGGATATTCGGCAGCAAAACCGTCATCCCAAACTCCGTTATATTCCAATTTCAACATTGCGCGCACCGGTTTTCCGTTTTTCACTCCACCTGTCAAACTATCGTATTTCTGACTTAGTTCTCCTGTTTTGTCTATAAGCCAATATTCTTCATTTGAACCATCTGGCTTAAAGGAGCGCACTTCGTGGCCAATACAAACAATACCACTCATATTATACAGAATGTCTTTTGATTTACTTGAGATATCGTCATGAGAAAGCTCTGTCAATTCAATACTATTCTCATCAAACAATGGTGCATCCTGACCTATTTCCATAAAAACAGCTTTATCAGGTTTGTTATCGTAAATCTCAAAATATCTCATTCCGCTATTTCCAACGCCCCAGTCGTTGCAAGTTGCTGGAACTGGTTCCGTTTTCATCTGATTGTCAATTTCCAAGGCATAGTTTCCATCAGGAACTAATACGAATCTTTTCACACCTTTTCTTCCTGATTTAACTTCTTTGAATTTACAAGTCTGACTTTCATCCCAATTTTCTGATTTAGATAAAGAATTTATTACATCATTAATATCGTTATTTGGTAAGTCAAAAATCTGGATAAGCATTCGCGGACTAGTATCACCGTTTCTTACCATAACTACTCCGGGTATTGAAGGATCAATCATAAGCCTTATTTCCTGATTGGATTGTGCTCTGAGCTTTATTCCTGCACCTGATAAAGTTGCCCACGTAAAACCATCATAAGCCTTACGAATTAATACACTGTCTGATAAATTACTGATTTCTGTTTTGCAAGCTTTCACACTCTCTTCTTTGTTATTATTTGCTGTACAAGCGCTAAGTCCTATTACTAGCAACATCAAAAGTTTATTCATAATATATATAGTTTTCAAAAATTCTATTCTGTAATTAATAACAGATATATTATTAGTAATGTTTTGGTAACATATAAAAACAAAAAAGACCTTCCGCGTAAAACCTCGCTGAAAGTCCCTCCATCATCATCTCTCACCATACCGTTTAACGGTGGTAAGAGATATTACTTCTTTTCTAATACATCTTCAATTTAATAATCTAAAAATCAACAGCTAATCAGTTCTTTACTGAATTAAGCTGTTGTCTTGTCAAACGACGGATTTCGGCGTTCAACAACTGGCACATAGAACCTTTTCCCATAGCTTGATAACGTTCTGCCTGATAGCGCAACATTGCCAATGTTCGCATATCCTTTTCATTTTCCACTAACATAATTTTTCTGTTTTAGAATTCCCAGGCAAAGGGGATTTCCCTCACCAGGGAAATAATTAATAATTAACCTAAACTTATCTTTTCTGCCTTAAATACGATGCAAAGATATATAAGATTTTTAATATCTATGTTGTAAAACATATATTTTTCTCCGGATTTAACTTGATTTAACCGATTATTTGATTACAGCTATATATAAAATAGCCATGTATATCAATATATCATATTCAAAATCTTAAGACAGAATGGCAAATTATGGGATGTTAAAAGATTTTCTAAAATCACAGGATTTATCTAATAATCACAGACATATAAAAGATGTGAAGCTTGCAAAAGTAAAAATACTCTGCAGAAGACAATAAAAATAGACATTACAAAATTAAGACTGCGATGTTTGTAAAAAAAGGCCGGCAACTTTTTCAGAAAATATAGTAGTGTTTCTGAAAAAAGCTGCCGACCTTTTTTGATACAATATTCATTCGGGAAAAATCCTTAGATTATCCAATATTTTATTGAAGCACATCTTCAGGGGCAAACGGTTTATATGGCCCGTCTTTCACCTCGAAAATCATAGAACCACTTTCTAAAACTTCCAATGTATGCCACTGACCTTTCGGGATATGAATACCATAATTTCCTGTTTTAGGATCAAGAACCGCTGCTTCTGTTACTTCTTTCTGTTCATTATAGAAAATAACTTTTACTTTTCCCCGAAGTAGAATGTATGTTTCTGCGGTTTCTTGATGACGATGGATTGGGAGAATTGTTCCCGGTTCCATAGCATTCAACAATCGCTGGGCTTTTGCATCCAGTGATTCATGGAAATTATGATTCATTCTCAAACGAGGCGATTCCTTTGCCTTACTGGTAACTAAATCAAGAAGCTCCGTATTTATCAACTGCATATATCTTCTATATTATATTTATTAAAGAATTACATATTCAGCAAATCAGCTTCATGAATATATTCAATATTCTGACGGCGGATAACTTCGCGGGCTGCATTTCTGTTGTTTGTTCTAAGAATAAGAATTGACTTTCCATTCAATGAGAAACAATACATATACTCGATGCTGACACCTGCTTTTGTGAAATATGATAAAGTTTGTGCAAAGCTGCTTGCATTTGAATCAGTTGCAATAGCCAAAACGTCTGTAAGATTTGCACTGACATTGTTATTCTTCAGCACTTCGTAGGCACGTTCCGGATCACTTACAATAATACGCAATATTCCATATTCTGAAGTATCAGCGACAGTTGCCGCTATTATTCGAATATTGGCTGCAGAAAGTAGCTCTAGAATTTCGCACAATTTCCCGTATTTATTTTCCAGGAAAATGGATATTTGGTTTACTGTCATACTTAATACTATTTAATTGGTGAATAATTATCAGCATAATTTTCTCAAATCCTTAACTCGGACAGCCTTTCCGTCCTGAACAGGCAAAGTGCCTTTTCCTACGAGTTTAAGCTTTGGAGTAAGTAAAAGTTCATCCTTCAACTGGCGTGTAACTTCTTTAGTCAAGCGCTGAAGAGCAGAATAATCGTCAGTAAACAAATCACTGAGTTCAACTTCTATCAACATTTCGTCGTTATTCTCTACCGTTTCAATTGAAATCAAGTAATTGCTACCCAATTCCTTGAATTGCATAAGAATCTTTTCAATCTGAATCGGGAACAGATTTACACCCTTAAGAATAATCATATCGTCACTTCTTCCTTTGAATCGAGCAAGTCGTTTATGAGTACGTCCACAAGGGCAATCGCCAGGTAAAATACAAGTGAGGTCTCTTGTTCTATATCTGAGCAAAGGCATTGCCTCACGGTTGATGGTTGTCAGCACCAATTCTCCAACTTCTCCTTCTGGAACCGGTTCCAAGGTTACTGGGTCAACAATCTCAACAATGACATTATCTTCCCAAATATGAAGTCCGTTCTGCTCCTGACATTCAAAGGCTACACCAGGACCATTCATCTCCGACATTCCAAAACAATTATATGCCTTGACACCTAAAAGCTGTTCGATACGACGACGCTGCTCCTCAGAATGAGGCTCTGCACCAATACAAACAACACGAAGCTTTGTGTCTTTGCGCGGGTCAATTCCCATTTCCTGCATAACCTCAGCCAGACGTGTTGCATAGCTTGGTATTATATGTAGGCAAGTTGTTCCGAAATCAGTAATAAACTTAATCTGTCGTTTTGAGTTTCCGGCAGCAGCAGGCACTGTAAGTGCTCCAAGTTTCTCAGCTCCATACTGGAAACCTAAACCACCGGTAAACATTCCGTATCCTGAAGTGTTTTGGAAAATATCAGTATCGCGTATTCCAACCATATACATACAACGTGCCACCTGATTTGCCCATTCATCCAAATCTTTAGCAGAATGAAGCACTACGGTAGGATTGCCTGTTGTTCCACTGGAAGAATGTATTCTCACACATTTCTGCAAAGGAATGGCAGCCATTCCGTATGGATAGTGACTACGTAAATCATCTTTAGTTGTAAAAGGTATTTTCTTTAAATCGTCCAATGTCTGTATATCATCTGGAGTCAGTCCTTCACGCTCAAAAACTTCTTTATAAAAAGGAGAGTTAATTGCATGCTTGACTGTTTCTTTTAATCTTTTCAGTTGCAATTCCGACAATTGCTCCCTACTCATTGTTTCGATGTCTTTTTGCCAATACATAATAGTATAAAAATTTATGGGATAGATTGTCCGATAGAATAATTGAATCTTTCCATCGGACAATCAGTTTGATTAAACACAATAAAATATTCTGTTATCAGAATTTGTCAAAATAATATTTTTTACCGTCGCTGCTCAATATAAGTTCCTTTCCGGAAACTTTCTCAATCTTGAATGTTCTGATATTTGAAGTCCAGTCAGTTCGTTTCAGGAAATCTTCGTTATAACTAAGCTCCAGTCGAACTTCTCCTTCTTTCTCAAAATAATTGAAACCATACATATTTGGGTAAGTTCCCTTTGAGGCGTCATATATCTGATACATAAACAATGATGTCTGAAAGTTATACCAAACAGTATCGACCGTTGTAAACGAACCTTCAGATTCGATTTGCTTCAATTGCCATTTTCCTTCCAGTTCAGTAGTCATTTTATCACAAGCCGAAAACATCATGATAAATGACACAGCTGCAATTATAATTTTTTTCATCTATCTATTATAAGTGAATATTAATGTTTAGATAAATCTATACTAAACACAAAGATAGAAATAAAAAATCACATAGAAGAAAAACACTGCATATTGGTATAAAAGATTAAATTACACCTTTAGTACTAGGCAACTGATAATTATATATATCACGTTTGACCGCCATCTTTATAGAGCGTGCCAAAGCCTTGAAGATTCCTTCAATCTTATGATGCTCATTCTGTCCCTCAGCTTTGATGTTAAGATTCATCCGTGCAGAGTCACTAAAGCTCTTAAAGAAATGAAGAAACATTTCAGTCGGCATATCTCCGATTTTCTCACGTTTAAATTCAGCATCCCAAACCAGCCATGGACGACCGCCGAAATCCAAAGCTACACTGCACAAACAGTCGTCCATCGGCAAAGAATATCCATATCGCTCAATTCCTCGTTTCTCGCCCAAAGCTTTATATATAGCTTCGCCCAAAGCTAGAGCAGTATCTTCAATTGTATGATGTTCGTCCACATTCAAATCGCCTTTTACATTAATGGAAAGGTCTATTCCTGAATGCTTGCCAATTTGCTCCAGCATATGGTCAAAGAAACCTAAGCCAGTGGATATATCGGTCTTGCCTTTACCATCAAGGTTTACATAAACGTCAATATCTGTTTCCTTTGTTGTTCTCTTAACTTTTGCCGTTCTTTCACCTGCAAAAAGATATTCAGACACTCTGTCCCAATCTTTAGTAATAAGAACAGGAGAAATTTCCGGATGCTGAGCCAACAGAGATTTGGAAACTTCATCATCGTCAGTAAGCCATATTCCTTTTGCTCCCAGATTTGCTGCCAATTGCATATCTGTAAGTCTGTCTCCAATCACAAAAGAGGCAGACAAATCATAATCACCGTTCATATATTGCTTGAGCATTCCGGTTCCTGGTTTTCTGTTTGGAGAATGTTCTTCCGGGAATGAACGGTCAATTAGTATGTCATCAAATGTTATGCCTTCACCTTCGAAAGTCTTGAGCATTTTGTTATGAGCCGGCCAGAATGTTTCTTCAGGAAAAGAATCTGTTCCCAATCCATCCTGGTTAGTAACCATAACAAACTCGAAATCCAATCGTTCACGGATAAAATAAAGATTACGAATAACCTTTGGATAGAACTCCAGCTTTTCGAGGCTGTCCAACTGATAATCTACCGGCGGTTCAATAACAAGCGTTCCATCACGGTCGATAAACAATGCTTTCTTCTTCATAGTTACATTCTCTTTAATGCCGAAACCAACAACATATTCTCCGTTTCAGTTCCTATTGTTATACGCAAGCAGCCATTACACAAGGATACTTTATTTCTGTTACGGACAATTATACCATCTTCAACCAGCTTGTTATATGTTATATTAGCATCATCAACTTTTACCAATACAAAGTTGGCATCAGTCGGATATATTTTTCTTACAATAGGTATTGACTGCAGATTCTTGATCATACGCTCTCTTTCCTGCATAATCATCTCACGCTGGGATTCCATTCTTTCCACATCCAATATTTCCAAAGCTTTTTCCTGAGTAAGAAGATTTACATTGTAAGGATATTTTATTTTATTGAGCACAGATATTATATCCTGAGAAGCAAAAGCCATTCCCAATCTGATTGCAGCAGCGCCCCAAGCCTTTGATAGAGTTTGAAGAACAACAACATTAGGATATTTGTCCAACTCACCCAAGAATGAAGATTGTGAAGAAAAATCTATATAAGCTTCGTCAATTACCACTATTCCATGGAATGAGTTGATGATGTCATAAATATCGTCCCTATTCAAACTATTTCCTGTCGGATTATTCGGCGAGCACAAATAAATAAGTTTCACCTCATCCGATATATTGTTTTTTATCTGCTCAACGTCCAAAGAAAAGTCTTCTTTTAACGGAACTTTCACGCATTCCACATTATTAATATCAGCAGCGACCTGATACATTCCGTAAGTCGGATCCGGAGTGATTATTTTATCTTTTCCCGGCTCACAGAAAGCGCGGATAAGCAAATCAATCGGTTCATCACTTCCGTTTCCCAAAAAGATATTATAAACATCAATGCCCTTGATTTCTGATATCCGTCTTTTCAACTCCCATTGCATCGGGTCCGGATAACGGTTATATGGAGCATTATATGGATTCTCATTGGCATCCAAAAACACAGAAGCCGAGCCATGAAATTCATCACGAGCTGAAGAATAAGGCTTCATCGCTCTTATATTTGGTCTGACAAGAGCATTTATATCAAATGATTCGTTCCCTTTCATAATGTTTTCAATCTAACTGTTACTGCATTCCTGTGAGCTTCTAACTGTTCGTTCTCTGCCATAATTTGGATTGTCGGTCCCAATTTTGATATACCTTCAGCTGTTATTTCCTGGAAAGTTATCTTCTTTATAAAACTATCCAAATTGACACCGCTATAAGCATGAGCGTAACCATTTGTCGGCAATGTATGATTCGTTCCAGAAGCATAATCACCTGCGCTTTCCGGTGTGAATGGTCCCATAAAAACACTTCCTGCATTTTCCACCTTTTCAGCAAGTTTCGCATAATCTTTTGTTTGGATTATAAGATGCTCAGGAGCGTAATAGTTTATAAAATCCATCACTTCATTCTTATCTTTCATCAGGATAATACGGCTGTTTGTCAAAGCCTGAGCTGTTATCTCTGCACGTGGAAGGACAGAAAGCTGTGATTTGATGGCATCACATACCGGCTGAATCAACGCCTCATCAACAGTCACCAGAATAGCCTGACTGTCTTTTCCATGCTCCGCCTGTGAAAGGAAATCTGCTGCAATAAATTCCGGATTAGCAGAAGCATCTGCTATTACAGCAACTTCAGATGGTCCTGCCGGCATATCGATTGCCACATCTTTCAGACTGACAAGTTGTTTGGCAGCTGTAACATATTGGTTTCCCGGACCAAATATCTTATACACCTTTGGAACAGATTCTGTTCCGTAAGCCATTGCTGCTACAGCCTGTATTCCTCCAATTTTACAAACTTTACTTACGCCTGCAACTTTTGCTGCATAGAGAATTGCAGGATTGACTTTCCCGTCTTTTCCCGGAGGAGTACATAAAACTATTTCCTTGCAACCGGCTATTTTGGCTGGAACTGCAAGCATAAGAACGGTTGAAAATAATGGAGCAGTTCCACCGGGAACATAAAGCCCTACTTTTTCTATAGCAACAGCTTTTTGCCAACATGTAACTCCGGAAGTTGTCTCAATCTTACGACCTGTAAATCGTTGTGAGGCATGAAATGTTTCAATATTCTTATGAGCAAGGCAAATGGCATTTTTCAATGATTCATCAACCAAGCCATAAGCTTCTTCCTTTTCCGATTCAGAAACCACGAGTTCCGAAAGCAATACTTTATCAAATTTCTCTTCATAACGTCGCACTGCATCATCTCCATTATTCCGGACATCATCCAACACTGAACGAACTGTATCGAAAAGAGATGTCACATCCAGAGTAGGACGCTTTGCTATCGAAGCCCATTCTTCCTGCGACGGATATCTGATTATTTCCATAATTATATTCTATTTCAATTCGTCAAATTCTGCAAACTCCATTATTCCGTATCATATATATATTATGAATAATTTAGCCAGTCTGCAAAATACAATTATTACAATATCATTTTCTCAATCGGCAACACCAGAATTCCTTCAGCACCAAGGTTCTTAAGTTTACCAATTATTTCCCAGAAATATTTCTCGGCAATAACAGTCTGAACAGAAACCCATTCGCCATTTGCCAAAGGTGTTACGGTCGGGCTCTTCATTCCTGGCAAAACCTCAATAATGTCATTAAGTTTTTCCTTTGGAGCATTCAGAAGTACATATTTCTTTCCTTCTGCCATCTGAATAGATTCAAAACGGAACAATAGCTCTTCCAGCACTGCAAGTTTATCTTCACTCAAGTTTTCATTAGCGATAAGAAGAGCTTCGCTTTGCATCACTACTTCAACTTCTTTCAGTTGATTGCTGACAAGAGTACTGCCTGAACTTACGATATCAAAAATAGCATCTGCCAAACCAATTCCCGGAGCAATCTCAACAGAACCAGTTATCACATGCATTTCAGCATTTACTCCTTTTTCCTTCAAATATGTAGAAAGTATTCCAGGATATGATGTTGCAATAGTTTTTCCCTGAAACCAATTCACATCAATATATTCTTCGTCTTTCGGTATTGCCAAAGACAAACGGCATTTACTGAATCCCAAACGCTTAACCAAACGAGCCTCAGCTCCTTTCTCTATATATTCATTTTCGCCTACAATACCAACATCAGCTACTCCGTTAGCAACAGACTGAGGAATATCGTCATCGCGCAGGAACAATACTTCAACAGGAAAATCCTTGGCAGAAAGAAGCAGTATGCGTTTTCCACGATTCAACTTGATACCTGCTTCTTCAAGAAGCATCATTGTTTCGTCATAAAGACGGCCTTTTGATTGTACAGCAATACGTAACATTGTTTTTTCTATATTTTGATTAACAAAAAAAGCCTACCGATATTCGGCAGGCTCATTATCTTTTCTCTTATATCGAATATTACACACATATCCATCAGCCACCGAACTATTGTCCGTTGTTACAATGATGATGATAATGATGCAATATTGAGTTTGTTTTCATTTTATTATTTATTTACACTGCAAAATTATAATAATATTTTTTTCGTCCTAATTTTTTGACAAAATATTTTCAATAAATATATTTTTATGTGATTAGGACATTGTATTACTATATATGCGGACGCATTATCACAACAAAGTTCATACTTCATATTTTGGCAATATGAGAGAAACTGAACTAACTTTGCTATATAAAATCAACTTATATGCAGAATCTACATATTTATATCAATATTGAAGACTTAATTTCAGGATTTAATCCTGAGAGTAACACCATTTCTCTGAAAATGCACGATTTCCTATCCGACTATTCTGCCGGAAACGAACCTTATGGCTTCAGCTTGTTGAGACAGACAATAAAAGAATACGAAACCGAGAATAATATCAGCTTGAATGACTCCAAACAATCCATGCCTTTTTTCCGTGACTATCAATGCAGGCTTATCGGTCCGGAAGTAACTCCTTTCTCATTGTCACTTTTCGAGGACGAATCAACAGCCATGAAACAATGCTACGGAAATAATAAATCAGGAGTTATAATCAGCATTGATTACAGCGAACTAGCGCAACAGGCTTTGATGGAAAATATGTTTCTAATTAAGTGCAAATATGATGTTGACGAGAATAAAACATATCTGAAAGAACAGTTGAATAGAGAATATGACAAAGTTTTCTTTGATTCCGAAAATACAGGATTCTCTCCGGATTCACGCTTTTTCTCATTACTATGCAATGCATGCCTCAATATCGACAAACCGGAAAATACAGATTTCAAGGAATGGAGAATAGTAACAATGTCAGAACCGGAAAATGCAATTTACATTTTAGGTGACAACAATATCAAAGCTGCAAGTATTTTCCCATTACCTGTTTATGCTATAAAGAAAATAAGACTTGTTCCGGACTACCAGAACAATACAGCATTATATTCCACATTAATCGGATGGATGAAAAAATACAGGCTTTCGCCGGAAACAAAACTTGAAGGACTGCTCGAATAAATATTCGGCAGTCCTTTTTTCCTCTTATAGATTCTTATTTTACAAATCTGATTTTTCGTCCTTTCTCTCTTCGTGCAGTATTTGCTATATCATATCCGCTGCATTCCACTTCTCCGGTAATGAATTCCGGAATATTATATGAATACATAAAATCGTGATAAAAACCTGTATCTTCCTGAGGCAACATGAAAGGTTTGCCAATTTTACCGTTCTCATCAATATAAGCAATATAAGGACGAGTATAAAGTCCGTCATCACGGCGACTGCTGAATATAAACCAATGACCGTTGCTACTCCAGGAATGATAGCTTTCCACATCATCACTGTTTACCTCAGATATTTCACGATATGTTCCGTCAGCAAGACTCATCAAATATAAATCCGCATCCTTATGCCAGATGGAAAAGTTTCCATATCCCGACACTGTAAACATCAGGTATTTTCCATCCGGAGAAACACGCGGAAAAGAAACGCTTTTCATTTCCTTTTCTGCATTATATAATGTATCAACCTCTGAACCGAAACTTCGTGTTTCGGGATTGAACGATACACTGCACAAACTATACCGTATTTCATCAAAATCAACTCTGTCTTTTGCAATGGCAGAACAAAAATATAGTTTGGTGCCATCTGCCGAAAATGTAGGGAAAGTTTCGAAACGCTCAGACGAAGACAGCAATGGTGATGATATTATTTCATGCTTGTCGGTATCATACACTACAACATCCGACGCATTATCATAAACCTCAATCCTGTTCTTGTCATGCCTGTGAAAAGACTGGAAAGTTTCGTTTGTAGAAAAAGCCACAAATCGTCCGTCAGGATTCCACGAAGGATAAACCAAAGCTGATATTGTCTCAGGTGTTTTGGTATCGAGCTTCTCAATTGTATTATTCTTAATAATATAAGTTCCGGCATTCTTCCCGCGCATATGGAAAAGGAACTTATCCGGATTACGGTTGCAGAACGAATGGCAGTTCATACAATTCTTATCAGTCCTATAATTCTCTATTATAGGTTTCTGAGTGAACGACGACAATTCCCGCTGATAAATTCCCATATCATTCCAGGTTTCATATCCCGGAGGAATCAATCTGTAGGCAATGTGACTGTCTATTTCTTCTTCCGCAATGTTTATGTTGAATGGAGCATAAGAAATCCATTTCCCGTTTTCCTTAAGCTGCACATTCAATGTTATATTTTTACCTTTGTTTGCTTCCAGTATTTTATGCCATTTGCTCTCCGGAAAACAAAAACCTTGTTCTTCAAGAGGCACAACGAGCTCAATGCCACTGCCGGAAACAGACACCATTCCTTCCGTAACTGAACCTGCTGCCGGACGGAAATTCAACGGTGCTATATCAGACGGAACAGTTACATCCTTATAGTCCGGATAAATATCCGGTTTATCCGGACTAGTAACATCAGCCTTTTTCATTCCACCGCTGCATGAAAACAAAAAAGCCGACAACAATAATATATTACCTAAAATCTTCATAACCGTTTATCACTTCTTGAATGTAAAATAGAACCAATAAGTTTTACCGAACGAACGATAAACAGTTTCCTGCAAATAAGGAGACTGACGTTGCTCAACAAACAATTTTCTGAATGCCTCAAATTGAGAAATAACTTTATCCGACAACTTATATTCTTTCCACTTATCCGGATTTCCTTCATTTATTATAATGACAGCTTGCTGGAAACTCAAAGGCAATTCCGGCAAAGATTCGGTTCCATAATATTTGTCGAGCATTTTCTGAAATCCTTCCAAATCCTTTCCAAGAAGATACAAACAACCAAGATATTCAATTGCCGGTTTATTTCCAGGATTACATTTCAGAATATTATCGATATCGGCGTCAAAACCAAGAACTCTGGACAAATGGTTCTCTCCTCCAACATTTTTTTTCTTTTCCATCAGCAAAGGATTTTCACTGATTTTATCCGGAGAATAAAGATATGGTCTGTATTTTTCTGCCCAATCTGAATAATGTGGTGTTTTAGACAGCATATCAATATATTTTCCGGCAACTTCATTATATCCAAATATAAGATTTGTTTCAACCAGACGTTTCCAAAGATGTGGATTGCCTCCGTTTCCCTGAGCCATTATTCCCTCAAATGCCATTTGCTGAGATATGGCAATATCTCCTATTTGATAATATATATCACTCAAAAGCTGCGAAACAGTAAACGATTGGTCCCAGTTCGGAAGCAAGCCCAACGGTCCGACTTGCGGATATTCAAAAATCCTGTCGGCAAGAACTCCTGCATGCGACAATGCCAGGTTTCTATATGCAACATACAAATAATTACTTCCGTTATCCTTTGTCACATCAAAAACTTTTTCCCAGTTATCGTGCTGCGAATAATATGTTATCTGTTTTAATGGCAAAGCGTGTGAAATGCCATACAAAGCAGTTCCTTTCCATATTACCAGCAGAACTAATACAACTGAAGCTACTGCCACCGAACGAGACGCCCAAACGGACTTTATCCTAACATTCCTGAATATTCCGGCTGCACACAATAATGCAAACATCACCAGCCAAGGATAATAAACCATAGCCGGAGCCGACATCAAATGGTTAAAATATTCATCAGGGAACAATGCTGTCCTCATAGAACCTGCTATTCCAAAATAGAATGCGCACCATCCAATAAATATCGAATAAGGAATGAGGAGTATATCAAGAAGAGATTTCCCTGAACGCTCACGGAGTATATCAACAAGCACTATACAGAAAGCCATAAATATAGCAATCGGTCCGGCGCAATAATACAACAGAAGAACAAGCAAAAATGAAAGTCCCAAACGCAAAAAATAAATTCTTACAAATTGCAGGATACACATTAGGAACAAAGCCAACAACATAGCCGTTGTTCCCTGCATACGATAAAGATGACTGAAGAAAACAAAAGTCATCGTTGCAGGCAGAAGCTGAGACAATACACACCATATCTTAGAAGGAGATATTCTTGTCAGCAGATATGTAGCCATCATCGAAGTCAGAGTGTTAAACAATGCCATTATGAATGCCCCGCAAAACGGCACTCCAAAATGTTGCACATAACTTCCAGTCAAATAATCTACAACGCCGTAAGAAGAAGTCAGATTTACTGATTCAGGAACAAAAAGCTGCGACTGTTCCAAATAGAATAAGTGGTATTCACTATTAAGCTGAAAAAATACAAGCCACGCTACAAATGTCAAAACCCAATATGCAATTTTAGGAATATTGGTATTGAAAATTTGAAAAGGTTGTTTCATAATAATCTTTATTTATGCTTTGCAAGCATGACAAAAAACAAACCATACTTGCAAAGCCAGAATTACATTGTCAATTATTTTACTCTAAACAAATAAGCAACTTTTGCAGAGATGTTTTGTATTGAAGACTTGGCAAAAGGGTCGCTCTTTGTGCTGTTCATCAAATCACCTAAAGCATAATAATATCTGCCTTCAAGGATGAAATGTCCGATTCCGGTGCGGAGCTCAATTCCCGGTCCGCCGCACAATCCCCAATCAAACTTTTTCTGCACTTTCAGATTATGCTGTTCATTGTTCTTATTTGGTTCGGCTCCATCAAGATTACTGCTCGTTGATTCGCCTAAAGCATATCCTATTTTAGGACCGAGATTCACAAAGAACCTGAAACGGTCACTGCCAAAATAAATATGCGTAAGGAAAGGAATCTCGATAAAGTTTATCGTGCGGCTATACTGATACTGAGGCTGCTCTTCAAACTCCTCTTCCCAACCTTGCTGGGTGAAATTCACCTCAGCCTGCAAACCCAGATGCTTTTCTGTTATCCATCTCAAAATCAATCCTCCGTTGTATGCCTGAAGCATTTTCTGATCCACTTTAGGAGAAAAGCTTACTGATGAAAAATTCATACCAAACGAGGCGCCGACATCAAGCTCGTGCTTGAATTTGCCATCCTGAGCCAAAGAATTCCCCAACGCAACAAACAAAAAAGCCAGTAGAAATATATATTTACTTACGTTCATCTCTTGTCACTGTATAATCCTTCTTGTAATGTACAACAAATACATTAGTATTTATAAATCCGCCCCAGTTGTTCACCCGGTGGAAATCAAAGCCCGTCTGAAGGCTCGGATAAGAAATCTTATCTATATTCTTCTCAAAATTGATACCATACTTATGAATTGCTCCCAGAAAATACATTCCTGTGTCAAATCCCAATATGCCATATTTCGGGAAAGTATTTATCAGAGTCTTGCTATACCAATATTTATATGAGTTATAAAAATTATGAATTCTATCAGACAAGTTATCTGCATAGAAATTCGTATAAATATATGTATCCAGAACATAGAAGTCCTCCAAAGCTTCGCGCATATATGTCTGCCATTCCGGATAACCGAACATTGATATATTATACACAAAACGATTCTTATTTTCCGGATTAGCAGAATCTGTTTCTTCTATTCCTGTTTCAGCCAACGAACGTAAAGGAGTCTTTATCAGTTGCAAGGCATCCAACGAAGAAGAAGTTGGCAAAACAACATTCTTCTTGTTCTTATCCATAAGAGCAAGAATATCCGATGAGAAAGTTTCCCCTTTATAGTTAATTTCCTTATATTTTATATTCTTGTCCTTAAGCTCTGTTTTGAATGCAGTGATAAAATCTTTCTTTACATCTTTATCGTTAATGTTCACAATGATAATATTATCCTCAGCAAACAATTCGCAACCAGCCTGAGCTGCTTTTGAATACAAGTATGAATGAGGAGTATTCACCTGGAATATCATTGAGTTCGACAGCACATTGTCATTCTTAGACGTGAAAGGTATAACATATTTAATCTGATTTGTCTCGGCAAACTGTGCTATCTGCGCAATCTGGTCGTTCTGAACAGCTCCGATAATCAAATTAGATTCTTTCAAAGCATCTTCCTTAAGAATTTTGTTCAGCTTTGCAGTTCCCGTTCCTGTATCATAAACAGAAAGACTGATTGAAGCTCCCATATTTTTCAAACTGTCCACCGCCAACAACATTCCTTCATAATATTCAACGAAACGAGATGTGGCATGAGAACTTTGTCCGTCTTTAAAAGGCAAGAGCAAAGCGACCTTAATCTGATTCAATTTCTCAATATTCTCAGTTTTGTCCAAAAGAGCATTAACCTCGGTTTCGCTCAGTATTGCGTCGTGTTTCAAGTCGTTTACAACAACTTCTTCTGTTTTAGTAACTGGAACATAAATTATTGTACCAGCCTTTACACCTTTCTTAAGAACAGGATTTCGCTTAATCAATTCATGGCTTGAAATATTGAATTTCTTGCAAAGGCTATACATTGTTTCACGTCTTGCAATTTTGTATTCCTCTTCCGTAACAACTGTTTCTGTTTTTACAGATGGTTCCGAAACTGCATTTTCCTCGGCATCAATGAAATTAGGAATTCTTATTGTTCTGCCGATGGTGAAGGTCTTTGCTGTCAGACCTGGATTTGCCTTGACAATCTCGGTAGCAGGAACCTTATAACGCATTGAAACCGCATACAAAGTTTCCTTTTTCTGAATTGTATGGAAAGTATAGTTCTGAGTTGCAGAAGCAGACTCAGCCTTCTCTGTCGCAGCCTTTTGCTGAGGAATCAGCAAAGTATCGCCAGCCTTTATACCATTTCGGCTATCCGGATTAAGCCTGTAGATATCTTCAGTCGAAACGCCATACATAGTTGCTATGGCATAAACAGTCTGACCTCGCTCTATGGTATGAGAAAAAGTTTTATCTCTTTCACTAACTATTCGGACCGAAGTGTTATCTCTTTGAGCTTGAGATTCAAATCCCCAGCCAAACATCATTGCAAAGACGCAAATCCAGATTTTATTCATAATTTATTCAATATTTTTCAGCTATTATTCAGACAAAGATAAGCCATATTATCCAATTGACAAATATGTTAACTGAAGTTTCGCAAACTCAACTTACAGTTAAAGAGTTGACAAGAAAACAAGTTGACAAAACTTTTTTAGACAATTAAGCATGAAGAGACAAATAATTTGCCTGTTTAACTTGTCAATGAAGCCTTATCAACTTAAAAAATAAGCAACTTTCGTATCTTAAATCTATTATTATTTTCAGTAAATAGTAATCTTTTCTTAAAACTAAGCCTTAGTTTTTATAAATTAAGTCTTAGTTTCTAAAAACTGAATCTTAGTTCTTAGAAACTAAAGCTTAGTTTTAAGAATATATTTAATATTTTCAAGTCTATTTCAAGTATTTCATCAAGTTAGATAAAAAAAATCACGGAAAATAATGAACCTTTTGAAACTATGTTCTGTTATTAGAATAAAGCAGAATATCAGTAGTATTTGTTTTTTCATATAAGTAGAGTTTGTTATTTGTTTGGTCCGTACAGAGCTGTGAAGTTCTGTACGGATTTTTATTTTTCAAAACAAAAAAATCGCAGAGACAGCAGATTGTAATCAATCTTATTTGCTGTTTCTGCGATTAAATAAAGTCAACTTGTTTTCTTGTCAACTTATCAGCTGAAAGTTTCGCTTACGAAACTTACCTTATATAATTCAACTGTCAACGATAATCCTTTCTCAACGAAATTTTGTCCTTGGTTGGGAAATCAGACGGAACAGGCTGGGTAACTTCGCCTGTTGCAGCCCATTCGCTTCCGCGAAGAAGCAAAACCTGGAAACCTGTGCATTGCATAGCAACATTGTCTTCAACAGTATTTCCTGCGTGTCCAATCATAATATGGAAAATACGAGCTTTACCATAGTCAACAGTAAAAACAAGTGGCTCTTCACGTCCTGAACCACCAGTACTCTTATCAGAATATGCAGTGTAAAGCAAATCTTTTATATTGGCAGGTCCACGCATACGGTCATACAATTCATCTGTAGCATGGCGCCACTGGTTTGGCAAACCTTTGAGTACAGGATGATTTGAAGAGCGTGAATTAACAACATATTCATGCTGTTTTCCATGTGAACCTCCAGGACCGGCTGAATAATCTTTCACCAACGCTCCATCTTTCCAATAGGCATAAGGGCCGGAATTTTCATTTCTATTTTCCCAACCGCCCAATGCGCAAATCTGATTGAAGGCAGGCCAGTCGGCAAAAGCATTATCTGCAGCGTGATAAACAACAACGCCACCACCGTTTCTTACAAATTCCAAAAAACGGCTGTCTGTTTCAGCTGGCCATCTGTCGCCATTATAATCAAGCACAACCAACTGATATTTCATAAAATCTGGCTTGAAACTGCTCATATCTTCACCTTTGGACGGAGAGCAAGCAATATCAACATCAAAAAGTCCGGAATTCTCAAGAATTTTCTGAATAGCTACATGGCTGACCGGCCAATTATGGTTATTCTGCCCGGTAACGACAAGCGTCTTGATTGGCTCTGCCGCATAAGAGGATAGCATAAAGCAGCAAGCCACAAATAAATACAAAAGGTGTTTCATAAAGTATAACGATTATTAATTAATAAAATATGCGTAACCATCAATGCATTTTTAAGCTGCACTTTTCAAGCCTGTTTAAATTTAAACTTCGAAAATAAAATTAAGCAAGCTCTTTTTCTGCCATAAAAATAGTTTTTATATCTTTACAGAACAATAATAAACTACATTTTTTACTTAAAACTGATGTTTTGCAACGGCAATCATAACTCAAGATTGCAACTGCTCAACTTTAATCAAATATTATAATTTATGATGATAAAAAAAACTATTGTTTCAGCTTTAGCCTTGTTCATTAGCCTGACAGGCATCAATGCCCAGAACGACACAACTTTTGTCACATTCAAAACTACTGCTGGCACGATGAAAGCCCGTCTTTATGACAACGTGCCAAACCATGTAAGTACATTTATCAAAAGAGCTCAAAGCGGAGAATACAACGGAACTTTGTTTACGAGAGTCATAAAAGATTTCATGATTCAAGGCGGTGCGCCCGACTCCAGAAACGCTCCTGCCGGTGCAAGATGTGGATTTGGTGATTCTAGTGCGGAGATTATGCCGGAACTCAGACCTGAATATTTCCATAAAAAAGGTGCATTGGCAGCTCCAAGACAAGACGACAAAATAAATCCTCAGAAGAAGTCTGACATGTCGCAGTTCTTTATAGTACAAGGAAAAGTTTATAGCGGCGGAGAATTGGACACTCTGGAAAAAGTAAAGAATTATCCTGCCAGAAAAAAGGCTTTGCAGGAATTTTATTATCCAGTAAGAGGACAACTGCAAATTCTAAAAATGGACAATCCGAGAGAATACAACAAAAAGATTGCAGAGATAAATGAAAAAATCGACTCTGTTATTCTGGCAACACCGGGACATCTTGTATTCACAGAAGAGCAGAGAAAAGCCTATACGACAATCGGCGGCTGTCATCATCTCGATGGAGTTTACACTATTTACGGCGAATTGGTCGAAGGCTTCGATGTCCTTGACAACATAGCAAACCAGAAGAAGGACAAATATGACAGACCGTTAAATGACGTTCGTATCCTGGAAGTCAAAGTTGAGAAAAAATAATTGAGAAAAGATTAAAGTCATGCTGAAAAGAGACTTCATAATGGTTCAGATTGAGGAAATCAGCAAAATGATTGTGCAACTGGTTTTCGACCGTAACGACGGAAATGACGGCGCAAAACAGCAAGATTCGCAGAAAGCACAAGAGCTGATTGACACAATCTACCGTACACTAAAGACTAATATAGATTTCATTCTATCCCACTCGCCTGAAGAAATAAGGGAAGAGCTTAATCACGATGATTCATGCGGATTGGAACGTATGGAACTTGCTGCTAAAACAATGATTGAGCAAAGTTATTATTGTGATAAGGATTCAGAAATCCTGCGTCGCAAAGCTTGTGAAATCATAAAATATGTACAAGCCAACGACTCCACTTTCTCTTTGGAAAGAATGCAGATATTAAATGAATACAATAAATGAGCAGAGTTAATTCTGCTCATTTTTGTTTTTATCGCTATCAGTGTTTCCAGGCACTAGAACCGGAGTTATTATATGATAATGTCTTTCCCTTAGCAATAAAGGTTGTATTTTACCATTTTGACGCACAAACAATGTACTATCATTTGAAAAGTCCATGAAATGAACAAATTCCAAGGCATTGTCCAAACCTACAACTTCTGTGTAGTTTAATGTATATTCCGGTTCATCCAGATTATCCAATTCAAAGAACGATTTCCTATTATAAGCATGAATACCAGCAGAAGCTCCTTCTGTTGAAATAAAGATATACTTTTCAGAAGCGGCAATTCCGTAAGGAATAGTGTTATCAGTATATTTCAATGACTTTACTTCATATAAAGAAGTATCCGCCTCACAAGAATAGACATACAATGTCTTATCCATATTATTTGCAGCCAATAAATATCCGTCAACTGCTTGCATATCATAATCCTGAGAGATTGACACAGAACCTGGTATACTATATTTATATTTAGGAGAAACATTCTTCTGTTTTTTAGCTATTGCTTCATTTATTTCCCTTCTGTCGAACAGTTTTAAGAGTTCAGACTGATCGCGCACATAAACGAAATTCGAGTCTACTGCCACACAGTTTGCCTGCTGAACAGAACCAGAAGTAGAGCCATCTCCAAGACGGCAAAGATATTCTTCAGTAAAACGATTATAAACCGAAACTTGGCTAGGATTTCCACTTGCTACAAAAAGCAAAGTGTCAGATACACAAACATCACGGCTGTTAAGAGTTCTGCCGCTTTCGTTAGCGTAGATTGTATGAGAATATGTCATATTCTTTGCATCATACACTTCAATTGTTCGTGCAGTCCAGTTTGATATATATAATGTATCACCGGAAATACAGAAACCTAAAGGATTGAATCCTGCGGCATCCGAGGGCAAAGTGTTTCTGTCTATCGGTTGCCATAATGCTTCTGCATAGCGTTCCACAACTGTTATCGTATCAGTAGATTGCGGAACATCATTTATTACAATTTTCTCTTTGTTGCATGAATATAAAGACCCGGCAAGCAAAAGAGACATTATAGGGATAAAATTCTTATTATACATAATTCCGTTTAGTTTATATATTACCTGCACAATATATGGTTGAATGGAATGTTTCTCATATCAACTGTAATTGGCAAGCGGGAAAACTGTTATTTTTTATATTGTAAAGATGAAACCTTATCAGCATTATCTCTGAAGTAAATATCCATCTTTGTATCTGTATCAGTATATTTCATTGCACTGTAATCTACAGAATGTCCCCAATATTTCTCATAATCAGGATTTGTGAAATCAAATTTCTTAGGATTGCGATAAGGCAGTCTTTCCTGTTTACGTAAATAATTATGAAGCCAAGGCATACAGTTCACTGCAAAACCTGCACTATTTCCATAAGTAAGATTACTGCTGTGATTATATCCCATACAATGGGCAAATTCATGTGAAATCATATCCCAAGCTTGAGAAGACAAGGAATAATAATGAGTATAGAACATCCAGTGATCAACTCCTAAAGTAGTTCCACCGCCAAGTCCGCCTCCCATTGTTGTACGGCCAAGTATTAATGTCCTGTCCATAGTCAACCTGTTATACAAATCTTCATAATCATCTGCATTAAAAGTCTCTCCATCATTTCCGTATAATTCACCGCCCATAACAGCATTATAATTATGCACAATATGATTCATTTCAGGAGAACTTACCATATATGCCAGATTTGTTATCATAACAACCCATTCACGAGCATAAATAGCATCCATTGTTCCCCACGAACTATTCAGATGATAATTACTGAATGAAAGATTCCAGCTTACTTTTATCTCGTTCTGCAGCTTGTTATATAAGCTGTCATTAGAAGAAACTGTAAATTTCACATCATCTGATTTCAGATAAGGCAGTTCAAAATCAATGTACTTTCCGTCTGCTGTCTGATATATTGACTGATCATTCACAAATCTCGGAGTATAGTCAATCTGACCTAATGCTGGAAGCGAGTCAATATGAGCAATAAGGAAAGGCTCGTCCATTCCAATATTCTGCAAAGAACAATAAATGGAAACATCGTGAATCGTTTCACAGACCCAACTAGTCAATCTCACTGTCCTGTCATCATAAATCCGAAGTTGCAGAAGCTCTTTTGTATTGAAACTACGGAGTTGATTATTGACTACTGTATCATTGCTTTCCATCCTATTCTTATCTACATAAAGAATAGTACGCTTACTATCATCTGAAATATCATTATATTTTAATGAGTCGACAGAAAGCTCCGGAGAATACGGTAAAATATTTGTTTCATGTATTTCTGTAGTACATGAAACAAATATTAAAGAAAAAAGAAGCGGAATACACTTCAAAGGATTGTTCATCATAATCATTTTATATTAATGTAAGTATGGAATACAACAAAAATATATTTCAATAAAATATAACAGCAACATTTGTAAAAACACATACCCGGCAGCTATCGAGAGCGAGCCCAAACTAAGCCAGGTTCTATCCCGATAATTGCCGGGTTTAGTACTGTTTTATACTCTTTGAATAAATAGGAATTAACTTATAATCCTATAACCCGCAACAGTCAAAGCCTGCTGTATTTCATTTATCTGTTGCTGATTTCTTGTCTCCATTTCAAGATGCAGATAACAGCCATTAATATCTTTTGTATGGCTTACACGCTCGTGATAAACAGAAACAACATTAGCGCCACAGCGTGCAATAATCTCAGAAACATGCTGAAGCTGTCCAGGCTTGTCAACAAGTTCGATAGTCATTGTGACTGAACGTCCTGACTTCTGAAGGCCACGACCTATGACACGAGACAAAATAGTAACATCAATATTTCCACCTGACACAAGGCATATAACTTTCTTTCCTTCAACTGGAACTTTATTGAACATTGCAGCAGCAACAGAAACAGCACCTGCACCTTCTGCTATCAGCTTCTGTTGTTCAATCAAAGCTAGTATTGCTGTTGAGATTTCATCATCGTTAACTGTTACAATATCATCAACAAACTGCTGGCAATAGTCGAATGTATTTACTCCTGGTTCTTTTACTGCGATTCCGTCTGCAATAGTTCGGACTGATTCAAGTCGCTCAATTTTACCATGACTTATTGCCTGTTGCATACTAGGAGCACCTTGAGCCTGAACTCCATAAACCTTTATTTTAGGATTTAGTTGTTTAATTGCAAATGCAACACCTGATATAAGTCCACCGCCACCGATTGGAACTATAACAGCATCCACATCCGGTAA
The DNA here is from genome assembly GCA_937894065.1 of uncultured Parabacteroides sp. Classification (GTDB taxonomy): domain Bacteria; phylum Bacteroidota; class Bacteroidia; order Bacteroidales; family Tannerellaceae; genus Parabacteroides. Next base: position 48,149 of record CALCST010000023.1, on the reverse strand, counting down.
TTGTTCCAAAAGTTCCAGACCAATTGTTCCCTGTCCAGCAATTACATCTTCATCATCAAAAGGATGGATAAATGTGTAACCTTTTTCATCACGCAACTGCAAGGCTTTCTGATAAGCGTCATCATATACACCTTCAACCAGACAAACATCAGCACCTAATGCTTTAGTTGCTTCAACCTTTGATATAGGAGCATTATCAGGCAAACAAATAAGTGATTTTATTCCATGAGCCGTTGCAGAAAGAGCAACGCCTTGAGCATGATTTCCGGCAGAGCAGGCAACAACGCCTCTCTCCTTCTCTTCTTTTGTCAACTGGGAAATCTTAAAACAAGCACCACGGACTTTGAATGAACCTGTAACTTGAAGATTTTCCGGTTTAAGATATATTTGACTCTTTGGATTAATCCGTGGAGCAAATATCAAATCCGTACGACGAATCACCGTACGTAAAGCATAAGAAGCCTGATAAATTCTATCTAATGTTAGCATATTATTATTTTTAACTGCGCAAAAGTACAAAAAAGATAAAGTTATTGTAACTTTAAATGTTATTTATCACGCAAGAATCCACCCGGAGATGTTCCTGTGATTTGTTTAAATACTCTATTGAAATTATTCGGTGTACTGAAACCAACATCGAATGCTATCTGTTGCATAGTTTTACCTCCATCGGTAAACAATTCTATTGCACGAATTATACGCTGCTGATTCAAATAACGGTTGAAACGTATTCCTGAACCCTGCAATAAACGGCTAAGGTTTCTGACTGAAAAACCGAACTTCTCAGCCAAAGAAGCTAATGTTATATCTTCATTTGAATGTTCCACTATATATTTAAGCACCGGACGTATACGTGAATCATTGGGAATTACTTTAGCCTGAAACATAAATTCCAGATTCTTATTCATAATTGGCAGGAAATTCAGAAATCCTAATGCATAATTATATAAATCCTTTGACTCGTCAATACTAATTTTAGCATTTCCTGTTGCAAGAAACTTCAACGTTTCTGAAATAACAGCGTTCGTATTATATATGTAAAAATTATTTCTTCTATCGCCCGGCTCAAACTTAAGATTACAATAAAAAATCACTATAGATATTCTTTTATTGTTGCTGGACAATTTATGTTCTGTTCCTCCAGGAATCCAAGCTATATGCTTTTCAGGAACAAAATAGTTATTCTCTCCAATCTGAATTCTCAAAGTTCCAGAAAGCATATATATAATCTGAAACTTCGGATGTGAATGATTATCAAGATTCACGCCTTCCCAGCCTGTCTTTTTTATATATATTTCAGTAGGAGATGAATCATTAATTATATTTATATACGCTCGTTGCTCCTTGTTCATATTATTCTTAATTCTGGCATAAAAGGATAATATTGTTGCTTTTTATGAAAATTCTGACCAAAATTAATATTTTACTTTTGCAAAATCAAAAATAACAGACGCAAGTTTTTTAGGCAAAAATAAGACAACAAAAGATATATAGAACATTATCAACAGGTTGTATTGCACTATAATTTTTAGGGAATAATATTAGGACAAGAGTGTCCCGAAATAAATATAAAACATATTATATGATTAAAAGAAGATTGTTTCTAGGTTTTACATTGTTATGTTCATTTATTGGAATATCTGCACAGTACAAAATTCTCACCATCGAGGAAATGTTCCAATTGGCAGATGAAAACAGTAAGGCAATTAAAATACGTTCTATAGCTATTGACGAAGCGGAACAAGCTATAAAAGTAGCTAAAAACGACAAATTGCCAGATATAAAAGCTCACTTGTCTTTAAATTATATTGGTGACGGATATATGACTGATAGAGATTTTTCAAATGCTATACATGCAGAAATGCCTCATTTCGGAAATTCATTTGCTCTTAAAGCATCTCAAGTTGTATATGCAGGAGGAAAAATTTCCGAAAATATCAGAAACAAACAATTACATCAACAAATTGCAGAACTTGAACTTTCACAGCAAAAACAGGACTTACGCTTTATATTACTTGGCTATTATCTTGATTTATTTCAATTAAGGAATCAAGTCGTTGTATACCAAAAAAACATAGAACAGACTAAACTTCTTGTAAAAGATATGCAAGCAGCATATAAACAAGGAACAGCATTAAAAAGTGACATTACTCGATATGAACTTCAGTTACAGAATTTGGAACTTGGTCTGACAACTACAGAAAATAAGATGAACGTAATCAATCATCATCTTTCTACAACAATTGGTCTTGACCCAGCAATAAAATTATTGCCAGATACAACTATGCTTGTTAAATATTCCATTGATAAAGGAACAGAATCAGCCTGGAGAGAAGATATTGACAATACACCTAAAATGAAACTTGCCCAAAAGGCTATTGAATTAAACCTTAGTGAACAACAAATGATTAAGGCAGAGCGCCGTCCAAACATTAGCCTTTTTGCAACAAATGAATTCAGTGGACCTATCCTTATTGAAGTTCCTCCAATGAATAATAATTTCACTTATTGGTTTGCTGGTGTTGAAGTCTCTTATAATATTGATGCTTTATTCAAAAGCAACAAAAAACTCAAAAAGGCGAAAATCTCCACAATGAAATCTGAGGAGAAAAGAAAACTTATCGAGGAAGAAATAGATAATGCATTACATGAAGCATATATCGGACTGGATGAAGCTTATGTCCGTCTGCGTACACAAAAGAAGAGTGTACAGTTGGCTCACGAAAACTACAAAATCGTCCAGCAACGTTATCTTAACGGTCTGTCACTAATTACGGATATGCTTGACGCAAGTAATATGCAGCTGGATATGGAGCTGAAACTTGCAAATGACCAGATTGGTATACTTTACCAATATTTCCTGCTTAAGAAAATTACTGGCAGTTTATAAGATCAAACACAATTTTATTTAATCAGAAACTTAAAAATAAAAAGATATGATAAGCAATAAGAGAAGAATCATCCCTAACTTCATCATTATTTTAGTTATAGTTGCAGGATGCAGCTGGGCATTCGGACGTTTTTTTCATATAGGAAGTGTTGAATATACTGACAATGCTCAAATCAAGCAACACCTTACTCCTATAAATACGCGAGTTCAAGGTTTTGTTAAGAAAATATGTTATGAAGAATATCAGTCTGTAAAAAAGGGTGATACTTTGGTTATTATAGAAGATACAGAATATAGACTTAAAGTCGCACAAGCCGAGGCTGACTATCAGAACGCTCTTATCGGTAAAACTGCAATGTACACAACAATCAACACGACACAAAATGATATTTTGGTCACCGAAGCTGCTATCGATGAGCAATACATAAGAATGCAAAATGCCGAAACTGAATACAAGCGTTATTTAGAGCTAATGAAGGAAGAAGCTGTTACTCCACAACAATTTGACCGTATGAAAACTGAATATGAAGCGACAAAAGCCAGATATGAGCAATTGTTGCGTCAGCGTCAGTCAACTTCTCTGATTAAGGAAGAACAGACACAGAGACTTGAACAAAATGAATCAGCAATAAAAGTAGCTGAAGCAGCATTGAATTTGGCAAAACTAAACCTTTCCTACACTGTAATCCTGGCAACAACAGATGGCGTAACTGGACGAAAAAACATCCATGAAGGAGAATTGGTTCAGCCTGGACAAACTCTAGTCACTTTGGTGGACGGTACAGAAAAATGGGTTATTGCCAATTACAAAGAGACTCAAACTACTAATATGGGTGTTGGCCAATTAGTCGAAGTAAAGGTTGATGCTATTCCAGGTGTAACATTTGAAGGTAGAATATCTTCAATATCCGATGCAACCGGTTCTTTCTATTCTATAATTCCACAAGACAACTCAGCCGGAAACTTCGTCAAAGTTGAGCAAAGAATTCCTGTCAGAATTGAATTTACGGAAAACAATAAAGTTGAGAATCTGAACCGCCTTCGTGCCGGTATGAATGTGGAATGTATTGTTGATTTTGATTAAGTATGGATTTCTCACATTTACCCAGAGTTATATATTTCAAAGAAAAAGTTCCTACACCTGTATGTATTGTTATATCATTGATTTGTGCAATGATATTCCAATTCAACGGTGGAGTATTCCTGCCCACAGCATATCAGATGTCAAGTGCTTTGGGTTGGATACAAGAGGACGTTATGATGGCAGGATATGCTTCGTTCATAGGAATGACCATCATATTTCCAATCCTTATACGACTAAAATTCAGATTTACCACAAGGTCAATTCTTATGACTGTATGTCCTATCCTAATTATATGTAATATTATTGCTATAAATGTACATAACCAGCTCATTTTGATAATAACCTGCTTCATATCTGGATTCTTCAGGATGTGGGGAACCTTTGAATGTTTCTCAAATATCCGACTGACAGTAACACCTTCAGGAAACTTTTCAGTCTTTTATCCGGTGATTTATATTGTCGTTTTGGAAAGCATTCAAGTTTCTGGTATCGTGGCAATGCATCTTACTGATTTAGCCAATTGGCAATATATGCATTATTTTGTTATATGTTTGTTATTAGTAGCATGGATAACCCTCTATTTGCTGACAAGGCATATTCGTAAATGCAAACTGATGCCTCTTTATGGTATCGACTGGACTAGTGCCGTTATATGGACGATAATGCTGTTTTCTGTAGTCTTCATTTGTATATATGGAGAATACTTCGATTGGTTTTACAGTTGGGAGATAAGAATAGCAGCAGTAATAGCAGTTGTTGCCATTTTGATAAATATAAACAGAATGGCAAGTTTAAAACGTCCATACATTGAATTCCAGACATTACGATACAAGAATTTTCCTATCGTTCTGTTGCTTTTCCTTATGTTATGCCTTAATCAGACAACATCATCAGTTCTTCAAAACCTGCTTATGTCAAGAATTCTGAACTATGATAATCTGAATAGTATATCAATTAATTGGTTCGCTTTTGCAGGAATACTATGTGGTTCTGCAACCGTTTTTTATCGTAAAGCAATATTAAAAAAAGGATTTAAGATGCTTATATTCATAGGATTTCTTTTAGTAGTGATTTACCAATATTATATGTATTTCCTTATTTATCCGGATTTGAATATTGAAAGTCTTTATTTTCCGAACTTCTTACGAGGGCTAGGTCATGGTATTCTGTACATTTCCCTTACAATATATATAGCATTGAGTGTTCCGTTCAAGCATTTCTTTCAGGCATTGTGTGTTCTAAGTTTTATAAGGACAAGTATTGCCACTCCTTTAGGAACAGCTATTCTTAACAGATGGATGCGTCTCCTTCAAGTGGACAAAATAGGAATTGTTGGTAGGGATATTGACCAACTACATGAATGGATGCCCAATGCCCCAATAAAAGAATTGTATGCCGAAGTAAACAGACAAGCTACAATGGTTAGTATGAAGGAGCTGTTCGGATGGGTTTGTATACAAGGTACAATCATATTACTTATTATTATCGGATACAGAATCTGGGAATTATATAAAGGAGAAAACAAACTTGAATTTTCAGATAAAGATGATAATCTTGAATAAAGATATATGAATGTAACCATTATATAGGTTCGAATGTAAATATAATTACATTCGAACCTACGTTAATTTTCTTCCGAATGTATTACAAAACACTTTCGGACATATTTTTATCTCAATTATATTCTATATCATCGTATATATTATACACTGCAAAAACAAAATCAAGTAAATTGGATAATAAATAAAATATATTCACTACTTTTATACTATTAATTGTATTCGAAACACAAAACAACAAAACATATAAGTAAGTTTATTTTATATTCAATTGTTTGTTTAGTATTTAAGATTTTCGGATATTAACTTTATAAAACCACTTATTTTACTTATAAAAATGAAAAAGCAGCAATTAAGAAAATGTACAGCCTATGGAATGATTGGAGCTGTACTATTATCATCAGCAGCATGTTCTAACCGTAAATGGACAGAAAAAGAAAAAGGTTCTTACAACATTATCACGCAAGATGCCGGTGCAACTCTTGGTTATTCCACAAAATCCGGCATTAAGATTCTGACTATAGACGGTTTGGCTTTCAAAGATTTGAACAAAAACGGGAAACTTGACATTTACGAAGATTGGAGAAAAGATGCACTTGAGCGTTCAAAAGATTTGGCATCACAACTTTCCATAGAGGAAATTGCCGGATTGATGTTATATAGCGCACATCAGTCTATTCCTGGTGCAAGTAAAGGTTTTGGAGCTTCAACATATAACGGAAAACCTTTTAACGAAAGCGGAGCAAAGGCTTCAGATATTTCTGATGCCCAAAGAAAATTCCTCACCGAAGACAATTTACGTCACGTATTGATTACTAAAGTTCAAAGTCCAGCTATTGCTGCCGAATGGAACAACAATGTTCAAGCTCTTGTTGAAGGTATTGGACATGGTATTCCTGCCAACAACAGTTCCGATCCACGACATGCAACTGCAGCGGACACTGAATATAACTATGGTAGTGGCGGACAAATATCACTTTGGCCAGGATCACTTGGATTAGCAGCAACATTCCGCCCGGAACTTACCAAACGATTCGGAGAAATTGCATCTATTGAATACAGAGCATTAGGTATAGCTACTGCCCTATCGCCTCAGATTGATATGGCAACTGAACCGCGATGGAGCAGAGTGAGCGGAACTTTTGGCGAAGACTCACAATTATCTGCAGATATGGCAAGAGCATATGTTGACGGATTCCAAACATCTGAAGGCGAAAGTGAAATAAAAGACGGATGGGGATTTCACAGTGTAAACGCAATGATTAAACACTGGCCTGGAGGCGGACCAGGCGAAGCAGGCAGAGATGCACACTATGCCTATGGTAAATATGCTGTTTATCCAGGGAAAAACTGGGAAGAATTGAAAAAACCTTTTACAGAGGGGGCATTTAAACTTGAGGGTAAAACTAAGATGGCTTCAGCAGTTATGCCTTATTACACAATATCTGTCGGTCAGAATGGCGGAGGAGTTGATATAGCCAATAGCTACAACAAATTTCTTATAACAGATGAGTTGAGAAATAAATATAAATATGAAGGTGTTGTATGTACTGACTGGGGAATCACTGCAGATGAAACAGGTGTTGAAACATTTGCCGGAAAACCTTGGGGTGCGGAAAATATGACCGTAGCAGAACGTCACTATGCTATTTTGAAAGCAGGAGTTGATCAATTTGGCGGAAACAACGACAAGGGTCCTGTGCTTGAAGCATATCAGATGGGTGTAAAGGAATTTGGAGAAAAAGCAATGAGAGAAAGATTTGAATTGTCTGCAGTAAGACTGCTTATGAATATATTCAGAACAGGACTGTTTGAAAATCCATATCTCGATCCGGAAGAATCACAGAAAACCGTAGGTAATCCTGATTTCATGAAAGAAGCTTATAACACTCAGCTTCAATCAATCGTCATGGTAAAAAACAAGAACAATGTTCTGCCTATGAACAAGAGCAAAAAGGTGTACATTCCTAAACGCTACTTCCCTGCTGTGAAAGGATTCTTTGGAACTGTTAGCGAAGCTCATACAGATTATCCGGTCAATCTTGATTTAGTAAAGAAATATTATACACTGGTTGAAAATCCTGAAGAAGCAGATTTCGCAATAGTATTCATTACAAGCCCTAATAGTGGTGTCGGATATGATAAAGCTGATCGTGATAAAGGAGGAAACGGATATATGCCAATCAGCTTGCAATACAACGATTACACAGCGACACACGCAAGAGCGAAGAGTCTTTCTGGCGGTGATCCTTTTGAAGACTTTACAAACAGAAGCTATAAGGGTAAATCTGTAAAAACAGCCAATAAACAAGATATGCTGTCTGTAATTGAAACAAAACAGAAAATGAAAGGAAAACCAGTTATTGTTTCCTTGTCTATGACAAATCCAACCGTCATGTCAGAATTTGAACCTTCGGCTGATGCTATACTAATTGGTTTTGATGTTCAGAATCAGGCAATGCTAGATATTATAAGTGGCGAAGCAGAACCTTCAGCACTTTTACCATTACAAATGCCAGCAGATATGAAAACCGTAGAAGAGCAGTTTGAAGATACTTCACATGACATGAAATGTTACAAGGACAGTGAAGGAAATGTATATGATTTTGCATTTGGTCTTAACTGGAAAGGTGTAATAAACGATGAAAGAGTTGCCAAATATAAAAAGTAAATCTTAATCTGTTTATAAAATGAAAGCTCATTATGGTATTATAAGAATATATATCAAACATCCATAAATACCATAATGAGCTTCTTAGTATATATTACTATCACATTAAGCCTTCTTAGCCTTATAAGATCTTATCGGTAATTTATTGAACCAACTCCATACTTTTAGTTTAAGCACGCCAAACAATGCTTCACCAAAGATTGAAGAGTTCATCTTTGAAACGCCTAAAACTCTATTAATAAAAATTATAGGTACTTCTATTATCTTAAATCCACATTTATATGCTGTAAATTTCATTTCAATCTGGAATGCATACCCCTTAAAGTGTATATTATCCAAATCTATAGCTTCAAGTACATAGCGTTTATAACATTTGAAACCTGCAGTTGTATCACGGACATTCATTCCTGTAACAAAACGTACATAAGTTGAAGCAAAATAAGACATCAGAACTCTTCCCAAAGGCCAATTCACAACATTCACACCATTGCAATAACGCGAACCTACAGCAACATCAGCACCTTGTTCTGAACAAGCAGAATAAAGTCTTGGCAAATCGTTCGGATTGTGGCTAAAATCAGCATCCATTTCAAAAATATAATCATATTTATGTTCGATAGCCCATTTAAAGCCGCAAATGTATGCTGTTCCAAGACCTAATTTTCCAGTGCGTTCAACTAAGAAAAGCTTTTGGGGAAATTCTTCTTTCAATCGTTTAACAATATCAGCTGTTCCATCAGGAGAACCATCGTCAATTATTAAGATATGAAATTCCTTTTCCAACGAAAAAACCGCACGAATAATATTTTCTATATTTTCCTTTTCGTTATATGTAGGAATAATAACTACACTGTCTGACATAAAAATAATTATTGATTCAATGATAACCGGATTGAATAATATATAAGTAATTCTTATAAAACGACATCTCCGACACAACCCGACATACCAGAAATGTTGAACACAAAATTAATGTAATCTTTGTAAAAAACTAAATTTTACCGACATTTTTGAATTTATAGCGTATACCGATATTAAAAACATTTTTCAATCACATGAAAACACTTATACAGTTATTTGGGTTATAAAGAAAAGTAGTAAATTTGTAGCGATGCTCTGAGGTGACATTAAGAGCTTCGCTTTTTTAATAATTAAACAATTTAAGTTTTGCAAACTTACAACTCTATGTTGACAAAGATTCACTTATGAAGTTGACAAGATTTTAAAATAATAAATGAAAAACTTGTCAGCTTATTTATTGTCAGCCATACGTCGAGTTTGCACAACTTTAATTAATAACAAAAGCTATGTATACTGTTGTTAAAAAATTAGAAATTTCTGCTGCTCATTCCTTGCAGTTATCTTATCCAAGTAAATGTTGTAATTTACATGGTCACAATTGGATTATTACTGTTCATTGCCGTTCTAAAGAACTGAATGAAGATGGAATGGTTATTGATTTCAGCCATATCAAAAACAAAATCAAAGACAAATTAGACCATAAGAATCTTAATGAAATTCTTCCTTTCAATCCAACAGCAGAAAACATTGCTCGCTGGATATGTGATCAACTTGAGTCATGTTATAAAGTAGAAGTTCAAGAATCTGAAAACAATACCGCAATCTATGAGAAAGATTAATGAGATTTTTTACAGCTTGCAAGGCGAAGGTTTTCATGTTGGGACACCAGCATTGTTCATCAGATTCTCAGGATGTAATCTCCATTGTGACTTCTGCGATACAAAACATACTGAAGGAAAATATATGGATGATGAAGAAATATTGCTCCATGTCCGCCAATGTCCGGCAAAAACTGTAATTCTAACTGGAGGAGAACCTTCACTGTCGATTGATTCAAATTTTGTGGATATGCTACACAAAGAAGGTAAATTTGTATGCGTTGAAACAAATGGCACGCATAAATTGCCAGAAAACATTGACTGGATTACATGTTCACCCAAAGAAAACTCTATTATTAAATTGCAAAAAGCGAATGAAGTGAAAATAGTATACACACAGCAAGATGTTGAGCAATATTATCATAACATCAAAGCTCAGTACTATTTCCTTCAACCATGTTCTTGCAAAAACACTGACGAAGTGATTGAATATATAAAAAAACACCCTTGGTGGAGATTAAGTTTACAAACACATAAATTAATTAACATCCCATAGAGTATCAGACATATACTTGGGGTAAATATTCATTTTAAACACATTTTAAGGTAAATGAGAAAATGGAAAATTGAAGATTCAGCCGAGCTGTACAACATCAATGGATGGGGGCTGAATTATTTCTCGGTCAACGAGAAAGGGCACGTGGCTGTTCAACCAAAGCCGGGTGGTCCAACTATCGACTTAAAGGAGTTGATGGAAGAACTGCAGCTGCATGATGTAGCTGCCCCTCTGTTACTGCGTTTTCCAGATATTCTGAACAATCGAATTGAAAAAATATCCGGTTGTTTTGAAAAGGCAGCAAAAGAATATGGCTATAATGCCAAAAATTATGTCATTTATCCTATTAAGGTGAATCAGATGCGTCCAGTTGTGGAGGAAATTGTAAGCCATGGCAACAAGTACAATATTGGTCTTGAAGCCGGTTCAAAGCCAGAACTCCATGCTGTTTTGTCAATCGATATTGACAACGATGCAATGATTGTTTGTAATGGATACAAAGATGAGAGTTATATCGAACTCGCCTTGTTAGCCCAGAAAATGGGAAGACAGATATTCCTAGTTGTTGAAAAGATGATGGAACTGCATACCATCGCGACTTTGGCAAAAAGAATGAATGTCCGCCCTAATATTGGCATCCGTATTAAACTTGCAAGTTCCGGAAGTGGAAAATGGGAAGAATCAGGAGGCGATGTCAGCAAATTCGGTCTGAACTCAAGTGAACTTCTTGATGCTTTGGCTTTCCTTGAAAAAAATGAATTATCAGATTGTCTCCAGTTGATTCATTTCCACATTGGAAGCCAGGTTACAAACATCAGAAGAATTAAAACAGCTTTGCGTGAGGCAACTCAGTTCTATGTACAATTGAAAAAGATGGGATACGACATCCGTTTCTTTGATATTGGTGGAGGCTTAGGTGTTGATTATGATGGCACACGTTCTCCTCTTAGTGGTAACAGCATGAACTATTCTATACAGGAATATGTAAACGATGCTGTTTCATCTCTTGCTGATGTATGCAAAAAGAACAATATGGAGCAGCCTAATATCATCACAGAATCTGGACGATCACTTACTGCACATCATTCCGTTCTTGTATTCGAAGCTCTGGCAAGTGCAGGTCTTCCGATATGTGATGACAACGAAGAGTTGCAACCAGATGCACATGAACTTGTGAAAGAATTGTATAATCTATGGGACAATTTGAACCAGCCAAGACTTATCGAAACTTGGCATGACACAATGCAATGTCGTGAAGAAGCTCTTGAGCTTTTCAACATAGGTCTGATTGATTTGAAAACAAGGGCTCAAGTAGAGCGTTTGTTCTGGTCCATAGCACGCGAAGTATACGAAATGGCTGAGAATATCAAACATTCACCTGAAGAGCTTAAGAAAATTGCAAAAATGTTACCTGATAAATATTTCTGCAACTTCTCTCTGTTCCAGTCTCTTCCAGACTCTTGGGCTATCGACCAGATTTTCCCTGTTATGCCATTGAGCCGATTGGATGAAAAGCCGACAAAATCAGCAACTATACAAGACATAACTTGTGACTCGGACGGAAAAATTGATAACTTCATATCAACAAAGAATTTCTCATACCACTTGCCTGTTCATCCATTGAAACCGGATGAGCCTTATTATATTGGTGTATTCCTTGTAGGTGCATATCAGGAAATTCTTGGAGATTTACATAATCTGTTTGGTGACACAAATGCTGTTCATATAAAAATCAAAGACAACAAATATGTAATTGATAAAATTATCGAAGGCGAAACAGTTGCTGACGTTCTTGATTATGTACAGTTTAATCCAAAACGCATGGCACGCTCAATCGAAGTTTGGGTTGCAGGAGCCGTAAAACAAGGTAAAATTTCTACTGAAGAAGGACGTGAATTCCTGGCGAACTACCGTTCTGGTCTTTATGGATACACTTACCTTGAAAAATCCAGATAATAACAAAATTCTATCTGATTATTAAATTGCAAAACTTAGATTTCTGAAAAAGGAATCTAAGTTTTGTTTCAAATATATGACAAACCCAAAACAAAAACACGACAAAACAATTATTCCTTCTTGTTTACAATTACAGCAATTTTAATCCTTGTAACACGATTGTAACACATTTTTCATATCTCGGAAATACCATATATATTCTTTTGCAAACAAAAAAGTACGACAAAATGAACGATAACATTACATCTTCACATATTCTGGTAGTAGATGATGAAGAAGACCTATGCGAAATTCTTCAGTTCAATCTTGAAATGGAAGGTTTCAAAGTTGATACAGCCCATAGCGCGGAAGAAGCATTAAAGTTGGATCTTACAAAATACCAACTTTTGCTACTTGATGTAATGATGGGAGAAATTTCAGGTTTTAAAATGGCTAAAATATTAAAGGCAGACGAAAAGACTGCACATTTGCCAATCATATTCCTGACAGCAAAAGACACAGAGAACGATGCTCTGACTGGTTTCAATCTTGGAGCAGACGATTATATTTCCAAACCTTTCTCAATCAGACAGGTTATCGCCAGAGTTAAAGCTGTGATACGCAGAACAAACACTGTAAATAAAAAAGAAGAATCAGACGAAAACAGATATCTCAGCTACCAAACTCTCACACTGGATACAAAACGCATAAAAGCGACTATTAAGGGAGAAGAAATATCTCTTACAAAAAAAGAATTTGAGATACTTAAACTATTCCTTGAAAATAGAAACTGCGTATTAAGCCGCGAAGACATTCTTTCCCGAGTATGGAGTGATGAAGTATATGTTCTCGATAGAACTATTGATGTAAACATCACCAGATTAAGAAAAAAAATAGGCGAATATGGAAAGAATATAGTAACACGCCTTGGTTTTGGTTATTGTTTTGAAGGAGAATAATAATGTATAATAATACAACAGAAAAAAATTCACAGAATAGAATACCTTTTAGCCAAAGACTATTTTGGTCTGTATTTTTCATTTTTTTAGGCTTCACTGTTTGCGTTCTTATTTTTCAATATCAGCGTGAAACAGAATTTACACGAGAGAAACTCAACAGTGTTCTAAGCAGTTATAACTATCAGTTACATCATAGAGCACAATACACTAACAATCTGGATAGTCTTGTTGAAGAATTTATCAGGGAAATTCCTGAAACCGAAATGCGAGTGACTATAATCAGTCCCGAAGGAGAAGTTCTGTTTGACAATACTGGAACTGAAAAATTCAACAACCACAACGACAGAAGTGAGGTAAGAAAAGCACGAATGAATATGAACGGATATGCTATCCGCTCGTCAGGATCAACAGGACAGGAATATTTCTATTCGGCAAACAATATTGACGGATACATATACAGATGTGCTATACTTTATGGCCCTTATGTAAAAAACACATTGAAAGTAAATAAGGAATTCATATACTTTATGGCGCTGATGATTCTTGTTTTCTTTATTGTGCTTTCACGTTTTACTTTCAGTATCGGACAAACTATAGCTAAACTAAAGTATTTCTCACAAAATGTTCCAAAGAACCCAGAAAAGGAAATTGAATACAATTTTCCCAATGACGAACTTGGAGATATAGCACAACAAATCATTTCAATATACAGAAAACAACAAAAGGCAAAGAACGACCTTGCTCTGGAAAGAGAAAAGATAATCAAACACTTCCAATACGCCAAAGAAGGTTTTGCAGTATTTACCCAAGAAGGTGTTGAAATTCTTGCCAATATCCAAATTATCCAATTTGCCAATCTGATTTCAAATACTGAAATTCATTCTTCTGAAGAAATCATCGACATTCCAGAACTTGAAGAAATACGTAATTTCATTAATGAAAAGTCAAAAGAGCCTAAGGTAAAAGTTCTCAGACAAACATCAACAATTGATAAAGGAGGTAAAACGTTCTCCGTTGAATGTATTCTTTTCCTAAACAATAGCTATGAGATTTCAATTAATGACATAACTCAGCAGGAAGAAGAATACAAGATGAAAAGGCAATTGACTCAAAACATTGCCCATGAACTGAAAACTCCTGTCAGCAGCATACAAGGATATTTGGAAACATTACTTTACAATGACAATATTGAAGCTAGCAAACAGAAATTCTTCCTGGAAAGATGTTACTCACAAAGTCTGCGCCTTACAGATTTATTGCAAGATATTTCTGTCCTCAACAGACTTGAAGAAGCTTCAGGCATGTTCGAAATCACAGATGTCAACATCAACAAGATGATTGAAGAAATTGAAAAAGAATGTGCCCAGAAAATTGAAAGTAAAGGTATAACAACAAAAGTAATCCTTCCGGAAAATGCTATGATTCATGGTAACTACTCTTTGTTGTATTCAATATTCCGTAACCTGTATGACAATGCTATTGCTTATGCTGGCGATGGTATAAAAATAAAACTTAATTGCTACAAGGAAGACGATTCTTACTATTATTTCAGTTTCGCAGATAATGGTACAGGAATTCCGGAAGAGCATCTAAACAGAATATTCGAACGTTTCTACAGAGTAGATAAAGGCAGAAGCCGAAAAATAGGTGGAACAGGACTAGGATTGTCAATAGTTAAAAACGCTGTTCTCTTCCACAAAGGACAAATATCAGCCAAAAGCACATTAGGAAAAGGGACAACTTTCCTGTTTACTCTAAAAAAGAGAGTATAGCTCCTATAAGTGATATGTATTAAACATCATTTAATGCATATCACTTGTTTTTTATACAGAAGAGTTCTTATATTTGAAAAACGTAAATCTTAGATATTATGGAATTAACTCTTCCCATAAAACAAGGAGCAAGAAATACAGAAACCATCCATACAAATATTCTTGTAGTAATCGGGACAAACGGTGTGGGTAAAAGTTCGTTCGGCCGCGATTTACTAGACAGATATCCAAATCAATCAGAAAGAATATCAGGACTGCATGCCTTGTTTATTAACAGTGACAATACAGAAAGTCCAGGACCATCATTCGCATTCTTCAAATCTATTCTTAAAGAAAGAATTTCTGTACCTGTATTATCAGATTATGAAAAACTTATCCTACAGCTTCAATATGAAGAATACGAAGCTGCTGTAAACTTCAAGGAAAGATATAAAGAAAACAAAGATTTTCAGCCTCCTGTAACAAAACTGGACTATATACAGAAAATATGGGAAAAAATGTTTCCTCACAACCAGCTGGTAAGAAAATCAGGATTCATTGAAGTTCGTCCGGCAAAAAAGAATATTCCATCATATACTGCAGGAAGAATGAGCGACAGTGAAAAGCTCGTATTCTATCTGGTTGGAGCAATATTATGTGCCAAACCTAATGCGCTTCTAATAATTGATGAACCAGAAACTCTTCTCCATAATTGCATCAAAAACCAGCTATGGGATGAGATTGAAAATATGCGTCCTGACTGTACATTTGTATATCTTACCCACGACATAGAATTTGCCGCATCCCGAAACGACAGCAAAAGAATCTGGCTACGTTCTTTCAATGCCGAACAGAAATGTTGGGATTATGATATTATAGGAAATAACGAGGGTTTTCCGGAAGAATTATACATGGAAATACTTGGAAGCCGTAAACCTATATTATTCATCGAAGGAACAGACAGTAATAGCATTGACAGCCGTTTATATCCACTTATATACCCTGATTATATGGTAAAGCCAATGGGTGGATGTCAGAAAGTTATTGAAACTACAAAAGCTTTCGGCGAGCTCAAGGATTTCCATAATCTGAAAAGCATGGGTATTGTTGACAGAGACAGAAGAACTGAAGGCGAAATAAAATATCTCAGAAGTCAGAACATATTCGTACCAGATGTAGCAGAAGTAGAAAACTTACTGATGCTCGAAGACGTAATCAAAACTGTAGCCGGAAGACTTCTGAAAGACCCGGAAGAAGTGTTCTCACAAACAAAGGAAAATGTAATTCGTCTTTTTGAAAAAGAATTAGACAGCCAGACTCTTCTGCATGCAAAACATTTAGTCCGCAAGAAACTAGAAATGGCTATGGCATACAAGATTAACAGTTGTGAAGAACTTACAGCTCATGTAGAAAGTATTCGCCATAACATCAATGCAGAAGAAATATATAACAATATAAAAGAAGAGTTCAAAAGCTATATTGACAATGAAGATTATAGCAGTATCCTTCGCGTCTACAACCAGAAAGGAATGCTTCCGCAAAGCAGATTATGCTCTTTGTGCGGCATCAGTAATAAGGAGAACTATCTGAACCTTATCCTTTCACTGTTAAAAAGCAACGATGCTGACGGACAGAGGATAAGAAACTGCATTAGATGCGCTATCGGTTCATGCTGATTAATCCTCAAAAACATCTAAGCAAGTTGGCAAACTAAAAACAACTTTGCCAACTTGCCATCACATTAACTTACCACATAATTTATCGTACGTTTAGCTTGTAAAACTTCTGTTAATAAATTATGTTACCCAACATATTTATAAAAAAACAGACAAGCAATAATGATTGTTTTTTGTATATTTGACGCAATTTTTTAAATCAATTATTATGCGTACACCTACACTGCAATATTTGTACCTGCAAAAACCGGTAACAATGATAGTCATCATATGTATAATATCGGTTTTGCCATGGCTTGGACTTTCGGACATCTCTATGCCCGACAATTCCGAAACGGCACAAATTTCATCGGCAATGCTTGAATCGGGCAATTGGATAGCTCCTATCCTGTCCGGTAAATATGTATCATATGACCATCCAATGCTCTATTGGCTTGTTTCTTTATGTTCGTTATGGCAAGGATATGTCTCACACCTAACAGTGTTGCTTCCGGGAGCCGTTGCATATATTGCTATAATAACTAGTACACTGATATTTTTCGGCAGACGAACCAAGTTTCACGAAGCTTTCATTGGCTCACTTTTCTTAATCACTTGCGTTGGTATGCAGAATATATACTTCGTCAATTCAGGCGATTTGCTTTTTGCTACATTCATAATCATCTCCCTAACCCAGCTATACAGATGGGAAGAAACCATTGAGCTGAAAGGACTTCCGGTTGGAATATCCGCACTTCTTAGCGCTGCCGTACTCACAAAAGGACTTATGGGATTAATATTGCCACTTCTAGCGTTCGGAATATATCTTTTAATGCTTAACAAATACGACAAACTTACCATATTTAAAACACTTTTCTATATGGGAGTTTCGGCTTTATTTATTCCTGCTTTGTGGTATATTGCAATCTGGAAACAAGGTGGTTTCGAATTATTACAGTCTGTGATGAGCCTTGAGTTTGATTATTTCTGGAAAGGCTCAAACTATAATATATTCTACACATTCCTGCTCCTTGCTGTTGGATTCATGCCTTGGGTCGTATTTTTTGTATTCTCTCTATTCGGAGCTCAATACAAAAAACCATCAATGCCGAAAAACAATGTAAAGTTTTTCAGTTTCATTGTCCTTGTTTCCCTGTTTGTAGTATATGCAATCATGCCGGTAAAGAAGAGTTCATTTCTTCTACCAATATACCCTTTCATAACCATATTCCTTGCAGAATATGCTCTTTTCGTAACAGAATACAGAACGCTTTGCACCCGCATATTTGCTGCATTTCTTGCAACAGTTGTACTCCTTGGTCTGATGGTTCCATTTTTCCCTGAAAGTTGGGGCATCAATCTGGTTATAGATTTCACCCCAAGAATAACACTTGTTGCCGGATTCACATGCGTAATGCTGGCTGCTGTATATTATCAGATGCTGAAACGAATAAATATAAAAATTTTATACGCAACTATTGCCCTTACATTTGCAGTAAACATGCTGCTTAATGTTCTTATGGGAAGTTCATTCCTATCTGGATTTGTTGGATAAAATCAACAAGAAATTACATCCGGACATAAATATAATTTGTTTCGAAAGCAATCAGATTTTCTTTCGGAACAAAAAGAAATTCCTTTCGAAAGAAAATCTGATTGCTTTCGAAAGGAATTTTCTGTTTTTATTCCTTGCAACGTAACGGAATGTGCCATTATGTCACGTTAACTTCACGAGAATCGATTATTCCGATACATAATAAAGAAAAAACAAAAAGACATCACTCTCATGAAGTTTAGAAAATACATATTGAAAGTAAAACAAAATGAAATCTAACACATAAAGAATAACGTTTATAATCATTTCATTAAAAACAAGACACAATGTAAAGGCTATTTCACGAATCATCATCAAAACGACATTCTGATTTTGGTCACGAAATTTGTCATTCCAGATGAAAAAAGCTTGTTTTTTGCAGTAAATTAAGCATAGAAAACAGTATTTTTATCTAAAAGAAGCGACTGTTAAAAAAATGATTGCAATGACTTCAGGCAATGATTGCAATCATACAGTGAAATCATTTAGAAGACTTGAGGCAACGATTGTAATCGTTTACTGAAAACATTGCAATCATTTTTTTAACCAATCTAAAACAAAAGGATTTTTAGTCTAAATTAAGAGCTAAAATGCTGAATTTAATAAAAAAAGCAAGAATACAATATGTCATTTTGTCATACAAATAGTAATTATTTCAATATTAAATAAAACTCACTGATTCACAACGCTGTTCTGAAAAAAAGACAAGTTTTTTTTTCTTTTCTTCATCAAAATAGATTTCAAATTGAAAAAGTTTTAATTAACTTTGGCAACAATAGAAAGTGTTACATTTGTTTATAACTAATGTTTAGCGGAATTCAATTTTTCGATAGACAAACAGGCGGTTCATCCGCAAAGCAGCCGAAAAACACAGTTCTCCGGCAGTGTGCGGGGATGGGAACCTAATTTTGCCACGGATGTTGGTTTCCTCTAAAATCAAACAAACTATAATTATATGGCAAAAATAAAAGGAGCAGTTGTTGTAAATACTGAACGCTGCAAAGGTTGCAACTTATGTGTGGTTGCATGTCCCGCCAATGTTTTGGAACTCCATCCAAGAGAGGTCAACAACAAAGGCTATCACTATGTGTATATGAAGAATCCCGACAATTGTATCGGATGTGCAAGTTGCGGACTGGTATGTCCGGACGGATGTTTGACTATTTACAAGAAAAAAATAGAGATATAATCAAAGCTTATTTCTTCAAGCTTTTCATCTTATTTCAATAAAAAGCAATAATTATGGCAGAAGATATAAAACTAATGAAGGGAAACGAAGCCATCGCACATGCTGCAATCCGTTACGGAACAGATGGCTATTTTGGATATCCCATCACTCCCCAATCAGAAGTTCTGGAAACTCTTATGGCTGAAAAGCCATGGGAAACAACTGGTATGGTTGTATTGCAGGCTGAAAGCGAAGTTGCAGCAATAAACATGGTATATGGCGGAGCCAGCACCGGAAAAGCTGTTATGACATCATCGTCAAGTCCTGGCGTAAGTCTTAAGCAGGAAGGTATTTCATATATTGCGGGAGCTGAACTTCCTTGTCTGATTGTAAACGTAATGCGTGGAGGTCCTGGACTTGGAACAATCCAGCCTAGCCAGGCAGATTATTTCCAAACAGTTAAAGGTGGAGGTCATGGAGACTACAGACTTATAACACTTGCTCCTTCATCAGTACAGGAAATGGCAGACTTCGTTGCATTAGGATTTGATCTTGCTTTCAAATATAGTAATCCGGCAATAATACTTGCAGATGGTATCATCGGACAGATGATGGAAAAAGTTGTTCTCCCTCCTTTCCGTAAAAGAAGAACAGAAGAAGAAATCATTAAACAGTGTCCTTGGGCTGCAAGAGGAAAGCGTCCGGACCGTAACAGGAATGTAGTTACATCACTAGAGCTTGACCCTGCAAAAATGGAAGAGAACAATATTCGCTTCCAGAAAAAATATAAAGTGATTGAAGAAAACGAAGTGAGATATGAAGAATTCCATTGTGACGATGCAGAATATCTGCTTGTTGCATTTGGTTCATCAGCTCGTATATGCCAGAAAGTTGTTGAAAATGCAAGAGCTGAAGGCTTGAAGCTTGGCTTGCTCAGACCTATAACATTGTGGCCATTCCCAAGCAAAGTTATTTCAGAATATGCCAATAAGGTTAAAGGCATGCTTTCTGTCGAACTTAATGCCGGACAAATGGTTGAGGATATCAGACTTGCCGTTAACGGAAAGGTAAAAGTTGAACATTTCGGACGTCTTGGTGGTATTGTTTTCACTCCGGATGAAGTGTTGAATGCCTTAAAAGAGAAATTATTCTGAGAATATGACTAAAGGTAGTAAAGCTGACGAAATTATGACTTTGGTGTTTATGGTTTTTGCCATTGCAGCAATTGTTTCATACATATATAGTTTCTCGTCACCCGACAAAACAATCTTTCTATGCTGTGCCGGCGCTGCAATCATAATGCGTGTGGTTCAGTATTTGCTGAGATTCTTTCATAAATAATGCTGCTCAACAATTAAGTTGAAAGGCTTCAAACACAAGTTGACAAGGTTTACATAGCCTTAGTAATTAAAGAAAAGAATTAAGTTATGGAACTCAATGATATTATTAAACCGGAAAATTTGGTTTACGGCAAGCCGAAATTAATGAACGACAACCCTATGCACTATTGTCCGGGTTGTAGCCACGGCGTTGTTCACAAACTCATTTCTGAAGTTGTTGAAGAAATGGGGCTCGAAGGAAAAACCATAGGCATTTCACCTGTTGGATGTGCTGTATTTGCTTATAATTATATTGATATTGACTGGATTGAAGCTGCTCACGGACGTGCTCCAGCTGTTGCAACTGCTGCTAAACGACTGAATCCGGACAAGATGGTGTTCACTTATCAGGGAGATGGAGACTTGGCTGCTATCGGGACTGCTGAAACAATACATGCAGCAAACCGAGGTGAAAATATAGTTATTATTTTTATAAACAATGCAATATATGGTATGACCGGAGGTCAGATGGCTCCGACAACTTTGGAAGGAATGGTTACAGCAACTTGCCCTTACGGACGTGATGTTGCCTTGAACGGCTATCCTCTGAAAATAAGTAACCTGCTTGCTCAGCTTGATGGAACTTGTCTTGTAACTCGTCAAAGCGTTCACACTCCTGCTGCAGTGCGCAAAGCTAAGAAAATGCTTCGCAAGGCCTTTGAGAACGCAATGGAAGGAAAGGGAACTTCTGTTGTAGAATTTGTTTCTACTTGTTCATCTGGATGGAAGATGTCTCCTGAAAAAGCTAACAAATGGATGGAAGAAAATATGTTCCCAGCTTATCCATTAGGCGATTTAAAGAATGTATAACCAGTAAAAGTTGTAAAAATTATGAAACACGAGATAATTATTGCAGGATTCGGAGGTCAGGGAGTGCTTTCAATGGGTAAAATCCTTGCATATTCAGGTCTTATGGAAGGCAAAGAGGTGACATGGATGCCATCATACGGTCCGGAACAGCGTGGTGGAACTGCAAACGTGACGGTCATACTGAGCGATGACCCTATCAGCTCTCCTATCCTGAATGAATATGACATTGCTATAATTCTTAATCAACCATCTTTGGAAAAGTTTGAGAATAAAGTAAAACCTGGAGGAATTCTTATTTATGACAGTTATGGTATACACACTCCGGTAAAAAGAACAGACATTCAGGTTTATAAGATTGATGCTATGGATGCAGCTACTGAAATGCAAAATGCAAAAGCATTCAACATGCTAATTCTTGGCGGATTGCTTAAGATAGAGCCGATGGTGAAACTTGAGAACGTGCTGTTAGGCTTGAAAAAGTCTCTTCCGGAAAGACACCATAACCTGATTCCGATGAATGAGGCTGCAATCAAAAAAGGAATGGAAATCATTGAAAAGATATAATTCTTTTTATAAAAGATTAGAAAGCGGGGCATTTCTTGCATTAGAAATGCCCTTTTATTATATCTTTGCAGACCATGAAACAATGTATATATATATTATTATCAATACTGGTTTGCTCATTGACTCTTACTTCGAACGCTCAAAGCAGAAGTGGTAGCCGAAGAGGAGGCTTTTCATTGTCAAATCTGACACAAAAGCAAACCGATATTCCAGATAGTTTGCTCACAGACAGCACTACTCTTGGCACAAGAAGACTCAATGCCTATCAGCTCACTCCTATTTTGGGAGATTATTATGAAGCTGAAGTTGATACGTTAAGAGAGAATACTGCAAATTCAACACTTGTTGAAGGTAAATCCCTATCCATTGCTCATTTAGGTAATTTAGGTTCACCATCACAGTCCAGAATTTTCAGAGAACGAAAAGAAGCCAGGGATTTCATTTTTGCTGACGCTTATGATCCTTATATCATAACTCCTGAAAAAGCAAAATTCTATAACACCAAGGTTCCGTACACCAATATTATGTATACAACTGCTGGTGGTAGTTTGAATAAAGAGGAACAACTCAAGGGTATTCTTACTATAAACTTCGGCAAGAAATTGAATGTCGGAGGTGATTTTGATTATATTTACGGACGTGGATATTATCAGTCAAACAGTACAAAACTAATCGGATACAGAATTTTCTCAAGTTACAACAGTGACAGGTATGAGGCAAAGGCTTATATCAGAAACTACAGTGTGACCAATTATGAAAATGGAGGTCTGACTAATGATTCTGTGCTCACACATCCAGACAATTATGCCGTTGGCAAACAGATGATGAAACCCAAAGACTATCCAGTCAGATATATCAACACATGGAATAAAGTCAGTGGAATGCAGATATATCTTACTCACAGATATAACCTTGGATTCACAAAAACTCTTCAGGAAACTGATGAAGAAGGGAATCCAAAGGAGCAGTTTGTTCCCGTATCCAGTATAATACATACTATAGACTATGAACAGAACAGGAGACATTTCCTGTCTGACAATAGCCTTGATGCCAACTATCCAGGAGTTTACACTTTGGACGAATTTCCTAATGATTCAACTTCAGCGTGGGTGTTGAAGAATACTTTGGCTTTGTCGCTAAGAGAAGGTTTTCAGGATTGGGCAAAATTCGGACTAACAGGTTTCATCAGGATGGAACAAAGGAAATTCCGTTTGCCTTATTTGGGTCCAATGGATAATTTCCCGGATATTCAAAGTATGAGAAACAAAGATTACAGTGAATTTTCTACATATATCGGGGCAGAACTCTCGAAAAGACTGGGCACCTTGTTTACATATAATGCAAACGGTGAACTTTGCGTAGTTGGTGATGACATTGGTGAGTTCAGGGCAAATGGAGAAATGCAGACACAATTCAAGTTATTCAACAAAAATGCATCAGTAAAAGCAACCGGATATATAAAGAATGTGACTCCTGCATTTTA
The DNA here is from genome assembly GCA_937894065.1 of uncultured Parabacteroides sp. Lineage (GTDB taxonomy): Bacteria > Bacteroidota > Bacteroidia > Bacteroidales > Tannerellaceae > Parabacteroides. The sequence goes on along the minus strand of CALCST010000023.1, from coordinate 24,472 downwards.
CCTGCGTCACAATTATTCAAAATATTTTGCATGGGAAAATGAGTTCAGCAACATACAACAATTCTATGCAGGTGGTGAAGTAAACATTGAATCAACTAAGACTAAACTTTCTGCTGGAGTTGAAAGCATCCAGAATTATGTATATTTTGGGTATCTCGGTTATCCTGCGCAACACAACGGAAATATACAAGTCATATCCGCAAATCTCAAGCAGGATTTCAGGTATAGAGCTTTGGGATGGGAAAATGAAATTTGTTATCAATTAAGCAGCAACAAAAACATATTGCCATTACCTGCAATAAGTGCATACTCAAACCTGTATTTGTCATTCAAGGTCGTAAAAGTACTTTCAATACAATTAGGCGCAGATGTTCACTATCATACATCATATTATGCTCCATATTATGAACCGGCAACACAACAGTTCCAAATACAGAACGATGTAAAGATTGGTAATTACCCTCTAATTAATGCATATGTGAACTGCCATCTGAAACAGGCAAGATTTTTTGTCACAGCATATAATTTGGGCTCACAATTTATAAAGCCAAATTATTTCTCATTGGCTCATTACCCGTTGAATCCGATGATGATAAAGATGGGAGTTGCTGTTATGTTCAATAACTGATTGAAATGAAAACAAAGAGACTTCTTATAGTATATATTGTTATGCTGGCATTAGCTGTGGCAACAATGATTAACCTTATGCCTTCAAGCAAAGAGGAACAGCCTAAGCTATCCACCAAAGATTATCCTGAAATAAAGGAAGAAGGTATTCTGAGGATAATAACGGAATATTCTTTATCGGGATATTTTGTTAATGGAGATACAATCAGCGGATTTCAATATGAGATGAGTCAGGCAATATCAAAAGAATCAGGATTGGAAATCCAGACTCTTCTGGATATGAACCTTGACAACAGTTTCGAAAAGCTTAACAATGGAGAGTGTGATGTCATTGCAAGAAATGTACCTATAACAAGCGAGCTTAAAGATAAATATCTTTTTACGGAACCTATTGTTCTCAACAAGCAAGTGCTGGTACAAAGAAAGCTGGCAGATGGGAAAGAGCAAAAGCCTATAAGAAATCATCTGGAACTTGGAGGTAAAACCATTTATATACCCAAAGGTTCACCTGCACTGCAAAGACTGAAAAATCTTAGTGAAGAAATTGGTGATACTATATATATCAAAGAAGACAGCTTGTATTCTGACGAACAACTTATAATAATGGTTTCAAGCGGAGATATTGACTTGGCAGTATGTGACCAGCAAATTGCTGAAGCATCATTAAAAGAATTCAACAATATCGATATAAAAACTGATATCAGCTTCACTCAACTACAGGCATGGGTACTTAGAAAGGACTCTCCTATCCTAAAAGACAGCCTCGACAAATGGATTAGCCAAATAAGAGAGAACGGTCTATATAACAGAATATACCGAAGATATTATAAGTAAAACCCTATTGAATACTCCAGTTTGCGTTGAAAAAAACATATCACATTATTTCGCACAATCAATGAAAATCCTTATTTTTACGGATATTTTTGATTGAGACATGAGATTTGATGAATTACCTTTGGATGAAGCTATCCTTGATGGTCTTGATGCGATGAACTTCACGGAAGCAACTCCAATACAAGAGCAAACTATTCCTATCATTTTGGAGGGTAGAGACATTATTGCATGCGCGCAAACAGGAACAGGTAAAACTGCAGCCTATGTTCTCCCGATATTAAACGAACTCCATTATGGTGGATTTCCTGAGAATGCCGTAAATGCAATAATTATGGCTCCCACCCGAGAGTTGGCACAACAGATTGACCAACAGATTTCCGGATTTTCATATTTTGTTTCTGCTTCAGCTGTGGCTGTATATGGTGGAACTGATGGTATTGTGTGGGAACAACAAAAACGCGGTCTGGAAATGGGCGCTGACATTGTTATTGCAACTCCCGGAAGATTGATTTCACACCTCAAATGTGATTCAATCGACCTTTCAAAGGTATCCTTCTTTGTTCTAGATGAAGCTGACAGAATGCTGGATATGGGATTCTATGATGATATAATGCAGATATACAAACATCTGCCCCAATCCTGCCAGATAATCATGTTTTCAGCAACTATGCCGCCCAAAATACAAACATTGGCGCAGAATATCCTGAAGGATCCGGTTGAAATCACTATAGCAATTTCGCGACCTCCGGAAACTATCATGCAAACGGCATATATCTGTTATGAAATACAGAAAATACAGATTATTAAAGACCTTTTCAAAAACAGTAATCCTAAACGAGTTATTATTTTCTCCTCGTCAAAGTTAAAGGTCAAGGATTTAACATCCAGCCTGAAAAGAATGAATTTCAATGTAGCTGAAATGCATTCAGATTTGGAACAAAGCCAAAGAGAGGAAGTGATGAAGGATTTCAAAAGTGGGAAAATAGATATTCTTGTAGCAACAGATGTCGTTTCACGTGGTATAGACATTAACGACATTCAGCTTGTTGTTAATTTTGATATTCCTCACGATCCTGAAGACTATGTCCACAGAATAGGTAGAACAGCAAGGGGTAAAAATGACAAAGGTCTCGCCATAACATTTGTATCGCCTGAAGAGCAATACCAGTTCCAGCAAATCGAATCTTTCCTTGGCAAAACGGTATATAAAATACCTGTTGACCCTGAATTTGGAGAAACACCGGCTTATGAACCGGAAAAATATGCCAAGAAAAAAAGTAGCAGTAAAAAGAATTCGAGAAGAAAAAGCGGACAACGCAAAAGTACAAAAACAGCATCTGCGAATAATAAAGTAAATCAGAATACTGAAGTATAATTCTAATACATATAAAAATGAAAAAAATACTATTAGCAGCCTTGTTTATAATTGGCTCACTGCATTTATCTGCTCAGGAAATAAAAGACTGGGCAAACTTTGCACGTTATGAAGCGGCAAACAAAGAGGTAAAAAGCCCTAAAGTTGTGTTCATGGGAAATTCAATTACTGACGGATGGCCTAGTGCTGACCCAGACTTTTTCAAGAGCAATAACTATGTGGGTAGAGGTATAAGCGGACAAGTATCAGCACAAATGTTGTTGAGAATGCGTCCGGACGTAATAGACTTGAAGCCTGAAGCAGTAGTAATTCTTGCAGGAACAAACGATATAGCTCTGAATGACTATGCTATGACTCCAGAAAAGACTTTCGGAAACATTGTTTCAATGGCACAGCTTGCAAAAGCAAATAATATCAAAGTTATATTATGCTCCACTATGCCTGCGAGCAAGTTCGGATGGCGTCCGGGTGTAAAGCCTGCAGAAACTATTAAAGCTTTGAACAAGAAAGTTAAAGAATATGCAGAAGCTAATGGCATTGAATATGTAGATTATCATTCAGCTATGAGTGATTCTGAAGGTGGTTTGCCTAAGAAGTATTCTGAAGACGGAGTTCATCCTAATCTTGAAGGATATAAGGTGATGGAAGGACTAGTGCAGAAAGCAATAGAAAAAGTATGTAAATAAAAACACATTGTCCGTTTTTTTCGGCAATTATTTCATATACGAGTTGACAAGGTAAAAATAACGGCTTTAAACAAAGCTTGTTTAGAAACCTTGCCAACTCGTTGTTTTTTCTTTAATATAATACTCTAAACTCTTGAGAAAATTAGAACAGTTGTAACACGGAAATTCCACAAAATATAGTTTTAACAGATTCCAACCTAACTAAAAGTACAAATACGAAATAATTTATTAACTTTACGTTTTGAAAAATACTTTGCCATAGTACACACTTTTGCAAGGTATCCGGCAGACGCATATATTATCTGTACTAAAGCTATTTACCGTACAGATTGAAGAAAATATAAATAGTTTCTTAGTCTGCAACAAGATATGACAAGAAAAAAAATAATATATAATGACTAATAAATGGAACTATCGACCTCCAACACAGGAAGAGCTAAACCTAAGGGACAGGCTTTCAGAGGAAATGGGCATAAGCCCTGTAATCAGCCTGTTACTTGTCCAGCGCGGCCTTACGACGGTTAGTGAGGTGAAGAAATTTTTCAAGCCGACTTTGAGCGACTTGCACGATCCGTTCCTTATGCCGGATATGGACAAGGCGGTAAAACGCCTTAACAAGGCTCTGGGCAATAAAGAAAAAATATTGATATACGGTGACTATGATGTTGATGGAACAACAGCTGTTTCTCTCGTATATAAATATTTACGTACGTGCACTTCGTCTGCAAATCTGCTGGATTATTACATACCTGACAGAGATGATGAAGGATATGGTATCTCTTATAAAGGTATTGACTATGCAAAGGAGAACGGGATAACATTGATTATTTCGCTTGACTGTGGTATTAAAGCCATTGACAAAATTGAATATGCCAAAGAAAAAGGCATAGATTTTATTATCTGCGACCATCATATGCCGGATGATAAATTGCCTGATGCAGTTGCTGTGCTCGACGCAAAACGTGCTGATTCGGTATATCCTTATGAGCATCTTTCAGGATGTGGAGTCGGATTCAAGTTCATGCAGGCTTTTGCTATGAACAATAAACTTCCTCTTTCAGATCTTGACAAGTTGCTGGAACTTGTCGCTGTAAGTATTGCTTCTGACATTGTTCCAATCACAGGTGAGAACAGAATTCTTGCATATTACGGACTGAAACAGATAAACAGCAATCCAAGTTTAGGACTAAAAGGAATTATTGATGTATGCGGATTAAGTAATAAGGAAATTACAATCAGCGACATCGTATTTAAAATTGGCCCAAGGCTGAATGCTTCCGGAAGAATGATGAAAGGTAAAGAAGCCGTAGATTTGTTGTTGGCAAAAGATGCTGACGTTGTTAGAAAGAAAAGCGAAAGCATAAACCAGTATAACGAAGACAGAAGGGAACTTGATAAAAAGGTCACCGAAGAGGCAAACGAGATTATAAACTCCATTCCTAATCACGATGAAAACAAGGCAGTGATAGTTTACAATCCGAACTGGCACAAAGGTGTGATAGCCATTGTAGCATCAAGACTTACGGAGAAATATTACCGTCCGGCAATAGTCTTAACAAAATCCGGAGATTTGGTTACCGGCTCTGCTCGTTCAATAGCTGGTTTTGATATTTATAAGGCAATAGAAGGATGCCGTGATTTGCTGGAAAATTTCGGTGGTCATACATATGCAGCAGGTCTTTCGATGAAAGAAGAGAACCTGGGAGCTTTTACAGAAAGACTTCAGCAACTTGTTGCTCAAGAAATCATCCCTGAGCAACTGACTCCGCAAATCGATATTGATGCTATTATTGACCTCAAGGAGATCAACAATAAATTCATGAGCGATTTAAAGAAGATGAGTCCTTTCGGTCCGAACAATCAAAAACCAGTTTTCTGTACTTTTGATGTGAAAGATTATGGAACAAGTAAACTTGTGGGACATAAACAGGAACATATAAAACTGGAAATAATCGACGGCAAATCAGCTGCCTCTCCTATTCATGGTATTGCATTCGGAATGTCAAAATACAATGCCCATATCAAACAAATGTTACCTTTCAACATTTGTTATACGGTTGAGGAAAATACATATAATGGCAACACATCACTGCAATTACTGATTAAGGATATAAAAACGGATAACAACTGCATATAATTTAAATCATATGCCTGAAAGCCCTGATATTTTCCATCAAATTCTATCCCAATATTGGGGATATAAATCTTTCCGTCCATTACAGGAAGATATTATTCATTCTGTATATGAACGGAAAGACACATTCGGGCTTATGCCAACAGGTGGAGGAAAATCCATAACATTCCAAGTTCCGGCAATGGCTATGGAAGGTATATGCATTGTGGTTACTCCTTTGATAGCCCTAATGAAGGACCAGGTTGACAACCTGAAGAAACGTGGAATAAAAGCTACATCAATTCATTCAGGGCAATCGAGAGAATTTATCATCTCCCAACTAGAAAACTGCATATTCGGAGATTATAAATTCCTATACGTATCACCTGAAAGATTATCCTCAGAAATTTTCCAGATAAAGCTTAAGGCAATGAACGTCTGCCTTCTTGCCATTGACGAAAGTCATTGTATTTCACAATGGGGATATGATTTCCGACCGTCTTATTTGGCAATAGCAGATATTAGGAAAATATTACCCAACGTTCCAGTACTTGCACTAACTGCAACCGCCACTCCTGCCGTTGTTGATGATATTCAGGAAAAACTACTTTTCAAGGAGAAAAATGTATTCAAGAAAAGTTTCCAACGTAAGAATCTTGCGTATATCATAAGAAAATCTGATAATAAGACTGAAACACTGAAATACATTCTTGAACGTGTACAAGGAAGTGCTGTTGTATATGTCAGAAGCAGGAAAAAGACAAAGGAAACTGCGGATTTCCTGAAAAGCAATGGTTTTACCGCTGAATTCTTCCATGCCGGACTGAGTATGGAAGAAAAGAATCTCAGACAAGACAGGTGGATGAAGGGCGAATGCCGTATAATTGTGGCAACAAACGCTTTCGGTATGGGAATTGACAAACCGGATGTTCGTCTTGTTGTCCATCTGGATATGCCCGGCTCTCTTGAAGAATATTATCAGGAAGCAGGACGTGCAGGACGTGACGGAGAGAAAGCGTATGCCGTAGTGATTAGTTCAAACATTGATAACGCAAGACTAAAAAAACAACTCACAGATTCTTTTCCAGAAAAGGATTTGATAAAACGAGTATACGAAGCTCTTGGTAATTACTTCCAGATTGCAGTCGGATTCGGGCTTGACACAGCACACGATTTCGATCTTAATGATTTCTGTATGGCATTCAAGTTGCCAATAACTCAGACCCATAGTTCTCTAAAAATTCTGGAGTTATGCGGATATATTGAATATATAGAAAACGTTGATAATGCTTCACGCATTATTTTCACTGCGACTCGTGAAGAATTATACAGATATCTTGGTCAGGACAAAACAATAGATGATATTCTGTCAGTAATACTCCGCTCCTATTCCGGTGTGTTCTCTGATTATGTTTATATTAATGAATCTTATATTGCAGCGGCAACAAACGTAAACAGAGATACTGTATATCATGTGTTGCTGAATCTCTCAAAATATCATATAATAAAATATATTCCTGAGAAGAAAACTCCAATAATAATATTCAGACAAGTCCGTGTTGAGAAAGAAAATGTAAGAATCCTGCCTTCTGCATATGAGGACAGAAAGGAGCGTTTCGAACAAAGATTAAACAAGGTCCTTGAATACAATAATGAGAAAAGTATTTGCCGAACACGCATACTTCTTTCTTATTTCGGAGAAAATATGGATGAAGATTGCGGAACTTGTGATATTTGCCTCGCAAAGCATGATTCCGGAATCGCCAACAAGGATTACAACAAAATACAGAAACTGATTCTTGAACAGCCTAAAGATACACTAATATCAGTGACCGACTTCATCAACAAATATAAGCTGAATACAGACAAAGCTTTTGCTGTCATAAGGTTTATGGCTGATAATGACGATAGATTAAAACTGGAAGATTCCGCTTTTATTGTGTATAGTTGACGAAAGAACAAGCTGCAACAAGATTAGACAAAACTCATAAACTAACGATATATGGAAAATCATCAATACTGCTATAAATATCCACGCCCTTCAGTAACTACTGATTGCGTTATATTCGGTTATGATGAAAAAGTAAGTTCTCTTTCTCTCCTTCTTATACAACGAAAATCTGATCCGTACAAAGGATGCTGGGCTTTTCCCGGCGGATTTCTTAATATGGATGAAGATGCCGAAACAGGAGCTCTGAGAGAATTGAAAGAAGAAACAAATATGGACCCAGTGTTTATAAAACAACTTGGTGCATATACGAAAGTAAACCGCGACCCAAGAGACAGAGTTATAACTATTGCATATTATGCAATCACCCAAATTACAGAAGTTAAAGGTGGAGACGATGCTGCCGAGGCTCGTTGGTTTTCTCTCGATGAAATTCCCAATCTAGCTTTCGACCATAAAGATATTCTTAATGATGCTATATCTGAACTTAAGGCAAATATTTCACGTAACACTACTGAATGGAATATAAGTCCGGAATCATCTACTTTACAAAAACTGCAAAACTTAATACTAAAATTATGATAGGTGCAATTATCGGCGATATTGTCGGTTCTGTGTATGAATTCAACAATACTAAAGATTACGACTTCAAACTATTTTCTGAAGATAGTGATATAACTGATGATACAATAATGACCATTGCTGTTGCGGAATGGGCATTAAGATGTAAACAGAAAGCAGATTTTGACCTGAAATCATTAGAAGAAATAATGGTTTCTACTGCTGAAAGATATCCAAGTCCGAAAGGCGACTACGGAATGGCATTCAGCACCTGGCTGTTTTATCCTCAAGGTCTCATAGATTACCGTACTGGAGAACTTGCCGGAAAGCGTTGTCCTTACAATTCATGGGGAAACGGCTCAGCTATGAGAGTTTCTTCAATCGGATGGCTTTTCGACTCAATAGAAGAGACTGAGCGAGTGGCAGCAATTTCTGCATCTATCACCCACAATCATCCAGAAGGAATAAAAGGAGCTGAGGCTGTAGCAGCAGCAATATTTCTTGCCAGAAACGGAGCTAGCAAGAAAGAAATAAAAGAATATATCGAATCAAAATATGAATATAACCTGGATTCAACTTGGGAATACCTGAACAAAACTTATTCATGGGATTCAAGTTGCCAAGGAACTGTTCCGCAAGCTATAATATGTTTTCTTGACAGTTCGGACTTTGAAAGTGCCATAAGAATGTCCGTCTCAATCGGTGGTGACAGCGACACTTTGGCTTGCATAACCGGTTCGATTGCCGAAGCTTATTATAAAGATATTCCAAACAGTATGATTTCCGTAACTTATAGAATCATGCCAGATGAGTTCAAGGCTGTTCTGAAACAGTTGGCAGAAAACAGCAATTATGCGGAAGTCTATAGCAAGTATTTCTGTAAATAATACAGCTAAATAAAAGTAGACAAGGATTGCTGATTAAGAATCCTTGTCTACTTTTTTACAGAAGCCCAAGAAGCTTTATTTTAGTTTAACGACAAAAGTAGTCAGCGACTTTGAAGGAGCAGCAAAGCTTAATGAACCATTATCGATTCTCATATTCGGAAGGGATTTACAATCTTCTTCTTCACTTGTTCGCCACACAGAAACGTCAGACGAAGCAGCAGCCTTTATTGCCAAATCTACATTCTCTCCTTTATCAGATTTGTTCAGATAAACTATAACAAGTTCTTTTCCGGATGGAGAAACTGCTGAAAGAGTCTGAGTATTGTCTGTATCCACAAATATATATCCTTGCTTTATAAAACCTGTAACCTGCTTACGGACATAATAATTCTTCACTTTATGGAACTTCTCTGTCTCAAAGTTTCCACGCAACAAACACCATTCATTGTTGCCCTCTTCCATTATCTGCCAGTCGAGCCAAGCTTGCGGACGCATAATCCTCAAATCATTGAACATTTTCTGTGTCAATCCAAGATTACTTTCCAAATCAACACCTTCAGAAGGTCCGGTTTCTGATTGCCAGAAAGGTTTACCGGCACGTTCAACTACTGCACGGACAGCTTCGCGCTCCTCATTTGTTCCGCTGTAAGTATGAGTATTTAATTGACCTACTTTTTCCCATATATCTCCTGCCTTCTCATAATGCGACTGAACTGTGAGAAAGTGGTTCAAGTTAGTTTCATCCGATGCGGAAATCACCGTATTCATTCCACTTGATTTTAGCATAGGATAAAGAATACGAATTATCTTGATTTGAGTTTCCGGTTCGAAATGGCAACCTTCCTGGGTTCCCTCTGCATACCAGTAATTGGAATAGGACTCGTTGAAAGGCTCCAATGTCTTGAATTCTATTCCATATTCATCTTTGAAGTGCAGACACACATCAATAAGATATTTACAGAATGCTTCATAATATTCCGGCTTAAGATTATCCTTAAGAGGATCTTTATGTCCTCCGGCACAACCGCTTACAGTCATCCAATAAGGTGCAGAATTTGAGAAAGCCTCAAACACAGCATCAGGTCTTTTCTCTTTGATTTTTTGGAGTAATATTCTTTGTCCACGGTCGGCATTCCAGTCATAAGGACTATTCTCCGTAGCCTTGAATCCTTCCATTTCCGCTCTCTTGCCCTTGCCTTTAACCATATGCCCGCCAAGATGAGAAGGATCGTCGCCTCCACCGATATTATATCTGAATATATTCATATTCAGTTCGTCTTCTGAAACAAGCATATCAACGATGGAATCCACCTTTGATTCTTCCCATTTTCCGACTTGTGCAGCCCACCAGCAAAGCGAACTTCCCCAGCCTTCCAGTTTCTGATATTTCACTGAGGGATTTACTTCAACCTTCACAGATTTCCCCTCATTTTTGTTTGCCGATACAAATCCGGTAAAGGCAAAACATAGTGCTAAAGATAGTAATATGGTTATCATAATATAAATATTGGTATTTTGTAAATATAATGATTTTATTTAAGTTTCGCAGATTGCTCAACTTAAAAGTAAACAAGGTTTCAGATACAAGTAAACAAGTTAGGAATATCTGTAATTTAACTAACTTCGCCACAACTGTGGTTTGATTTCGCCACAACTGTGGCGAAGATAATATAATTAAGCTTCGCAAATAACTAAACTTAAAAGTCTACCAAGCTTCAAAGACAAGTTTACAAGGCTTAATTATCCGAATATCATTTTTCAACCAGTTTTGCCAAATAGTCATAATGCTCACCTTTCTTCACCAGCTCAGCCTTGAAACCGTATTGTGATGCATAGAGAGAAAGTGTGTCGAAATCAATATACAACCAGTCGAATGATTCTCCTTTTATATTCTTATAGCGCATGGAAAAATCCACTTCTCCATAATAGCCGTCCGTACTGTCTATCTCGAAATTGCCATCCTCATCCTCAAACAGATATTTCAAATCGCTTGAATCCATCAATACACATCCTCCGGGATTAAGCAAAGTTTTGATGCGCTTGAAAAACTCTCCAATGTTCTGCAAACGTCCGATAATTCCGGAACCGTTCATAAGCATCAAAATTGTGTCGAAGCGTGAAGTAAACGACAAATCAAACAAATTTATATTTGCAGTATCAACACCTCTTTCACGCATAACAGCCACTGAAAGTGGAGAAATATCTATAGCAAAAGACTCCTTTCCCATTTCCTTCAAAGCAATGGAATGACATCCGCTTCCGGCTCCGACATCCAGAATGCTGCCTTTCGCTATCTGCAAAGCCTCCTGCTCAAGAGGTGACATTTCGTTATATGTTCTGAACAAATCTTTTACAGGTATTTCGTCTTCGTCAAACTGAGATGAAAAAACGGAAAGTCTGCCTGCTTTCCCATTCTTGAAATAATCACGGATGGCTGCACCCATCGGGTCTTTATCTTCTGTCAGCACTCTATAGTTCATAAGTATTTATATATTGTAATTACAATTAATAATCCTCATCAATCCCAAACCTTAAAGGAATAACAACCTTTATTGCTTCCAAATCAAAATATGGCGTAGGCGGATAAATCAAGTCCAGATAACGAAGGTCAAGTGCACAAGGCACTTCTTCAATCCTTACTTTAACAACTCCACCCGACTTAAATTTAAGCTTCTTTGCAGCAGCCTCAGATAAATCAATTATCCTGCTACGCTGATGAGGTCCTCGGTCTGTCACACAGACAACGACACTCAACATATTCTCAAGATTTGTAACTCTCAGAAAAGTTCCGAAAGGATAAGTGCGGTGTGCAGCTGTAAATTCATATCTGTTGTGAATGCGCCCACTTGCCGTCATCTTCCCGTGAAAACGATGATGATAATACGATGCAAAACCCTCATCCTGGGCATACATTATATTTGACAGGACAAAAAGAAGGAAAAACACCAGAGATGACGATTTTATCATATTTCAATTATTATAAGGTTAATAATAAAGTTGACAAGGCTTTAAGATAATAGTTGACAATAATTGTCATTAATTATCAAAGAAAAAAACAGAGACACCGAAAATACAGAATTCTTTGCCTATTCACAGTCAAGTTCTGTATCCTCAGTGTCTCTGCATTAATATAAGAAATTTTCACGCTCCTTATTCAGGCGCATTTTTATTATTTCAATTCCTCATCATTATACTCTCCAGTCAATGAACCAAGGAAAGCAACAATCTTAGTCATATCTTTATCAGATATAGTTGTTCCAATCTGGAACTCGTGCATAATGCGTACAGCATCCTCAACACTATTAACCGAGCCATCATGCATATAAGGATAAGTAATCATTATATTACGCAATGTCGGAGTCTTGAACTTATGTCTGTCGCTCTCGAGCTTAGTCACAGCATAACGTCCGTTGTCACCATCAGTAAGTCCGGTTCCACGATAATCGAAATAGCTGTTCTTAATACCCATATAATCATAAGACTGACCACCGATATTCATACCAACGTGGCAAGTTGCACATTTGTTTTCCTTGAACAAAGCATAACCTTCGATTTCTTCTGCAGTAAGAGCAGACTTGTCGCCACGCAAATATTTGTCGAAGCGTGAAGGTGTAAGCAATGTCTTTTCGAACTCAGCAATTGCTTCTGTAATATTTGACTGAGTGAAACCGTCAGGATAAACTTTCTTGAAGATTTCAGAAAATTCTTTGTCTTCAGCAAGAACGGCACAAATATCATCGAATGACTTATGTCCCATTTCCACTGGGTTCAATGGAGGTCCGGCAGCCTGTTCTTTCAAGTCGGCAGCACGTCCGTCCCAGAACTGGGCGAAGTTCAAAGCTGAGTTATAAACTGTTGGAGCATTAACGCCACCAAACTGTCCGCCAATACCTTCTGAGAACTGCTTGCGGTCCACACCACCAGTGTTAAGACCATGGCAAGTTGCACACGAAACAGTGTTGTCAGCAGAAAGACGTGTGTCGTGATACAAAGCAAAACCAAGAGCAACTTTAGCTGAATCAGTAGGAATAGATTCCATCAACGGCTGCAAAGGCTCGTTTGCAAATTCATCACATACTGTCGGCGACTTAAAGTTGGCTTTTCTCTCTTCTGCCGCCCAAGCAAGAATCACGGCTTTCTCATCATTGTCAAGATTGGTTCCCCAATGATTTGGCATATAAGAAAATTTAGCAGGAGGCATTGAGCCACTCAAAGCTGTGTTTTCAAGCTTAGCCAAATCGACTTCTGAAACCTTTCCGCCATTTTCCAATGCTTCAAGCATTGATGTGAAGTCCACATAGCGTGTTCCCTGAACCATATCATCTGCAACTACTTTGCCAATAACAGGCAATTTGCCATAGAAAGGTACAGGAGCATTTGCAGAATGGCAGTCCATACAACCGTTTTCGCGGATAATTGAAGCAACTTGTTTTGCCTTATCCCCTTCATACTTTTTGTATTCGGTTGTAGAACAGCTTACCACTGCACTTGCCAAAAGCGCCAAGCCTACAGGGAGAATAACATTCTTCATACTTTTTCCGTGTTTTTGTTAATCAATTTTAGTGTTCAATCGTATGCAAAGATACTGGAATTTTTCGGATAATTTTAAAATATGTTAGTCCAATTTGCAACAATAATAATATAGATAATAATGTTTCTAAAATCTCTTGACAACGTAATCTTTTGGATAAATAAAAAGAAACAGTATTCAAATCAGCTATTTGCAGGGTTAAGACATAATTGCTAGTATTAACCGGATTTTATTCGCACGAAAAAAAATATCTAAAAAAACTCTCAAAATATTTGCATTTTAAAATTTAGTCCATACATTTGCCAACGAAGTAAAAGAAAACAACGAAATAACAGAATACAATGACAACATTTATCGTAAATACATTTTGGTGGTGGCGCCTCATACAACCCGAACGGTCGTAAGAGACGAAGACACTTATGTATATACGAAGATTGATTGAATTCCTGAATTTTTAGATTATACAAAAAGCGGTCTGTCGCACTTGCGGCGGACCGCTTTTCTTTTTTACACAAATCCAAGAAAATATTCAGGAAATATATCATCACCAAAGATATAAAAACAAGTTATAAAGGTTAATCCTAATCTTAAAACTAAGGCTTAGATTATAAAATCTGAATCTTAGTTTATAAAAACTAAAGCTTAATTCTTAAAAACTAAGGCTTAGTTTTAAGATTAAATGGTAATCTATGGATTTTAAGGGAATGAATTAATATAAAAAATAATATACGATGGATATGAAAACTTATCAAGTTGACGAAAACGGTTTCTATGGTGAATTCGGCGGAGCTTATATTCCAGAAATACTCCACCGCTGTGTTGATGAATTGCAGCATACATATCTCACAGTGCTGCAGAGTGATGATTTCAAGAAAGAATATGAGCAGCTTCTGAGAGATTATGTGGGCCGCCCTTCTCCTCTTTATCTGGCAAAAAGATTGAGCAGAAAATATGGATGCCGCATTTATCTGAAACGAGAAGACCTCAACCATACCGGCGCTCACAAGATAAACAACACTATCGGACAGATTCTGCTGGCAAGAAGAATGGGCAAGAAAAGAATAATTGCCGAAACCGGAGCCGGACAGCACGGTGTTGCAACAGCAACCGTATGCGCTCTGATGGATATGGAATGCATTGTGTATATGGGGAAAACTGATGTGGAACGACAAATGCCGAATGTGCAGAAAATGGAAATGCTCGGTGCAAAAGTAGTTCCGGTAACTTCGGGCAATATGACACTGAAAGACGCGACGAACGAAGCCATCAGAGACTGGTGCTGTCATCCATCGGACACATATTATATTATTGGTTCAACAGTCGGTCCTCATCCCTATCCTGATATGGTGGCACGTCTTCAGTCCGTTATCAGCGAGGAAATTAAAAAGCAATTGATGGAAAAAGAAGGACGCGATTATCCCGATTATCTCATTGCTTGCGTTGGCGGAGGAAGCAATGCTGCCGGAACTATTTACCACTATCTGGACGACGAACGTGTCAAGATTGTCCTTGCCGAAGCTGGCGGACTGGGAATTACAACAGGGAAAAGCGCAGCGACAATTCACCTCGGCAAGAAAGGTGTTATCCATGGTTCAAAAACTTTGGTGATACAGAACGAGGACGGGCAAATTGAAGAACCTTATTCAATTTCCGCAGGTCTGGACTATCCTGGTATCGGTCCGATGCACGCAAACCTTTCAGCTTCGATGAGGGCAAAAGTGCTTGCCATAAACGATGATGAAGCTCTGAAGGCTGCATTCGAACTGACAAGAACTGAAGGCATAATTCCCGCACTCGAAAGTTCACATGCTCTGGCAGCGTTGGAGAAGATAAACTTTAAGGCTGATGACGTTGTTGTTCTAACAGTTTCGGGACGAGGAGACAAAGATATGGAAACTTACATTAAAGCAAAATCTACGTTATGAAATACAAATTCAATACCAATAGCAAACAAGTACTTGGAGACTTACAGACTCCGGTAAGTATTTATCTGAAAGTTCGTGACATTTATCCTGAATCAGCATTGCTGGAAAGTTCGGATTTCCACGGTAATTCAAACAGTCTTTCTTATATCGCACTGTGTCCGTTGGCACGTGTGAGCGTTAACAGCAATATCTGTTCTTTCGCTTTCCCGGACGGAAACAAAGAGGAAAAGACATTAAACGAAAATTATGATGTGGCTTGCGGCATAAACGAGTTTCTTGGAAAATTCCTTATCGAAGGAGAAGACAAAGATAAATACGGTTTATTCGGCTACACAGCATTTGATGCCGTGAAATATTTTGAGCCGGTGGATATAAAAGAATTTCATCATAACGAGAATGATGCTCCGGATATGCTATATATAATGTATAAGTATATCATAATATTCGACCATTTCAAGAACGAGCTGAAACTTGTGGAATTGCTTTCAGACGGAGAAAAGTCAAATCTGCAAAGTCTGGAAACAATGATAAACAACAGAAATTATGCTTCATACAATTTCTATCGCAATGGAGAAGAAACATCGCCGGTGAGCGACGAGGAATACAAGGAAATGGTTCGCCGCGGAATATCTCACTGTCTGCGTGGCGACGTATTCCAGATAGTGCTGAGCCGTAGTTTTGCCCAGCCGTTCAGAGGCGATGATTTCAAAGTATATAGAGCATTGCGAAGCATAAATCCATCACCTTATCTTTTCTATTTCGATTTCGGCGGTTTCCGCATTTTCGGTTCTTCTCCGGAAACTCACTGCAAAATAGAAAAAGGAACGGCAAGTATCGACCCAATTGCCGGAACAGCTTTCAGAACCGGCAATGCGGATGAGGACAAGAAACTGACAGAAGCTTTGCTTAACGACCCGAAAGAAAATGCCGAACACGTGATGCTTGTTGACCTGGCACGGAATGACCTTTCAAGGAATTGCCGGAATGTTTCAGTAAACTTCTACAAGGAAGTGCAATACTACAGCCACGTCATACATCTGGTTTCAAGGGTTTGCGGTAAAGTAAAAGACGACAGTTCTTCAATAAAGACATATATCGACACATTTCCTGCCGGAACACTGAGCGGAGCTCCAAAAGTGCGTGCGATGCAGCTCATAAGCGAAATTGAGAAAAACAACCGCGGAGCCTATGGCGGATGCATTGGTTTCATAGGTTTCAACGGTGATTTGAATCAGGCAATAACAATACGTTCATTTGTGAGTCGCGGAAACACGTTGCTCTATCAGGCCGGTGCTGGCATTGTGGCAAAGAGCAATCCGGAAAGAGAATTGCAGGAAGTAAACAACAAGCTTGGCGCTTTGAAAAAAGCAATATCTTTGGCAGAGAACATTATTAACTGAAATTCCGCCATCACTATATAATATAATGGCAGAAAGATTATAAACACAAAATATCAACGATATGAAAATCTTATTATTCGACAATTATGACTCTTTCACATATAATTTGCTTCACATACTGAAAGAACTTGGAGCAGATACGGAAGTTCACCGCAACGACAAAATATCTCTTGAAGAAGTGGATCGCTTTGACAAGATACTTCTTTCTCCGGGACCTGGAATCCCGTCGGAAGCTGGAATACTTCTTCCTCTTATCCGCAAATATTCACCGACCAAAAGTATTCTTGGTGTATGCCTTGGCGAACAGGCAATCGGCGAAGCATTTGGAGCTAAGCTGATAAATCTGAAGGAAGTTCATCATGGAATCAGTTCGGAAGTGGAAGTTTGCAATGATGATGCATTGTTTGAAGGCATAGGCAAAAGATTTATGGCAGGAAGATATCATTCATGGGTAGTTTCAAAAGAAGATTTTCCGGACTGTCTGGAAATAACAGCAACTACAATAGCCGACGGTGAAATAATGGCATTGCGACATAAGGAATATGATGTACGCGGCATTCAATTTCATCCGGAATCAATACTGACTCCTGAAGGAAAGAAAATGATAGAAAACTGGATTAAAATGTAAGCACTATGAAAGAGACATTATATAAACTATTTGAACACCAATATTTGGAAAAGGAAGAAGCACAAGGCATATTACACAAAATTGCCGGCGGCGCATACAACGATGCTCAGATTGCCAGCCTCATAACAGTTTTCCTTATGCGAGGAATTTCCGTAGAAGAAATTATTGGTTTCCGCAATGCTTTGCTGGAAATGTGTATTCCGGTGGATTTGGACGAATTCGAGCCGATAGATATTGTGGGAACCGGAGGCGACGGAAAGAATACATTCAACATCAGTACGGCAGCATGTTTTGTAGTTGCCGGCGCAGGTTATCCGGTAGTGAAACATGGCAACTACGGAGCTACATCGGTGAGCGGCGCCAGCAATGTTATGGAGCAGCATGGAATAAAGTTCAGTAATGATATTTCAAAAATACGCCAGTCGATGGAATCGTGCGGAATTGCTTATCTGCATGCACCACTGTTCAACCCGGCACTTAAAGCTGTTGCTCCGGTAAGAAAACAGCTGGGAGTGAGAAGTTTCTTCAATATATTAGGTCCGCTGGTAAATCCGGCAAGACCGAAATATCAGCTTCTCGGTGTGTATAATCTGCCGTTGTTGCGCCTTTACAATTACACATATCAGGAAAGCGGAACAAAATTTGCCGTAGTTCACAGCCTTGACGGATATGACGAGATTTCTCTGACAGGAGAATTCAAAGTGTCCACTGCCGGAAAAGAGAAAATATACACACCACAGATGCTAGGTTTCAAACAAAACAGTGAAAGAGATTTGTGCGGAGGCGAAACAGTGGAAGAAGCATCGGCAATATTCGATTCCGTATTACAATGTACTGCAAGTGAAGAAAAGATGAACTGCGTTATTGCCAACGCTGCTTTCGCAATACAAGTTATTTGTCCGGAAAAGACTATCGAAGAGTGCATAAATGAAGCAGCTCATTCTCTTCGCAGTAAAGCAGCATTGCAGAAATTCAACAAATTCGTTCAACTTAACAGCTGATAGAGCAATGAAACAGGATATTCTGGCAGAAATAATAGCCAATAAGAGAAAGGAAGTTGAAGAGCGTAAAGCCTCAATCAGCAAAGAAGAATTAATAAAGGAATTTGGCAAAGGTGCGAGCCACAAACCTATTTCGGCAAGGAAAGCTTTGTCGGAGTCAGGAAGCGGAATTATAGCAGAATTCAAACGTCGCAGTCCTTCGAAAGGCTGGATTCATCCGGATGCAAAAGTAGAGGAAGTTGTGCCGGAATATTGCAATTCCGGAGCCAGCGTTTGCTCCGTGCTCACTGACAGCAAATTCTTCGGTGGAAACAATGCAGATTTCATAAAAGCAAGAGAATTGGCAAATATTCCTCTTTTGCTCAAAGATTTCATAATCGATGAATATCAGATATATGAAAGCCGGATTATCGGAGCAGATGTAATTCTTCTTATTGCCGCAGCCTTGTCGCCGGGAGAATGCAGAATTCTTGCAGCAAAAGCCAAAGAGCTTGGAATGGAAACATTACTGGAGATACACGAGGCTTCGGAGCTGCAATATCTTAGTAAAGACATCGACTTGCTGGGAATAAACAACCGCAATCTCGGAACATTCCACACAGACGTACAGAATTCCATGTCGTTGTCCGAGGAAGTTGAGCGATTCCTCAAAGACAATCCGGAAAAACATTCTTCTCCGCTGCTTATTGCCGAAAGTGGTATTTCAACGCCGGAAACAGTTTTGAGCCTTCGGGAAAAAGGATTCAAAGGTTTTCTGATAGGAGAAGCATTTATGAAATGTGAAAGTCCGGCAAAAGCTTTACAAGATTTTATCGAACAAATAGAAAAATCCGGTCAATTATGAATTCTGACAAAATCATTAAGGTTTGCGGAATGCGTGATATCGTAAATATCATTCAGATAAGCGGACTTCCGATAGATATAATGGGATTCATCTTCTTCCCTTCCTCACCTCGATTCGTTGAGAAAAAAGGAGAAAACGAAAGGCTGAAAGCGCTGTTGAGAAATATCAAATGTAAAAAGACAGGTGTATTTGTGAATGAGGAATTCTCACAAATTATTCCGATGGCAAAAGCATACAACCTTGATATTATCCAATTGCATGGGAATGAGAATCCTGATTTATGCAATGCTCTGAGAAAAGAAGGTTATTCCGTGATAAAAGTATTTTCAATTGAAAATGAAAATGATTTCGGAAAAACTGAAGTTTACAATGATTGTGCCGACATGTTCCTGTTCGATACGAAATGCAATGAATTCGGCGGCTCAGGCAAATCTTTTGATTGGAATTTGCTGAATAATTATAAGGGCAATACGCCTTTTATCATCAGCGGAGGAATTGATGACGGCCACAAAGATGCGATAAATAAAATCAGTCATAAAATGTTTGCCGGAATCGACATAAACAGCAGATTCGAAATATCTCCGGCTCTGAAAGACGTAAATAAAATAAAGAAATTCATAAACTCATTAAAACAGTAAACAACTATGAACCGCATAAATAAATTATTCCAGGAGAAAAATAAAGAAGTGATGTCAATATATTTTCCGGCAGGTTTCCCGGAAAAAGACTCAACAATGAATGTATTGCAAGCTCTGCAAAGAAATGATGTGAATATGGTGGAAATTGGTATTCCGTTCTCTGACCCTATGGCTGACGGACCTGTGATTCAGCAAGCAACACAGAAAGCTCTGAACAATGGAATGTCATTGCGCCTGCTTTTCAGTCAGCTGAAAAATATGCGACAGACAATTGATATTCCTGTTGTTCTTATGGGATATCTGAATCCAATCATGCAATATGGATTCGAGGAATTCTGCAAAAGCTGTTGCAGTGTGGGTGTTGACGGAGTTATAATCCCGGATTTGCCTTTTTCGGACTATATCAAAGAATATAAAGAGATTGCAGATATTTACGATATAAAAGTTATAATGCTGATTACACCGGAGACTTCTGAAGACAGAATAATAGAAATCGACAATCATACTGATGGTTTCATCTATATGGTTTCCAGCGCTTCAACTACCGGCGCACAGGATAGTTTTGGAGAAAATATTATTTCATATTTTTCACGAATCAACAATATGAAACTCAACAATCCAAGGCTTATCGGCTTCGGTATAAGCAACAAAGCGACTAAAGATGCAGCAACGGATTATGCAAACGGAATAATCATTGGAAGTAAATTTGTGAAACTTCTGGAAGAATATGGCAATGCCGACAAAGCAATGGAAAAGATAAAATCCGCCCTTGAATCCTGAAGTCAAGACATAATTGACGAAAGTCAAGAATTGAACACTTCAATATTTTTAGTGTAGTTTTTACTAAAAATCTATTTTATATTTGTGAGTATAATAATTGTTGAACTTTAAATTTAAAATTATGTCAAACAGAAGAACTTTTTTGAAGAATATTTCCCTTCTGACTTTAGGCGGATTGGCAAGTCAGAATGCTTTTGCCTCATCAAACAATCTTTTAAATACTAATTCAACAACGTCTGCCAACGCTACAGCTGCAAAACAAATTGGTTTGCAGACATACTCACTTGGAGAAGATTTGCTTAAAGACCTTCCTAATGGATTGAAGAGATTGGCTAAGATGGGTTATACAGACCTTGAATTGTTCGGTTATCAGGAAAACACTGGTAAATTCGGTACATATTCTAAGGAAAACCAGATATTCTTCTCAGGTAAAGAATATAAGAAAATAGCTGATGACGCAGGTATCAGAATCACCAGCTCACACCTTACTCCAAATCTTCGTGAATATACTCCTGAAAATATCTCAAAATTTGAAGACTTCTGGAAAAAGGCAACAGATATACATGCTGAAATTGGCGTGAAATATATGGTTCAGCCAAGTTTACCAAAAATCGAAAACGAAGATGATGCAAAACGTGTTTGCGAAATCTTCAATAAAGCAGGTGAAATTACAAACAAAGCAGGTATTCTTTGGGGTTATCACAATCACAGCAATGAATTCAAACGTGTTCTTAAAGCTGGAGAAAAACCAGAACAGAATCCTAATCCTTGGGCTCCTCCAAAAGGTACTTATATCCAGGAATTGTTCATGAAGAATACAGACCCGGATAAAGTAATGTTTGAATTGGATGTATATTGGACTGTAATGGGACAGCAGGACCCAATTGAATGGATGGAAGATTATTCAAATCGTATCAAACTGCTTCATATCAAAGACCGTTGGATTCTTGGAGATTCAGGTATGATGAATTTTGAAAAGATCTTTACAAAAGCAAGAGAAATCGGAGTTTTGAATTATTTCGTTGAATTGGAAAGCGACAGAAGAAAACATCGCCCACAGTTTGAAGGCGTTGAAGCTAGTGCAAAATATTTGCTGAATGCTCCTTTTGTAAAATAAACTGTTTCAATAAATAATCATTATAAGGCATTGCGGAACTTATATCTCCGTAATGCCTTTTTTGTTTATACATATATATGTATTCGAAAATTGAATTTGTTTACAATCTCAAATAATCCATACCTAAATAGACTTATTTTCAGCAACAAAACGCCTTCCTCATAATACTCTGTTAGTCACAGAATTGCATTTTCATAAAATTTTCTCGCCCTGAAAAACTTTTTTCATCAGCATGAAAATAGATTTTCATAATATATGGAAATTTATTTTCACAATATATGGAAAAAGTTTTCCATATATTATGAAAAACATGAATCATTAGCATCAAAATCCGAACACAAGAATTATGTAAATTAATTTCCTCCCTACTGTTTATAAGATTTTTTTGTAGATTTGCCAAAAACTAAAATATTATGAACTATTACGAGCTTAATTTCACTTACAATTCTGAAATTGAAACTTCAGTTATAAATGATATTCTTGCTGCCGTGTTAGGCGAAGTTGGTTTTGAAAGCTTCACTGAAAACGGAAACGGCTTGCAGGCATATATTTCTGAGAAAGTTTATAATGAAGATGCTATCAAGGAAGTTCTTGCTTCCTTCCCTATTGATGGCGTGGAGTTCAACTATACTACTTCATACGTTGAAAGCCGCGACTGGAATGAAGAATGGGAAAAGAATTATTTTAAGCCCATAAAAATAAATAATGACTGCATTATCAGAGCTTCATTCCATGAGGATGAACCAGGATATAAATATAACATTATCATAGACCCGAAAATGGCTTTCGGCACAGGAAACCATGCTACAACTTTCCTAATGATAAGCGAAATGCTGAAACTTGACCTTGAAGGAAAAGAACTTCTGGACATGGGTTGTGGAACAGCCGTGCTGGCAATTCTTGCAAAAATGAAAAATGCATCACGTGTTGTTGCTATTGACATTGATGAATGGGCTTATAACAATGCAATAGAGAATATCAAGCTTAATCATACCGAAGAGATACAGACAGCACTTGGTGGAGCAGAAAAAATCGATGAATTCGGAAAATTTGATATCATATTTGCCAATATCAACCGTAACATTCTATTGAACGATATGCACGTATATAAAGCTCATCTGAAAGATGGAGGAACATTATTTATGAGCGGATTCTACACTGAAGATATCCCGGCAATATCGGAAGAATGTAATAAAAACGGATTGAATTTGGTTTCTTATTCCGAAAAAGACAATTGGGTTGCCGTAAAAGCACAGTAATGTTAGAAAAAATTTAATACTGCAAATAAATTAACACATTTTATACATATAAACTTATTAATAAGAAATAAATCGTCTATCTTAGGCGTATTATTAATCACATAAAAGAAAAAGTAATATGAAAAATGTAGATTCAAAATTATTATTAGGCTTGGTTATTGGTGCTGCAGTAGGTAGCGCAGTAGGATATTTGATGGCAACTGACAGAAAAGAAGAAATTCTTGAAGAACTTAACGGAGTAGTTGGCAAAGTAAAAGAAGGTTTCAATTCAGCAATTGCTAAATACAAAGAAAGCAAACAGGAATTAGTTGCTAAAGCTGAAGACACTGCAACAGAATAACAATAAAAGATGAATGATTCTGACAAAATCTTCCAGGAACTGAAGAAAGACCTGACCAATTATGTTGAACTCAGGACAGAACTATTCAAATTGAACGCATATGAGAGAATGGGGAAAGTTATCAGCATTCTCTCATATGGTTTGATTCTTGTATTCCTGGCTTTTTTCGCCATACTATTCATTTTTTTGGCATTAGGATTCTTTCTGAGTGAATTGCTTGATTCGTTTGGAGCCGGTTTCGGCATTGTGGCAGGATTGTATCTTATTCTAATAGTAATTATCCTCGCATTGAGAGATGAAATCAGAAACAAAGTCATAAACGAAATCATTGCTGCACTTACGGCTAATGATGACAAGAAAAACAATTCCGACAATGAACAACAGACAGCAAACACCACTGGAGAAACTATTGGCTGACAAAGCCCGTCTGCAGGAAGAATGTAAAGCACAAGAAACAAAGCTAAACGAAACTCTTTGCTATTTCCAGGAAAATGCAGGAAGCTTGTTGATTTCCGGTTTGTCTTCTCTGCTGTTTCCGGCAAATAAATCTACCAATAAAACGAAGGAAACAAACCAGAGTATCAGCAAGGATGCGATACCACCTGTTTCGTTTGGTTTAAGCGATTACATCTCTATTGCGAAAGGTCTTCTACCCGTTGCATGGGAAATTATTCAGCCTATTATGCTCAGTTGGGGCATAAAAAAAGCCAGAAAGATGATTACTTCACTTTTCCGTTCAAAGAAAAGTGAGATTTAACATTTAATTAGACTTAAAGACTCACTTTTTTGCCGAATTTGATTGTCTTCATAAAAAAGATAATTAACTTTGCGGCGTTAAAAGAAAGAACCTAATAAGTTCTTAAAGTTGTTTAGATTTACAAAGACAACATTTTTTAATAAACCCAATAAAAAACTATTATTACAATGATTAAAGTAGGTATTAACGGTTTCGGTCGTATCGGCCGTTTCGTATTCCGT
>CALCST010000022.1 GCA_937894065.1 uncultured Parabacteroides sp. | reverse complement strand
GATTTTTCTTGTTAATAACATACAAACGGCCATTACGTCTAACGATCTTACATTCCGGCGTACGTTTTTTTAATGAAGCTCTTACTTTCATATCTTAATTTTCTATTATTTGTATCTAAAAACGATTCTTCCTTTTGACAAATCATAGGGTGACATTTCAACTCTAACTTTATCTCCTGGAAGGATTTTTATGTAATGCATTCTCATTTTACCAGAAATATGAGCTGTAATCTCATGTCCGTTCTCTAGCTCAACTCGAAACATTGCGTTTGACAATGCTTCAACTATAACACCATCTTGTTCTATTGCAGATTGCTTTGCCATATTTTAAATTAATTTTCTCTTAAAACTTCTTCAATAAATTCAAAAGATGAAAGGATGTCGGCCTTACCTAAACCTACAGCAACTGTATGTTCAAAATGTGCAGCCATACTCTTATCTCTAGTTCTTACCGACCAATTATCACTTTCAAGATAAATCTTTCGGTCACCTAAAGTAATCATTGGTTCAATAGCAAGACACATTCCTTTTTTTAACAAAGTACCACTACCACGTTTCCCATAATTAGGAACTGCAGGATCTTCATGCATTGCTTTACCAATTCCGTGCCCCACAAATTCTCTGACAACACCATAATGATTCGACTCGCAATGATTTTGGATTGCATAACCTATATCACCAAGTCGTTTACCATGTACAGCATTTTCAATTCCTTTATACAACGCTTCCTTAGTAACTTTAAGAAGTTGCTTGACTTCGTTATTTACTTCACCTACACAAAAAGTATAGGCAGAGTCACCACAAAAACCATTCAATAAAGTTCCGCAATCTACTGAGACAATGTCACCTTCTTTAAGTGGGTCATCATTAGGTATTCCATGTACAACCTGACTATTAACTGAAGTACATAATGTTGCTGGAAATGGAGAACCATACGGATTAGGAAATCCCTTAAATGTAGGTATTGCACCATTATCCCTTATGAATTCTTCAGCTACCTTATCTAGTTGGCGTGTCGTAATACCTGGCTTTATTAATTTAGCAACTTCAGCCAGAGTTCTTCCGACAAGAAGATTACTCTGACGAAGTAGCTCTATTTCATCATCTGTTTTAAGAATTATCATAGCATTATCAGTAAGCTGCAACGTTTCCTGAACGTCCTCTAATTCTTCCTGAACTTAACAAACCATCATAATGTCTCATCAACAAATGGCTTTCAACTTGCTGGAGAGTATCAAGAACAACTCCTACCAAAATCAACAAAGAAGTTCCACCAAAGAATTGAGCAAATTCAGCTTGAATACCGAAATAACCGGCAAACGCAGGCAAGACTGCTATAATTGCCAAGAAAATTGAACCAGGAAGAGTTATTCTGGTCATTATCGCATCCAAATAATCTGCTGTTTGTTTTCCTGGCTTAATACCCGGAATGAAACCGTTATTACGCTTCATGTCCTCAGCCATCTGATTAGGATTAATTGTTATAGCAGTATAAAAATAAGTAAATACAATAATTAAAATTGCAAATACAACATTATAGGTAAAACTAGTATGATCTATCAAAGAACGCATCAATCCACTAGCATTTTCTGTATTAGAAAAACCTATGAATGTTATCGGAATAAACATTATCGCCTGAGCAAAAATTATAGGCATTACGTTGGCAGCATTTACTTTTAACGGTATATACTGTCTTGCACCACCATATTGTTTATTACCAACAATTCGTTTTGCATATTGTACTGGAACTTTTCTAACTCCTTGAACTAATAATATAGCAGCAGCTATCACTGCTAACAAAGCTACAATTTCTATTATGAACATTATAACACCACCAGTTTCAGCTAATGTCAGTCGCGAAACTAATTCGCCACCAAAAGCCTGAGGTAATCGTGCTATAATACCAACCATAATTATCAAGGAAACTCCGTTACCGATACCTTTATCTGTTATACGTTCACCTAACCACAGAACAAACATACTACCAGCAGCCAATATTATGGTAGATGTAATAATAAAGAAAGTCCAATCTAATGAAGCATTAAGAGCCGGTCCAGCTTGGAACTTCAAGTTAATAAGATAAGATGGAGCCTGAAATACCAATATAATAAGAGTTAAGATTCTTGTATATTGATTAATCTTTCTTCTACCACTTTCACCTTCTCTCTGCATTTTCTGGAAGTACGGAACTGCAATAGCCAACAACTGTATAACTATAGAAGCCGAAATATATGGCATAATTCCCAAAGCAAATATTGAAGCATTGGAAAAAGCACCACCGGAAAACATATTTAACAAAGCTAAAAGACCCTCACTTGTTTGCTCATGCAATTTAGATAACATTTCTGGATTGATACCTGGTAAAACCACATAGGAACCTAAACGGTAAATTGCAACAAACAATATGGTAATGAGGATCCGTTTTCTCAGATCCTCAATATTCCATATATTTTTTAATGTTTCAATAGATTTTCTCATTTAATCAGAGTTTTACTGCATTACCACCAACGGCTTCGATTGCAGCTACTGCACTTTTTGAGAAAGCATGTGCTTCAACATCAAGTTTAGTAGTTAAACTACCGTTACCAAGAACTTTCACTAACTGGTTTGAAGATACATAACCTGCTTCAATCAGCTCATTAAAACCAACTTTAGTTAAGTTTTTAGCATCTGCTAAAGCTTGGATTGTTTCAAGGTTGATTGCTTTATATTCTACACGGTTAATATTCTTAAAACCAAATTTTGGAACACGACGCTGAAGTGGCATCTGACCACCTTCAAATCCGATCTTCTTAGAATAACCAGATCTAGATTTTGCTCCTTTATGTCCTCTTGTAGAAGTACCGCCTAATCCAGAACCTGGACCACGACCAATTCTTTTTCTAGTCTTTACAGAACCTTCAGCAGGACGCAAATTATTTAAATTCATATTGTAAAATCCTTTATTATTAACAATATATTACTTAACGATTTGAACAAGGTGCTTTACCTTTTGAATCATTCCAAGGATTGATGGAGTTTCTTCGTGCTCAACCACACGATTCATCTTGCGAAGACCAAGTGCATCCAAAGTTTTTTTCTGATCAGCCGGAGCACCAATTCTACTCTTTACTTGTTTAATCTTTATAGTTGACATGTTATTCCTCCTTAACCTCTAAATACTTTATCCAAACTTACACCTCTGTTCTGAGCTACCATTCTTGCATCTCTCATCTCACCTAAAGCCTTAATTGTTGCTTTAACAAGGTTATGAGGATTCGAAGAACCTTTTGACTTAGCCAAAACGTCAGTTACACCTACACTTTCAAGTACAGCACGCATTGCACCACCAGCTACAACTCCTGTACCAGTAGAAGCAGGTTTAATGAAAACTTCAGCACCGCCAAACTTTGCAGACTGTTCGTGAGGAACAGTTCCTTTAAGAACAGGCACTCTAGTTAAATTTTTCTTAGCAGCTTCAACACCCTTGGCAATTGCTGCAGTTACTTCACCAGCTTTACCAAGTCCCCAACCGATTATACCATCTTCATTACCAACAACTACAATTGCAGAGAAACTAAATGTTCTACCACCTTTAGTAACCTTAGTAACGCGGTTGATTGCTACCAATCTATCTTTTAATTCAATATCGTTAGTGATCTTAACTCTGTTATTAACTGCCATAATTCATTAAAATTTAAGTCCACCGTTACGAGCAGCATCAGCTACTTCTTTTACTCTCCCATGATACAAGTAACCATTACGGTCGAATACGACAGTCGTAATTCCAGCTTCCTGCGCTTTCTTAGCGATCAATTCACCAACTTTTGCAGCTTGTTCTTTCTTAGGACATGCTTCCATACCAAGTGAAGATGCAGCAGCTAATGTTTTTCCGCTCAAATCATCAATAACCTGAACGTAGATCTGCTTGTTACTTCTAAATACACTCATACGCGGACGTTCAGGAGTACCTGAAACTTTATTGCGTACTCTATATTTGATTTTAATTCGTCTTTCTATTTTTGTTGTCATAATTATACGTATTTAAGTGAATTATTTTGCACCAGCTGACTTACCAGACTTTCTACGAATTTCTTCGCCAACAAACTTAATACCTTTTCCTTTGTAAGGTTCAGGCTTACGGAAAGAACGTATTTTTGAACAAACTTGACCGAGCAGCTGTTTGTCACAAGATTCCAAAATAATAAGTGGGTTCTTATTTCTTTCAGATTTTGTTTCAACTTTAACTTCAGGTGGCAACTGTAAAAATATATTGTGTGTATAACCCAATGCAAAATCAATGATATTACCATTATTTGATGCACGGTAACCAACACCAACAAGTTCTAATTCTTTCTTGTATCCCTGAGAAACACCAACAACCATGTTATTGATCAATGCACGATACAATCCGTGAAAAGCATGACGCTGTTTCGGATTATCTTGCAATGCATTTTCGTTTTCAGTTAATACAACGTGTCCATCAGCAATTTCAACATTGATAGAAGGATCAACAAACTGACTAAGTTCGCCTTTTGGACCTTTAACGTTTACAACATTTTCCTTTAGAGTAACTGTTACCCCAGAAGGGATTGTAATAGGTAATTTACCAATTCTTGACATAGCTAATCCTCCTAATTAATATACATAACAAAGAACTTCACCACCAATCTTCAATTCAGCAGCCTCTTTGTTTGTCATTACACCTTTGGAAGTAGATATAATAGCAATACCTAATCCATTAATTACTCTCGGCATGTCTTTGTATCCAGTGTATTTACGCATACCTGGAGTAGAAACTCTGATAAGCTTCTTGATTGCGTTAACTTTGTTAACGTTATCATACTTCAAAGCCACTTTAATTGTTCCTTGAGGACCATCCTCTACGAATTTGTAGTTTAAGATGTAACCTTTGTCAAACAAGATTTTAGTAATCTCCTTCTTCAAATTTGACGCAGGCACTTCTACTACTCTGTGCTTTGCACTAATTGCATTTCTCAATCTTGTGAGATAATCTGCTATTGGATCTGTCATAAAAAAAGTTGTTAAATTAATCAGGACTACCCTGACAATATTTAATAATAAAAATTTACCAGCTTGCTTTCTTTACACCTGGGATCAAACCGTTTGAAGCCATTTCACGGAACTGAATACGTGAAATTCCGAACTGACGCATATATCCTTTTGGACGGCCAGTAAGTTTGCAACGGTTGTGCAAACGAATCGGATTTGAGTTCTTAGGAAGATCCTGTAATTTTTGAGCAGCTTCGAAAGCTTCAACAGGATCACCTGTATTAACGATTTTCTTGAGTGCAGCACGCTTCTCAGCATATTTTGCAACAAGTTTAGCTCTTTTTACTTCACGAGCCTTCATTGATTCTTTTGCCATAGCTTATCAATCTTTTTTAGCGTTTTTAAACGGTAATCCGAATTCTTTCAAAAGAGCATATCCTTCCTCATCAGTTTGAGCAGAAGTAACAAAAGTAATATTCATACCCAAAATCTTAGTAATGCTGTCGATGTTAATTTCAGGGAAGATAATCTGTTCCTGAATACCTAAAGTATAGTTACCTCTTCCATCAAACTTACTTTCAATACCTTTAAAGTCACGAATACGTGGCAAAGCAACACGTACAAGTTTTTCAAGGAATTCATACATTCTTTCACGGCGCAAAGTTACCATAACACCGATAGGCATTTTTTTACGTAACTTGAAATTTGCGATATCCTTACGAGATACAGTTGCTACAGCTTTCTGACCAGTAATAGCAGTCAATTCATTAATAGCAACATCAATGATCTTCTTATCGGCTACAGCCATTCCTAATCCTTGATTGATTACAATCTTCTTTAGAACAGGAATCTGCATTGTCGAAGAATACTGGAATTGATTCTTCAATGCTGGAGCTATACGCTCAGCATATTCTTTCTTAAGGCTTGCAGTATTACTCATTTATTAGATCTCCTCTCCTGATTTTTTTGCATAACGAACAAATGTTCTTCCGTCAGAACTTTCTCTTCTACCAATACGTGTTGGTTTGCCTGTCTTTGGATCTACAGGGTTAAGATTTGAGATGTGAATAGGAGCTTCCTGTTTCACAATACCACCCTGAGGGTTCTTAGCATTTGGCTTAGTACTCTTAGATACCATATTGATGCCTTCAACCAATGCGCGTCCTTCTTTTACAAGAACTTTCAACACACGTCCAGTCTTACCTTTATCTTCACCAGAGTTAACGTAAACTGTATCGCCTTTTTTAATATGTAATTTACTCATTACTTAAATCTTTT
>CALCST010000021.1 GCA_937894065.1 uncultured Parabacteroides sp. | reverse complement strand
TTAGAAAGCGAAGAGACTCGGTTCCGAAAGGAATCGGGTCTTTTTTTTGTTTATATAATATGTATTAATAAAATATGGAAAGAATAATATTGAAAGAGAATGCTGGTTTGCCTGCAAGTTTATTGTGGACTTTGGCTATTGTTGCCGGAATTTCTGTTGCAAACTTATATTATAATCAGCCTCTTCTTTATCAAATCAGTCAGGATTTGCAAGTCTCGGAGTTTAAGACAAACCTGATTTCTATGATAACACAGATAGGATACGCTTTAGGGTTATTATTTATAATACCATTAGCTGATTTATTACCTCGAAGAAAAATAATTTTGATAAACTTCTCCATACTTGTATTTTCTCTATTATCTATTTCTATAGCGAAAGACATAAATCTTATTTTCATAGCTTCTCTTTTAACCGGTATTTGTTCTATTATACCACAAATTTTTATTCCTGTAGCTGCACAGTTTTCTACTCCGGAAACAAAAGGAAAAAATGTTGGTATAGTTGTATCAGGTCTACTTACCGGGATATTATCATCACGAGTGGTTAGTGGCGTCGTTGGTGAAATAATGGGTTGGAGATTCATGTTTGTTGTAGCAGCTGTTTTAATGATAATATCTGCTATTGTTGTTATGAGAGTAATGCCTGAAATCAAACCGAACTTTGAAGGGAAATATAGTGAATTGATGAAATCTCTTTTGACTTTGGTTCATGATTATCCAGTATTACGCATTTCAGCGCTTCGTTCCGGTTTTGCGTTCGGCAGCTTTTTAGCAATGTGGAGTTGTCTTGCTTTCAGAATGGAACAGGCACCTTTTTATGCAGGCAGTCATATTGTAGGACTTTTAGGTTTGTGTGGTATTGCAGGAGCTTTGTCGGCATCGTTTGTCGGAAGATATGTAAGTAAAGTTGGTGTAAAGAATTTTAATTATATTGGATGTGGACTTTTGTTTTTATCATGGCTTTGTCTTAGCTTGCTTGGAAATACTTATGCCGGTATAATAGCAGGAATAATAATAATAGATATTGGAATGCAATGTATTCAGCTAAGCAACCAGACAACAATATTCAGTCTAAATCCTAAAGCCTCTAACCGAATAAATACTATATTTATGACAACTTATTTTGTCGGAGGAGCAACCGGAACATTCCTGGCAGGAACAGCCTGGTCCGTTTATGGTTGGAATGGAGTTGTAGCTGCAGGAATATTCCTTACAATATGCTCATTAATTGTTAATAGTTCAAAGTAATATTTCTCTGAGACGTTTTACGCCTTCTGATGCTCCACATTTAATATGTATGACATCGTCACGGTAAGTTTTCACGTCTTTAGGGTCGATAAGATAAATCGGTTGTCCGCGTCTGACATAATTAATCAGACCGGCAGCCGGATAAACATTAAGAGAAGTCCCAATTATAACCATAATATCGCATTCTTCAATTTCACGGATTGCTGGGTCAATCATAGGAACAGCTTCTCCGAACCAGACTATGAAAGGTCTTAACTGAATTCCATTTTCATCTTTATCTCCAAGATTTATTTCAGGTTTGTTTACCGGAATATCATAAGTTTTTGTAAGGTTATTAACCGGACAAGCCTTCATTAATTCCCCATGCAAATGAATAACATTTGAACTCCCTGCTCTTTCGTGAAGGTTATCTACGTTTTGGGTTATGATATGCATATCGAAATCTTTTTCCATTTCTGCCAAACCAATATGTCCGGCATTAGGTTTACAGTTCAGAAGTTCTTTACGGCGTTGATTATAGAAATCCAGAACCAGTTGGGGATTTTTATTGAAACCTTCAGGAGTTGCCACATCTTCAATTCTATGTTTTTCCCATAGACCATCGGAATCTCTGAAAGTAGATATACCACTTTCAGCGCTCATTCCTGCACCGGTTAGTACTGCTATACGTTTCATATCTCAATATATTTAGAAATAGTTGAATTATTAATTTACTCTGTTCTTATAATATGTTGTCGGAACAAATAATTAAATAAGCGGAAGCAAGTTAATAAGATTTTGTAATCTTGACAACATAATCAGAAGTATTAAACTATCATATATTTATTGTTAGTGTTGGTTGTTTTATCATATACCTTGTCAACTGAAAAACTTAAGCTATCTTTGCCGTGATTATTAATGCATAAGACGTATGAAAAAATACAACTTATATACGCTGTCGGCAATTACATTTGCTATGATTATGTCATCTTGTAATGGAGATGCCAAGAAAGCTCAGGAAAGATTGGATAAAGCACAGTCATATTATGAACAAGGTGATTTTTTCTCTGCCCGTAATGAGATAGATTCCATCAGAGCTTTATATCCTAAAGAAGTAGATGCATTGAAGAATGCGTTGGAATTGATGAGAAAAGTTGACTTCAAGGAATCTGAACGAAACCTGGCGTATTGCGACAGTCTTCTACCAATAAGAATGCAAGAAGTAGAAGATTTGAAGAAAGGCTTCGTGTTTGAGAAAGACTCGGATTATCAGGAAATAGGTAATTATATCTGGAAACAGCAAACTATCGAAAGAAATGTTCAGCGTTGCTATATCAGATGCGGAGTTGACGAACGAGGCGAAATGTATTTGGCAAGTGTATATTTTGGTGGTAAACCTATAAATCATACAGGTATTAGACTTAGCGCCGGAGGTGATTTATTTGCTGAGACTGCTTCAATTCCTTATGATGGTGGTATTAACTACAGATTTAAGGATATGGGAAATACAACAGAAGTTGTAACTTATAAAGGTGATGCAGGAAAGGATGCTGTTCAGTTTATTTATGATAATTCTGACAAGCGTATTAAAGTAGAATATACAGGAGGGAAACCTTATGTAATTTATATTGCAGAGGGAGACAAGAAAGCTTTAACAGCAACATATAATTTAGCTTCAGTGTTGAGTGATATTGACCACTTAAAGACTGAAAAGCAGAAAGCAGAAAAAAAACAGGCATATTTGAAGAATAAGTTAGAGAGTTTGTAAGTTTTTAAGTTATTGAGTTATTGTGTTTAGATTAAAAACATTACTTTTGCCTCCCGTAATAAAATATGCTAGAACATAATTAATTTATAATATAAATGGATAAAGTAAGCTACGCACTAGGTTTGAGTATTGGAAACAACTTCCAAAATTCAGGAATAAAAGAATTGAACATTGAAGACTTTGTAAAAGGTTTGAGCGATGTGTTGAATGAAACTCAGCCGGCTATCACTTATGATGAAGCTAAACAAGTAATAAATGAATTCTTTATGAAGCTTCAGCAGGAAAAGATGGAAATCAATAAGAAAGCTGGAGAAGAATTCTTGAATATCAACCGTCATAAAGCTGGTGTTGTTGAATTGCCTAGCGGTCTGCAGTATCAAGTTTTGCAGAAAGGTAATGGAGAAAAACCTAAAGCAACTGATAAAGTAAAATGCCATTATCATGGAACTTTAATCAATGGAACTGTATTCGACAGCTCTATTGAACGTGGTCAGCCTGCTGTATTTGGTGTAAATCAGGTAATCCCAGGTTGGGTTGAAGCTCTTCAGTTGATGGAAGTTGGTTCAAAATGGCGTTTGTTCATTCCTTCAAATCTTGCATATGGTGAACATGGGGCAGGAGAAATGATTGAACCTAACAGTACATTGATTTTTGATGTTGAGTTACTTGATATTGTAAAATAATATATAGTTGACAAGTTGACAAGTTGACAAGTTGACGAATATTTTTTATCTAAAAGTGTATTAGGTTTTGTCAGTTACAGTAAAACATCAATCTAAAGAATAAATTAAAACTTAAAATACGATGAACAAATTAAATGTTTTGGCTGCTGCTGCAGTAGTAGCCTTTGGTGCAGTTGCTACATCTTGTGATTCTAAACCAAGTGCAAAACTAAACAACTCAGTTGATAGTGTAAGCTATGCAATTGGTGTTAGCACAGGTGCAGGTTATAAGGAAAATTTGAAAACTTTGCCTGGTGGCGAAGCAAATGTTGATGCTTTGATTGCTGGTTTCATCGAAGCTATTAAAGGTGATTCAACAAAAATGAATCCACAGGCAGCTCAGGCTTATATCCAGACTTATTTTGTAGAAGCTCAGGCTAAGGAAGCTAAGAAAAATAAAGAAGAAGGAGAAAAGTTCTTGGCTGAAAACAAGACAAAAGAAGGTGTTATCACTACTGAAAGTGGTTTGCAATATAAGGTTATTACTGAAGGTACAGGTGCAAAACCAACTGAAAAGGATCGTGTAAAAGTTCATTATACTGGAACATTGCTTGATGGAACTAAATTTGATAGCTCTGTTGATCGTGGTGAACCAGCAGAATTTGGTGTTACTCAGGTAATCAAAGGTTGGACAGAAGGTTTGCAGATTATGCCTGTAGGTTCAAAATATATTTTCTGGATTCCTTCTGAATTGGCTTATGGTGATCGTCCTGCAGGTCCAACTATCAAAGCAAACAGTGTTTTGAAATTCGAAGTTGAGTTGTTGGAAATTGTAAAGTAACTTTATAGGGTTATTGGACCAGTTTAAATAGAAATTACTCAATAGTTATAAAAAATGCGGTGAAATCATGTTGTATAGCATGTTTTTGCCGCTTTTTTTATTAATTATCTGATTTTTTCTTTCAAAATGATATGTGATTAAAAATATTTGTATATTTTTGATATTGAATTAAGGCAGAGTTGATAATCTGCTTCAGAACCTCTATAGCTGTCATCAGCTGTTATATTATAAGAACATTAAAAATATGGAAAAAGTAGACAAACTAGATCGCCAGATTTTGAGTATCATCTCAAAGAATGCCAGAATACCGTTCAAAGATGTAGCAGAAGAATGCGGAGTTTCACGTGCCGCAATTCATCAGCGTGTTCAGCGTATGATTGATATGAACGTAATAGTCGGTTCCGGTTATCATATTAATCCTAAAGTTTTGGGTTATAATACTTGTACATATATAGGTGTTAAACTAGAACGTGGTTCTATGTATAAGGATGTGGTTCCTGAATTTGAGAAAATCCCGGAAGTAGTAGAATGCCATTTTACAACTGGTCCTTATACAATGCTTATAAAATTATATGCACGTGACAACGAACATTTGATGGAGCTGTTGAATGGACAAATTCAGGAAATACCTGGTGTAACAGCTACTGAAACTCTTATATCTCTTCGTCAGAGTGTGAAGAGAGAAATGCCGATATGTGATTTTGAAGAATAATATATCTGTTTTTATTATTAATATCTTATGTTTTTCGGGTATATATGATTTTTCCCGGAAAACATAAGATATTGTTTTAGTTATGGATTTATAAAAAATACTCTTCCGGATAATATGAAATTGATAAGAGTTTTTGCTTTGTCATTCTTTTTTCTTATTTCAGTATCTAGCCTTTTTGCCGAAGATTTCCGTTTTCGTGTTTACCTGAATGAAAAAGGGTGTGATAATAGCATAATTGCCAAACCTGAACTCTTCCTTTCTGAAACAGCTATTTCCCGTCGGGAAAAACAAGGAATAGATATTAATTATAGTGATTTGCCATTTAGTTCTCGAATTCTGTCAGAGATAAAAAACTGTGGAGTACGCATTGTCACTAAAAGTAAGTGGATGCAGACTGTTGTCGTTGAAAGTTCGGACTCTGCAGTTGTTTCCAGAATAAAGAATTTGCCTGTTGTCGATTCTGTTCGCCTTGTTTGGAGAGGAGATGCTTCTTATAAGCTTCCACAAAAAGCTAATAATAAATATCCTATAACAGAACAAAGATTGAAGGATTTTTATGGTGTTGGTAAACTGCATATTGATATGCTGAATGGAAGAAAACTCCATAAGAAAGGATATTGTGGTGAAGGAATAAAGATAGCAGTTATAGATGCCGGTTTTAAGAACGCAGACATGATGGAGTTCTTTGACAATGTAAATATTACCGGAACATTTAATGCTCAGAATCCCGAAGAGACTGTGTTTAGTGGAGACGAGCATGGAACAAAAGTATTGTCATGTATTGCAGCAAATAAACCTAATTATTTTGTAGGAACTGCTCCGGCTGCAGAATATTGGCTGATGAAAAGTGAAGATATGCGCTCGGAATATCCGATTGAAGAAGACTATTGGATAGCAGCTGTAGAATATGCGGACAGCGTAGGGGTTGATGTTATTACTTCATCATTGGGATATTATAAATATGATGATGGATTAGGTTATAAACATGAGGATTTGAATGGCAAGACAGCATTGATAAGTAGGGCTGCAACAATAGTAGCAGAGAAAGGCATATTAATATTTACCAGTGCAGGAAATGAAGGAGGAGGAGAATGGGAAAAAATAACATTTCCGGCGGATGCTGATAAGGTTGTTACAGTTGGTTCTGTAGATTCAAAAAAGGAGAGAAGTGTTTTCAGTTCATCAGGTTATAGTGCTGACGGCCGTATTAAACCTGATGTAGTAGCATTAGGGACCAATTGTAATGTTGTAGACGAAGACGGAAAGGTCCGAATGGCTAGTGGTACATCTTTCGCAACTCCTATAATGGCAGGTATGGGAGCTTGTTTGTGGCAAGCTTTACCATGGCTTACTAGTCAGGATATTGTACGTTTGTTACATGAATATACATCGGAAGCAGATAAGCCAACTCCGGAAAAGGGTTATGGCATTCCGGATATTTACAAAATATATAAAAAGGAGAAGAAGAAATATGGCAGTTCGAAGAAGTATAAAAATTGATGAAGACGACAGAGGCTGTACGCTTTCTGAGATAATGGGACGTGTTCGTTCTGTTATAAACAATACGTTTAGTGAAACATATTGGATTAAGGCGGAAACCAGTGATGTTCGTATCAATACTTCTTCAGGGCATTGTTATTTGGAATTTATAGAGAAAAGTGAAGAAAGTAATCAGATAATTGCCCGTGCCAGAGGTTATATCTGGGCAAAGGTTTTCAGATTGTTGAAACCTTATTTCGAAATGGAAACGAACCAGGTGTTTGGTTCCGGAATAAAAGTTCTAGTAAAAGTTTCGTTGGATTTCCATGAACTTTATGGTTTTAGTCTTAATGTGTTGGACATTGATCCTAGTTATACAGTAGGTGATATGGTCCGGAAAAAGATGGAAATAATAAGGAGACTGAAGGATGAAGGAGTTTTTACTCTGAATAAAGAACTTTGTTTGCCAGACTTGCCTCAAAAGATAGCTGTGATAACTTCTCCTACTGCAGCAGGATATGAGGACTTTGTGAATCAGCTGGAAAATAATAAATCAGGATATCCTTTTTATATCAAGTTGTTTCCGGCATTGATGCAAGGTGACAAGACAGAAGAGTCTGTTATTGCTGCATTAGACAGAATATATGAGAATTATGAGTTGTTTGATGTTGTTGTTATAATCCGTGGAGGAGGAGCCACATCAGATTTGAACAGCTTTGATTCATATTTACTGGCTGCAAGTTGTGCACAATTTCCTTTACCGATATTAACAGGTATAGGTCATGAGAGAGATGATACTGTTGTTGATATGGTTGCTCACACTCGTTTGAAAACGCCGACGGCTGTTGCTGCATTTTTGTTGGATTGCATAGAACGTCAGGCAGAGGAACTGGAATCATTACAACGCAGAATGGTTAACTCGGCAGTTAATATTATATCATCACATCAGAATTTCATAAAATTACTTTCAAACCGTTTCCCGGAAAGAGTTATTAACAGGATAGAACGTAACAGAGGAGAGTTAAATAAAATGGCAATGCGCCTTCCTTCTGTATCATCATCTCTGCTGTTGCGACAGGATAAAATGCTGGAATTATTACAAAACAAAATAATTGTAGCGACGGAAAGAAGAAAACAGAAAGAACTGCGATTTCTGGAATTGACAGAGCAGTTCATAAAAATGGCCTCGCCGGAATATATTCTCAAAAAGGGTTATAACATAACCATGGTAAACGGAAGGATAATAAAATCCGCAAAGGAAGTTTCTACGGGAGAAACATTAACCGTATTCTGGAGTGATGGAAGTGTGAACGCAAAAGTTGAAAATAAGTTTGAAAATTGAAAAGATTATGGGAAATAATAAAGAAACATATAATGAAGCAGTGACGAAGTTAAGGCGTATTGTTGCTGATATAGAGAATGAGGAGCTTGATGTTGATTTGTTGTCTGAAAAAGTAAAGGAAGCTACTCGCTTGATAAAACTGTGCAAAGAGAAATTATATAAAGTCGATGAAGATGTGAAAAAAGTATTGGAGGAATTGGATTCATGAGAAACTTTGTCGTTATAGTAGCCGGAGGTAAAGGTCTTAGAATGGGTGGAGATTTGCCAAAACAATTTATTCCAATGCATGGAAAACCATTATTGATGCATACTCTCGAAGCATTTTATAATTGGAATAATGAAACGGAGATTATTCTGGTGTTGCCATTGGATCATCAGCCTTATTGGCAAATGCTATGTAAGGAAATAGGATGTAAAGCTCCACATAGAGTTGTTACCGGTGGAGAAACAAGATTTCATTCTGTAAGAAATGGTCTCGAAGTTATAGAGTCAGAATTGCTCAGCAATGGAGAACAGGCTATTATTGCGGTTCATGATGGCGTGCGTCCGTTCGTTTCGTCCGATACAATTGATTCTTGTTTTAAGTCTGCTGAAAATAATGGAGCAGCAGTGCCTGTTTTACCGATGATAGATTCTTTGAGAGAGATAAAAAGTGAAGAAGAAAGCTCTCCTGTTGACAGAAGTAAATATTGTTCTGTTCAGACTCCACAAGTTTTCCGTTCTGATATTTTATTTGAATCATATAAACAGGAATATAACAGTTTATTTACTGATGATGCTTCAGTTGTTGAAGCAAAAGGCTTTAAAGTGTCGTTAGTAAAAGGAAATCGTGAGAATATAAAAATAACGACTCCATTTGATTTGCTAATAGCAAAAGCTATCTTTGAGGAAAAATAAATAATGTTGGATTTAGACAAGCGTTCCATAGTTTATCTGCCCGGAGTTGGTCCGAAAAAAGCAGATGTGTTGCAGAAAGAAGCCAATATAGCTTCTTTTGAAGATTTGTTGTATTATTTCCCATATAAATATATTGACCGAAGTCGTTTCTATAAAATATCCGAGATTAGGGGAAATATGCCATACATACAACTTAAGGGACGAATTTTGTCTTTTGAGGAAATAGGTGAGGGCAGAACCAAACGCTTGGTTGGCAAATTTTCCGATGGTAGCGGACTTATGGATTTAGTCTGGTTCAAAGGCTTGGCTTATGTCAAGGATAAGATAAAAATCGGAGTTGAATATATAGTCTTCGGTAAACCGGCAGAATTCGGTCATACATTTAATATAGCTCATCCTGATATAGATTCCGTTGAGCAAAGTGGTCAGGTGGCAAACGGATTGACACCTTATTATAACACAACGGAAAGGATGAAGAAATCTTTTCTTAATTCCAGAGCAATACAGAATCTGCAATATACATTGCTGACTAACATTAATTGGTATTTACCAGAAATTTTACCGAATAACATTATTACATCTTTGGGCTTGATGTCTTTTTCTGAAGCTATGAAGAATATTCATTTCCCGGAATCAACTGAGAAACTCAGAAGAGCACAAGCAAGATTGAAGTTTGACGAATTATTTTTCATTCAGCTGAATATGCTGAAGTCGGCATATAATAGACAGCGAAAACTTCAAGGTATTCCGTTTTTGAAAGTCGGCGACTATTTCAATACGTTCTATAAAGATTATTTGCCGTTTGAACTTACCGGTGCGCAAAAGCGTGTAGTTCGTGAAATGCGTGCAGATATGGGAAGCGGCAGGCAGATGAACAGACTTCTTCAGGGAGATGTTGGAAGTGGAAAGACTCTTGTCGGTTTGCTTGCAATGCTTCTTGCATTGGACAACAACACTCAAGCATGCATGATGGCTCCGACAGAAATTCTGGCAGCACAGCATTATGCAACAATAAAATCCTTTTTGAAGGATATGGACATAAATGTTGCTTTGCTGACCGGCTCAACAAAGAAGTCCGAAAGGAATAAAATCCTGCCTGCCATTGCTAATGGAGAAATACAGATTGTTATCGGAACTCATGCGCTGATTGAGGAAACAGTTGTTTTCTCATCATTAGGATTGGCAATAATTGATGAACAGCACAGGTTCGGAGTTGAACAACGCTCAAAACTATGGGGTAAGAATAATGCGGTAGTTCCTCATGTCCTGGTAATGACAGCAACTCCAATTCCGCGTACTTTGGCAATGACATTGTATGGAGATTTGGATGTCTCTGTTATAGACGAGTTGCCGCCGGGACGTAAACCTATAATGACCATGCACCGCTATGATAATAATAAAGCCCAGCTCTTTGATTTCCTGCGTTCGGAAATACGAAAAGGCAGACAGGTCTATGTTGTCTATCCTTTGATAGAAGGAAATGAGAAATTAGATTATAAAAGTCTTGAAGAAGGATTTGAGAATTTCAAGGAAGTTTTTCCTGAATATAAGGTCTGTATGGTTCACGGCAAAATGAAAGCCGCAGAGAAAGATAAAGAAATGCAGAAGTTTATTTCGGGAGAAGCCAATATACTTATGGCAACAACTGTAATAGAAGTTGGGGTTAATGTGCCTAATGCTTCCGTAATGGTTATCGAAAGTGCTGAAAGATTCGGTCTTTCACAGCTTCATCAGTTGAGAGGACGAGTGGGCCGCGGCGCGGAACAATCTTATTGCATACTTGTATCTTCTTATAAATTGAGTAATGAAACCCGAAAAAGGCTTGATATAATGGTTAAAAGTAACAATGGGTTTGAAATTGCTGAAGCAGATTTGAAACTGCGCGGATATGGAGATTTGGAAGGTACAAGGCAAAGTGGTGACGGCATTGATTTGAAGATAGCCAATTTGGCTTCCGACGGTCAGATTCTGCAAATCGCAAGAGATATGGCAATTAAAGTTTTGGACGAAGACCCTGATTTATCTTCCGAAACATACAGATTACTGAACGAAAGGCTGAAAAGTTTGTTCTCGAAAAAGATTAATTGGGGATTAATTAGTTGATATGTTGTATAACATATATTTTGTAACTGTTTGTTTAATTGTATTTTAAGTCATTTTATTAACATTTGAGAATTCTATTGAAGAAAAATTTCAGTAATAGATTTGTGATATATTTTTGAAATTCCGAACTTTGACATGCTGAGAATTAGCAGATTGTTAATAATAAGCCGAATTCTCTTCAATCACTTGAATAAGAATGCTTGAATTATTGTTGAAATGACTTTAAAAACACTATTGTCGCTATGTTTGGGCGTTGTTATGATTCCAGTAGCGAATGCCGTTGAACCTGAAAAGAAACAAACATCAGAGCAGATAACAGCACAAACAGAAATTTTGGATCGTCATGTATCAGAATTGATGGCTGATAGGGTAGGTTTTAAGAAAGATTTGTCTTCTGTAAAAATATTGGAAGCCGAATACGAAGAAATCCTATCTCATGAGTCATTGATGTTTCCAGCTGAAGATTTATACGGTTCAAATTGGGATACAAGATGGGTTGACCCGTTTAAGGGTTCAAATGAAAAGGTTGAGTTCCCTGATTCATGTGCAATTGACTGTTCTTCTTTTGTTTATCCTATAGCTATTGATTCAATAGCAAGAGTAACATCAAAATATGGACCTCGTCGCAGAAGAATGCATAAAGGTATTGACTTGAAAGTCTTGAAAGGTGATACCATCCGTGCAGCCTTCGACGGAAAAGTTCGTATCCGTAATTTTGAACGCCGTGGATATGGTTATTATCTGGTTATCCGCCATCCTAATGGTTTGGAAACAGTCTATGGTCATCTTTCAAAACAATTAGTTCAGGTTAATGATATAGTGAAGGCTGGTCAGCC
The DNA here is from genome assembly GCA_937894065.1 of uncultured Parabacteroides sp. Taxonomy (GTDB): domain Bacteria; phylum Bacteroidota; class Bacteroidia; order Bacteroidales; family Tannerellaceae; genus Parabacteroides. The sequence continues at coordinate 8,753 of CALCST010000021.1, read as the reverse complement.
AATTGGTTTGGGAGGAAATACAGGTCGTTCAACAGGTTCACATTTGCATTTTGAAACAAGATTCCTCGGACAGGCTATAAATCCTGCAGAAATAATTGATTTTGAAAATGGTGTTCCTCATGAGGATAAATATGTTTTCCATAATGTGAAAATCAACGGTAGAAAGAGTAATATATATACTTCTTCAAGTAACCAGATGGTTTATCACAGAGTTAAATCAGGTGATACATTAGGAAAGATAGCAAGAATGTATGGAACAACAGTTAGTGAGCTTTGCAGATTGAATGGACTGAAGAGTACTTCGATGTTAAGAATCGGTCAGTCAATTCGTTGTTCTGCAGGTGTAGAACAGGCTAATAATAATCGCCCATCAAAGGCTACTGCAAAAAAAGTTGTTGTTGAGGCAAAACAGGAAGCCGTAGCAGCATTAAATGACAATAATTCTGCAGAACAAAGTAATGAACCTGTATATCATAGAATAAAATCAGGTGATACATTAGGTGCTATAGCATTGCGTTATGGCACAACAGTTTCGAAATTATGTGAATTGAATGGAATAACAAAGACTACGGTTTTACGTATAGGCCGTGCAATTCGTTGTTCATAATTGCTGATAAGTTTCTGAAAATAAGTGAAAGGCATAAAGGTTTTCCTTTGTGCCTTTTTATTTTCTATAGCAATCATAAACTTGAGTAAAAAATATGTTTCTAAGCTTAATTTAAAATATATCTAGATATATGGTAATTTGGGGCCGTATTTATTCTCAAATATATACGGCCCCAAATGAATTTAGGTTCGGCCTTAATTATTTTTTCTGTTGTTGTTTTTTCTGATGTGTTCGGACGTGTTTTCAGTATCTTTTCTTCAGATATGATGCGGCTCGGTAAAATCAAAATCAAAAACAAGCTTTTGATTTTGATTCTACGCTCACCTTTCACTATCTTTGCCGTATAATTCGGATAATATGCAAGATACGAAACAACAATTTGAAAAAGTTATATCAATATGTCGTGATCTTTTCGAAAAGAAACTCAAGGACTATGGTCCTTCATGGCGTATTATGAGACCGACTTCATTGACTGATCAGATATTTATAAAGGCAAACCGAATACGAAGCCTTGAAATCAAGGGTGTTAGTATGGTTAATGAGGGAATTCGTCCTGAATTCATTGGAATTGTCAATTATGGAATAATTGGTCTTATCCAGTTGGCAAATGGTTTTTCCGATACAACTGATATAACTAACGAAGAGGCTTTGGAGTTGTATGATAAATATATGACGGAAACGAAAGAACTTATGTATGCTAAAAATCATGACTATGATGAGGCGTGGCGTAGTATGCGAATAAGTTCATATACTGATCTGATACTTATGAAGCTTTATCGAACCAAACAAATCGAAAGTCATGACGGAAAGACTTTGGTTTCAGAAGGCATAGATGCCAATTATATGGATATGGTAAATTATGCATTGTTCGGTTTGATAAAACTTGAGTTTGGCGAGTGATAATACATACATGAATTTATCAATGAACGGAAAAGAGATTGTTGAAAAAGTCTTGGCGGAAGCCGGCAGAATACTTATTGGCGTCGTTTTCATTTTCTCAGGCTTTGTAAAGGCTGTTGACCCAATGGGTGGCGCTATTAAGATAGATGACTATCTTAAGGCTTTCGGTTTGGATTTTCTGCATATATTTTCTGTTACATTGTCGATGAACCTGGCTGCATTTGAGTTTATGCTGGGTGTATGTATGTTGCTGGGAGTATATAGAAGATATACATCATTCCTCACATTGGTGTTTATGCTTTTCATGACTCCACTCACATTGTATCTGGCATTGTTCAACCCTGTTTCTGATTGTGGATGTTTTGGTGATGCTCTGGTGCTTACCAATTGGGAAACCTTTCTTAAGAATGTAGTTTTGCTTTCTGCTGCTATATATACATTTGTCTATAATCAGAAACTATATCAATTATATACATATAAGGTATATTGGTTTGTAGCCTTGTTCTCATACCTTTATATGTTGTTGTTTGCCAATATAAATTACAATCATCTTCCTGTCATTGATTTCAGGCCGTTCAAGGTTGGAGTAAATATTCCGTCGCAGATGGAAATACCTGAAGGCGCTCCGCAGGATGAATATGAATATTCGTTCATATATGAAAAAGATGGTGTTCAGAAAGAGTTTACGCTTGATAATTATCCAAGCAACGATTCCAGCTGGGTATTTGTCGATTCAAAAACGACATTAATAAAACAGGGATATGTCCCGCCAATCAGCAATTTCTCCGTTACGACACTGGATGGAGTTGATGTTACTGACAGCTTGCTGAGTGATAGCAGAGCTTTGTATCTTCTGATTGCTCCGGACCTGAAAAAAGCAAGTGATGAAAGAATCGACGAAATCAATAATGTGTTCGATTTTACTCAGGAATATGATAATTTAGGCTTTTATTGTATTACCGGTTCTACAGAAGATGAAATCAATAAATGGATAGATTATACAGGAGCCGAATATTCATTTTTGTTTGCTGATGAGGTAGTGTTGAAAACTATAATCCGTTCAAATCCGGGATTGGTCCTGATAAAAGATGGAACAATACTTGCCAAATGGCATTATAACGATATCCCGGACGAACAAGTTCTGGACGCGCTGACCAAATCATATTTGGCAGGAAATAAACAAAATATTAAAGAAGAAGCGGAACTATTAACCAACCTATTGACTTTTACCGTACCTTTGCTGTTCGTTTGGGGGTACGACTGGTTTAGAAACAAACGAAAGAAAAAAGAAAAATAATTTTTGTATCACATACTTTATATAAATAATTTAAGATTATGAGAAAGAACATTGTTGCAGGAAACTGGAAAATGAACACTACTCTGGCTGAAGGCTTGGAGTTGGCAAAAGGCTTGAACGAAGCTTTGAAAAACAAAACAACTAACTGTGATGTTATCATCGGTACTCCGTTCACTCACTTGGCAAGCGTAGCTGCTGCTATCGATACTAACAAAATCGGTGTAGCTGCTGAAAACTGTGCAGATAAAGTAAGCGGTGCTTTCACAGGTGAAGTTTCTGCTGCTATGGTTGCTTCAACAGGTGCTAAATATGTTATTTTGGGTCACTCTGAACGTCGTGCTTACTATCACGAAACTCCAGAAATCCTTAAGACTAAAGTTGAATTGGCTTTGGCTAACGGTTTGACTCCAATCTTCTGTATTGGTGAAGTTTTGGAAGAAAGAGAAGCTGGCAAACACTTCGAAGTTGTTGACGCACAGATCGAAGGTTCTTTGTTCAACTTGTCTGCTGAAGATTTCGGTAAAATCATCTTGGCTTACGAACCAGTTTGGGCTATCGGTACTGGTAAAACTGCTACAGCTGACCAGGCTGAAGAAATCCACGCTCACATCCGTGCTACATTGGCTGCTAAATATGGTAACGAAGTTGCTGACAACTGCACTATCCTTTACGGTGGTAGCTGCAACGGCGGTAACGCAAAAGAATTGTTCGCTAAACCAAACGTTGACGGTGGTTTGATCGGTGGTGCTTCTTTGGCAGTTGAAAAATTCATGCCTATTATCGAAGCTTTCGATAAATAATTTTTTTATTTAAGTTTCGTATTGCTCAACTTTGTTTATAGTTGACAAGTTTACAAGAGAACAAGTTGGCAAGGAATATCTTGTTAATTTGTTTCTGAAGCCTTGTCAACTATATGCAAGTTGAGTTTGCGAAACTTGAACTATTTAAAATCTAAATATATAGTATGAGATATTTCCTTGGACTTTTGTTTGTCGCTTTGTGTTCGGCTTTTAGTTTGTCGGCTCAAACAACTGATGATAATGCTGCAACGGTGCATGTCATGACGATATTTGACAGACTGTCGTCACGACAGGCAGGTAAGGGTGTTGTAACCGTTAATCAGTCTGATGAGATAAAACGATTGGTTGGAGCACGAAAATACGGAAAGAATGTTGAGACAACAGAGAATGAAACTTTCCTGAAAATCCAGGGATTCCGAACACAGGTTTTCTCCGGAAATAACCAGCGTAAATCAAAAGATGAAGCTTTTAAGAAAGAAAAAGAAATAAAGGAATTATTTCCGGATATGCCGACTTATGTAACCTATAACGCTCCGTTCTGGAAATTGCGTGTAGGCGATTTTCGCTCGCACGAAGAAGCTTATCGTACTTTGAGGCTGCTTATGGACGCATTCCCTTCGTACGCCAAAGAGATGTACATAGTTAAAGAAGAAGTAAAAATTCCATTGAATTAAATAATATATGTCTGAGTTGAACGAAGAAATAATATTGAAAAACAGAGAAGTTCTCGCTGACCATTATCGCGAGGTTTTGACTCTGTTAGGTGAAAATCCTGAACGTGAAGGCTTGCTGAAAACACCTATGCGTGTAGCAAAGGCAATGCAGTTCCTTACCAAAGGATATAACGAAGACCCGGAAGCCGTTTTACGTTCTGCAATGTTCCAGGAAGAAGATTACAAACAGATGGTCATTGTTAAGGATATTGATTTCTTTTCGCTTTGCGAACATCATATGTTGCCGTTTTTCGGAAAGGCGCACATCGCGTATATTCCTAAAAAATACATTACCGGTTTGAGCAAGATTCCTCGTGTTGTAGATATTTTTGCCCGCCGTTTGCAGATTCAGGAACGACTGACTATGCAGATTAAAGATTGTATTCAGAAAACTCTTGATCCTCTTGGCGTAATGGTTGTTATCGAGGCACAGCACATGTGTATGCAAATGCGTGGAGTTGAGAAACAGAATTCTCTTACCACAACATCTGATTTTACAGGATTCTTCCAGCAGGCAAAAACAAGAGAAGAATTTATGAATCTTATAAAGCATAATAAGTAATTCAAGTTTCGCAAGCTCAACTTCCAGATAACAAGTTGACAAGATGACAAGTTAGGATATTAATTCGTTAAATTACAGGTGTTCTGACCTTGTTAACTTGTATCTGAAACCTTGTAAACTTTTAAGTTGAGCTTGCGAAACTTAAACAATTAACAGAAATATCAACATAATGACTAAAGGCAAACTTCCTTCAGCTTGGATTTCCATCATTCCTATTGTTTCATTAGTAATACTTCTTTTCATTACAATTAATACTTTCGGCAGTGATGCTCTTAGCGGTGCCAGTCAAGTGGTTCTGCTAACATCAACCGCAATATGCTCTGCGTTGGCAATAATTGTTTCGAAGATTCACTGGAAAAAGATTGAGGAAGCAATTTGTAATAATATATTAGGCGTTTCTGTTGCGTTGATTATCCTTCTGTTGATAGGAGCTTTGTCTGGAGCATGGATGGTAAGCGGCGTTGTCCCGACGCTGATTTATTACGGAATGCAGATACTTCACCCTCATTTTTTCCTCGTATCGTGCTGCATAATTTGTGCCGTGATTTCAGTTATGACCGGAAGTTCATGGACAACTATTGCAACAATAGGAATTGCACTTATGGGAATAGGTGAGGCTCAGGGCTTTTCAACTGGCTGGGTTGCCGGAGCCATTATTTCAGGAGCTTATTTCGGAGACAAAGTTTCTCCTTTGTCTGATACCACTGTCCTTGCCTCGTCTGTAACCAACACACCGCTTTTCTCGCATATAAGATATATGATGTTTACAACAGTGCCGTCGATGACTATTACTCTGTTGATATTTCTTATCGCAGGTTTAAGCCATGAATCAGGCAACGCTGACCAGATAGTTGAATTCTCCAATTCTTTGAAGGAAACATTTAATATATCATTGTGGCTGCTGTTGGTTCCTGTTATTACAGGAGTGCTGATATCACGCAAAGTCCCTTCAATAATCACGTTGTTCATATCCGCAGCTCTTGCTGGAGTTTGTGCTATTATTTTCCAGCCTCACTTGCTTCATGAAATATCAGGTACAGGAGTTGAGGACTCAATTTCTTTATTTAAAGGTACATTCATGACATTCTATGGAAGCACTCAGGTTGAAACCGGAAACGAAGCTTTGAATTCCTTGGTTGCAACACGTGGAATGGCAGGAATGATGAATACAATATGGCTTATTATATGTGCCATGTGTTTCGGCGGAGCAATGACGGCAAGCGGAATGCTCGAAAGCATTACTTCCGTTTTCCTCAGATTTATGAAGAAAAGAGCCAGCATGGTTGCATCTACAGTCGTTGCCGGACTGACTCTGAATATATGTACTGCCGACCAGTATATATCTATTATTCTTACAGGAAATATGTTCAAGGATATCTATAAGAAGCAAGGCTATGAAAGCCGCCTTCTCAGCCGTACTACAGAGGATGCCGTAACCGTAACATCTGTTCTTATTCCATGGAATACTTGCGGTATGACTCAGGCAACTATCCTCGGTGTAGGAACTTTAACATATTTACCATATTGCTTTTTTAACCTTATTAGTCCTTTAATGAGTATATTTATTGCCATTTTAGGATTCAAAATCAAACAACATCATGAAAAAACTGAAGGTCTCACTGCTGGCTAAGGTTGTAATTGCCATTTTAGCCGGAATTATTTTCGGCAATTTCTTGCCAATCAGTATAGCTCGTATATTTGTAACTTTCAATTCATTGTTTGGAAGTTTCCTGTCTTTTGCCATTCCTCTGATTATCGTTGGACTTGTCACTCCGGCAATTGGTGATTTGGGCAAAGGTGCCGGAAAGCTTCTAGCCATAACAGCTGCAATAGCATACGGCTCAACCATATTCTCCGGTTTTTTCACTTATTTCAGCGGAATGAACATTTTTCCGCAAATATTGCCTGTCAACACCGAGCTTACGGCAATTGAGAATCCAGAGGATTTCATGCTGCAATCCTATTTTTCCGTCGCAATGCCGCCGGTTATGGATGTAATGACAGCATTGCTTTTGTCTTTCACTGTCGGACTCGGACTTTCCTATATTAATGGAACAGCACTTAAAGAATGTTTCAACGATTTCAAGGATATAATAACTCTTGTCATTGAGGCAGTAATTATCCCACTTCTTCCGCTTCATATTTTCGGTATCTTCCTTAACATGACTGTCAGCGGTCAGGTTATGAATATCATTTCTATGTTCCTGAAAGTTATTCTGGTTATTTTTGTCCTTCATGTTCTGCTTTTGCTTATACAATTCAGTATAGCCGGACTTGTGAGCAAACGTAATCCGCTTAAGCTTTTGCGAAATATGTTGCCGGCATACGCAACAGCCTTGGGAACTCAGTCTTCAGCAGCAACTATTCCTGTTACTCTTGCCCAGACGGTAAAGAACGGTGTACGTGAGAATATAGCAATATTTACCGTCCCTCTTTGCGCAACAATCCATCTTGCTGGAAGCACAATGAAAATTGTGGCTTGTGCTATGGCAATACTTATCATGTCCGGCGAAACAATTTCCTTCCCTCAAATTGCAGGTTTTATTATGATGCTTGGAATAAGCATGGTTGCAGCTCCCGGAGTTCCTGGCGGTGCAATTATGGCTGCTCTTGGAATCCTTCAAAGCATGCTTGGCTTTAATGAAACATTACAGGCCTTGATGATTGCGCTTTATATTGCTATGGATAGTTTCGGTACGGCATGCAATGTTACTGGTGATGGTGCGATAGCTGTGATAGTTGACAGGATTGCAGGGAAAGGGAAGTGATAAGGAATAAGAATAAATTTGAAAATAATAACCACAGTTTTATCATTATATTTGCGTTTAAGACTTAAACTGTTGTTGAGGAGTGGATTTGAGCAGATGTTTGGTTAAGTTGAAAATTTAGATGGTTCATTACTAATCAAATAAATTAACATTATGAAGCTCAAATCAATATCAAAAATTTTACTGTATGTAGCAGCAATTCTGTTATGTACGGAAGTCTATTCGCAGGAAAAGGAATTTAAGAGATTCAGTGTAGGGATTTCCTATTCATTCAAGGATCGCATAAAAGAAATGGGAGCTGGACGTCCTAAAGTCTATCCAATGGAATTATCATTCAGATATAATCTCACGGATAAGCACTCTTTGCATTTTGATGTTCCATTTGGTTGGCGTAACGATGAGGAATGGTACAAAGAAAATGTTCTTTATATATAAGGGAGAAACGCCTTTATGGTATAGGTTTAGGCTATGATTATAACATTATTGATTATAAGAATCTTTATCTGTTTGCAGGTGGAGGGTTGGAGTATCAGAGGTTCAAATCAAGACAGACTGATATATTTAAAGATGTTATGATTGGAGCCTACACTTATAGTGGAGAAAATTTCTGGTATAATGATTATGCTATTTACCCTGAAATCGGTTTTCGATATGTCTGGCGTTTTATAGGTATTGAGGCAAAATACAGGTGTTATTTTTCCATTACAAGCTATGATCAAAATATATGGTTGGGTTATGATCATCCCCAATATGAGGAATCAGATCATAATGGTTATATAAATCATTCATTCAGATGTGGATTGTTTTTCCTTTTTTTAATGCTGATGTTGATAAATATTAAAAACATATGATTGTATTGATAATTAATGGTATATCGATGTCGTGAAACTTGAAAAAGTAAATAGGTGACGAAATTAAAGTAGTGATCTTTTCTAAGGTCGGCACCTTTCTCAGAAAAGACTAGAGTGTTTCTAAATAAAGATGCTTACCTTTTTCCGGAAATAACCTATTTAAAATTTCGGAAATTTACATTCGAATGTAACTTAAATTCCTTCCGAAAGAAAATTGAATTACTTACGGAAGAAAAACAAATTTGTTTCGGAAGT
>CALCST010000020.1 GCA_937894065.1 uncultured Parabacteroides sp. | reverse complement strand
ACGTGATTTGTAATCTCGGGGTCGTTGGTTCGAATCCGACAAGAGGCTCAAAAGAGAATCTGCTGTGAAGCAGGTTCTCTTTTTGTTTATATAAATACCAAAATCTACCAACCGTTTTGTCTATATTTCAATCATAATAATATTTCGTTACATCATTCAAAAATATTTCCAAACAATAAAGCAAGCGCATAATTATCCTTATCTTTACGGCAACAAAAAAGAAAAGAGAACAGAAGATGATAAACGAAAGTTTAATTGATGACTTCCGAATTAAATGGAATAGAATACAAACAGCTCTGAAAGAAATAAATGCAGACGGATGCTTATTGTCTGCCGGTGTCAATTTATTCTACGTAACCGGACAAATGTATAATGGTTACTTCTATCTTCCTGTAGAAGGAGAACCATGGTTATTTATTAAACGTCCGAATGACCTTAAAGGGAATAATTTAGTTTATATCCGCAAGCCAGAACAACTTCCGGAAATGTTTGAGAAATATGGAATAAAACTACCGGAAAAACTTCTTCTTGAAGCTGATGAACTAACTTACTCAGAATATACTAGGCTGCAAAATATCTTCAATCCTCAAGAAACAGGAAACGCAACAAGCCTGATGCGAAATATCCGAAGAGTTAAAACTCCACATGAAATTTCCCAAACAAGAATATCCGCCGCAAAACATGCTGCAACTTACAGAGAAATCCCTAACTGCTTCAAGCCTGGAATGACTGACCTGGAATTCCAGTTTGAGATAGAACATTGCATGAGAAAGAATGGTTCTATTGGATTATTCCGTGCTTTCGGTGCAAATATGGATATATTTATGGGAAGCCTTCTTGCCGGAGAAAATGCGGAAGCTCCTTCCCCATTCGACTTTGCTCTTGGTGGAGCCGGAGTTGACATTTCATGTCCATTGGGCGCAAACGGAACTCTGCTTAAAGAAGGAACAGCCATAATGGTGGATATGGCAGGAAACTATACTGCATATATGACTGATATGACTCGAGTTTTTTCTGTCGGAAAACTTACAGAACTGGCATATAAAGCTCATCAAGTTGCATTAGAAATTCAGGAAGAAATAGCTTTGGCAACTCGTCCGGGCGCCCTTTGTTCCGAATTATACAATATTGCGGCAAGAATAGTAGAGAAAGAGAAGCTTGAAGCTTATTTCATGGGCACCAAACAGCAGGCTAAATTCGTAGGCCACGGAATAGGACTACAAATAAATGAGCTTCCTGTTCTTACACCTCGCTCAAAGGAAATCCTTGAAGAAAATATGATTTTCGCCTTGGAACCTAAGTTTGTTATTCCCGGAGTCGGTGCTGTAGGAATAGAAAACAGTTTTCTTGTTACAGCAAACGGTTCGGAAAAACTGACTATTTTCCCTGAAGAAATCCATATGTTATAAGACAAATACGTATTCTAAACATTAAACAATAATATAACGATTAATTGGGTATGAAAAGAATTCTTCTTCTATTAGCATTATTGACTATTGTGTCAATGCCATCAAATGCTATCAAGCCGGAAGATGTAAAGCCGGTAAAGAATGTAATAGTATTAATTCCGGATGGAACTTCTCTGTCATCTGTTTCTTTGGCGAGATGGATTCAATGGTATGAAAATCCGGACAAGCCAAATCTGAATATCGACCCTTATATTTGCGGTACAGTAAGAACTCATTCATCCAATGCTCCTATTGGTGATTCTGCTCCTACAACGTCTTGCTATATGAGCGGTTATCCAAGCAGAACCGGTTATGTTTCAACTTATCCGGTAGCAGACCCAGGAAATGATATTTATCCTATGGATTCAAGCAGAGCTTATCAGCCGTTGACTACTGTATTGGAAGCAGCAAAAATACTGAAAGGGAAATCAACAGGACTTGTGTTTACTTGCGAGTTCCCGCATGCAACACCTGCCGATTGCTCCGCTCACAGCTACAATCGCGGACGTTACGACTGGATTTCACGCCAAATGGCTCACAATGACTTAAACGTGGTTATCGGTGGAGGTACAAGTTTGCTGCCTGAAGAATGCGAATCTTATCTGAAATCAAACGGATATTCCGTATATAAAGATAATCTTAAAGGTATGCGTTCTGACAAAAACGACAAAATGTGGGCTTTGTTCTGTGAAAGAGAAATGAACTATGACATTGACCGTAATCCAGAAGAACAACCTTCAATTGAGGAAATGACAAAAACAGCTATTGAAAAGTTGTCAAAGAACGAGAACGGTTTCTTCCTGATGGTTGAAGGAAGTAAAGTTGACTGGGCTGCACATGCCAACGACCCGGTTGGTATTGTTTCTGACCTGTTAGCTTTCGACCGTGCTTGCGGAGTTGCTCTCGAATTTGCTCGCCAGAATAAAGAAACAGCTGTAGTAATTATGCCAGACCACGGAAACAGCGGTTTGAGCATCGGACGTAGTAGCTGTAAAGGATATGACAAACTAACAAAAGACCAGCTGTTCCACCAACTATCTTTATTCAAACTTACAGCTGATGGCTTGGCAAAGAAAGTAAACAGTGTGCCAAACTCTGAAGTTCAGGAAGTTTTCAGAGAATATGCAGGTTTTGAATTGACAGAACAGGAACTGAACGCATTGAATCATTGCAAAGACTATAAGAACAGTCCTATTCCAGAAAATGAAAGAGGCAATGAATCATTATCTTCTTTGTATAGCGATGCTTTGAATGGTTTCATGGCTAAAATAATCACAGAACGTTCATGCATCGGATTCACAACAGGCGGACACACTGGTGAAGAAGTTTTCCTGGCCGCTTATCATCCGGAGAATACTCTACCAATTGGTATGAACACAAATATCGAAATGAATGCTTATTTATGCGCATTATTCGGATTTGACAGAAACAAACTTGACGAACTTAGCAACAAGAATTTTGCTAAACACAGCGAAGTATTCAAAGATTTCAAATATGAAATTGTTCCTGCTAAAGACGAAAAGTCTTTCCCTACTCTTGTTGTAAAGAACAAGAAAAAACAGCTTACTATTAATCCTTTTACAAACATTGTGAAAGTTGGCAAGAAAGGTAATGAAGAAATTCGTCTTAATTCTGTCATTGTTTATGTAGACAAGAACAATACATTCTATTTACCACAGGAACTTAGTTCTTATTTGAATAAATAATTGATTATTCATACATAATATATAAGGTTCATGGATTTTTAAATAAAACTCCATGAACCTTTGGTTTATAATCCAACATAACAATTATTGCTATATGAATAAAATAGTCATAGCCATTGATTCTTTCAAAGGTTCATTGTCTTCAGCAGAACTTGGGAAAGCAGTGGAAAAAGGTATTCATAATATATATCCTGAATGTAACACTGTTGTTCTACCTATTGCAGATGGAGGCGAAGGCACAGTTGAATCACTGATGACACACAGCGACGGACATATTGTTGATGTGAAAGTTCACAATCCTTTGGGAGAAATAATCAATGCCCAATATGGAATAAGTAACGATACGGCATTCATGGAAATGGCTGCTGCGAGCGGTCTGTCTCTGATTCCATATAAGCCGGGAAATGTTATGTTGACCAATACATATGGAACAGGAGAAATGATTCTTGACGCCATAAAAAAAGGTTGTAAGAATTTCATTATAGGAATTGGAGGAAGTGCAACAAATGATGCAGGATTGGGAATGTTGCAAGCTCTAGGATTCAGAATCATTGATAAGAAAGGTAACAATATAAATATTTCCGGTAATAATCTAACTGAAGTATATCATATTGATTCTTCAAATATTGATGAAGTTATTAAAGAATGCTCATTCAATATTATTACAGACGTTAAGAATCCTTTTTATGGAGAAAACGGAGCTGCATATATTTTCGCGCCGCAAAAAGGAGCAAATCCGGAAATGGTAAAACATTTGGATGACGGACTGCAAAACATAGCTTCCATTATCAATAAAGAAAAAGGAATAGACATACAGAAAGTTGAAGGAAGCGGTGATGCCGGCGGTTTAGGAGGTATTTTCCATTCTTACCTTAATGCAACTCTTACATCCGGCATAGAATTCATTCTGCAATTCATGAATTTTGATTCCATTATCCAAAATGCAGATTTGATTATAACCGGAGAAGGAAAACTTGACAAACAGACAAAATCTGGAAAAGCCATCAGCGGAATAATAAACCATGCCAACAAATTCAACATTCCTGTTATAGCTTTATCCGGGAACACAGAAGAAGCAGACCAACAAATATTGGAACAAGGCCTGACTGCATATTGGAGTATACATAAATCACCCGTAGAAATTGAAAAAGCTATGGATTGTGAATATACTGCCAAACATATACAAGATACAACAGAGCAAATTATGAGATTCCATAAAGCTTTTGTTAAATAAACAGAGTAAAAACATTTCTGAATTAATGAGGAACTAGATATAATTATTTGTTACAAAAAGCCTATAAAATGCGGGAAATACATTATATATATATCCTATATAATATAAATAACAAAAAAACTCGCCATAAGGTTTTGGGAATAAAATATAATTTCTAACTTTATGGACACATAACAAATATCAATTTATAAAACCATGAAAAAAATAGTATTATTAGTGGCATTCTGCCTTGGAATTGGAAGTGCATTTGCACAAGATATTGAGAAGTTGAAAGCAGACGGTGACGCTGCATTGAATGCAAAAAACTACACAGAAGCTTTAGCCAAGTATGGAGAATACTTGAAACTAACCGAATACAAAGACACAGTCCGTATCTTTAATTGCGGTTTTTGCGCAAATCAAGCAAAGAATTATGCTGAAGCAGCAAAATATTTCGATATGGCTGTTAAATTCAATTACAATCTGGACGATTCATATACAGGAGAAGCAATGGCTTACCGCAATCTGAATAAGACAGAAGAATTTTTTGACACTGTTGAAGCCGGATTAAAAGCTTTGCCAGGAAATGCAAATCTTGAAAAAATGTTATATGCCTACGGTATAAAACAAGGACAGGCTGCACAGAAAAAAGGTGATATTGAAACTGCAACAAGAATGTATAAAGCAGTTCTGAACTCTTCAAACAAAAAACATCAGGAAGGAGCTTATCAAAGTTTAGGTGGTATGCTTTATAATGCTGGAGCAACAAAATTAAACGAAATCCATCCTCTTGCAACTTCAGATCCTGATAAATATAATACAGAAAAAGCAAAAGCTGATGCACAATTGAAAGAAGCTAAGGGCTATTTGGATAAAGCATTGGAACTTAATCCAAACAATGCAAATGCTAAAAAATTAGTTGATGCTATTGCTGCAACTCTTAAATAAAACTGTTTTAATATAGGTTTGAACATACGTTTTATTACGTTCGACCCTAGACAAAAATAGGTCCGGTTCTACATATTCGTGGGTTCGGACCTATTTTTATATTTTGTTTCTTAAATCTCTTATTACAATTTTATCTTATTTTATCTATCCTAATCTATATATCCAAAAAGATAAAAAACAGCCCACCTTAATAACACTTAATTAGTATTTAATCTAAAATCCAAACAAAACACAACAAAATAAACGAATATTATTACAAAGTAAAACAAAGCAAGTTTTTAAATAACGATTAACAGAAAAAAAGTATTTTATATTCCAAAACGTAATATATTTGCGAAAAACTAAAAGCAAAAAGATAGCTTTATAGCCAAATACATTATAATATGACAAATAAAATAAGGTTTAGCAAAATGCATGGTGCAGGAAACGATTATATTTACGTTGACACCACCAAACAGACAATCAGCAACCCAACTGAATTGGCTATCAAATGGAGTAAATTCCATACAGGTATTGGATCTGACGGATTAGTCCTGATAGGTAAATCTAATATAGCAGATTTCAGTATGCGCATATTTAATTCGGACGGCTCAGAAGCAAAAATGTGTGGAAACGCATCCAGATGTATTGGTAAATTTGTTTATGAAAATGGATTGACAAATAAACAAGACATTTCTTTAGACACTAATTCAGGAATCAAATATCTGAAACTTATTATTGAAGATAAAGTTGTAAAAAAAGTTTCAGTTGATATGGGCAATCCTGAAATAAAATCAGACATACTGAAAATACGCTTAGACAATGGTATGGAATTTTCCGGTTCCAGTATTTCTATGGGTAATCCGCATTATGTAGTTTTTACTAATAATATTGAAGAAGTAAATTTGTCAGAAATCGGACCAATGATAGAAAACCATAAATTCTTCCCGGACAGAACGAATGTTGAATTTGCTCAAATAACAGGCAATAACACAATAAGAATGAGAGTTTGGGAAAGAGGTTCCGGAATTACATTTGCATGTGGCACCGGAGCATGCGCAACAGCTGTTGCAGCAATCAACAAAGGATTGGTATCAAAAGACAGTCCGGTTATAATAAACATGGATGGAGGAAGCCTTAGCATAGAATGGAAAAACAAAACAAATCAGGTTATAATGACAGGCGAAGCTACTCATGTATTTGATGGAGAAATAAATTTATAAAATTATTAATGGATTAAACAAAACAATAAATATTATGGCTTTAGCAAATGAACATTATTTGAAACTACAAAACAATTATCTGTTTTCGGATATTGCAAAGAAAGTTAACTCTTTCAAAATTACTCATCCTAAAAGCAAAATAATCAGGATGGGAATTGGTGACGTAACCCAGCCTCTTGCTCCGGCAGTAATTGAAGCTATGCATAAAGCTGTAGACGAGATGAGTAAAAAAGACACATTCCACGGATATGGCCCAGAGCAAGGTTATTCATTCCTTATTGACGCAATAATCAAAAATGATTATGAAAGCCGAGGAATATTTATCGAACCGGGAGAAGTTTTCATTAGCGACGGAGCAAAAAGTGATTGTGGTAATATTGGTGATATTTTCCGTCATGACAACAGCATTGGTGTAACAGATCCGGTGTATCCGGTTTATATTGACTCAAACGTGATGAGCGGACGTACTGGCGTTCTGACAGATGGAAGATGGAGTGATGTAGTTTATATTCCATGTACGGAAGAGAATAATTTCATTCCTAGTCTTCCATCCAGAAGAGTTGATATAATATATCTATGCTATCCGAACAACCCAACAGGGACAACTCTCACTAAAGAAGAATTGAAAAAATGGGTCAATTATGCTTTGGCAAATGATGCTATAATTATGTTCGACTCTGCCTATGAAGCATACATACAAGATCCTAGTATACCACACTCAATCTATGAAATAAAAGGAGCCAAAAAAGTTGCTATCGAGTTCAGAAGTTTTTCAAAAACTGCAGGCTTCACAGGTGTCAGATGTGGATATACTATTGTTCCTAAAGAACTAAGAGCTACAACTTTGAATGGAGAAATCGTCTCTCCAAACAAATTGTGGAACAGACGACAGTGCACAAAGTTTAATGGAACAAGCTATATAACTCAACGTGGAGCCGAAGCAGTATATTCTCCTGAGGGAAAAGTCCAAGTAAAAAACACTATCAACTATTATATGACTAACGCAAAAATAATGCGTGAAGGACTGACAGAATGCGGACTGAAAGTTTATGGTGGAGAGAATGCGCCATATTTGTGGGTTAAAGCTCCAGACGGATTGACTTCATGGAAATTCTTCGAAAAACTACTTTATGAAGTACATATTGTAAGTACTCCGGGCGTAGGTTTCGGGCCATGTGGCGAAGGCTATCTAAGACTTACTGCATTTGGCGACAGAGACGAAACCATTGAAGCTATTGAAAGATTGAGAAAATGGTCTAGATAACTCTTTATAATAATTAAAGTATATTACATTCAAATACTACAATTTATTTGAATTGTTTTGTTTTTCCACGAAAGCAGTTCGCTGTGAAGCGAGCTGCTTTCTCTTTATATACAAACAAGCATAGCTGCAGACATGATATATAAATTAGTAAACGTGCTTTAAATAATCGATATTTTTATGTAATTTTGGCGAACAAAAGAAATATTAGAAACTACCAAAAATGATCGAACGCATTTATATTCTTGAAAATGTAGATCCTATTATTTTTTACGGGGTAAACAACAGCAACATGCAACTGATAAAAACCCTGTTTCCTAAGTTGCGTATTGTTGCAAGAGGGAATGTAATGAAAGTTATCGGTGAAGAAGAAGAATCAGAACTCTTCCTGAGAAAAATAAGAGAAATCGAAAAATTCTGCGAAGAGTATAATTCTCTTAGCGACGAAATAATAATCGATATAATAAAAGGTAAAGCCCCAACCGTTGTAAAGCACGAAAATCTTATCATACACGGAATGAACGGCAAACCTATCACTGCCCGTACAGAAAACCAACAAAAACTGGTCAATGCTTTTGAGAACAACGATTTGGTTTTCGCCACAGGTCCTGCAGGTTCCGGAAAGACATTCGTTGCCATTGCCTTGGCTGTCAAAGCTCTCAAAAACAAAGAAGTCCGTAAAATCATATTAAGCCGTCCGGCAGTTGAAGCCGGAGAAAAGCTAGGATTCCTTCCTGGTGAGATGAAAGACAAACTGGATCCATATTTACAACCGCTCTACGATGCGCTGCAGGATATGATTCCAGTTGCAAAGCTCAAAGAATATATGGAGAATAATGTCATTCAAATTGCTCCATTGGCTTTTATGCGAGGCAGAACTCTGAATGACGCAGTTATTATCCTTGACGAAGCACAAAACACAACAACTCATCAGATAAAAATGTTCCTTACACGTCTAGGAACAAACGCTAAGATGATTATTACTGGTGACGTAACACAGATTGACCTTCCTCCAACCGCTACTTCTGGTCTGATTCAGGCAATGCAGATTCTGAAGAACGTAAACGGTATCGGAAAAGTCGAGTTCACCAAAAAAGATATTGTCCGTCATAAGTTAGTTCAGCGCATTGTTGAGGCTTATGACAAATTCGACAAAAACAAAATGAAAGAAGCCGAAGAGGCGAAAAAGTCAAAAGAAAACAAAACAACAACAAATCCATAATAAATTAAAGTTATGAAAAAGGCTTTAGTAAAAACAGATTTTAATTTCCCAGGACAGAAAAGTGTATATCACGGAAAAGTTCGTGATGTATATAGTGTAAATGAAGACTTGCTGGTAATGGTTGCAACAGACAGAATCTCAGCATTCGACGTTGTATTGCCAGAAGGTATTCCTTATAAAGGTCAGATGTTGAACCAGATTGCAGCAAAATTCCTTGATGCTACAACAGACATTTGTCCAAACTGGAAACTTGCTTCTCCGGACCCAATGGTTACAGTTGGTGTACGTTGCGAAGGTTTCCCTGTTGAAATGATTGTTCGTGGCTATTTGTGCGGAAGCGCTTGGCGTGCATACAAGAGCGGTGTTCGCGAAATTTGCGGCGTAAAACTTCCTGAAGGAATGCGCGAAAACGAACGTTTCCCTGAACCAATCATCACACCGACTACTAAGGCTGAAATTGGCGAACACGACCAAGATATCTCTAAAGAAGAAATATTGGCTAAAGGCCTTGCAACTCCTGAAGAATACGAATTGCTTGAGAAATACACTTTGGCATTGTTCAAACGTGGAACTGAAATCGCTGAAAAACGTGGTCTTATCCTTGTTGACACTAAATACGAATTCGGTAAGCACAACGGTCAGATTTATTTGATGGACGAAATCCACACTCCGGACTCTTCACGTTATTTCTATCTTGAAGGTTATCAGGAACGCTTCGAAAAAGGTGAAGCTCAGAAACAGCTTTCAAAAGAATTCGTTCGCGAATGGTTGATGGAAAACAACTTCCAGGGTAAAGCAGGTCAGGTTGTTCCTGAAATGACTCCGGAAATCGTTGAAAGCATCAGCAACCGTTACATCGAACTTTACGAGCACATCACTGGTGAAACTTTCGTTAAGGAAGAAACTGACAACATCCACGATCGTATCGAAAAGAACGTAACTGAATATTTACAGAACAAATAAATCAGACGAAGAATGACGAAGTACGGTTCAGAAAAAATACTTCCCTACAATCAAGAGGAGCATAAAGGTATTCAGGTCAGACGTATGTTTGATGCCATTGCCGGCAAATACGACTTGCTGAACCATACGCTCTCGTTCGGTTTTGATAAAGGATGGCGCAGGAAAGGAATAAATTTCCTGCGTCCTTTCTCCCCTAATAAAATTCTGGATATCGCAACCGGAACAGGCGACCTAGCGATATCCATGTATAAAACACTGAAGTCGGACACTATCATCGGAGCTGACATATCTGAAGGAATGATGCAGGTCGGAAGAGAAAAAGTGGCAAAAGCAGGATTCCAGGACCATATTTCATTCGAACAGCAGGACTGCACGGCTCTCACCTACGAAGACAACAGTTTCGATGCCGTAACAGCAGCTTTCGGTGTCCGTAATTTTGAAAACATCAGGCAAGGACTTGCCGAAATGTATCGTGTTCTGAAACCTGGAGGACATATTATGATTCTGGAACTCTCAACACCTGAGAAGTTCCCGATGAAACAGCTCTATGGTTTGTACTCAAAACTCGTCATACCAAATATCGGACGATTGATTTCCAAAGAAAAAGCCGCCTACAGTTATCTTCCGGAATCCATCAAAGTCGTACCACAAGGCAAAGTAATGGAAGATTTGCTTTCGGATGTAGGTTTTAAAGATGCCAAAGCCAAAACTTTGACATTTGGGATATGTTCATTATATACAGGAACAAAATAAATTGTAAAGCTTATGCAAAAATATGGTTTATTAGGATATCCACTGGGACATTCTTTTTCGAAAAATTATTTCAACCAGAAGTTTGAATCGGAAAAAATAGATGCCCAATATGTTAACTTTGAAATCTCCGACATTAAGTATATCAAAAATGTCTTGAAAGAAAATCCCAATCTTAACGGATTGAATGTAACTATTCCCTACAAGGAACAGGTTATCCCTTATCTGGATGATTTGGATGAAGACGCAAGACTGATTGGTGCAGTTAACGTAATAAAATTCACAAAAGGATTTTTGGGTAAAACAAAACTAATAGGATATAATTCAGATATTATTGGCTTCAAACGCTCTATTGAACCGTTGCTGGACTCTTCACACCGCAAGGCTCTGATTCTTGGCACCGGAGGAGCTTCAAAAGCCGTTATGCATGGTCTGAAGCAATTGGGCGTTGGAACTACTTTCGTTTCCAGAACTCCCAAAGAACATTGCATCACCTATCAGGATGTCACACCAGAGCTGCTTGAAAGCTACACTGTGATAGTCAACACCACTCCACTTGGTATGTTCCCAAATGTTGACGCCTGTCCTGACATTCCATATGATGCTCTCACCCCAAAGCATCTTCTTTATGATTTGCTATATAATCCGGACGAAACTCTCTTTATGAAAAAAGGAAAAGAACACGGAGCTGTAGTCAAAAACGGTTTGGAAATGCTGCTTCTTCAAGCATTTGCTGCTTGGGAAATCTGGCAGAAATAAAAGATATTACATCATAAGCCTGAAAATCACACAATTGCATTTTCAGGCTTTTTTGTGTTTATGATGCAATTCAATATACATACCTTCATTTGCTGGAAAACAAAACACTTCATAAATTTGCCTCATAAAAGTATTAATATATGAACAACGGCAAACCATATAAAGATTTTGGTGATTTTCTGAAAAGTATTTTCCCTTATAAGGTGCAGAAAATATCCATAAACGCAGGATTCACCTGCCCAAACCGCGACGGAAGCAAAGGCTGGGGCGGATGCACATATTGCAACAATCAGACATTCAGCCCGGAATATTGCAAAACAGACAAGTCGATAACACAGCAGCTCGAAGAAGGAGTTCATTTCTTTAAGAGGAAATATCCGGAAATGAAATATCTGGCATATTTCCAGGCATATACAAACACCTATGACAGTATAGACAAACTTATCGAAAAATATGAGGAAGCTATCTCTTTCAAGGATGTTTCCGGACTTATCATCGGGACCAGACCAGACTGCATGCCTGAGCTTTTGCTGGATTATTTTGAGGATTTGTCAAAAAGAACTTTCGTAATGGTAGAATATGGCGTTGAAAGTACGAACGACAAAACATTAGTCCGCATAAACCGTGGGCATACTTTTGCTGAAGCAGAAGAAGCAATCAGAAAAACTGCAGGCAGAAATATTCATACCGGTGTGCATTTGATACTTGGTTTGCCTGGAGAGTCAAAAGAAGATATTCTGCATCATGCAGATGTTATCTCGCAACTCCCGATTACCACTCTTAAGCTTCATCAGCTGCAATTAATAAAAAACACACGAATGGCAAACGAGTTCTATAACGACAGCTCTGATTTCCATCTTTATACAGCAGACGAATATATTGACCTGGTAATTGACTTTATTGAAAGATTGAATCCGGAAATAGTAGTTGAAAGGTTTGTATCACAATCACCCAAACAATTGCTTATTGCTCCGGACTGGGGATTGAAAAACTATGAATTCACGGCTAAAGTGATGAAAAGAATTGCAGAGAGAGACACTTGGCAGGGAAAACTTTACCATAAATAAAAAACAAAAACGGGCTTGATTCTTAACAATAGAACAAGCCCGATGTAACAAAGAATAAAACAACCTTAAACATTATATCTCAAAATTAAACACCATATTCACTGAGACTTCACTATTATAACACTGGCAAGATACATTTGGTTCATTATTTCCCGAAAAAAATATTCACTTTCTATGTTACAAAATTTCCTCACCTACGTTTTATTTAATAAAAGAAAATCAATCGGAATTTTAAATGGCAAATAACAATGACAAAAACGTGCTGGTTGATACATTCTCAAACTTAAGATATCGCTTCAAGCGCATCGCGCTTAAGATTCTTAACGGAGAAGAAGATGCTGAAGATGCCCTTCAGGATGCTTTCTGCAAACTCTGGACGCACTGCGACAAAATCAAGTCGGCAAGCGAAGCCGAGGCTCTAATAACAGTGGCTGTAAGAAACGCATCAATTGATTCCTGGCGAAAACAACAACACTATCAAAGTGTGGAGCTGAACCAAGAAATTAAATCTGAAACAACTGATTCAACATACAACAGCATTGAGACTAAAGAAAAATATCATCTGATTGAAATGATTATTGAGCAAAAGCTAACTCCTTTACAACAGGAAATCCTGAAACGCAGAGATTTTGAAGGAGAAGAATACGAGCAAATTGCCGAATCGCTGAATATGCAGCAATCGGCAGTTAGAGTTCAACTCAGCAGAGCCCGCAAAACAATCAGAGAAATTTATCAAAAAATGGAGAAGTAACATTATGGACAACAAAAACAAAATATCAGACAGAAGCCGGGAAGAATGGCTGAACCTCATCGAAAGATATTTTGAGGCTGAGACTTCCGAAGAAGAAGAGTTAGCTTTAAAGCTTTTCCTTGCCTCACCTGAATCTGCAGATGAATGTTTCAATGAAATAAAGGCGGTGCTAGGATATGTTTCGGTTGGAAAGAAACTAAACAAAGAGAAAAAAGCCAGGAAAATATATCTGACTCCTTCAGCTTACAAAATTGCTGCCGCAATAGTATTATGCTGCATTGTTTCTGTTTCGTTGCTGATTTCTAATTATAAAGCAAAAAACGAATGTTTGGTTTATATAAACGGTGAGATGTATACGGATTCAGAAATGGTATTTTCGGAAATGCAAAATTCAATAGAACGCATAAAATCCGAAACAGAAGATTTAAGGATGGAAAATCAAATCAAAGATTTGATTGAATCTGCAAATGATTACAACGAAAACGATGATAACGAACAATAAAAAACAGTATTTCAATGAAAAGTTTACATATAATATTCATAATTATGCTTATGTGTTGCAATGATATTATAGCACAAGAGCCGCTAAGCTCACTGTCACTTTTCGACGGACGTTATAACAACAGAAAAGGAGCTGTTGAAGTGCTTGTAAAAGGGAAAAAACTCAAGCCTTATAATCTGACTTTATTCAGAAGTCTGACGTTGAAGACCGACTCCACGGAAATACAGAAAATAAGTGAGATGGTCGAATCCGATGCCAAAAAGGCGACAGAAAAAGAAACTGGAAATATCGGAGGCAAACTTTACTACGGTTTCTTCTGTTTCGGAGGAAATAAAGAAACCAATCAATATCTATTTTTCCGCAACGCATATCTGAGAGACAAGGATGACCCGGAAATAATAGTAATATACATGGAAGGATATGCAAAACTGGATGAGATAAAAAGAATGTTTGAATAGAAGTTAACGAGTTGACAAGAATTTTTCCTTGTCAACTTGTCTCTGAAGCCTTGTCAACTTTTAAGTTTGGCAAGTTGCCAAACTTAAATAAATAAGATTATAAACCAATTTAATTACAGTATATATATGAAAACTTTAATTGTATGCGCTCTATGCATGTTTTTACCAATGTGCATCAAAGCTCAAAGTTCAAAAAACGACACACTGATAATAAACAAACCTCAGAAAGTGACAATTGTTTCAGGTGAAAACACACATGAAATCAAGATTGAAGGCAGCGAGGAAAACCCGAACTTTTCTTTTTCCAAAAGAATAGATGTTGACGACGACACATATTCAGTAACACATGAAAAATCAGACGAATGGAATTTTGATATTCCTTTCAGCAAACAAAAAGCAAAGCGTTACAGCAGTAAGGAAAGTTTCTTCGGCGGCATTTATTGGGGATTTGTCAATTCTGTTGACGGACCTAAAAACATGAATATCAACATGAGCAGCTCCTACGAAATTGGCGGAAACATAATAAACTTCGGTGTCCGCCCATGGAAAGACGCCAACCGTTTCTCCTTCGGTTTCGGTTTGAGATGGAGAAATTACAGAATGAACGGTCACAATTGTTTCACCAAAGACGACAAGTATAACATCGTTATAGCTCCTTATCCTAAAGGCTCTGATATTGATTTCTCACGATTGAAGATATTCAGTCTTACTGTTCCGTTTATGTATTCACTGGATTTCGGCAAAGATTTCACATTTAGCTTAGGACCGGTTCTTTGCATCAACACATACGGAAGTATGAAAACTCATTATACAGATGCTGAAGGCAACAAAATAAAATTACTGGATAAAAAGATAAACCAGCAAAAAGTAAGTGTTGACCTGGAAGCCAATATTTCTTTCCATTCAATAGGTGTTTATGCGAGATATTCACCATGCAATGTTCTCAACACAGACTTCGGTCCGGAATTTCAGACATTCACCACAGGTATCTGCATATTTATGTAAAAAAAGAGGATTCCCACAAAATGGGAATCCTCCGTTATTAATAATAGTAGTGTAACTGTATGTTTTTATAAAAACATCTTTATGTGCAAAGATAGTTCTATATTTTAAATCGCACCACTATAAATTCCTTTTTCTTACGAAAGGCATTAGTTTCTGGACGAATTTCAGCTTACGGTGTACGAAAATCAATCTTTCGCCTGGTGAACCGTCAGCTGCGGGAAAGGGAAACCAATTCCTACATTGTTGAAAGTTGCATAGACCTCTTTATTAATATCGAAATAAACACCCCAATAATCTTCTTTCTTCACCCAGACACGAACCACTATATTAACACTGCTGTCAGCCAATTCCTTCAATCCGATAAATGGAGCATCAGGTTCCATCAAAATACGCGATTCCTTACTTATAATTTCCTGTAATACAGATTTAACCTGTTCGAAATCACTTCCATATTCTACACCAAAGACCCAATCAACACGACGAAACTCCTGACGGCTATAATTAACAACAGTGCCACTGCTCAAAGAACCGTTCGGAATATAGATTACTTTATTGTCAGGTGTTGCCATAACAGTATGGAAAATCTGTATTTCCTTTACAGTACCGCCAATTGTTCCTGTTTCAATATAATCCCCGACTTTATAAGGTTTTAATAACAAGATAATCAAACCACCGGCAAAGTTCGAAAGGTTTCCGCTCAATGCCATACCGATAGCAACACCGGCAGAAGCCAACAGAGCAGCAAATGAAGTTGTCTGAACGCCCAATGCGCCAACAACAGATATTATCAACAAAATTATAAGAACAACATTGATCAAACTGCCGATAAATGTTTTCACTGAAGGGTCAATAGCACGTTTGTCAAGAATTTTCCTGATAACCATATTTATGGAACTAACCAGAACACGTCCCACAATGAACACCAAAGCAGCTTTCAACAATATCCAACCTAGCTGGACTCCATGCTCAAACAACGAATCAAGAATAGCCGGGATTCTTTCCTCCCATTTTAGTATACTCAATAACAACATATATAATAAAATTTAAAGTTTATACGTTTTAATATTTTCTATTTCAAACTATACGGCGCTTTATTTAGTTTTGTGCCGTTATTCATAAAAACATAAAAAATGAGGATATTGTTTACACTTTTCTGTTTTTTTTCAGGATTGATTCTTAAAGTAAATGCCCAAACATATCAGGAATGGGTCGAGAAGAGCTGCGATTATATAGAAAAAAACGATTTGGTTTCGGCTGAAGAAAGCCTGAAATCAGCAATGCGCCTCGAACCGGGAAACGCCGCCAATTTCGCCCTGCTCAGTAATCTTGGAACAATACAACGACGACAAGGGAAAAAGGATGAAGCTCTTATTTCTTATACCGCCGCGTTGAGCAGACATCCAAGAAGCATAACTATTCTTGAGAACAGAGCTTCTCTTTATTCCGAAATGGGAGAAATAGAAAAATCGCTCAGTGATTATAACACTTTATTGAGCATTGACCCTGAACACCAGGAAGCTCTTTATTGCCGTGGTATGATTTATATTCAACTGAAGAACTATCTTTGGGCAGAACAGGATTTCGACAAAATACTCGAGGTTAATGAAAAATCCGTTCGAGGCAGACTCGGACACGCAATCCTGGAAAAACTAAGAGGCAATTATGATTATAGCGAGCGTATCTTCAATTATCTGATAAAAGAACTTCCCAGAGAATGGCTGCTTTATGAAGAAAGAGCAGATTTGTATTTCCTGATGGGTAAAAACGCCAGGGCTATGAGCGACATAAGCAAAGTATTTGCAGAATCAGAACCAACAGCAAGCCTTTATGTACTGAGAGGTAAAGTTAAAGTTGCCCAATATGAAAGAAAATCGGCAGCAGAAGATTTTCTGAAAGCAAAAGAAATGGGATATGACCCGGAAGTAATTGATGAACTGATGAAATTCACAGAATAAAAAAAGTGTGACAAAACTGAGATATAACCAATCTTGTTTTGTCACACTTTTTTTATTTCAAGGATTTATTCTTACTTGATATAAGTTTCCATGAACTTAGCATTAGGTGCAGGAATCAAAGAAACTGATTTTGTATCAGCAGGAATAAGAACTGTCTGTCCCTGGTGAACATTCACTTCATTACCCTTGTCATCTTTGATAACAGCAGAACCGCCCATACAGATGTAAACAACAAATGAATCAAGCTCAGAGAAATCACGAGTCATTGTAGCATCAATTTCAATCAAGTTTGTTGTGAAATATTTGCAGTCAGCCAACTCAACTGTTGCATTTGTGTGAGCTTTATAGTGTGTGCGGTAATCAGGATACAAAGTATAATCGATAGCATCCTTAGCCAATTCTGTATGAAGTTCACGGCCATTACCGTTAGCATCCTTACGGTTGTAATCGTAAATACGGTAAGTAATGTTACTAGTCTGCTGGATTTCCGCAATAAAACATCCGGCGCCAATAGCATGAACACGGCCTGCTGGCAAGAAGAATACATCACCTTCATTCACGTCATAACGCTGAAGAACATCCATGATAGTATTGTCTTCCACACGTTTTACATATTCTTCAGCATCAATCTGCTTTGAGAAACCAGAATACAAAGATGCATTCTTAGCAGCCTTTACAACATACCACATTTCTGTTTTTCCAAATGAATTGTGGCGTGCTTTTGCCAATTCATCATTCGGATGAACCTGGATTGACAAATTGTCGCGTGCATCAATAAACTTAATCAAAAGAGGGAAAGTTGTGCCGAAACGCTCCATAACCTTTCCGCCCAGCAATTGTTTGCCATATGTTTTAATAAGCTCGTCCAATGATTTTCCAGCCAATTCACCTTCAGCAACAACAGAATAGTTACCTTCAACATGAGAAAGCTCCCAGCTTTCACCTATTCCGTCCTGCACAGGAGAGATACCCTTGAAAGGGCAAATATCAGAACCGCCCCAAATAATATTCTTCAGGATCGGTTGAAATGTAAATGGATACAACATAATTATTAAAGTGTTTTTTATTTTGTAGTTCGTTTAACTTTTACTTTTCTCAAAACCACCGCACTGCGTGCCGGTATATATATTTTCAGCCATTCTTTTCTTTCCTTCTTATACAAAGGATCAGGCATTGTGAAATGATGCACTGTATCATCAGCCAGACCAAATCCGCCAAATTCCACGGAGTCAGTGTTCAGCACCACTTCATATTCTCCTTTCGGAACAAGGAAACCATAGTCGGTAAACGACTTGTTCGGACTGAAATTGAATACAAAGATAAGGTCCTTTCTCATATATGCCAAAATCTGGTCGCCATCATTATCCCAGATTTTCTGTATAGGAGTTTCCTGGAACTTCTTCACACTGCAGATAACCTCCAGCATATCCTTGTCAAATTTGCTGAGATACTGATATTTCAGATTCTCGTCATCCACAAGATTCCACTGGCGGCGAGCATATTTATAAGACCATCCGTTTCCTTCGCGCGGGAAATCAATCCATTCCGGATGGCCGAACTCATTACCCATAAAGTTCAGATAACCGCCGTTGATAGTCGAAGCCGTCACAAGGCGAATCATCTTGTGCAAAGCAATTCCACGGTCAACCATAAAGTTATGATCATCCTTCTGCATATGCCAGTACATATCAGCATCAATCAGACGGAATATGATAGTCTTGTCGCCCACCAAAGCCTGGTCGTGGCTCTCAGCATAACTGATAGTCTTTTCGTCAGCACGGCGGTTTGTTGTTTCCCACCATATTGACGACGGATGCCAGTCCTCATCCTTCTTTTCCTTGATCATCTTAATCCAATAATCAGGAATATTCATAGCCATGCGATAATCAAAGCCATATCCGCCGTCCTCGATTTTCGCAGCAAGACCGGGCATACCACTCACCTCTTCAGCAATCGTAATGGCATTCTTGTTCACCTCATGTATAAGCTTGTTTGCAAGAGTAAGATAAACTATAGCATCGCCATCCTGATGGCCGTTAAAATAATCACCATAATTACAGAACGCCTCTCCCAGACCATGGCTGTAATAAAGCATAGAAGTCACACCATCAAAACGGAATCCGTCAAACTTATATTCATCCAGCCAGAATTTGCAGTTTGAAAGAAGGAAGTGCAACACCTCGTTTTTTCCATAATCAAAGCAAAGAGAATCCCAAGCCGGATGCTCACGTCTGCCGTCACCATGGAAATACAAGTCGTATGAGCCGTCAAATCGTCCAAGTCCTTCAACCTCATTCTTTACAGCATGGCTGTGAACAATATCCATAATCACAGCAAGCCCCAATCTGTGAGCCTCATCGATAAGCGCTTTCAACTCATCCGGAGTACCGAAACGTGAAGAAGCAGCAAAGAAACTGCTGACGTGATAACCGAACGAACCATAATACGGATGTTCCTGAATTGCCATTATCTGAATAGCATTATATCCTTCCTTTACAATGCGAGGCAAAATATTCTCACGGAACTCATTATATGTACCGACCTTCTCCTCATTAGTAGCCATACCAATATGGCATTCGTAAATCAAAAGAGGAGACGTATTCGGTTTGAACTTCTTAATCTTGAATTTATACGGATTTTCAGGATCCCAAACCTGAGCACTGAATATTTTTGTTTCCGGATCTTGCACAACACGTCTGATCCATGCAGGAATACGCTCACCTGAGCCACCTTCCCACTCTACCAATAGTTTAAATAAATCCTCATGATGCAACAAATCCTTATCCAATGAAATTTCCCAAATTCCATTGTGCAGACGCTTCATCTTATAGCGTTTATCTTTTGTCCAGTTATTAAACGTACCGATAAGATAAATTGCAGTAGCGTGAGGAGCCCATTCCCTGAAAATCCATCCTTTAGTGGTCTTATGCAACCCAAAATAAAGATATCCCGAAGCAAAGTCAGAAAGAGTCATCTTTCCTTTATTGGTCAGACTTCTTTCCCTATCAATAACATATTGATATCTTCCCTGGATAGCTTCTTCGTATGGTGCTAACCAAGGGTCATTTTTTATTAGATTCAAAGACTCCATTTTACTATATAAATTGGTTATTAGGCAAAGATAAAGGAAAAAAATGAGGTTTAAGATATTTATACGGAAAAACCTGTGAAAACAAGCCCTATATGCATCGTTTTTGGAACTACGGCTTAATTTTTGTCGATTTTTTATATTATATTTGCAAAAATCACCTTGAAACACAATTTTAACAAATGAGTAAAGGAACAAAAAATATAATATTTTATTTTGCTATGATTCTCATTTTCGGAGCTTTGATGTATTTCATAGTGAAAGAAGGTGAGAGTCATGAAGTGTCGAATCTTATAACAACCTCAAAAAACGCCCCAACAAATCTTAGTGAAGGCTTTGATGTCTTCCGATCATTGGTGTTTCATCATGTAAGGTCGCATATAGGAATACTGCTTCTACAGATTATAACAATCCTGCTGACTTGCCGACTGTTTGGTTGGATATTCATAAGAATAGGACAACCTACGGTGATTGGGGAAATTGTTGCCGGTATTGTTCTTGGTCCTTCAGTGCTGGGAAATTTGTTTCCGGAAGCTTCGGCTTTTATATTTCCTCCGGAATCATTGGCAAATATTTCCATCCTAAGCCAGTTCGGTCTTATACTGTTTATGTTTGCAATCGGTATGGAGTTGGATTTAGGTGAAGTGAAGAAAAAACTGAAAGAAACCATTCTGATAAGCCATACAAGTACTGTTGTTCCTTTTTTCTGCGGTATGCTTACTGCGTTCTTCACATATGATACTTATGCTGACAAAACAACTCCTTTCCTTTCGTTTGCATTGTTCATAAGTATTTCGATGAGTATCACCGCATTCCCGGTACTTGCCAGAATTATTCAGGAGAAAGGTCTTACAAAATCTCATCTTGGAACAATTTCTCTTGCCAGCGCGGCAAATGGAGATATAACAGCGTGGTGTCTGCTTGCTGTAGTCATAGCAATTGCACAGGCTGGGACAATGCTCAGTGCCGTATATAATATTTTCTTCTCGATTCTGTATATAACTTTCATGTTCTTTGCCGTACGTCCGTTCCTAAGGATGATTGGTAATATTTATCACAATAAGGAAGTTATAAACAAAGGTCTTGTAGGTTTCATGTTCCTTATTCTAATTACATCATCCTACCTGACCGAAATTCTTGGGCTTCATGCTTTGTTTGGAGCATTCATAGCCGGAGTTGTTATGCCTAGCAATATAAAATTCCGTAAAATCATGACTGAGAAGGTCGAAGATGTTTCACTGTCGCTGTTCTTGCCGCTTTTCTTCGTATCTACAGGTTTACGCACGGAAATAGGCCTGCTAAACACTCCGGAACTTTGGACAATGTGCGTTATAATAACTCTGGTTGCCATAGCCGGAAAATTCGGCGGGGCTATGATTTCGGCACGTTTCGTCGGCGAGTCATGGAAAGACAGTCTTTACATAGGTGCTTTGATGAATACTCGCGGACTTATGGAACTTGTTGTCCTGACAATCGGTTATGAGATGAAAATTCTTACTCCTCCGGTTTTCGTAATGCTGGTGCTTATGACTCTTGTCACTACTTTCATGACAACACCTCTTATTTCATTTATTGATTTATTCTTCTCTTCCGAAAATAAAAAGAAAGAACCTGTTCCGGCTCAGCCTTTGAGCGGAATTTTCAAAGTGATGATTTCATTCGGACGTGCCAGCAACGGACAGGTCATGCTTGACGTGGCTCACCAGATGTTTGCGCAGAAGAAAAACAAACTTGAGATTACGGCTCTTCACCTGACTGTTGGTCCTGATGTAAATCCTCTACATACTGAAAATTTTGAGGAAGTCAGCTTCGGTCCTATTCTTTATGGGGCGCAAAAGCTTAATATTCCTATTGAAACCAGATATGAAATATCTACAAATGCCGGACAGGATATTTGCGACATCGTTAACAAAGAGGGATTTGACTTCCTTCTTGTTGGCGCAGGTATTTCAATGAGTGATATTCCAACTGATATGGATGCCAACAGACTGAAGAATTCTATTTATAACAGATTCATCAAACATCTGAAAGCTCCGGAATCATGGTTCCTTCCTGGTGAATTGCTGAAAGACAAGACTAAAATGTTCATACAACAGGCAAAATGTGCTGTCGGTGTGTTCATCAATCGTCAGTTTGTGAAAGCTACTGATACAATTATTATTATAAACTCCGAAAAAGATTTATTCTTGCTTAATTATGCGAATACGCTGCAAAGGGCTACAAATACCAACGTCACTGTATTGAACAGAGTGGAAGCTAACCATCCTGAATATCAGAATATAGTGAAAGAGCTTTATGCTTACAGCGAATTGCAGCAGCACGGAGTGATTTCGGACGAAAAAGACCTTACACAGGCTCTTCTGCGTGAGTTCAATTTCATGCTTATAAGCTATGAAACCTGGAATATTGTTTCTGAGGATTCGAAGAAAGCTTTGCAGAAGATGCCGTCAACTTTGATTTTGAGCAAATGAGGGAGAAGGGGACAAGTTTTTAAACCCACATATTTGCTTATCTCATATATCTTTCCGTAATTTGCGAATCAAACTCAAACTGCAATTAACTAATATGGAAACAAAACAGTTGCATGGGCTAACCCAACAACAAGTAGAAGAAAGCCGTCGTCTGCACGGAGAAAACGTACTGACTCCTCCGGAAAAGACATCTCTTTGGAAACAATTCCTTGAAAAATTCGAAGACCCGATTATCCAGATTCTTCTGGTTGCATGGGTTTTGTCAATGGTAATCGCCGGGGTTCACTGCTGGGGTCCGGAAGCAAAAGGTTTCTCAGCTTTCCTTGAACCGCTGGGAATTCTGTTTGCCATACTTCTTGCCAGCTGCGTAGGCTTTGCTTTTGAGGTAAAGGCAAACAAGGCATTTGAAGTTCTGAACACAGTGAACGATGACATTCTGGTAAAGGTTATCCGTGACGGAAACATCAGCCAGGTGCCACGAAAAGATGTAGTAGTCGGTGATATAGTGGTTCTGGAAACCGGCGAGGAAGTTCCTGCCGACGGTGTTCTGCTGGAAGCTATCTCTCTTCAGATAAACGAATCTACTCTTACCGGTGAGCCTATTATCAGCAAAACAACAAATGAAGCGGAATTCGACAGTGAGGCTACTTATCCTTCAAATGTGGTGATGCGTGGAACAACGGTTGTTGACGGCCACGGTATAATGAAGGTGGAAAAAGTCGGCGACGCAACAGGATACGGAAAGGTTTACGAAGGTTCGCAAATCGACAACAATATCGACACGCCGCTGCAAATTCAGCTCAAAGGTCTTGCCAATGTTATCAGCAAAGCCGGATATACAATCGCTACAGTTACATTCGTTGCCCTGGCAGGAAAGCTTTTCCTTTCGGGACAGGAATACACCGTTATGGAATATATCTCACATTTGCTGAACTATTTCATGGTTGCCGTGACTCTTATCGTTGTTTCGGTGCCTGAAGGTTTGCCGATGAGTGTGACATTGAGTCTTGCCCTTAGCATGAACCGAATGCTCAAGACAAACAACCTTGTCCGCAAGATGCATGCCTGTGAAACTATGGGCGCAACAACTGTTATCTGTACGGATAAGACAGGAACTCTGACTCAAAACCAGATGCAGGTTTTCGAAACCCGTTTCTATAATCTGGAAGGCCAGAAACTTGCCGGCGATGAATTGAGCAATCTGATTAAAGAAGGTATTTCGGTGAACTCAACTGCTCACCTAGATTTCACTGATCCTGCGAAGGTGAAGACTTTGGGAAATCCGACGGAAGCGGCATTGCTTTTGTGGCTTAATTCACAGAACGAGAATTATCTTGAAATAAGAGAATCTGCTCCGATTGTAAGCCAGCTTACATTCTCAACTGAGCGTAAATATATGGCTACAGTTGTAAAATCTCCGCTTTTGGGCAAGAAGGTTCTGTATGTTAAAGGTGCTCCGGAAATTGTTCTGGCAAACAGTAACCGTGTTGCAACAGGCGGCGGATACAAATCTGTTGAAGAATGCAAGGCTGACATCGAAAAGCAATTGCTGGATTATCAGAATCAGGCAAAACGTACACTTGGCTTTGCTTACCAGATTCTTGACGACAACGACAATGATTCGCCTTATGCTGATGGCAAATTGCACAATGTGGATCTTACTTATCTTGGTATCGTTGCTATCTCCGACCCTGTTCGTGCTGATGTTCCTGCCGCAGTGCAAAGCTGTATAAATGCCGGAATCAATGTCAAGATTGTAACCGGTGATACTCCGGGAACGGCAAAAGAAATCGGCCGCCAGATTGGAACATGGACAGATAAAGATACTGACCGCAATATAATAACCGGTCCGGCTTTTGAAGCATTGAGCGACGAAGAAGCTTTGGACAGAGTTCTTGACCTTAAGATTATGTGCCGCGCACGTCCGACAGACAAGCAGCGACTTGTTCAGCTTCTTCAGCAGAAAGGTGCGGTTGTGGCTGTTACCGGCGACGGAACAAATGATGCTCCGGCATTGAAGGCTGCTCAGGTTGGTCTTTCTATGGGCGACGGAACTTCTGTGGCTAAAGAGGCTAGTGATATCACTATCATCGACAACTCATTCAGCAGTATAACACGTGCCGTTATGTGGGGACGCTCATTGTATCGCAATATTCAGAAGTTCCTTTTGTTCCAGCTTACTATCAACGTGGCTGCATGTCTGATTGTGTTGCTGGGCTCACTTATCGGAACCGAATCACCGCTTACCATCACACAGATGCTTTGGGTGAACCTTATCATGGATACATTTGCTGCCGGTGCTTTGGCTTCATTGCCACCTAACGAAAGAGTGATGAAGGACAAGCCAAGAAAGAGCGGACCGGACGGCGATTTCATTATCTCACGCCCGATGACTTACCGCATTTTCGGTGTCGGTATTGCTTTCGTTGCCGTGTTGATGGGATTGCTGCTTCACTTCCATGCAAGTGAGGGATTGACACCTCGTGACCTTTCGAGGTTCTTCAGCTTCTTTGTTATGTTGCAATTCTGGAATATGTTCAATGCTAAAGCCTTTATGGAAGGACGTTCTGCCTTTGCTGACCTGAATGGAAGCAAGAGTTTCTTATTTGTTGCTGCGCTTATCATCGTAGGTCAGATATTGATTGTTACATTCGGAGGTGAAATGTTCAATGTTGTTCCTCTTCCTTTGAAAGATTGGGCAATAATAATTGCTTCTTCTTCTGTTGTGCTTTGGATTGGCGAGATTGCAAGGCTTTTCCAGAAAGCGAAGTAATAGGTTGACAGAATCATATAGATTATATAGATTAAACTCATAATTATCCTCTTATCCTTTGGTTCATAGAAAGAATCAGGGATAAGAGGATTTCTTTTTTGGAATAAATTGTTTCCTTTGTAAAAAAACAAATATTATGAAACATCAGATAACACTCATAGGCAAAGATATTTCTTCCGTTTATCACGGGATAAAGGAATTCGGACCCGACGTAATACATATTATATATACTGAAGAAACTGAAGATTTCGTGGAACAGATGCTGCCGATGCTTCCGAAAAGTATAAGCAGGACAATGCATATTGTAGATCCTTATGATGCTGCCGGAGTTATGGCTGTTTGCCGTGAAATACACCGGAATAACCAGGGCGAATTTGCCTATAATGTTTCAGAAGGCACAAAGGTTATGGCTTTTGCCGCCAACAAGGTTGCCGAGGAGATGAATGCCGACGTGTTTTATCTTACCCAGCAGGGAGAGATAATTCATCTGAGAAATTTCAGCAAATCACTGATACGTTCTTCCCTGACCAATGAAGAGATAATCCGCCTCAGCGGCAACAAAGTTATTGCCTACGACGACGCAAAAACTCTTCTGGAAGAAAATATAACGATGTCCAGGCAAATAAAGCAGTTCATCGAAAAATACAAACAGGAACATTCAAGGTTGCAGAAATATTACAGCGTATATTGCAACCGTAAAATCGAACTTCTTCCGGCAAGTTATGAATTTTCTGACAAACTTTCGTTCAAACACAGCAATGGGAGATTGCAAATTATGCGAGGCAGGAAAACTCTCCTTAAGCTGAACGGGAAAGACGGATGTTTCCTTTATTTCGAAGGCAGATGGTGGGAAACTTTGGTTGCCGAACAAACAAGTATTTGGAGCAGTAAACAACCAAATCCTCCCCAGACATGGCAGAGTGTTGTTTTCCAGCTTACGGAAAATGGTGAGAAAGGTATAAAAAACGAGGTTGATGTTTTGCTGAACAGCAATCAGGAGCTTATTTTTATCGAATGTAAGTCGGGAAACGTAACACAAAACGATATTTACAAAATTGATGCCGTAAGGGAAACATACGGGGGGGATATTTCGCACGCCGTTCTGGCAAGTTATTATCCTCTGGACAATGATATTATCGAGAAATGTGAGGATTTGCAAATCAACATATTTGCTCCACGACGATTTGCAGACAGAATAGATTTTATATACACTTTGCCGCAGTGGCTGGATAAGATGAATGAGCAGTTGGTTCTGTAATTATATATACGGTAAGCTCTGAAGGGGCGGAACTGAGGGAAGTTATGCCCTTCCAGGGCGTATATATGTGAGGGAAATACCTGAAACGTAGGCGTTGCCCTACGCTGTAAAGTTTAAGGCTTTCAACCAATATTCAGATAGAAATATTGTTTTCTCTGCTCCAAAGGATATCATATTTATATATACAATTTGTAAGCAAAATCCACCACATACACCCTATTCCACTATATAAAACAATAAAAATACTATTTAACACAATAATATTTGCTTACATAATGTTAGTTTATATCTTTGCGATATAATAATGACAACTAAATATTAATGCCTTATGGAAAATATCAAAAATACAAGAACAGAACATGATTTGCTGGGAACAAGAGAACTTCCGGCAGACGCACTATATGGAATACAGACACTGAGAGGTATTGAAAATTTCTCAATAAGTAAGTTCAAATTGCAGGATTATCCTCTTTTCATTCACGGACTGGCATATACAAAACTTGCTGCTGCAAAAGCTAACAACGCTTTAGGTTTGGTTAGCGACGAACAACTGAAAGCTATCGAAGCTGCATGTAAAGATATTCTCGACGGGAAATATCACGACCAGTTCCAGGTGGATATGATTCAGGGTGGAGCCGGAACAAGCACCAATATGAATGCCAACGAAGTAATTGCCAACATAGCATTATTGCATCTTGGAAAGAAAGCCGGAGAATATGAATTCTGCTCACCTCACGACACAATAAACCGCTCGCAGTCAACCAACGATGCTTATCCAACAGCTATCCACATGGGACTTTACGCAAGCCATCTTAAATTCTTGCCGCATCTTGAGGCTCTGATTGAAGCTTTACAGAAAAAAGGTGATGAATTTGCTCACATTATAAAGATGGGACGCACTCAGCTGGAAGATGCCGTGCCGATGACACTCGGACAAACTTTCTACGGTTTTGCAAGTATCCTGAGAAATGAAATAAAGCATCTTAACGAAGCTGCGGCAGATTTCCTTGTTGTGAATATGGGTTCAACAGCCATTGGTACAGGAATATGTTCCGAACCGGGTTATGCTGAAAAGACTATCGAAGCATTGAAGGAAATAACAGGTTGGGAAGTAAGTCTTGCTGATGATTGGGTTGGCGCAACTTCTGATACTTCATGTATGGTGGGTTATATGTCTGCACTGAAAAGAGTAGCTGTTAAAATCAATAAGATATGTAATGACTTGAGATTGCTTGCCAGCGGTCCGCGTTGCGGATTCGGAGAGATAAATCTTCCTGCACGCCAGCCGGGCTCATCAATCATGCCGGGAAAAGTAAATCCGGTAATACCTGAAGTTATGAGCCAGATTGCTTTCAAAGTCATGGGAAATGAACTTTGTGTAACTATGGCAGGCGAAGCATCACAGATGGAGCTGAACGCTATGGAGCCGGTAATGGCACAGTGCTGTTTTGAATCCATTGATTTGCTGATAAACGGTTTCGACACTTTGCGTACATTGTGTATCGACGGAATCACTGCAAACGAAGAGGCTTGCCGCAATGAAGTTAAGCGCAGTATAGGTGTTGTAACTGCTCTGAATCCGTATATTGGTTATGATCATTCAACTTATATTGCAAAGAAAGCAATGGAGACAGGACGAAGTGTTTACGACCTTGTTCTTGAAGAAGGAATTCTTACTCAGGAAGATTTGGATACAATCCTTGATCCGAAGAATATGATTAAGCCGGTGAAGTTGGATATAAAGGCTAGAAAATAAAAGGTAAGATTTGATAATAACAAAGAGGCACAAAGAACACAGAGATAATCGTTCATAGAATGCAAACTCTGCGCACTTTGTGCCTCATTTATTTATAAAGAAATATAACTTCTATTACAACCATGCTGTCATAAAGAAGGAATCTTCTCCAGCCTGAAATGCCTGTCCACACATTCAGGAAGTTCATTAGGATAATGCGTAACATATATCAATGTCTTTCCCGGACGGGAGCAGAAACTTTCTATCACCGAAGCTGCCAGTTTCTTATTGCTTATGTCCAGACCATGAAGAGGTTCGTCCAATATGATAAGATCCGGGTCTTTAACGAAGGCTCTGGCAAGAAGAGCCAAACGCTGCTCTCCGGACGAAAGAGTCATAAACGAACGGTCTTTCAGATTATCAATGCCAAAAATCTTCATCCACTTCAACGCGCCTTCCTCCTGCTCCGCATTGCATTTGCGGAAAAGACCGACTGAATCAAAATATCCCGAACCTACAATCTGAATCGCAGGCACATTCTCCATATAATAGAGATGCATTTCGGGAGAAACATATCCTATACGTTTCTTTATTTCCCAAATGCTTTCACCGCTTCCACGTTTTCTGTCGAACAAATATAATGTATTGGCATACGACTGAGGATTGTCGGCATAAACAAGACTGAGAAGAGTTGACTTGCCTGCGCCATTAGGACCGGAAAGAGACCATTTCTCTCCGCACTTGACTTCCCAATCCAAATCTTTCAGAATGGTTCGGGCGCCATATTTTATGCACACTTTCTCCATTCGGAAGGCAACGTCATATGCAGAAATTTCTTTTTCTCCGTTTACCGGCAAATCTATCGCTCCGGAAACTCTGTCCGGGAACAGTTCATCCAGAAGTTCTTTATTCTCAAGAAACTCTTCCCGTTTCATCGGACTCAGACATTTACGGTTTATAACGGGTAGAACATCAGTTATCATATCCGGCAAATCGGCAGGATTCGACAAGAGCAATATTACTTGCATGCCGTGCAATTCAGTCATTTTCCCCAGCATATCCACAAGCAAATCTCTCGAAGGTGCGTCCAATCCAATAAACGGATTGTCCAGGATAAGTATTTCGGGACGGGAAAGAAGAGTTCGCACCACAAGGAATTTTCTCAGCTCGCCACTTGACAGGAATATCAGTTTCTTAGGCAACAAATCAGATATTCCGAACAGCGACAGCAATTCATTCAGGTTCTCCGTGTCCTTATATTCAGACAGGACTTCCGACACTGTCGGCATATCTTCTGTTTCCGTTGAATGCCATCTTTGCTGATAATAACTGTTACGGCAATCAGCCAAGGAATAGATATCCTTGAAAGCAATACTCTTCACTACTTCACTGACGGGTTTTCCAGACACAAAAATATGCTCCCCGGAACGGAAAGCATATTTTCTTTGGAGAACTCCGGCAAGCAATGTTTTTCCGGCTCCGTTCGGTCCGACAACAGCCCATTGCTCGCCCTCGCAAATTGTCCAGTCTATCGGCTCGGCAAACTGCAGTTCCGGCAATCGAAGGACAATATCCTTCAATCTGATTATTTCTTTTTTCATCAATAAACCTTTGTTCCGCTGTTTTTATGTATTTCAGAAGCCTGAGTAATTATGACTTCCTTTACTCCCGCATCAATAGCCTGATATGCATTTTCAAGTTTAGGAATCATGCCGCCCTGGATAATTCCGGCTTCGACATATTCCTTGAAAGCTTCACGGTTAATTTCAGGAATAACACTGTCGTCATCGTTTTCATCACGCAAAACACCTTTCTTTTCGAAACAGAACATCAATGTCACGTCGAAATATTTTGCAAGAGCTTTTGCTGCTTCTCCTGCAATAGTGTCGGCATTTGTGTTGAGCATATGTCCTTGCTTGTCGTGAGTAAGCGGAGCAAGCACCGGAACAATGCCTTGACGAATCAGGGAAGAAAGCAAATCAGCATTCACTTCTTTTACATCACCAACGAAACCATAGTCAACGTCTTTCACCGGACGTTTGTCAGAACGCATGATGTTCATATCAGCACCGGTCAGACCAAGAGCATTAATGCCTAGAGACTGCAAACCGGCAACAATATTCTTATTGACCAATCCGCCATAAACCATTGTTACGACGTTAAGCATATCTGCGTCGGTGATTCGTCTGCCATTCACCATCTTGCTTTCAATACCCAACTGCGCAGCTACTTTTGTAGCAGAGCGTCCGCCACCATGCACCAGCACTTTATATCCTTCGATGGAAGAAAAATCACGAAGCAACTGCTGTAATGTTTCCGG
This sequence comes from uncultured Parabacteroides sp., assembly GCA_937894065.1. Classification (GTDB taxonomy): domain Bacteria; phylum Bacteroidota; class Bacteroidia; order Bacteroidales; family Tannerellaceae; genus Parabacteroides. The sequence continues at coordinate 29,752 of CALCST010000020.1, read as the reverse complement.
TTCTTCAACTATTTTTCCTCCAACTTTTATCAATGTCAATTTTTCCATATTCAAAAACTTCTCTGTTTTAAATCAATAATGCAACATATATCAGGTATATGACAAGATGCAAAAGTATATAAATAATTGAAGTTTCGCAAACAGGACAACACGCAGGATTACACGGCATCAAGGCTTTAATAACCTCCACCGCCCAATGCGTGGTAAAGGCTTATGACACTCTGAATCTCTTCATTGCGGTCTGCAACTAATGTCAGTCGTGAAGACAGTAACGATTGTCTGCAGGTGAGAACTTCAAGATAGTTCACTGTGCCATGCTTCATAAGGAGTTGGGTATCATTCAAAGCCGTAGTAAGATATTCGACCTGTTCTTTGTCAAGTGTAATTTTGTTGCGTGCGTTCTGCCATTTATATAAGGCATTGTTCACCTCCTCGCCGGCATCAAGCAAAGTCTGCTGAAACTGAAGAAGAGCTTCTTCCTGTTGCGCCTTGCTTATTTTCAGGTTTGCTATATTCTCCCCTTTATTGAATAAAGGTTGCACAAGCGAACCTACAGCCTGAAATAACCAGACTCCAGGATTTGACACAGCTACGCCAACACTATTAGTCCAACCGGCAGAACCGGAAAGCGTTATACTTGGATAGAAATTTGAACGAGCCAGATTTGTTGAGTAGAAAGATTGTTTGAGCAAAGCCTCTGACTGCAAGACATCAGGTCTGCGAGCCAGAAGTTCCAAAGGAACACCAACTGATAATTGTTGCGGGAATGTCTGGTTTTCAAGAGTTCCCCGTTCCACATATCCGGGTTGCATAAATAACAGTGAGCAAAGAGAGTTTTCCATTTCTATTGTTTGCTGTTTCAATGCAATCAATGATACTTCAGCACTTATGCGGGAAGCCTCAGCCTGGCTAACTGCTGCCCTGTCTGCCGCACCGGATTTCATCAATGCTTTCAAAGCCCTGATATATTCGTTCCAGCTGTCAACGGTTTCTGTAGTTATAGCTACCTGCTCGTCCAGCATCAACAACGTGTAATAGCTCTCTGCAATGGTTGCTATAAGTTGAGTCTGAACAGCTAATTTATATGCTTCGCTTTCTTCAAGGGCTGCAAGTTCCCTGCGTTTGGCATTAGTAAGTTTGCCAAAAAGATCAATCTCCCAAGAAGCGGAAATTCCAAGATTATAAGTTTTGGATGTGTTTCCACCATCATAACTGCTTATTGCTCCTTCGGGCGCAAGCTGAACAGAAGGCAGATAAGCCAATTTGGCTGAAGTCAATGAGGCTCTCGCCTCATCGACTTTCAGTCTTGCTACATTCAAGTCGGTATTCATTTCAATACCACGCGCAATCAACTTCTGGAGAGATGTATCTGTAAACAACTCAAACCATTTCATATCCGACAATGAAGATAGCGTATCAGTTTCTTCGGTAATTTCTCCATATAAATTTTCTGTTTCTATTTCAGGTCTTTCGTATTTACTGTAAATACCACAACCGGCAAACAGAAATATCAGAGTCATTATACTTATATAATTATATAACCTAGTCATAACATATTAATTATTATACTGTTTTATCTATATCACGTTTAGGCATAACACGTTCTTCCAAATACTGGAATATCGTAAACAATACAGGTACGACAAAAAGCAAAGCCAATGTTCCAATAAACATTCCACCAACAGCACCAACACCAAGCGAACGGTTTCCATTGGCGCCGGCTCCGGTGGCTACAACCAACGGCAATAATCCTATAATCATAGTCAGAGCTGTCATCAAAATAGGACGTAAACGAACTCCGGCTGCCGAAATAGCTGCCTGTGCAATACTCATACCCTGCTTTCGGCGTGTAGCCGCATATTCAGTCAATAAAATTGCAGTCTTGGAAAGCAAACCAATCAACATAATCAGACCTGTTTGCATATATATATTATTTTCCAAACCAAAACATTTGGCGAACAGGAAACTGCCCAACAATCCGAACGGAACGGAAAGAATAACTGCCAGCGGGACAAACAAACTTTCGTAAAGCGCGCAAAGTATCAGATAAACAAAAGCTATACATATTATAAAGATTATAACAGTGTTGCTGGAGCTGTTACTTTCCTCTCGTGTTATTCCACTAAACTCATATCCATATCCGACCGGCAATGTTTGCGCAGCAACTTCCTCAATTGCCTTAATTGCTTCACCGGAACTATATCCGTCGGCAGGCATTCCGTTAATTGGAATAGATGTATACATATTGAATCGGGTTAGTGTTTCTGCGCCATATACTTTGGTGAGGGTTATAAATTGTCCGATTGGAGCCATTTCACCGGAACTAGTGCGCACAAACATATTATTCAATGACTCTTTATCAATTCTGTAGTCTTTATTTGCCTGAACATAAACACGGTACAATTTAGTGAAACGATTCAGATTGGAAGCATAATTACCACCGATGAAACCGGAAAGAACATCAAGGACATCTGAAGTTGAAATTCCGGCACGTTTACATTTGGCAGCATCAACTTCCACCTTATACTGCGGGAACTTAGTATCGAATGTTGTATATGCCATAGAAATTTCAGGACGTTTGTTCAATTCTGCGATGAAATTCTGAGTATATTTCTGCAAATCGGAAATATCACCGCCACTACGGTCCTGCACATACATTTCAAAGCCGCTACCCATACCATAACCCATAATCGTAGGTTGAGCAAAAACGAATATATTTGCAGACTTGATATCTGATGTTTGCGCATATATCTGACTTATCACAGCATTGATTTTATCTTCTTCATTTTCTCTTTCATCCCAATGTTTCAGCTTGATAATCATCATACCTCCTGATGCAGCCTGACCGCCCATCATGCTATATCCACATACTTTGGAATAAAGATTTATCTGTGGAATCTTTTTTATCCTTTCATCTATATTCTCCATTGTACGTTTTGTCTGAGCCAAACTGCTTCCCGGAGGAGTTGTTACGTTGACAAATATTGTACCCATATCTTCATCAGGCACAAGTCCGGTCTTTGTGTTACGGACAAAAAACACAAGCAGCACGCAGACTAAAGCCAAGCCAGTCACAGCTATCCATTTCCTCTTAAGGAAAAAAGAAACTCCATTTTTATATTTTAAGACCAATCTGTTGAATGATGCTTCAAAAGCATAATGGAAGCGGCTGGAAAAACTTAATGCTTTTCCTGATGCATCATCTATATGAGGAGTCATAATCAAGGCACACAATGCCGGACTCAAGGTCAAGGCGTTTACGGCAGAAATACCGACAGCAACTGCCATCGTCAGACCGAACTGAGTATAAAAGACACCACTCGTTCCGCCCATAAATGATGTAGGAATAAATACAGCCATAAATACCAAAGAAGTGGTAATGATTGCCGCAGAAATACCATCCATCGCAGCAATTGTAGCTTTATATGGAGATTCATATCCTTCATCAAATTTCGCCTGAACCGCCTCAACCACAACGATGGCGTCATCGACCACTGTTCCGATAACCAGCACCAAGGCAAACAATGTCAGCAAATTCAAGCTAAATCCGGCAACATACAGAAAGGCGAAAGTTCCCACAAGTGAAACTATAATTGAAACAGATGGAATAATCGTTGAACGAATACTTTGCAAGAAGAAATAAACAACCAGAACGACCAGAATAATAGCTTCAACCAAAGTTTTAACAACCTCATTGACAGAAGCATCAAGGAAGTCTTTTGTACTCATCAAGTCTGTCAAAATCAATCCTTTTGGCAAGTCTTTGGAAACTTCTGCCATAAGTTTGTCTATTTCCTCGATAATTTCATTAGCATTTGAACCTGCTGTCTGTGAAATCATACAAGTAGCACCCGGATGACCAACTATTTCACTACTATAGGCATAACTCTGAGAGCCTAATTCCACTTCTGCAATATCTTTAAGTCTGAGAACTTCTCCGGAAGACATAGCCTTTATGACTATATTCCCAAACTCTTCAGAAGTTTCATATCTTCCTCTATATTTCAATGTATATTGGAATGTATTATCCGAATCTTCACCTAATGTACCAGTCGGAGCCTCAATATTCTGCTCACCCAATACAGAAACGACATCAGCAGGAACAAGTCCGTATTGCGCCATAAGTTTCGGATTAAGCCAGATTCTCATAGCATAGTCACCACCCATAACCATCACATTTCCTACTCCGGAAATACGTGACAATCTAGGCTCGACATTAATTTTGAAATAGTTGTTTATAAAATTCTGGTCATAACTGTCATCCTCACTGTATAATGCAAGAATCTTAACCATACTGTTCTGGCGTTTCTCCACAGTCACACCAATCTTTGTAACTTCGGCAGGTAATAAACCTTCTGCTTCACTGATTTTGTTTTTTGTATTGATTGTCGCCATATCAGGATCTGTGCCCTGCTTAAAATAAACCATAATTGAAGCAGAACCAGTGTTTGTAGCAGTTGAAACCATATATGTCATATTTTCAACACCATTAATGGCTTCTTCCAGTGGCGCGATAACACTTTTCTGAACAGTTTCCGCATTTGCACCCGTATATGTTGCCGAAACGGAAATAGTTGGAGGTGCAATATCGGGATATTGTTCCATTGGCAAGTTGTAAAGTCCTATGAATCCAAGCATCAATATAATAATTGATATTACACAAGACAAAATAGGACGATCTATAAATGTTCTTAATTTCATAACAGAATCTCCTTATTCATTATTTATCATTCGGTGAAACAATTTGTGTATTTTCCTGAATTAATCCGGCTCCTTCAGCCACAATAACATCATTTACCGACAAACCATTTTCTACTATATATTCCCGTCCGTTATTCAAAGGAAAAACTGATATTTGAACTGATTCAGCTTTTCCTTCCTCATTCACTTTATATACATATATTTTATCCTGTATCTCAAATGTCGCATCCTGAGGTATGATTATAACATCATCTTTAACATAAGGATAAACCACTGTTCCCGTACTTCCGTTACGCAACATTTTTTCTTTATTCGGGAAAGTTGCTCTGAGAGTTATAGCTCCGGTTTCAGTGTTTGTTGTTCCGCTAATAGCAGTAACTTTTCCTTTATGCATATACATTTCCCCATCGCTTAGCAGCAACTCTACATCAGGCATTTTATCCAAGGCATTGTCTAATGTTCCATATTGGCGAATCAACGAAAGGACCTGATTTTCTGTCATTGAAAAATAAACATAAACTTCTTCATCATCAGACACTGTAAGCAAGGGTGTAGTAATAGAAGAATTGACCAAAGTACCAACACGATATGAAGACATTCCGGCAACACCGTCAACCGGACTCTTTATTACTGTATATGAAAGATTGTTTCTGGCATTTACCTCATCTGCCTTTGCAAGGGATAAAGCAGCTTCGGCTTCCATCAACGAATTCTGCGCAGTTTGTCTGTCAAAATCCGAAACAACTTTTTCTGCAAATAATTCTTCCTTGCTGTTTGCTGTAAGTCTTGCTGTCGCTACTTTTGCCTCTGCGCTTTTCACATTAGCCAAAGCTGTTTGCAATGCTGCCTCATACGGAACCTGGTCTATTACGAACAAAACCTGGCCTTTTGAAACTTTGGCTCCTTCTTCAACACATATTTCTGTAATCAGTCCGCTTACTTGCGGACGAATTTCAACACTTTGACGTCCATTTATAACTGCAGTATAATTACTGTATAAAGTGCGGCTTTCTTTTTCCACAGTCATTGTTTTATAATTACTAAAACTGTTTTGATTCTCTTGTTTCTTACAAGACAACAATGTTCCTATAAAACAAATGGACATAATAAAAAACAATTTCTTCATTTCTTCTCTATTTTTATAATACTTCTTATATTTTCCCCGCAAAAATATTACAGCATATAAGCATCATAATTGTTCCAATCCGAAAAGAAGTTTGCAAAAACCGATACTTAATCTTTTTTCTGTTTATAAATTCTAAAACATTGAAAATGTCTTTTTGCTATAGATTTATATCCATATTTTTATAGCAAAATGGTAGTTATATGAAAGATCTTATATTAAATAATTGGATTAACCCTGAAGCTATATCCAACAGACAAGTATGCATAAAAGCTAATAACTCCAAAATGAGTATTATTGAACTTAATGGGGAAAATGTTTTCTACAGGAACAAGCCTAAAGGTTTTTATGCAATCTCATTACTTATTACCGAGGGAGAAATAAGTTTTGCAATTCAAAATGAAAAAACAACCATAATCGCTCCTGCTTATATTGAATTCGTTTTCATTACAGAAATAAACGAAATAACAACAACTGGTAATTTTAAAGGCACATTAATCTATATTGATGAGTTCTTCTTTAAAATGACAACTGAAAATATACGTTTTACTCTCTCAAAAGTTATATACTACTATTCTAAAAAGCCGTTCGTATTGCTGAATCCTGAAGAAGAAAATCTCCTTGTAAAATATATTGACTTCCTATCTGAGTCTATCAATCAAAACAATAACATTTTTTCTCTGGATATTTCCAAAAATATCATTAAAGCTCTTTTGTATGAAGTTTGGAACATTATATTACAATCTTTCGGCAACAATATGAAAAAGAATAATGTCGGATATGCCGATGATGATATTATCGGAAGTTTTATTTATCTGGTAAATACTCATTGTCGTGAACAACATTTGGTGAAATGGTATGCCGAACAACTTATTATATCACCTGATGCTCTTTCCGCAAAACTTAGAAAGATTTATGGAAAAAGTGCAAGCCAGTTAATAAATGAAATACTTATTACAGATGCAAAAATATGTCTTTCTGACAAACAGAACTCTGTTCAAGATGTTGCAGAAATGCTTAATTTTTCCGACCAAGCTTCATTCTGCCGATTCTTTAAAAGATACACCGGATTATCTCCAAGGGAATTTAAGAAAAATGGCAATGCATAATAATAGAACGGGAACCGAAATCTCGATTCCCGTCAAAAACTTTTTTACATTTCTCCTCTCATAAATTCGTCCTCTCTAATTGCCTGTAGACGTTCCTTTGCCTCTTCCAACAGATTCAGCAAAACATTGCTCGCATCTTCTTTTGATTCCATTTCTTTTACAAAACGCTCATAATACAGCTTTTCCTGTTTGGTATTATTCAATACTCCATAAACATTAGCTATTCTGTAAAAAGTATATATTGAATTTGGATTATAAGCCAGACATTCCTTTAGGCAACTGATACAATCATTATACTTGGTTTGCTTGAAATATGCACCGGACAATGATCTATACAAAGAATACATCAACATGCTGTCCGGTTGAAAACCATCTATCGCTTTTTTCACATAATCAAGTCCCTCACTTACTACTCCCAGTTCTATTGTCACTATTCCCAATTGAGCCAAAATATAAGGATTTTCTGTAGAACTCAGTTTCGAAGCATTCAACAGGTGCCTGTAAGCCATACCCAAACTATCGCATCTTGCATAGCAAAGTCCTGTATAATAATATGTATATTCGCTTACATCTTTCAAATCCAACAACTCTAGATAATATTTAAGAGCCTGCGGATAATCTTTTTTCTGATAATAGGCAAAAGCATGCTGTCGGTTGACAAAAATGTTAGTTGAATCCTTAAGCCGATATTGTTGTGTATAATACAATGCTGTATCCGGATACTCCAAAGTGTTATAGCTTGCTGCAATTCCTGAAACGACATCACTATCAAACGGATATTTCTCCAAAATATTCTTTCCTACAATCAACATTGAGTCTGTTTCAGAAAGTTGCCTGTGCAAATTATATTTAAACCTTAAATCAAAATGTTTCAGGCTGTCCTTCGGTATCATATTGAATACATTCTTACTCTCAGCAAATTGACCACGTTTCATATAGCATTGTGCTATTTTCCGCAAGAAAAGAGGCTCTTCAACAAGCATTCTTCCTTTTGTATACCAATCCAAAGCTTCATAGATATTAAATGCCTGTTCACAACTGTCACCCTTATGATAATACAATAGTGCCAGCTCGTGGTCATTACTTATTGTGTCTTGTTGTGAAAACACGTAAGTTACAGACATACATTCCACAAATAATAATATCCAAAATATCTTTCTTTTCATAATAGAGGAATTTATGTAAAAACTCAAAATAATAATCATTATAAATCCATACTATTTTTTATTTTCCTATTCAAGACAAACACCGGAAGATAAACAAATATACCTATCACCGACATCACCAGTCCTCCGATTGTTCCTGCTGCCAACGGAAACCAGAAAGCTTCCTTTGTTTCTCCAATCATAAACGGGATGAAACCGAGGATTGTGGATACAACAGTAAGGAATATAGGTATTACTTTATGATTCCACGCCTTGGTATATGCCTTCAGCGGAGATATTTTATGATTCAGCCTGCGGATTGAATTATATTCATTCAATATATATATACTTGCATTTACCGTGATGCCGCAAAGTAATATGAACGAGGCAAAACCGCCCTGGTCGAAATTCAGTCCATAAAGATAAAATGTCAGGAACACTCCGATATACGAAATCGGTATGACGAAGATAATCGCCAAAGGCTGGCTCAGCGAATTGAACAGAATAGCCGAAATGAAGAATATTATGGATATTACAAGCAGCAATAATGCATATTGCGAACTGTCCTCATCATTCCAACTCCAGAACATTCCGTCATCTTTCTCTACAGTATATCCCAAAGGCAATCTCTCCTCCATAATTTCCAGGTCTTTATCCAGAATCCTGTCGCCTTGCTTGGACGAACCTATATAAGAATATTGCAGGCACAAGATATACTGCTGATTCTCCTTGGCGATTTTCTTAGGAGCCTGCCCCTTGCCTACTTCTGTAAGTTCCGAAAGCTTGTAAATCTTTCCATCTATCTCAAAAGGGACATTCAACATACTCCATACATCAAAATCCCGACTTTGAACCGATGACAAACGCAAATACTCCAGACTATTGTCATACACCACTGTGCACACAAGCCTGTTGGACATGAATATCGGATATATCGCATCAAACAGACGGCTTGGAGTGAGATTTTCCTCCGCCATTCGCTGCTTGTCGAACTGAAGGAAGAATTCGGTATAATCATCTTTCCACCATGAGAATTCCGAGTTTATTGTCACTTCCTTTATTCGGCGGTGTGAAAGAAACTGCTTTTTCATCTCTTCAGCCCAATGCATCAGCTCGTCGTAGTTGTAACCGTACATCTTGACGTTATAGTTGCCGGCATTTTCCCTCACATCATTACTGAATCCCTGGTCCATAAGTCCGTAAACCGACCAGCTGCCGCCGCCCAAAGTAAGTGCCTTGCTTATTATCTTTGACTTCAGCGTATAAGGGAAGCCGCTTCTTTCTGCATCTTTCTTGAAGAATATCTGCAACGAGGCACGGCGAGCGTTGTATATCGAAGTCTGGAACTGGCGTATCTCAGAAAACTCGCTGAGATAAACTTCCATTTTCCTTATCAATTCGTTCATTTGTTCAAGAGTGCTGCCGTTGGGAAGAGTGGCGTTGACATACAATATTGTCTCATCATTTCCACGGCTGAAATAACTTCCGTCATACACTTTCTCAACAAAAAGGCGCAATGTTCCTCCCAAAGCCTTGTCAACAATCGGTTTGACTTTCTCACGGTATGTGGAATTATCGAACACCTTATTATACATTTCTGCCCATTTCCCTTTCTTCTCTGGCTTCTCTATTTTCTCCGGGAGCATGAACACCGGTATTCCGAAAGCAAGAACCAGAGCTGTAAAAGCAATAGCTTTATGGCGGTTAACAACACTGATGAAACGGGAATACAGACGAGTGAACACGACAATAAACCTGCGTATACGTACATTTGCCACACCAGCCCCGCCTTTCTCCATGCCCAGCTTATCTATCATAGGCGGCACAAAGAAGAGTGCTATAAACAGGGAAACGGCAAGATTTATTATCACAACCGATGCAAAATCCTGAAGATTCAGTCTTATGCGCTCATCAAGGAAGAAAATCACGGACAAAGCTCCGATTGTGGTAAGCGTAGCCGCAAGAATTGAAAGGAAAGCCTTCAGATTCTTACGGTGCAGAATATGGTCCGTCATCACTATTATATTGTCTATAATAAGATTCAAGGATATTGTAATACCGGCAAGCGAATAAAGCTGAATCTCCAATCCCGCCGTATAATAGAAAATAAAGGCAACAGCTATATTCACAGTAAGACTTGTGACAATCAGGAAAAGATAACGCATATTGAATGTTATGACTGCCACGAAAAGCAGAAGTATAAACAGAGTGATTGCCGTACGCAGATAAATGGTATCCAGTTCCTCCCGTATATATTCCGTAGCGTCATATCCGGTATGTATCTCATATCCTTCGGGAAGATTAGCTTCAATAACTTCCATAGCCTCATATATCCTGTCGGCAAGCTCAAGCTGGTTTGCCGTTTCTTCGGCTGTTATTGAAAGATATATTGAATTAAGTCCGTTTATACGGAAATATCCCGTAGGCTCTTCTTCCTTATGAACCACCTTCACCAGCTTGTCCAGAGATATAAGATTCCCTTTTTTGTCCGATATTTTTATATCAGAAGGATTGAAAGATACACCGTCGTCGCTCGACGCGCGCATCACCCTAATCCATTCGCCGCCTGCGTCAACACGGCAGATACCAAGGAACTCACGGTCATAATATTCCCTCAATGCCTGCTCTATATCATATGCTGAAAGTCCCATCCGCACCAGCAGCTCATTGTTATATTCCAGGCGCCACTCCATTGGTGTAGCGCCATTGAGTTCTATCTTGTATATTCCCTTTATCTGCGACAGCAAAGGCTTTATCACATCCTCGCCATATTGCTGTATGAGAATAGGTGAAGAAGGAGCGTTCAGAGTATATGTCATGAACGGCATTGCCGCCTTCTCGTCCGAACGGCTTGCGGATATCAGCGGATAACTCACCCCGTCCGGAAGCTGAGGCCATATCTGCCTTATAAGAGTGGAAACCTCAAAACGTGTCATATCCACATCTGCGTGTTTGTCGAGCTCAATCCGTATCTCGCCGCTGCCATTGTCGGATGTGGAATATATATTCTTTATACCTCCAACTCTTGACAATATTGCCTCCAGCCTGCTGGTGACTTCCGCCTCTATTATGCGTGCCGAATTGCCGGGCATATTATAGGACACGGTAAGTCCCGGCATTGCAGCCGACGGCGAAAGCTTCACCGACAGCATAGGCACAAGCGCAAGACCGACCAGCGACAGACACACGAATGTCACTATCAGTGTGAATGAAGAAAAAACACGTTTATTGTCCTGCTCCTTTTTCATCTGTACATTCCGTTATTGAAATCAAAATGTTCGGCAAGCGAAATTCCGTATTCAAAATCGTGAAGTGTCAGCTTGCGTATCTTATAATAATTCAGCCAATAATTCTGGAGAGCCTGGATATAATTTTTCTGTGCTTCCTGCTGTCGGTTCAGGGCAAGCGTGAGGCTGTTCACATCAGCCTGGCCGATGATGAATCTCTGTCTTGTCCTGTCGTATGCAAGTTCGGCTATATCCAACGCTTCTTCGGCACTTGCAATCAGTTCCTGCTGAACATTGAAGTCGTTTACGGTCATCAGAACATCTTCCTCAAGCGAAACTTCTTCCTGGCGTGCGGCAATGCGGGCAACATTCAGGTTGTTCTTAGCCATATTGTATTTTCCCTTTCTCACTCCCCAGTCAACAATAGGAATAGAGACACTAACCGAAACCAAATCCTGCTGTAACAGATTCCTGTACGCCGCACTGATATTGTCGGCAACCTGGTTGAATCCGACACTGGCATTGAATTTGGCGTTGAACATCGCCTCCTTCTTTGTCCTGTCCACTTCCCTTTCTGCCTCAAGCACATTCTGTTTCTGCTCCATATATGAAGGATTGTTCTCTCGGGCAAGCTGCAACGCCTCGTCTGCATGTATGTCGATAATGCGTGGACGTGATGGCAGAGTTATCTCAATCTGTGTGTTCTTGTCCATATTAAGGAAAGTGGCAAGAGCAGACATTGCCCTCTTCAATGTAATCTCCGCATTCTTGAACGAGTTGCGGGCATTCACCTTATCCAGCCGAAGTGTAAGAAGGTCTGCCTGAGAGATTGCGGCTATCTTCTGTCTCTTCTCACCTATGGCATACAGAGTGTCGCTGCTGACAACATTATCCTTGGCAAGCTTATATTCAGCCTGTGCCATTGCAAGATTAAAGAAATAATTCACAGCCTCACTTGCTACTTCCTCCGTGTTGTATATGAATTCCCTCTTTGCCTTCTCAAACTTCAATGGCTCTATTTTCCTTTCCCAACGGAAACTGTTAAATCCGATAAGTTCCTGCGTATAACCGATTCTTACAGGAACGCTTGAGAACTGAGTGGATTTATTATCCCCAAAGTTGCGCATATAGTCAAGCTGAGTATCCACATAGAACGTACCGCCCAAAAGGTCGAAATTCTGTGCAAGGCTCAGTCCGCCCGAAGCACTGAACATCTGCTGTTCACGGTAAACGTCCATATCCGCCTGCGAATCATAACGCTGGGTTATGTATCTGTAATACCTTGCCGGAGTAAGGTTAAGAGTAAGACTAGGCAGTCGGTTTGCCTTGTAAGTACGGAATTCCCAATAATCGGCAAGAAACATATTCTGATATCTGAATGCCGACAAAGAGCTGTCGTTAGCCATTTCTATTGTCCGCTTAAGGTCGAGGCGCACCACATTCTGCGCTTCTGCTTTCCAACCCTGCATTACAAATGCCAGCAGAGCTATTCCCATATATATCCTTCTCAGCTCCATATCTTCATTTTGAATGTTTTCTGTAAATAAACCAATATATCAACGGTATAAAGAACAAGCTTATCAGCAAGCCCGCAGTCATCGAACCAATCATAGCTATTGAAAGCGGACGCTGCAGTTCCGAACCCATATCCGAAGTGAACAGCAGCGGAACCATTGCAAACACCGTTGTCAATGTCGTCATTATAATAGCGCGCAAGCGTCTCCGTCCCGCCGTATGAATGGCGTCCATCAAAGGCAAACCTTCCTTGCGCAATTCATTTATGGAATCAAGCTTCAGGATTGAGTCGTTGACTACGATACCGCACGACACCACTATACCAATCGCCGACATAAGATTAAGCGAATGGCCGCACAACCAAAGTACTACCAGAGCAAATGCAGTGTCCATCGGTATTTCCGCAAGCACGATAAGAGGCTGAAGGAAACTCTCAAACTGGGCGCACAATATAAAATACATAAGCAATACGGAAATGAACAGGATAACAGTAAGCTCGCCTAACATTTTCTTGTTCGAGAAAAAGCTGCCTGAGAAATCCACATCCCAGCCTTCCTCACTGCCGACAACCTTTTCCACGTCGTCAATCAGTTTTTCCGGATTCTCTACTCCGTAGAAATCCAGAGGAATATATTCACCATTGCGTCCGGCGGTGATATATTTCAGGTCTTCAGCCGGAACCACACTCACAAGGCTTCCAAGCGGGATATAACGTCTGCCGCTTGCATCATCACCACTTCCTGCCTCAACGTAAGTCTCACGTAATATCCGCTCAACGCTCTTGTCATTTCCGGAAAGAGTTATAGGCAAATATTGCTGATACGAACGCAAAGTGGAAACGGTGTTTTCCCTGAATGCGGTGCGCATCACCTTAACTACGTCTGAATATGCCACATCATAGAGCAGAAGCTTTTCCCGGTCAATCATTATATTAAGCTGGCTTCTGAACGAAGTCTTTTCCGGTTTAGTTCCGCTTCCTTCGGAAATTCGTCTTTCCAGTCTTTTGAGTTCTTCCGGATTCAGACTCCTTGTCTTATCTTTCTGCTGCAGGCGTGCCACCACATCAGCCTCACCGGTTTCGAAAAGCTTCTCAAAAATAGTTACCGGTGGCATAAATGTCACGGCAACCTTCGGATAGTTCGTATGCAGAATAGAATCAATCTTCTGCTGCAAAGGTTCTATTCCTTCCGGCTTTTCTGTTTTCAGATATATCTCGGCTTCTGCCATGGAAAGATCCATATCTGTGTTCAGAACATAATCCTGCATTGCGACATATGCCGTATGCTCTATCACATCTCCATCAATAAGGCGGAGCAGACTGTCAACCCTTGAATTGTTCTCACCAACGTGTATATTCTCATTCCATTCCACACGCACGATAAGTTCGTTCTGGTCTATATCCGGCATTCTCTGCTTGTCGAGCACGGCAAACATAAATACACATAGAGGAATTGTCAGCAGACAAACCACAACACTCAGCGTCTTATGCGAGAAAACCCAGTCTATACCTTTGTCATAGAAAGACTCGAGCCATTCATTCTTAAGCACATTCTTGAAATCAGCCGTAAACCAGCTGCGTTTCTTCCTTAACCCGATGCGGTAGAAAAGTATATAAAGTACGGGCAGAAGCATTATTCCGGTAAAATATGACACCGCAAGACCGGATGTAATTGAAAACGCCTGGTCCATAAATATAGCGCCAGCAATTCCGCTCATAAATATAAGAGGAACAAACACGGCAACCGTTGTCAGTGACGAGCTGAGCATTGGCGTTATCATCTCCGTGGTTCCCAACACAGCCGAGCGCCGCAAAGTGTAGCCACGTTCACGATACTGCGATATGTTTTCCGTGACAATTATGGCATTGTCAATCATCATACCCACGGCAAGGATAAGACCTGAAAGAGAAATAACATTAAGTGATATTCCGCAGATATAAAAGAAGAAGAACGTGATTATAACCGATGTTATCATCGTTATACCTATAACCATAGGCGAACGCACATCACCGATAAAGAACACGGCAACTATAAATATGAAAAGAAATCCCAACGTGAAATTCTGCTGCAAATTAGAAATAGTATAGTCCAACAGCTCAGTCTGGTTGCGGCTGATAGAGAACTCAACGTCCGGATACAATTCCATGAAATAGTCCGTTGTCTTTTTCAACTCCGCTTTCAGGTTATCCATATTCTCCTCATTCTGCTTGATTATGGCAAGGGTAACCGCACGTTTTCCTCCGGCTACGGAGCGTCCCATTTCCTGCTGTGATACCAGATTAACCTCGCACAAGTCACGAAGGCGGAACAATCTTTCTCCTTTTTTCAGATATATGTCGCCTACATCCTCAACCGAGCGGAGAAGCGCAGAGATGCGGATATTGTATTCATAATATCCGTCACGGACAAGCATATTGCCAGGCTCCACATTGTTTTCCGAAAGTGTGTTTTCCAACTCACCGATACTAATTCCAAGCGAAGAAAGTTTCTCCATATCCGGAACTATCTGTATCATCCTGCCCGGTATTCCGGTCATATCCGCCATTGCCACCTGAGGAAGCTGCTCAATCCTGCGCCTTACAACATTATCCGCAAGCTCGCAAAGCTCAAGGAACTTATGCTCGTCTTCAGGCGTATATGGTTTTCCGGCTTTCAATGTCATATTGAGATAGAAAACAGGAATATCAGTGGCGCTTGCCTTCACTGCCTTCGGACGCACTGCATCCTTGGGCAGATAGTTCATAGCCGCATCAATCTTCTCGTTGACCTCGATAAAAGCAAGGTCCGTATTTGTGCCGAACTCGAACGAGAGCTTTATTATACCCGAGCCGTCGCGTGTCTCGCTGCGCATTTCCTCAAGACCGGAAACTTGCAGCAAGGCACGACGCACGGGTGCAACCATTGTATTTTCCAATTCCCTTGCCGAAGCATTGTCAGAAGTGAGCTGTATTGTTATCTGCGGTATGGCTATGTCGGGCAGCAAGGATACAGGCAGTGTGAAATAAGTCACCAGCCCGATGATGAAGCATGCCGTAAAAGCCATAAGCACGGCGATAGGACGATTTATTAGAAACTTTACCATAGTTTGTTGTTATGTTTCGCAAGCGAAACATAACAGTTGACGAGGGAACGAGTTGACAAGGGAACAAGAGAGTAAAATATAACACCTTGTATCTGTAGCCTTGTCAACTTATCAACTGTTACGACGCTTTTATTATTCATTACCAGAAACCAATTTCACCGGAGTCTCATGCGCAAGGTTCATATTCCCGGAAACTATCACCTGCATACCTTCTTCAAGCTCTTCTCCGCTGATTGTATATTCAGTCATATTCTCCATTCCGGTCTGGACATAATTCCACAGAGCTTTGCCATCTTTATAAGTAAACATTACCGGTTTTCCGGAACGTAGCACAACGGCAGTCTTAGGCACAACAAACTGGTCCGAAACAGTACGCTTCACACTGACACGCACATTCATACCGTCGAAAAGACCGCTTCCCGAAGCTATCGAAGCCTTAACTCCCACCATTCCGTTTTCGTCCACAAGAGGATTTATTTCCGTTATGCTTCCCGACGATGGCTTGGCAGACGAAAAAGGTAATATCTCCACACGGTCGCCACGGTGAAGCAGAGGCAACTCACTCTCAAGTATTTTAAAAGAGACTTCCATTGATTCTGAGGAAAGTATGCGGCAGAAAGGTTCCGAATTATCCGGCAGATTATATTGCTTACCGAACAGATTTGCCACAATTCCATCGAAAGGAGCAGTCAGCACCGCCTGTTTCAGTTCAAATTCGGCAAGTTCATAAATAGCAAGATTCTGCTCATAGCCGCTTTTCACTTTTGCCAGTTTAAGTATTTCTTCGGGAACTCCATCCAACCTGTCGGGCGAATATCCCTGACCTATCAGCACATCCTTCATCTCAAGTTCTGACTGGTTCAAGGTATTTTCTGCCTGCGCCACCTTGTTCTGCAATGTGAAAAGCTCCAGTTCAGCTATCTTCTGCCCTTTACGAACTGTTTCTCCATTCTTAACATATACTTTCGCCACAGGCTCCGTGCTTGTCCGGAAACGTAAGTCGGCATAATTCCCCGACGAAACTTTTCCATTGCTCACCAGTTCATGGGCAAAATCCCGTTTCTCCAAAGTAGCGACCTCCACTTCTTCCACATTCGACGGAAGCACGGTTTCCACTCCTTTCTCCTCAGTTTGTCCTTCTTCCTTCTCTCCGGAACATCCCGACATCACCAAAGGAAGCGACAAGAGAAATATATAAACCAACAATTTGTCTTTTTTCATATTTTATCAGATTTAAAATTACAACAGACAAATACAAAGGCATTCTTTATATTGGCTATCACAAATCTATGAATTAATCGTAGCGATACTATAAACATTATGTTAAAAATGCAAAATTGCTTTATTTGAGTTTCGCTAAGCTTGACTTTAAGTTAACGAGTTGACAAGTGAACAAATTGACGAGGGTTCTTAGATAATCAAATGCTAAGTAATATGTATTAAACCTTGTCAACTCGTTCCTGAAGCCTTGTCAACTATTTTAAGTCAAACATCTTGCTAAACTTAAGTTATTTCACTTTCCGACTACTAACATTGGGTTGTCATCTTCTTTTAAACCCAAAGCTTTCAATTCTTCTTCGTACAAATAACACAGCAAATATATAACGGAATTGAGAAAATTAACCTGACACTTTCAAATAGACTTAACAACATATTTATCAAGCTAATAAAGCATAATCATATGCTTTTTTACCTGACACCTACTTGTTAAAAGAATTTAATTATATCATTTATTTTACCTTTCTAAACCTTCTATTACTATACATACAATTTCAGATACGTTTTTTGTCAAATTCAACAAAGTAGAAGTTTAATATTTATACAACTCTCACTCCATCAACACTACAACCGGATTATCTTCATCAGATATATTCCTAAGCATTTCCACACTTTCCGGCAAATCTTCTTTATCGGAATTTTCATCAAACCAGTTTTGGATATCTTCAACAGAGACTATTTGTGCAAATTCGCCAGTGTGCGATGAGAATGAAGGTTGAAGAGATATAAAACCATTCAAATCATCATTGATTCCATCGTCAAATGGAGAAACTTTTACTGTTCCATCTTTTTTGTCATAAACTGCATTATACATTTCCCATTTATCAGGATGAAAGAAGTTCACTATAAAACGTAACCATAAAACACGCTCGTTCTCATATACATCCAATGGATAGATTGCATTGTCCTTTTCAGGATTATATCTGTCTTCACGTGCCCAACTCATAGAACCGAAATCGAAACGCTTTACTGGAAGCAAACCTTGCTGCTCAACTTTATAAATTGTATCATTAAACAATTCCCTGAAAAACAAATTATCGCCCAAATGCCAAAAAATCTGTTCTGAAGGAACAAGGCTGTTTTGCATTCCGTCCTTATATTTTATATTTATTATATCCCGCTCTTTATTTTTCATAACACTGATTTCCTGAATATTATCCACGCTTCCGGACAAACGGCTGACTGACTCGCCATGAGACGGAAAAAGCGCAAGAATACTTGTATCACGATAAAGAACTATTCTGTCCGGCTTCTTGTCCGTTGCCGGCAAATGTTTCACCAGTATTTCTGAATTCAGATAATCATAGTTGTCTATTCCATAGAAACCGTCGGTCAGTTCCGGATCTTTCTGTGTACCGATAAAATTTCCGTCAGTATCATAAACCACATTATTACCGTTTCCCTTGGGGAAATATATTCTTGATGAAGCCACATTCAACCATCCTGAAAGGCTTTGACTTCCTTCTGGGCCATTCCCGATATGTCCGATTGAACATATAAACTTTCCCGTTTCCTTATCAAAAACAAGACATTGTTTCTGGTTTGAAGTTACAATAAGTTTGTTTCCAGAAATCCACACCGATGGCTTGTTGCCGACCAATGACTCATCCGTTGTTTCTAATTTCACATAGTGAATCTTGCTGAAACAGTCCGACGCATTTATTGCAGCCTGATTGTTATATGCGTTCTCTACCGATATCACTTCCAGCTTTCTGGATTCTTTTTCAGTATTGCAGGATGTTATTGCAAAAAGAAAAGTTGATATTAATGCGAGTGAATATAGATTTTTGATTTTCATAATATATAATACCGTTTTATTAATTATCATTTTTGAGACATCTTCAACGTTACCACCTGAAGTACCGGATTATCATCTTCAGACAAATCCTCAAGAATATGTTTAACAGAATCTTTCACATTATTTTTATCCGTTAAATCTTCCAACAATGCTGCTGCCGAAACATAACCTACAATTTTATTATTAGTATAAAACCGAGGAAGAATAGGATAACCATTTTGTAAATCGTCAGTAAAACCATCTATTTTAGCATTCCTGCCACGGACACGACAAACCTCGTTATTAATTTTATCATACAATGCTAACCTCCGTTGGTTTTGCAGATAATGAAAACATATACAATCAGACATTTCAAAAATATCATAAAATGATATTTTATTATCAGCCTCTTTATTAATTTCGCCAAATCCAGTATCTCCTGTTCCTGTTACAATCATATCATCCAGCATACTATATTTTTCATATTTACCAAGATTAAAAAAATATGCGGGATTTTTCTTATCTCCAATCAATTGATAAACATTAGCTTCCAACGGATCTTTACAATATAACGCATTATTGTATGTATAAATAATAGTATTGGTAAATATAAAACCAGGATATTCAACATTCTCTTTTTTAATAAATGGGAAATCATATATTTTCTCACCATTCTCATTATAAACAATCAACTCACTTGAATTTTGCTTATTAAAATATAGCATCGGATACATATAAAACAACTTATTGTCTGAATCATAATGTAGCAACAACTCACCATCACCAACAGGAATATCTCTTATGAAATTCCCATCGAATGAATAAACTTTAATTTTTTTAGCCAATAAATCATTTACATATATTTCCCTCTTATGATTGTCATACTTAGCCGAAGTTATTTTCAAGTATTCTTCCGGACCTTGACCTTCTTTACCTATTTTACGAATAAACTTCCCTTCTTTTGAAAATTGGAACAATTGGTAATCACCTCTGACAAACAGATAGTCTCCACAAAATTCAACATTATACAAGTCTCTGCCCAAAAGACAATCAGGAGTAGTTTCCAATGCTATATATTCCACATCTGAAGCTATTCTACTTATATTAATCTCTTTGACATGCTCAATACCATCACCAAAAGGTATTTCCTTTATTGAATCATTGGGCGTGTTTGTGCAATTAACACAAAGAAGTAATAAAATTGCGATATTTAATAACATTAATTTCATAATAATATATTTATCAAGGTTTACTATTAATGTTTAATTCGTTAGAATATTTACATAATCAAACTCTTATCAAAATTATCTTCAGAAATGTTCTGCAACTATATTTATTTAAGATGTACAAGTACTAAAATTGGATTATCTTCTTCTTTTACTTTATCTACCAAATTTAATAATTTAGCATCAACAGTATCTCCATTCTGTCTTAGCAAATCAACTTTTTCTTTTAGTTCATATGGCCAAAAAGAATTAACCATACAATTATCATGTATACCTAATAATGGGTAAAACGTACCTAACGAACTAATATCATCTATAAAACCATCGCCAGAAACAGCTTTTGTTGTATTAAGTTTTTTATCATAATATGCTATTTGAAAAACAGAAGGAGACATATTTCTCAGTTGCCAAAATTCTCGCATCCTGAACCAATAAGCAAAAACATAGTTTTCGGATTCAAAAACAGAAAATACACGTATTTTATTATCCGTTTCTTTCAAATAATCCCAATCTGACAAATTTTCATTACTAAAATACTTTGCTCCAACTCCCATCCTTTTTGATTCATTTCCCAATATATGTTTTGTTGGTATTTTATCATTTCCCAAACTAATAACCCAACGAGGCTGAATATCATCATTTAAAACCCTATATATAGTATCATTAACATAATTATAATATAAAACAGAATCCATATTCTCTGTGAAAAATTTTAAACTCTTATGATAACTCATCATTTCTGATTTTTCCGGCCAATCAGGAACAACACGTACAACTTTTTTTAAAAATAAATCAGAAGAATAGAAATATAATGTGTCTAACGTACAAAATGCGATATTATTACCAGCACGTCCCATACCTAACGGATGGATATCTAATACAGAACATTCTTTACCCATATATTTACCTCGACTATCATATTTTATCAATTTATCTGCCATTGAATAAAACAAAGAATCGATACTTATTATTGTATGTAAAAAAGGTTCTTCTCCTGGTCCGGTTCCTCGTGTTCCAACCTCAAATAAATAACTACCATTCCAATCAAACACTTTTGAACCTGCGTATATATATCTATCTGATATTATTATCTTCTCCTCGCCAATATCCTTTATGTTACTTAAAGGCAGGAAGGTTATTGAATCTGCGATTTCTGAGAGTTTAACAGTTTGTTCTTGTGATGCAGCATCCGACAATTCTATTACATTACAAGCAGAACATACTTCTTTTTCGTTTTTTTGTATATCCTTATTTTTGCAAGAATACAATACAACAAAAAACAAATTAGCCAATAATATATATACAGGGGTTAATATATTCATAAATATTAAAATTTAAGCTGTTAATATAATCAATAACAATATCACTATTTATAACAAAATAAAACAATTAACCAAATACTATTTTGCAAACATAAAAAAACTTAAGAAATAACCATATAAAAAACATAACAACAAACAAAAGATTATACTACCATCAAAAAAAATCACTTCCATAATCTATCAAAAACGCTTCCAGATATAATCGGTTTTCTTTTGGGAATATTTATTCATCACTTGAACAACAACAAATAGCTAAAAAGCTATTCAGTTTCATAATATTATCAATCAAGAGTTAAAGGAGTTATTACTTTACTCCTTTAACTCAACCTTCATAAATGTTTTCAGAACTTATAACCTACAGAAAGAGTACCTACATTATAACGGACTGCTACTCCATCTCCAAACTCATTTCCAAGTGAGATATCATATCCCAATCGGAAAAACATTCGCTTAACCTCAACACCGGCTGAAGCTGAAAATCCCCAGTCAAAGGTGTTTCCCGCTCTCGAATCTTTATATAACTGAGTGTTTTTCCAGTTATTTGACAAATACAATCCTATATAAGGACCTGCACTTACAAACAAACGGGTTTCATCAGCTATATTCCAGGAATAACGTGCATGAATTGGCATCTGCAAAAGGTGACGGACCAAAGATGGAGCTTCTGCCTTATAAATATCATGTGGTATATCTACCAAAGCTTTGGAATATCCTCTCTGGGTATAAAACAATCCAGATTCTATAGAGAAATTGGATTGGAACATATACTCTACGGATGCTCCTACTTTTATCGCCGGTTTCCAACCAACACCGGCACCATTGTAACTCAATGCTGAAAGTCCCAATTCTGGAGCTACTGTAAATTGCGCACTTGCTATAAATACATTAAACATTAATAGCAAAAACAAACAAACCTTTTTCATAACTTTTTACCATTTAATTCATTATAGTTTTATTTACGAGTTATTCTAACAGACGATATACAATTTAAATATCTAATCCATTCATAATATTAAATATAATTGTTATATGTTTCGGTGCAAAGATATATAGAATATTTCCCGATTAACTGGACACCAGAAACAGCAATTAACTACCAGTATTAGAAGTAATTAGATATCATATACAACTTTATTTACCTGACACCTCCCAGTTAAAATAATCTAATTATCTCCTCAAACTCGCCCTTTCTCCACTTCCTGTTATTATCAAAACGCTTTTTGAGACGTTGTTTTTTCTTGTCGAAATTATCTTCTGTAACCGAAAGCAACTCTATTTGCTCACTCCTCGTATATCCTAATTTTATAAGACAGCACAACCGGATATCGGTTTCCAGCAATTGAGGATAGGATTTCTTCAATCGCTTGGTGAATTGAAGATGCAAGCCATTCGTATAAGAAATCAGCTCTTGCCAATCATCCTCTTCTATCTTTCCCGCCAGGCTAATTCGTGTCAATATATCAGGTGTATTATTATTTTGTCTTATCTGCTCTTCATATTGCTCTATTTCCTTATCCCTTTGTTTCAACGACACTATTATCTGAGCCTTCTGTTCATTCAGTAAATCATTGTTTTTGACAAGATTATCCATCTCCTGTTCCATTTCACTCTTTATCTGATGTAAATTGTCAACCTCAGACTGCAATGATGTAAGTTTGGATATCTCCCTCTTGTATTCATATATGGAGTTTTCATTCTTTGCTATTTTGTAACGGATTGTATTCAATTCATTCAACAAACCTATTATCACACGTTTCTTATGAAGATAAATAATCAGAAAGACAATAATAATCAACAATATAAATGTTATTCCTACAAACAAATGTCTGGAATGTTCCAATTCAAGCTGACGTTTC
The DNA here is from genome assembly GCA_937894065.1 of uncultured Parabacteroides sp. GTDB lineage: Bacteria > Bacteroidota > Bacteroidia > Bacteroidales > Tannerellaceae > Parabacteroides. The sequence goes on along the minus strand of CALCST010000020.1, from coordinate 6,392 downwards.
TCCGACAATAATTTTTCGTTATTATATTTTCCCTCTGCCTCTATCAAAGCCTGGCGCTTCTCAACTTTCTGAATGGAATCATTACATTCCCAATACAAGTTATTATATTCTACAGCCTTTTGATAATCTCCCTGTTGATTATATAAATAATAAAAACATTGGTAAGTTGAGCGTTTTGTATATAAATTCGTTGTTTGCAAGGCTTTATTTAAATAATGGACAGACAAATCATATTTGTTTATATAACGATATAAATCACCGAAACTTAAATAGGTAGTAGCAATATTATTAATATTATTTGTTAACTCTTCTTTTTCCAAATTTAATCGTCTTTGCAAGCAATCTAAAGCTTCAGTATATTTTTCATTACATGTATAAATTCCAGATAATTCTGATAAGCCCAATTTAAGAGATGGTATATATGATATACTTTCAGCTATAGATACTGCCCGTTTATACGAATCTTCCGCTTGTTCCCAATCCTGTTGTAATCCATAAATCCTGCCTAAATAAGAGTATGCATAAGATAATTCAACGCTATCATTCGCCAATTCTGCAAAATGCAATGCCCGACTATATGAGTCAAAGGCTTTATCAATCAAATTGGAATAAGCATAAAGAGTTCCCAACTGCGAAGCAGCTAAAAACTGCACATCATAATCAGTGCTCCCTTTAGAAATATCCAGTGATTTCAGAAAAGATTGCGATGCCTTGTCATTATATCCCAACTCCTTTTCAACACGACCTTGTGTATAATAAGCCGTAGCAAGTCTGCCTTGTTCGTTATGTTCTGAAAAATAACGTACAGCTATATGTATAAGTGAATCCGAAGTATGTTTCCTATTGCTTTTATCCGTTGCCTGAGTTATCAACAGACACCATGTAGCATATTCCAACTCAGAACTTTTCTCCGGAGAAGGCAAAGACGAAAGCAAATGGTATGCACTGTCCGGATTGGTATAAACCAGACTGTCTGCCCTTTGTAATATTGTGGAAATTTGGACATCGTTCCGGCAACCGGATATAAGTAGCGGAAGTAGCAGAAATATATATAAGATATATGTTCTTATCATAGGGGGATTTAATTTTATAAAACAGAAATATCAATAGCTAAAACAAAGTTATGGAACAATTATACATAATACAATATTCGCAACTGATAAAAGATTATTTCTGCAGTAAATCACTTTAATAATCCATCAAAATAATTACGTATGTAATTGGATTTTCTTTTGGAAATGATTATTCATTATTAAAAAACAAGCTAATAGCTAATAAAATAGTCTGCTTCATAATATTATCGAGTTAAAGGAGTAAAGCTAACTCCTTTAACTCAACCTTCATAAATGTTTTCAGAACTTATAACCTACAGAAAGGGTACCTACATTATAACGGACTGCTATTTTATTGGAAGAAAAATAATATTTGTTTTTATTTTTAGTTTGAACAATCATAATTTTTACCTTATAACTTTTACAATCATAATCACTGGATTGTCATCTTCTGTAAGATTATCAATTATTTTCTGATAAACATTATATCTAGAATCGGAGATAGAATGTTTGCTTTTTCTTCCTTCAAGAAATTTATGGGCATGTATAGCCTGATAAATTTCATTTTTGTTAGATATTGACGGATAATATATTAATCCTGGACTTCCATATAAATCATCCATGAATGGTATATCATAATCTAAAGCTACAGTTTTGTTTAATTGTTTATCATAGATAACTTTTCCTTGGTTTGACCCTATAAAAAAGAAACGATCTGTTTCTACAATTGTATGAACTGCAATAGTGATTTGTTCTTCTGAATCCTTTTTCCCCGTAATTAACGATTTGTCATCTTGAGTTCGGTATCCCCAATGACCTCTATTGATAATAGCATGTGATACCAATTTATGTGGATTAGTTAATTGATAGATGGTATCACACCAAAAGTCTTTTATGAAAGTATTACCTCGATAATTATAAACAGTTGGATCACATATCATTAATTTAGGAATATCTTTTTCGTATTCACATTTCATCTTTGATAACAGTTTTTTCCCCTTAAGGGAATAAAAGAAAATACTAAATCGTTCTTTTTTTTCAGCATATTGATAAAAACTATCTCCGAACAAAAATTCCATAGGGTTATGCAACCAAGTAAGGCTACTAAGACCTTTGGGATGTGATTCTTCTAAAAAATTACCTGAATAATCATATTTAAGTAATCTGCCCGTCCAATGATCAGGAAAATAAACCCATTGATTTAATGTATCTACAATACATTTCATCGGTTTCGTATATTCACCAGGTCCATTTCCTTTAGCACCTATTGCATTTAAGAATTTACCATCCCTATCAAAATGGTAACACCTTTCATAATCAAATATAAAAATATCTTTTTGTGTTATCGATGAAACAATACAAGCGTCTCCGATTAAACAGTCATCGGTTGTTTCCAAAGGAATAAATTCCACATCTTCCGCAAATTGACTTATTGGAATCTCAGACAATTTGTTCTTACAGGCTTCATATAAGTTAATTTTATATTCTTTTCCCGATACTTCCTTTTTCATCATTGGTACTTTTTGCCCATAAACATAAGTAGCAAAAAAAGTGATAACTAATAATAAAATCTTATTCATATGATTAATAATATATTTTTATAATGTTCAAAGGAGTTGTTTATAAAACCACTCATTTGATCGCTTTATTATTTATAGATAACCATTTTTATCATTGTATTCAAGTTTATCATCAACTGTTTGAGACCCATTTGGTTCACCACCCCAAGAGCCATTACATTGACATAACCAAGAACTACAACTATCACCTTTGATTCTTTTTAATTCTTCTTGTTGAAGAACTTTTGAATAGTTCAATTTTAATAATGAAAGTTTTTTCATTTTGATTGAGATTTTAATTAACATCTACCCATTTAAGGCTGTTCGACAAATCACCTATTTATAATTGCAATTATATCTATTATCTAATATAGACTACTATAAAAATTGTTCATTTCTTCTCCAAAAATCATTGAATTATATTTTTCCATAAAAATTCTTCTTCCTTCTTGTGCCATTTCTATACGTTTATTAGTATCTATTTAAAGTTCACTAATGGCATTATATAATAAAGAAATACTATGTTCTCTATCTTTATTTGTTATAGGGACTAATAAACCTGATTTTTCATTTTTTACTAATTCTGACAAACCTGTTGTCTTACCAGCAATTAAGGGTAGTTTCATCATCATCATTTCCAATGCTACGAATCCAAACTCTTCATGCAAAGACGGTGAAACACCAATATCACCAATTGACAACAATTCGTATAAAACAGATTTATTTACAAATCCTGTACATGTAACTTTATTCCAAATAGGATTAAGTAATGCTAATATTTGATCAAAACTACCATCTCCTGCAATAATTAATCGAAGTTTTGTAATATTAAATATAATTGTTATATGTTTCGGTCCAAAGATATATAGAATATTCCCCGATTAACTGGACACCAGAAATAGCAATTAACTTCCAGTATTAAAAGCAATTAGATATCATATACAACTTTATCCACCTGACACCTCCCCGTTAAAATAATCTAATTATCTCCTCAAACTCGCCCTTTCTCCACTTCCTGTTATTATCAAAACGCTTTTTGAGACGTTGTTTTTTCTTGTCGAAATTATCTTCTGTAACCGAAAGCAACTCTATTTGCTCACTCCTCGTATATCCTAATTTTATAAGACAGCACAACCGGATATCGGTTTCCAGCAATTGAGGATAGGATTTCTTCAATCGCTTGGTGAATTGAAGATGCAAGCCATTCGTATAAGAAATCAGCTCTTGCCAATCATCCTCTTCTATCTTTCCCGCCAGGCTAATTCGTGTCAATATATCAGGTGTATTATTATTTTGTCTTATCTGCTCTTCATATTGCTCTATTTCCTTATCCCTTTGTTTCAACGACACTATTATCTGAGCCTTCTGTTCATTCAGTAAATCATTGTTTTTGACAAGATTATCCATCTCCTGTTCCATTTCACTCTTTATCTGATGTAAATTGTCAACCTCAGACTGCAATGATGTAAGTTTGGATATCTCCCTCTTGTATTCATATATGGAGTTTTCATTCTTTGCTATTTTGTAACGGATTGTATTCAATTCATTCAACAAACCTATTATCACACGTTTCTTATGAAGATAAATAATCAGAAAGACAATAATAATCAACAATATAAATGTTATTCCTACAAACAAATGTCTGGAATGTTCCAATTCAAGCTGACGTTTCTCCGACAATAATTTTTCGTTATTATATTTTCCCTCTGCCTCTATCAAAGCCTGGCGCTTCTCAACTTTCTGAATGGAATCATTACATTCCCAATACAAGTTATTATATTCTACAGCCTTTTGATAATCTCCCTGTTGATTATATAAATAATAAAAACATTGGTAAGTTGAGCGTTTTGTATATAAATTCGTTGTTTGCAAGGCTTTATTTAAATAATGGACAGACAAATCATATTTGTTTATATAACGATATAAATCACCGAAACTTAAATAGGTAGTAGCAATATTATTAATATTATTTGTTAACTCTTCTTTTTCCAAATTTAATCGTCTTTGCAAGCAATCTAAAGCTTCAGTATATTTTTCATTACATGTATAAATTCCAGATAATTCTGATAAGCCCAATTTAAGAGATGGTATATATGATATACTTTCAGCTATAGATACTGCCCGTTTATACGAATCTTCCGCTTGTTCCCAATCCTGTTGTAATCCATAAATCCTGCCTAAATAAGAGTATGCATAAGATAATTCAACGCTATCATTCGCCAATTCTGCAAAATGCAATGCCCGACTATATGAGTCAAAGGCTTTATCAATCAAATTGGAATAAGCATAAAGAGTTCCCAACTGCGAAGCAGCTAAAAACTGCACATCATAATCAGTGCTCCCTTTAGAAATATCCAGTGATTTCAGAAAAGATTGCGATGCCTTGTCATTATATCCCAACTCCTTTTCAACACGACCTTGTGTATAATAAGCCGTAGCAAGTCTGCCTTGTTCGTTATGTTCTGAAAAATAACGTACAGCTATATGTATAAGTGAATCCGAAGTATGTTTCCTATTGCTTTTATCCGTTGCCTGAGTTATCAACAGACACCATGTAGCATATTCCAACTCAGAACTTTTCTCCGGAGAAGGCAAAGACGAAAGCAAATGGTATGCACTGTCCGGATTGGTATAAACCAGACTGTCTGCCCTTTGTAATATTGTGGAAATTTGGACATCGTTCCGGCAACCGGATATAAGTAGCGGAAGTAGCAGAAATATATATAAGATATATGTTCTTATCATAGGGGGATTTAATTTTATAAAACAGAAATATCAATAGCTAAAACAAAATTACAGCACAATTATACAAAATAATCAAAAAGGAAAGATCAAACTACCTCAATCGTATATCCCTCAAATAAGCCTTTTTTGGTCTGACACCAAGCTTCAGGGCACTTTCTGCTTCCATTTCTGACATGTCTCTAATGTTTCTTGAATTGTTGTTGGTGACTGACGCTGTAACATAAACCTTTGAAGGAATAGGTATATCATATTTTTCAATATCAGACGCTTTTACACCAATCAGATATTCATTATCAAAAATATCTACAACTTCTACGGAAGTTGTGTCAAGCATAGAGTTTTTAGTGTATTTTGAAATAAATGGATCCTGGGGCTCAAGAAAATCATCAATATACTTTGAATAGGTTATAATAACGCAATCAAGTTTTTTCATCAATACATAAGCCGGTACATCCATCAATTCTAATTCCACATGTTCATTTTTAATCTTATCAAACCAAGGCTGGACTTCATCGTCTTTATTACATGAAGTACTTATGGTCAACAACATTCCTATGCAAAATAACACAAGAAATGTTTCGGATAGTTGTTTTATCTTCATAACTCTATATTTTAGGGATTAAACAAAAACGCCATTTTTATCTTTCTATTTCTATCATTTTCTTTTTATGTAAATAACTTATGTACAGTATTACTGTATCATTTTTGATATTGATTTATATTTTAATGGTAAATTCTTTGAATAATAAACAGCAGAAACATATTAGGTAGTAACCAAAACCCAACCTATTTAAATCTTAATCGCAAATATATAAGTAAAAACATCAGATTAACCGGACACCACCAAACAGACTTAACATCATATTTATCAAACAAATAAACCCAAATTACAAGATTTTTCACCTGACACCCTACCGTTAAAATAACATAAATATCTGTTCAATTTATCCTTTGTTCCACTATCTATTATCATCCCTGCTGTTTCTTCCGAAACAAATTTGTTTTTCTTCCGTAAGTAATTCAATTTTCTTTCGGA
>CALCST010000019.1 GCA_937894065.1 uncultured Parabacteroides sp. | reverse complement strand
ACCAAGGACCCTCTGATTAACAGTCAGATGCTCTAACCGACTGAGCTAAGGAAGAGTATTGTTGCTTTTTCATTCTTGACTTATGTCCTTCCCTGAAATTGCACTGCAAAAGTACGAGGTATTTTTGAAATATGCAATATATTTGCAGAAAAAATTTGAAAAAAATGAAGATTTTAGGTTTAGGTAATGCTTTAGTGGATGTATTGAGCCGTTTGAAAAGCGATGAAAAGCTAGTGGAAATAGGTATTCAGAAAGGTGCTATGGATATGATTTCCAGGGAGAAAATGTTTGCAATCCGTGCGGCTCAGTCTGGCGAAGAGTCAACTCAAGCTCCAGGTGGCTCAGTTTGCAATACAATGCGCGCAATTTCATATTTAGGTGGAAATTCTGGTTTTATTGGTAAAATTGGAGATGATGAAATCGGAAAATTCTATGAAAATTCTTTGAAAGAGGCAGGCGTTGCACCATATTTTATCAAAGAAAACGGTCCGACCGGCAGCTGCACTGTGCTAATTTCTCCGGATGGAGAGCGCACAATGGGTACTTTTCTTGGTCCGGCGCCGACAATTGACCCTTCAGAAATCTCAGACGAAGTGTTGAGTCAGTATGATTACATATATATAGAAGGATATTTACTGGTAAACGACAATTTGGTGCGTGAAATAATGAAGCGTTCAAAGAAACTAGGATTGAAAGTTGCTTTGGATTTGTCGAACTTTAATATTGTAAATGCTTTCCGTGGTTTTCTTGAAAAGATTATTCCGGCTTATGTAGATATTCTTTTCAGTAATGAAAGCGAAGCTGAAGCATATACCGGTAAACCGGCTGTCGAAGCTGTCAAAACATTGTCTGAAATGGTGGACATATCATTGGTCACTATAGGTAAGGAAGGTTCAATTGTAGGAAGCAAGGGCTCATTTATTAAGATAGCTGCTGAAGGCGGAAAACCGGTTGACACAACAGGTGCCGGTGATAATTTTGCCGCAGGTTTCCTTTACGGACAGAGTATTGGCGCAACTCTTGAGCAATCTGCACGCATAGGTTCTGTTCTTGCAGGATATGTAATCGATGTTGTCGGACCTCAGATTCCTGCTGACAAATGGGAACAAATAAAGTTAAAAGTAAAAGATATTTTGGCATAAAAAGAAACATATTATCTACATTTACGAGCTTTTAGGTGGAAAAATTGCGGTAATTTTGTTTTAATCTCCGTAATTCTTGCGAATTATATAATTTGCGACACTTGAACAGACTAATATATTATTAATGTAGAAAAACAAGAATATAATGCATATGCAACGTAAATCTATTTTGGGCTTGGTTTGCTCGTTGCTTCTTTCAGGTGCTGTTGCTCCGGTTGGAGCTCAGGTGAAAGACAACCGATTTGAAGTGAGCAAAAACCTTGATATATTCAACGCTTTGGTGAAGGAAGTTGAGATGTTCTATGTCGATACTGTAGATGTAGAGAAAACAGTGCGCCGTGGAATAAATGCAATGCTTGGCGGACTTGACCCTTACACTGAGTATATTCCTGAGGAGGAAATGGGAGACTTCAAACAAATGGTGACAGGCGAATACGGCGGTATTGGTTCATATATACGTCAGAGAAACAAAAATGGCGGTGCTATGATTGCCGAACCGTTTGAAGGAATGCCGGCTGCCGAAGCAGGACTTAAGGCTGGCGACCTGATTCTTGCCATCGATACTATCGACGTTTCCAAAATGCAGAGCGACAAGGTGAGCGAGTTGCTCAAAGGTGTTCCAAACTCAAAAATGACGCTGACAATTCAGCGTCCGGGCGAGAAGAAACCGAGAAAGTTTGAGATAATGAGGAAGAAAGTCCTTGTTGACCAGGTTACTTGGTATGGCGTCCGAAACGACAGTGTCGGTTATATATATCTGAAAGGTTTCACCGACAAGAGCGCACAGGAAGTGAAAGATGCTTTTATCGACCTGAAAAAGAATCACAACATAAAGTCTCTGGTTCTTGATTTACGTAACAATGGCGGTGGAATTCTGGACGGTGCAGTTCAGATTGTTGGAATGTTTACGCCTAAAGGAACTGAAGTGGTTTCAACAAAGGCAAAGAATCCGGCTATGAACAGAACTTACCGCACTCCGGTTGAACCGATTGACACAGTTATGCCGATTGCAGTTCTTATAAACGGCGGTTCGGCCTCAGCAGCCGAAATCCTTTCCGGAGGTTTACAGGACATGGACCGTGCAGTGCTTGTCGGACAGCGTTCATTCGGAAAAGGTCTTGTTCAGGCTCCGAGAGAATTGCCTTATAACGGAAGCCTTAAGGTGACAATAAGCAAATATTATATTCCAAGCGGCCGTTGCATTCAGCAGATGGATTATACTCACCGCAAGGAAGATGGTTCTGTTGAGGCTATTCCGGACAGTTTGACTTCAGTGTTCTATACAAAGAACGGACGTCCGGTGCGTGATGGCGGTGGTGTTCGTCCAGAATTTGAGGTTGAAGAGCCTAAGATGCCGACAATGATGTATTATCTAGCTGTTGATACTGTGTTGATGGACTACGTTACAGAATGGGTTCAGAAGCATAAAACTATTCCTCCGGTTGAAGAGTTCGAACTTTCGGATGAGGATTTCGAAGCATTCAAGGCTTATGCTTCAGAAAAGAAATTCACTTATGACCGTCAGAGCGAAAAAGCATTGAAGAATCTGAAAGAAGTTGCCGAATTTGAAGGTTATCTCAATGAAGATTCAACATTGTTCAAAGCCTTGGAAGAAAAGTTGACTCCTAATTTGAACAGAGATTTCGACCGATTCAAGAAAGAGGTAAAGAAACTCCTTTCTGCAGAGATAGTGAAACGCTATTATTATCAGAAAGGAGAGTTGATATTTAACCTCAGAGATGATGAAGTTTTGGATAAAGCTCTAGAAGTTCTTGCCGACCCTGAAATGTACAGAAAGGCATTGGAAAAGCCGGCAGAAGAACCTGCTACTCAAACTTCAGATGCAAAATAACAATTTCGGATAATGTTCCGACGCGATAAGGCGGTCCGGCACAACCTACACCAGAAGAAACGTAGTGTTGAGTCGGGCCGTTTTTATATTCTCCATAAGGACATTCATATATGAACTTCATCAGCAGCGGATATGGCCAGAACTGTCCGTTATGTGTATGTCCGTGCAATCCCAAATCAATATTGTTCATTCTCATTTCGCTGAAACAATATGGCTGATGGTCAAGAACAATAGTTGGCAAATCATGCGGCTCATTCTTCAGAATCTCGTTCAGAGGTTTTCTATTCTTGTTCACAAAGTCGTCACGTCCGATAAGCAGGAATGTGGAATCCGGACTTACAACGGAATCAATCAGAAGACATCCCATTTTGCGCAGCATAATACGTTTGGCATTAATATTGGCTCTGAATTCGTGATTCCCGTTCACAATATAACTTCCCAATGGTGCGTTCAGCTTCTGCAAGTCTTCGTCCGAGTGATATTTCTCGGCGAATCGGGATTCATAATCCATAATATCGCCAACCATGACAACCATATCCGGATGCTCGGCATTGCAGAGAGCTACATATTTCTGAACCATAGATTTCTGTATTACCTCACCAATATGAAGGTCTGTCATCATTGCGATTTTAAGACTGTCGCGTGTGCTTCCTTTCTTTGGCAAAGTCATATAAACGTGTTTCACTACAGGATTTGTAACTGTACGGTTGGCAATTACCATCAGAATTGACACTCCAACAAGAACCGAAAGGAAAAGAACCCGCTTAACGACAATACTGTTCCGCTTTACGAATACCGGAATCCAGTGTATGAACCGGTCGGAAAAGCGCAGAACCTCGATTGCTATTATACACATTGTTATATATAATGAAGCAATATACCATGTATTGCATATCATCATAAGCGGAAGCATGATATCGTCCGGCAAGTCTTTACGGAAAATATATCCGAACATGAAAAGGCAAAATTCCAAAGCAAAAAACAGAAAATAAGGAATTTTCCATTTCTTACTGGAAGGAACTGCCTGATAGCTGCGCCATGCAATGAACGACGTAAGTATGATTTGTCCGAAAATGGACTGGATGAATACTTTCATTTATAATTTAGTTTTTGAGCTGATTAAATTATTTAAGCCGGAATACAACAACTTCGCTTTCAGTGCCGATTCTGAACGGCGGTCCCCACAATGACAAACCGGACGAAACGTAAATATTACTTTCTCCTTTTTTTACGTAACCGTGGCTGACTTCAAACAAATTATCCGTAAGCCAATTCAACGGCCAAATCTGTCCGCGATGTGTATGTCCGCTGAATTGCAAATATACATTATTATCAGCTGTTTCCTGCAAATCATACGGCTGATGGTCAATCAATATAACAGGCTTTTCGCCGTCTGTTCCCTGCATCAGCTGGTTCAGAGGGAGCCTGTCTTTCTGCCGTTTGTCTTTTCTTCCTGCAATTTGTATTCCCAAATCCTCAATCGCAGCAACAGAATCTTCGAGCAATACAACTTGAGTTTCGGAAAGGAATTTACGTGTATTTTCTATTCCACTGAAATAATCATGGTTTCCCGGAGCCATGAATACGCCCGAAGGAGCTTTCAGGCTGTTCAGCTCTTCCTGCATATTGTTGAGTCTGACCGGGCGAATATCGTTATCAATCAAATCGCCTCCAATGATTATTATATCCGGATTTTGCGAATTTATCAGCTGCACGTATTCTTTCATCTGCTCTTTTCCGGTTCCATAACCGAGATGAATATCACTGACGGCTGCTATTGTAATTTCTTTATTCAGCTTTCCATAGGTGTTTAGTTCAATATTCTTAATCTTAGGATTCCTGTAATTCCAATATCCATAGCCAAGAAGTCCGGAAACGACAGCCAGCGTAATCCAAAAGCTGTGTTTTATCTTTATACGGAAAAGTTTCAGTATGTCGAACAACAACAAACCGATAGTCATATATAAAGTGAACACAAGCCAGCTGCAACCTACAAAATGCAGCGACTGCATAATTCCAGTTTCGCTGATATACTTCTTGAACAGAAATTCAGGGAATATTGCCAAAGCACAAAGAGCAAACAATACGGTCAAAATTGTTTTGGTTTTTCTTTGGTCTGACGGCAAAGCTTTGCGTGCATACCTTATCATATACACGTTGGCAATAAGGTATGCACAGAAAATCAATATAAAGGGCATATTATCTTATTTCTTTGGATAACCTACAGGATTATTAAGAAGAGGAATCTGGCTGTCGGTCAGTTTCAGCAATGACTTAATGCCTTCGACGTCCATGCTAGCACGCGGAACAGTTGACAAACCTATTCCCGCACAGAAAAGATTGATGTTCTGGCAAACTATTCCAGCATCACACGCAGTTGTAATTCTGGATTTTTCAGTGTTGTTGCCAAATTTCGATACGTCAGAAACCAAAAGAAGAGAAACAGGTGCCGACATTACGAAATCCTGCTGTCCGGCAATCAGTTTGCGATGGTCGCCTTTTGCCACAGGTTTCAGCTCGTTGGCGAAAGCATCATATTTATATACACCTTCTTTCTTGAATACATACACATCAACTTCCTGCTTGTTTAAAGCTGACGGAGCTGTCCTTTTCTTTTCACCCGGGCGGTTTACTCCATTTGCAGCCCACAAAAGGTCCGAAAGGTCTTGCAGTGACAAATCTTTTGAATCAAACACTCGGTCGGAATGTCTCTGCTGCAATGCTTCGGTAATTGATACACCGCGGTTTTTACTTGGAGCATTGAGTTTGATAACATCTAGCCCCTGTGCAAAAGTTGCCGAACTTAGCAAACTTATGCCTAAAACTAAAAGCTGCTTTTTCATAAAATGTTGTTTTTAATTCAGGAAAATTCCGGCGGGAATATGCCGGTTAATTATTCCTCGGGATTTTTATTCCCTACAAAAATAGTATAAATTCTTAATAATCACTTTTCGTCTGTATTATATTTGTATGTGTTTCCATAGGTTCAATATGGTTTCTGGGAAAATAGTTTCCAGCAATTTTTGAATCGTATTTAATATTTCCAATTGCTAAATTCGTATGAAAAAGTTTTTCCATATATTGTGAAAAAAGTTTTTCACTATGATGAAAATAAAATTTCATAATATATGGAAAAAGTTTTTCAGTGTGTAGTTTTATGATGAAAATGTAATAAACTGATTTATAGTGATTAAATGTAGGGCGTGTTGATATGCGAAATTTTTATTGAAAAAAATATGCTCCAAGAGTAAACTATTTGTATTCTACTGCGTCAAATAAATCGAATTAAGGTTTCGTAAGTAAGAGCTTTGAACATTATTGAATACTCATAGCTGCAAAAGTTTTGGCAATGTGGGTTTGATTTTAGAAGCTATACGGCTTGCGCAGCTAAAGAGAGAGAAAAAAATAACCTGAGTAAAATCTTTAAGTGTGTGAATGAGATGAAAAATTGCTTGTTTATCTTATTGTGTTTTATGCTTTCTGCCTTTTCGGCAGTGGCACAAACGGGAGCGAAAGGGAACTTTGTTATTAAAGGACAGGTTGTCGATTCGCTGACAAATGAAACAGTTCCTTATGCGACGTTGAGTATCGCATTGCAGAACAATCCGCAGAAATCATTGTTGCTTTTGGCATGCGACATTGATGGTAATTTTGAGGCTTCATTGAAGTCGGCTGGTAAATACATTCTTTCCATGCAGTCAATCGGAAAGAAGCCGGCGCAGAAGAAATTCACCCTTTCTGCAGGTAAAACTACCCTTAACCTCGGCAAGCTTTATATGATTGATGATAATCAGAGACTTGACGAAGTAACCGTTGTGGCGCAGAAACCGCTTGTGAAAGTGGAAATTGACAAACTTACTTATAGTCTTCAGGACGACCCTGAATCGCAGACAAACAACACCCTTGACATGCTTCGCAAAGTGCCGATGATTACGGTGGATGGAAATGATGAAATACAGTTACAAGGTTCAACAAACTTCAAAATATATGTAAACGGTAAACCTTCAAACATGCTCAGCAACAATCCTTCTGATGTTTTGAAGAGTATGCCGGCAAGTTCTGTAAAAGATATCGAAGTTATAACAGATCCGGGAGCAAAATACGACGCTGAAGGTGTTGGTGGTATAATCAATATCATCACAACCAAGAATTTGTTCCAGGGTTATACCGGAACAGTACGTGCCAGCGCAAGTACATTAGGCAGATTTGGTGGTGGTGCTTATGTATCGGCTAAATATGGTAAATTCGGTATAACAGCTAATTACAACTATAATTATAATAACTCTCCATGGAATGAATCATATTCTATTCGTGAAGATTATGGAACAGACTCACGTGCCGGAAGTGTTTTGAACCAGAGTGGACGCAGTAAAAACCAAGGTCCGTTCCAGTTCGGATATCTTGAAGGTAGTTATGAAATAGACTCATTAAACCTTATCACAGTAGGTGCAAACCTTTTCCGTGGTGATAACACTTCAAAAACAGAATATGCCGTTGAAATGTTGGGCAGGAATGGCTCTGAATTGTTGCCTTCATATTCTTATAACAGAAACAGCCGTTCAACATCTGTGTTTGGTTCAACAGATATTAATGTTGATTATCAGCATTCGACACATAAGAAAGGTGAGCTTCTGACTCTTTCTTACCGTTTCAGCCAGTCGCCAAACAATAGCGAAAGCTATACGGAATTGCTGGATGTTGTTGACTATCCTTTGATGAGTGATTATCCTCAATGGACAATAAATGACGCTGCAACAAATGAACATACATTCCAGTTTGACTATACAACTCCAACATGGAAGAATCATACACTTGAGGCTGGTGTGAAATATATTTATCGTGGTAGTGACAGTGAAACTGACAGAAGATATTACAGAGATTCTATTCAAGATTGGGAATCTGTATACGATGCTAACAGCGATTTCCGCCATAACCAGCATATTTATTCTGCTTATCTTGGTTATGCAATGAAATTCGGAAAATTGGGAACTAAATTCGGTGTGCGTGGTGAAGGTACATCCTTGAATGTGAAATACGCCTACGATCCATCAATGAATTTCAAGACAAATTATTTTGATGTAGTTCCTAACCTGACATTGTCTTATCAGATAACTCAGGCACAGCAGGTTCGTGTAGGATATAATATGAGAATTCGCCGTCCTGGTATCCGTTATTTGAATCCTTATATCAATGATACTGACCCGTTGAATATCTCTTATGGTAATCCGAATTTGGATTCTGAAAAGAGCCATAATATACGTTTGAACTATAGTATCTTTACTCAGAAGTTCAATATGAATTTTAGTGGAAACTACCGTTTCGTGAACAACTCAATCGAGCAATATACATGGGTGAACGATCAGGGCATATCTGAAACGACTTATGGTAATATCGGCCGTACACGTTCTGTAGGTGCATTCCTTTATGCAAGTTATAGTCCGATAGCAATGCTCAGAATATTTACAAATGCCGGAATGAATTATGAAAAACTTCAAAGTACTGAAGGTAATCTTGCTAACGATGGTTTCAGTGGTAGAGTTTTTGCAGGTGCACAGCTTACTTTGCCGAAAGATTTCCGTATTGATTTGAATGGTGGATATTTTTCTCCAAGAATCAATTTGCAGGGAAAAAGTTCTGCAATGTATTTCACAGGTATATCTTTAAATAAGAGTTTCTTTGATAAAAAACTTACTGTATCTCTTTCTTGCAACAATCCGTTCTGGAAAACTATCAAGATGGAAAGTAACACAGCAGATGATACATTCAATATGAAAACCGTATCATATAATCATGCACGTGATTTCCGCTTGAGCGTTTCTTACCGTTTCGGCTCATTGAAAGATGTCATCAAGAAAGTAAAACGTGGCATCAGTAATGACGACTCAATGGGTGGCGAAAATGAGAATGGAGGCGGAATGCAGATGTAATAATCCAAAATATTTTGTATACTTGCGAAACTTTTAATAATAGTATATCCGTATGAATCCATTAGAAATAATACAGAAATATTATGCTGAAGATAGCGAGGCTTACAGAATATTGGTAAACCATAGCAGGAGTGTAGCTGATAAAGCATTGGAAATAGGTAGAATGCATCCGGAAATGAACTTGGATTTGAAGTTTGTTGAGGAGGCAGCTATGCTCCATGATATAGGAATTTTCAAATGTGATGCTCCGGAAATAGATTGTCACGGGGCAATGCCTTACATTTGTCATGGTTATCTTGGAGCGGAACTTATGCGTCATGATGGTTATCCAAAGCACGCATTGGTTTGTGAGCGACACACGGGAACCGGTCTTTCATTGGAAATAATAGATGCCCGTCAGCTTCCTGTTCCACGCCGGGATATGCGACCAGTGTCGATGGAAGAGCAACTTATCTG
Source organism: uncultured Parabacteroides sp. (assembly GCA_937894065.1). GTDB lineage: Bacteria > Bacteroidota > Bacteroidia > Bacteroidales > Tannerellaceae > Parabacteroides. The sequence goes on along the minus strand of CALCST010000019.1, from coordinate 110,939 downwards.
CTTTGCTGATAAATTTTTCAGTAAAACAAAATTAGGTAAGGAAAAGAAGATAGATAAGGTTAGAACAAGCCTTTCAAAATATGGAGAAGAGACATTAAAGCAATTTGATGCTTGGTGTAAACTCTTTTTAGGAGAATAAAACTTCTGATACCGATTAATTTGTTATACCTTTGCGCTCTGCATGATACTCAACTCTTGCAGGGCGCTCAGGTTTCGTTGTGCGCCGTTTTGTTTTCCGCAGGTTGAGGCAACGAAACTTGAATAGAAATAGATAATGAGATATAAAATCCTTATAACCCTTTTGACGTACCTTCTCTTTGGAGGATTCGGAGTTATGGCACAGGTGGTGGAGACGCCGGCTGATACGTCTGCTGTAGTCTTGCCTGCCGATACGTTGGCTACTGATTCCGTTCCGAAAAAGAAAAATGCACTTGATGCTCCTGTTGATTATCAGGCAAAAGACTCTATTGTGATGACAGCAGGGAACTGGGCATATCTGTTTGGTGAAGGAAATGTAAAATATCAGCAGATTGAATTGCAGGCAGAGAAAATCGAGATGAATATGGACAGCAGTATTGTGTTTGCCAAGTTCGGTCTGGATTCAATAGGTGCGGAGTTCGGTTATCCTCTTTTCAAAGATGGCGGTCAGGAATATGAGTCAAAGACTATGAGATATAATTTCAAGTCGAAAAAAGGTTTCATAACTGACGTAATTACTCAGCAGGGTGAAGGATATGTTACTGCCGGACGAACAAAGAAACGTGACGATGATGCTCTGAATATGGTGGGCGGACGATATACTACTTGCGACAATCACGAGCATCCTCACTTCTATATCCAGATGACTAAAGCGAAGGTTCGCCCTAAGAAAAATATTGTTACCGGTCCGGTTTATCTTGTGGTTGAGGATGTTCCTCTGCCGTTGGGCTTGCCGTTCTGTTTCTTCCCTTTCTCTGAATCTTATTCTTCAGGTATATTGATGCCAACATTTGGTGATGAATCTGCCCGCGGTTTCTTCCTTCGTGATGGTGGTTATTACTTTGCGCTGAGTGATTATATGGATTTGGCTCTGACTGGAGAGATTTACACTAAAGGTTCTTGGGGAATTTCTGCTCGCTCGAGCTATAAGAAAAGATATAAATACTCTGGTAGTTTCAATGCTTCATATTTGGTCTCCAAGTATGGTGACAAAGGTTTGCCAGACTATTCTTTATCGAAAGACTTTAAGATTCAGTGGACTCATACACAGGATGCGAAAGCAAACCCGTACAGGTCGTTCTCGGCAAGTGTAAACTTTGCAACCAGCAGTTATGCCCGTAACCAGTATTATGGACCTATGGCTCCGGGTGGAACTGATAACGTGAAGAGTTCAAGTGTCAGCTTGACTCAGCGTTTCCCGGATTTTCCGCTTTCTATATCTGCTTCTGGTTCAATCAGCCAGAGAACTCAGGACTCATCTATATCTGTTACATTGCCTGATATTTCTTTTACATTGAGCCGTGTTTTCCCATTTAAAAGAAAGAATCCTGTCGGAAGCGAACGCTGGTATGAGAAGATTTCATTGTCATATACAGGTTATTTGAGAAATAGCATCAACACTAAGGAAAATTTGCTTTTCAAATCTAATTTAGTGAAAGATTGGCGTAATGCCATGCAGCATACAATTCCGGTCAGTGCTACGTTCTCTTTGTTCAAATATCTGAATATTTCTCCTTCATTCAATTATACAGAGAGATGGTACACTAATAAAGTCATGCAGGCATATGATATGCAGACTCAGCGTATGGCGCCATCTGATACGGTGTATGGATTCTATCGAGTTTATGATTATTCTGCATCTATCGGTGCATCAACAACTCTTTATGGATTTTTCAAACCGTTGCCATTCTTGGGAAATAAGGTGGAAATGATTCGTCACAGAATGGAGCCTTCTGTCAGCTTGAGTGCAACACCTGACTTTGGCTCATCGCGTTTCGGTTATTATGAGAATTATGTATATACGGATGCTCAGGGCGAACAGAGAATGGTGACTTATTCTCCTTTCTCCGGGCAAATGTTCGGCGTTCCAGGAAGAGGAAAAAGTGGAAGTCTTAACTTCTCTCTTAATAACAACTTGGAGATGAAGGTTCGCTCTGATAAAGACTCTACAGGATTCAAGAAGATTAGCTTAATCGATAACCTGTCTCTTGGTATGAGTTATAATATGGCTGCCGATTCGTTCAAATGGAGTGACTTGTCTGCCCAGTTGCGTCTGAAATTGACAAAGAGCTATACTTTGAACCTTAATATGATATTCGATACTTATACTTACGGATATGATGAGAAAACAAATACTGTCCGTAAGTTGGATATTCCACGTTGGCAGGCTGGAAAAGGTATTGGCCGACTCAGACAAACCGGAACCAGCTTCTCATATACATTTAATAATGATACATTTAAAAAATGGTTTGGAGGAGAAGATAGCAGCAAGTCTAAATCAAACAATACGAATACTGAAGGTGAAGGACTCCAAGGTAGTGATGCCGGTCCAGAAGAGGAAAAGAAAGAACGTCTTTTGGGCAAGAAGAAAGAAACTGACGAAGTTGATGCAGACGGTTATACAAAGGCAACTATTCCATGGAATTTGTCTTTCAACTATAGTATGTCATTGAATTATGGAGAGTTTAATCCGAAAAGTCTTGAATATAAATATAGACTTACTCATGCATTGACATTCAACGGAAGTATCCAGCCGACAAAGAACTGGAATTTGAACTTCAATGCGACATACGATTTTGATACAAAGAAGATTTCTTATATGACTTGTAATATATCACGAAATTTGCACTGTTTCCAGATGACTGCAAGTTTCGTTCCTGTTGGTCCTTATAAGTCATATACATTCTCAATTGCCGTAAGCTCATCGTTGTTGAAGGATTTGAAATATAATCAGAGCAGCAACTATCGTGAAGGGGTTGAGTGGCCGTAGGATTTAAGTTTTTAGGTTTAAGTTTATAAGATTTGTAAGATTTATACTTTATAAAAGCGTATATTTTTCCATCATTTAAGTATGATACTCATTTTCTTAAAATCTTATCAATAGTTTTACCTTTAGCCAATTCGTCCACCAGCTTATCAAGATAACGTATTTCACGCATCAAAGGCTCTTGAATTTCTTCAATCTTTACTCGACATACAGAACCTTTGATTTTAATACGGTCTGGGTTTGGGTGAGGAGCATTAAGAAAAAAATCACCATAAGAAAGTGATTCTTTCATGAACTCTTGCAATTGAGTAGTTTCATAGCCGGTAAGCCAAGAAATAACTTCATCCACCTCTGCTTGTGTACGGCCTTTGCGCATTGCTTTGTTAACCAGTAGCGGGTAAACTTTAGCAAAAGGCATCTGATATATTTTTTCGTTGTCCATGTTATTATAACTATAGGATTTATTTCAATATTAATTAAGCACCAAATATTTATAGAACAATGGCCACTTCTTTCTCCAATTTTATGAAATGTTTATAGGATGCAATTTAGGGAAAGAAATGGCTCATATGTTTACAATCCTTCTCCTGAAAAAATACTACATATAGATGTAGTTGGATTTATGGAAGTGTTATGATAAGCATAATTTCTACCTTTGAGATAGTTGATGCACGGTGAAATGTGTGCTTTACGCAGGCTTTAAGCGTAAATTTTGCTATCTTTCAATCAAAAACTACCATTCTATCGGATCCTGTCCCGTAGCAATCAGGTAATCATTAGTTTTGCTGAAATGTTTATTCCCGAAAAATCCTCTGTATGCTGATAGAGGAGAAGGATGAGCAGATTTAAGCACAAGATTTCTTGTACTGTCGATAAATGCACCTTTCTTTTGTGCATATGAACCCCACAGAATATAAACTATATGGTTTCTTTCGGATGCCAGTTTGTGGATAACAGCATCTGTAAATGTTTCCCAACCTTTGTTCTGATGTGAACCGGCTTGATGTGCGCGAACAGTAAGTGTTGCGTTAAGCAAAAGCACACCTTGGTCTGCCCAGCGGAGAAGATTGCCGCTTGATGGACTTTTTCTTCCCAGGTCAGCTTCTATTTCCTTGAATATATTCTGTAGAGAAGGAGGAAAAGGCACACCGTCTTGAACGGAAAAGCATAGCCCATGTGCCTGTCCTGGTTCATGATATGGATCTTGACCTAGGATAACTACTTTAACTTTATCGAATGGGCAATGTTCGAAGGCATTGAAGATATATGGTCCCGGAGGATAAATTGTCTGTGTTTTGTATTCATTACGGACGAATTCGGTTAGTCGTATAAAGTAGTCTTTCTCGAATTCGTCAGCAAGTTTCTCTTTCCAGGATTGTTCTATTTTTACGTTCATGTGTATTTATGTTATGTCATAATATTTTCTACAAATCTAAGAAACTTCATATAATATAACAATGAAATGAATATTCTCGTGAAATAAAAAAGAGTCCGAACCAGAATATATGATGGTTCGAACTCTTTTTACTACTGTCCTTATGCCAGTTGTTTCTACATTAGGACAGGATCATTAATACATTTATAAATAATCAAATAAGATACATTCCTGCTTCTCGAGCTTCAGACCTCATCTCTTCGGGCCAGATGCTGGCTTGGATTTCTCCGATATGAGCCTTGCGCAGATAGAACATACACAAACGGCTTTGTCCGATACCGCCACCAATGCTTTGAGGCAATTCTCCGTTGATAAGTCGTTTGTGGAAATATAGTTCTTTACGTTCTTCAGCATTGCTTTCTTTCAGCTGACGCAGCAAAGCTTCTTTGTCAACTCTTATACCCATTGAAGAAAGTTCTAATGAGCGGTCAAGAACATTGTCCCAAACCAACAAATCACCATTAAGCCCCATTTGTCCGTTTTCAGCAACGGTTGACCAGTCATCATAGTCCGGTGAACGTCCATCGTGCTTTTTACCGTCACTTAACTTACATCCAATACCGATGATAAATACAGCTCCATATTCTTTTGTTATAGCATCTTCTCTTTCTTTGGCAGATAAACCTGGATATTTCTGTAATAAATCTTCGGCATGAATGAACTGGATTTCCTGAGGCAAACAAGGTGTAATTTCCGGGAACATTTCATAAACCATATATTCTGTTCTTACCATTGCTGCGTAAATTCTGCGCACAATCTGTTTCAGGAAATCTATGTTTCTCTCTTCTGGTTTCATTACTCTTTCCCAGTCCCATTGGTCAACATACAGAGAGTGTAAGTTCCCGAGTTCTTCATCAGCACGGATGGCATTCATATCTGTATAAATACCATATCCTTCCTCAATTTTATAATCTGCAAGAGTTAGTCTTTTCCATTTTGCCAGAGAGTGTACAATTTCAGCTTTTACATCTCCCAAATCTTTTATAGGGAAGGTAACAGCTCTTTCAGTACCGTTAAGGTCGTCATTAATACCCATACCTTTCAATACAAACAATGGAGCTGTAACACGACGAAGTCTAAGTTCCGATGATAGATTCTGTTGGAAAAAGTCTTTAATTTTCTTTATACCTAATTCTGTTTGTTGCAGATTTAAGATTGCCTTATATCCTGCGGGTTTTATCAGATAGCTCATATATTTATTTTGTTAGAGATTGTTATTCTGTGCAGGCAAAGATAAGTATTGATTGCAAAATAACAATAGTTTGGGTTGAATTATTTGCAAAATGATATTAAATAATTGGATTCAATGATAAAAGTTATTGGCTGCCTATTATTTGCCAAGCCAATTTGCATTCTTAAAAGATTATCTATACATTTGCATTCATATTTTTCAAGGCCCGGTAGCTTAGTTGAATAGAGCGTCAGATTCCGGTTCTGAAGGTCGTGGGTTTGAGTCCCACCCGGGTCACACTTCTCATTTTATAGGAATATCATAATAGTTGCAAGCTCCAATCATTCCTGCTCCATTCTTTACATTGCTGAAAACCATGGGAGGGTCGGTAAGCCCTTGATTTGCCATATCTTTAAGTATATCTTCACTACTAACGAACAATACAGATTCAAGGAAACGGTAATATGATTCAGAGAGTGTATAAACTCGCATAAAGCAGTTACAATAACTCCCGTCTGCATTTATTTTCATACGAAGAGGTGAATATATGGATATTGACACAGTGAAATCCTTTCCGTTGAAACTTCTGTCATTGAAAATCTTAGGCTCAACAGTGTAATTAAGATAATGACTTCCTGTATCGAATATCTTATCAATAAAACTCTTTTCCTCGTTTATAATCAGGTTTTCATTTAATACTTTAGGATAGAACCCCTTATATACAGGCTCACCGTTTATCACAGTATCCTGATAGAACAGATATATTGCATAATAGTCTTCATATTCAGGATTATCTTTAATAGTAAGCTCACATAGTCTGTTGTTGTTCTTTATTCTTTCTGTTGTACAGGATTTAATATTACATACATCTGGGATAATATCTTTTGATGAGGCATTTGGAAATCCTTTTCTGGAAACTTCTATTCTCAGTGTTTCACCACTTTGTGGTTTATATTGGCTGAAATATATAGCCTTTTTCCCTATTGAATCTTCTTTTATTTTATGATTCAGTTCTTCTTTCCATTCTTCATTAACGTAAAGATTCACTTTAGCGTCTTCTATAGCTTCATTGGGTTTGGGTGTCCCGATGAACCATGTACGTGTCACTTCCACTTCAATATTTCTGTCAGGAAATAAAGTGGCATTCATCACCAGTTTGGGTGAAGTTATATATTCACTAAGGTCAATATCCTTTATGCACGAAGTCAGTGAAAGGATGAAAGTTGTTGTTATTAGTATAATTTGTTTCATATGTGTTTTTTTATTAGTTGTCAAGGGGATAATTTGACAAGTATATGAAGTTATTAGAGCTTTCGGCTTTGTTTTGCGAACCTTGTTAACTCGTATCTCGTCAACTTGTCCCTGGATTTAAAACTTATATGTATAAGAAACCATTGGAATTATCGGTAAAAACGAAAGTGACGATGCTCTGGCTGTCTGGTGATTTTCATCTACAGTTGTTTTTATAGCAAAGACATTCATTCTGCAATAAGCATTGTATATACTTATGTTCCATATTCCCATTCTTCCGTTTTTCTTCGGACGGTAAATGTTCAACCCCAAGTCCAATCGGTGATATGCAGGCAATTGGACATTGTTTCTTTCTCCCGTATAAGTCCAATTAAACTGAGGCATCCATGAGTTGGTTTGATTATATATCCAGTCGTCCGCTCCCTGATTCATATAATATTGGTCAAGGGCAAGCGTTATCCTGTCGCCACTGTGATATGTCCATACAGCATTCAATTCTACTTTCTTGCTTATCTTCCACAAACCGACAATGTTTATTTTGTGTCTGTTGTCAAATCGTGAAGGGAAACGGTTTCCGCTGTTAAGTTCCGGAAACAATCTGTCACTCCACGAAAGAGTATATGATATCCACCCATTTAATTTACCTGTTTCTTTCCGTGCACTCCATTCAATACCGTATGAGCGTCCGCTTCCTACAGCCAGTTTGTCGTTCCATGTTTCTAAACCTTCAAATTGCATTGCTCCGTTTCGGAATTCCAACAAGTTATCCATTCCTTTGTAATAAACTTCTGTAGCAAATGAGTAATCTTTGCATGGATAATAGAATACACCTGCGGTCAACTGATTTGATGTCATTGGTTTTATCTCTTCCGTTGTAGGAAACCACACATCGTTAGGTAAAGAAAAATATGATGAAGGAACCATGTGAATATATTGTCTCATACGTGAATAAGCAATATACGCATTCCATTTGTCGTTAGCCATATATTGTAATTTAATACGTGGCTGAATATCCGGATAAACTTTCTTTCCTGCGAATAGCTCCATTCTTAATCCGGTGTTAAGCTCAAGTTTGTCAGATAATTTAAAATAATCATCTATATATATTTGCCCTTCAATGGAATTTGTCTTATTCACATACTGGCTTTTCCCTTCACATATAGTTTTCCCATTTAAGAATGCATACTGCTCATTTAAAAGACTTATAGGTCTGTATGCATGATAAGTCAAATTTGCTCCATATGATATGCTGTGTCTGTCATTGAAATCTGTATTTATCTTTCCCCGTAGATTGAAATCCTGAATAAGGGATTTGTTTGAGCTGCTTGTTTCCGGGTAATATACGTTGAACTTAGTAAATACTGGAACTATTTCATATTCATATCCGCTGTTCCCATACCATGGATAATAAGCCCCGTTCCCATAACCGTTATTATTGTTACCTGATTTGTAAGTTATATTTGAGTGATATCTGGTATATGAAAAACCGAGTGAAAGATTACTCTTGGGGTTGATAATCCTGTTCCAGTTCACTCCTGCCAGCAGATTCCCGAAACTTGTCTGATAACGTGAATAATCCACCATACTCCAGTTTTCCATCAAATCCTTGTTCTGAAACATTAAATAATCATTTCCGGAGTATACGTGAAAGGAAAGTTTATCCTTTTCATTAATCTTATAGTCCATCTTGGCATTCAGGTCGTGGAATGAATACCGGAAAGACAACAAATCCACAGAATAATCGCCTTTCTTCTTCTCATACAGATTGATAAGAGCAAATGTAGGAGCAGTAATCAAATCCATCCACGAACGTCTGATACCAATATTGAACGTCAGCTTATCCTTGATTATCGGACCTTCCAAATAAAGGCTTCCCGAAAGCAGACCTAATGAAGCTGAACCATGAATTCGTTTGTTGTTACCTGATTTACTTTCAATGTCAACAACAGATGACAAGCGTCCGCCATAGCGGGACGGAAAATCACTCTTGTAGAAATCCATTTTCTGTATCACATCAGGATTGAAAGGAGAGAAGAGACCTGCAAGATGGCTTACCTGATATAACGGCATATTGTCAAGCAGGAAAAGATTCTGATCGTTGTTTCCTCCTCTCACATACAGACCTGTCATTCCTTCGCTTCCGGATGAAACACCGGGCAGAAGGTGAAGACCACGCACCACGTCTGTTTGTCCGAACAATGACGGGATTCGTTGCAGCGTAGATGCGGGGATTGAGGAAACTCCTCCATTTCGCATACTATATGAAGTTCGCACACTATCTGCTTCAACAAGTATTTCTGCAAGATGTTTTGTTCTTATACTGTCGTTGTGCATATCCACAGAAAATCTGCGTTTCAGTATGATGAAATTTCCGTTCCGTATCCATTCTACCCAAGTGCCGTTGAACAATGTGTCCAATGCTTTATCATAAGGCGTATTTTTAAAGCTTACTGTCACATCCGGGAAACCTTCAAATAATAGTGATTCAAATGATAAAGACAAACCTGTCTGTTTCTCTATTTCCCGTAATCCTTTCGAAATCGGTTCGTTTTTTAGTTTAAACGATACTGTTGGCTTTTCCTCTTTTTGAGCCAATACCGGATAAACCATCAGAAAGGAAAAGAAAATACAATATAATATAGTTCTCATTTTGTTTCTTCCGTTTTCAGATTAATGTCTAATGTCTGGTTGATTATTCTAAGCACTTCATCTATACTCATATCCTTGAATGATGCCGTCAGTTGCAGATTCTTTTCTTCTTCCGAAAGGCTTGTGATATTTATATCGTAGAAATCCCTCAAGTCATTTACTACTTTATACATCGGAGTATGGTTGAATCTTAATATTCCTTCTTTCCAGGACATTACATTTTCTCCTATCTCATTGCTTATTTCTATGTTGTTTTCTTTAGGCTTATAAACTGCGCCCATACCGGCACTTAATAACACCTCTTCGTTCTCTGCCTCAAATCTCACTTTTCCAGTCAGTACGTCAACCTTTACTCTGTCTTTATATTCGGCAATCTGGAAACTTGTTCCAAGAACTTCCACCTTTGTTTGTTTTGTTTTTACTGAGAAAGGAGATGTTTCGTTCCTCTTTACTTTAAAGAAAGCTTTTCCTTGCAATAGCATATTGCGATTGCCTTTACCGAAACTTTTTCTGTCATATTTTATTTCTGTGTTTTCAGATAGATAAATAACTGTGCTGTCTGGCAGGAAAACATCTTTTATTTGTCCTGCAACTGTACTTTCCTCAATCCAATCTGCTTGTCTTTGATTGTAGAACCAGTATGAACCGAAGCCTACAAGCAGTAATATAACTGCAGCCGCACTCCATTGCATAAATGAAATTCTTGGACGACGGACTATTCCGTGTTTTAGTGCGAATCTTTTCCAAGCAGCATCCTCTGAAAAGCAATTCTCACGGTAGTATTGTGCGACGAAACGAATACGTTCCTCAAAACTGTTGTATTTTTTCATATTGACGATTTTTTATCGTTAAGACAATAGCTCTTATGAAAACCCCTATTTTCTGTTTATGAAAAAAAGAATAGATAAATACGAATGGCTGTATTTCTTAATGTCTTCAACGCTTTGCCCATCTGATTCTCCACTGTCTTCACGGATATTTGTAGCATTTCTGCAATTTCCTGGTATTTCAATCCGTCACGTTTTGAAAGCAGGAATATACGTCTGCGTTCTTTGGGCAGATTGTCAATTGCCGCCCACAGGCGTGCATCACGTTCGGATAAGGCTATTTCTTCCTCTTCGTCCAAATCTTCAGTATCAGGAATCTGTGCGGTTGTTTCGTATAATGGCTGTCGTGTAATGAAGTTTAATGAGCGGTTCTTCACTGTCTGGTAAAGATAAGATTTCAGGTTTGAAATGTTTTCTCCCTTACTGCCTTTTTCCCATACATCGGCAAAAGCCTGCTGCACAATATCCTCGGCATCTTCTGTTTCATGGATATAACGGAGCGCAAAAAGGCACAAGGGTTTATATAAACTCTTGAAATTATACTCAAAGTCTGCAACTGAAAATGTCTCCATCTCTTTTTTTTGTTTGAGAACTACAAAGAAAACAAGTTTTTTCTAATCTCAATAATGAGATATCTTGTTGTTTCAAGAGATAAGACACTTGTTATAGGATAAACCCCTATTGTGAAAGGAGAATTGTTTAAAAACTATTTGAAAAGGTTATTCAAGTTCTTGTTTTTAACTGATTGGTTTTGTTAACTGATCTTCTGTCAGAAAATTATGATAATATATTTGTAAGTACGCAAACAAGTACATATTTTTGCTATAAAACGAAGGAATAATCATGAGGATAGCTAATTTAAAAGGTAATATAGATTCCGTTATTGAGAATTGCGATACCGTAGTTGTGAATCGTGGAAACGGAACTGGAGTTGTTATGATGTCCCCCGAAGAATATAATTCTCTTAAAGAAACAGAATATATTATGTCTTCTGAACAACTTATGAATGATATTCGCAAGGGTGAAGAAGATTTGAAAGCAGGCAAAGGAATAGAAGTAAATTTAGAAAATATCAAATACTAAATATCATAACACCGGCCTCGGCTCATACCCCCACAACACCGTTTCCCCATTCTGCAAAGAAGCCTGCACATCAATCAACCTCTGATTACTACTTCCTCTGAATGGAACTTCTTCAGTTTTAAGAGACAGAATAAATGGACCGTCAACAAGTACGTCTATATAGGAGAGAAGTTGCATGCAATCTTCTCTTTTCAGCAATGCTTCATAAAGGAAACCAGTGTAGCACCATATATTTTTTGAACTTCTTTCCTTTATAATCTTTGCCAATTCTGCAAAAGCTTCGGCTTGAAACATAGGGTCGCCTCCTGTGAAAGTAACATTTGCAAATTCGTCGCTTAGCACTTTCTCCGCAATTGTTTCTATATTCTCCTTTCTGCCATTATTTATATCCCAAGATTCGGGATTGTGGCAACCGGGGCATTTATGTTCGCATCCGGCAGAATAAATAGCTGTGCGGAATCCTGGTCCGTCAACTGTAGTATCTTCGAGGATGTTTAGGATTGAGATTGTTTTGTTGGGCATAGTTTTTTAGAAGTTAAGTAGTCAAGAAGTCAAGTAGTTAAGAATATAAAGAAAAATCTTCTTGACTCCTTAACTTCTTGACTTCTCTGTCAATTATGTGTCACTCTATCTTTAAGCTCCGCCAATTTCGCATTATTCCATCTGTCAGTTGTTCCTACCAGATAGCCGGTGATACGCTGAAGCTTGTCAATATTATGGCTTCCACATTTCGGACATTCAGTCATTGATGAATCTGAATTTTCATATCCGCAGTCAAGGCAACGGTTACGGTTATGATTCACTGAGCCATATCCGATATTATATTTGTCCATCATATCCACAACCTGCATGATAACTTCTGGGTTGTGAGTTGCGTCACCGTCAAGCTCAACATAGAAAATATGTCCGCCACGTGTCAGGTCGTGATAAGGAGCTTCCACTTCTGCCTTATGTTTGGCGCTACATTTATAATATACCGGAACATGATTTGAATTAGTATAATATTCACGGTCAGTAATTCCCGGAAGCGAACCGAAATCTTTTCTGTCTTTTCTAGTGAATTTGCCAGACAAACCTTCAGCCGGAGTAGCCAAAACACTGTAGTTGTGATGATATTGGTCAGAAAACTGTTGAGCCCTGTCGCGCATATATGTGACAATTTTCAAACCAAGTTCTTGTGCTTCATCAGATTCTCCGTGATGCTTGCCAGTCAGTGCAACCAAACATTCTGCAAGTCCGATAAATCCGATACCAAGTGTTCCCTGGTTGATTACAGACTCGATAGTATCATTTGGTTTCAACTTTTCGCATCCAATCCATAGAGAAGACATAAGCAGAGGGAATTGCTTTGCAAATGCTGTTTTCTGGAATTCCATTCTTTCATGCAACTGGCGTGCAGTAATCTCAAGCATTGCATCCAGTTTTGAGAAGAACATTGCAATTCTTTCTTCTTTATTACTGATGTTCATGCACTCAATGGCAAGACGCACAATGTTAATTGTAGAGAACGACAAGTTTCCACGTCCGATTGAAGTTTTCGGACCGAATTTGTTTTCAAACACACGTGTGCGGCATCCCATAGTTGCAACTTCATACATATATCTCTTCGGATCGTCTGCTTTCCAATCCTCATGACGGTTGAATGTAGCGTCGAGGTTGAGGAAATTAGGGAAGAAACGGCGTGCCGTAACCTTACAAGCTAATTGATACAAGTCGTAGTTTCTGTCAGTAGGCAAGTAGCTTACACCACGTTTTTTCTTCCAAATCTGGATAGGGAAGATAGCTGTTTCTCCGTTACCTACACCTCTGTAAGTTGTACGAAGCAATTCTCTGATAACGCATCTTCCTTCTGCCGAAGTATCTGTTCCGTAATTGATGGAACTGAACACTACCTGATTACCACCACGGGAATGTATAGTGTTCATATTATGTATAAAAGCTTCCATTGACTGGTGAACGCGGCTTACAGTTTTGTTGACTGCATGCTGCAAAATTCTTTCTTCACCTTTAAGTCCGTCCAGAGGCTTTGAGATAAAATCTTCCAGTTCCACATTATATAAATGAGAATAATCCTCACCGTTCAAATCTTCCAGATTCTTAATCTCTTCGATAAAACTGTTTCTTACGTATGGAGCAAGATAGAAATCAAAAGCAGGAATAGCCTGTCCGCCATGCATTTCGTTCTGAGCAGTTTCAAGAGAAATACAGCCCAAAATACTTGCAGTCTCGATTCGTTTTGCTGGTCTGGACTCACCATGACCAGCTGAAAAACCATTCTTCAGAATCTTGTCCAAAGGATGCTGAACGCAAGTCAAGCTCTTTGTAGGATAATAATCCTTGTCATGAATGTGCAGATAATTGTTTTGTGCAGCGTTTCTGGTTTCTTCGCTTAACAAATAGTCGTCAACAAAAGGTTTAGTTGTTTCACTTGAGAATTTCATCATCATACCAGCCGGAGTGTCGGCATTCATATTGGCATTCTCACGCGTAATATCATTTGATTTGATATTGATGATTTCCAGAAACATATCTCTGGTTTTCGCTTTGCGTGCAATACTTCTTTGATTTCGGTATGCGATGTATTTCTGTGCAACATCTTTACGGCTGCTGTTCATGAGTTCCATTTCGACAGCATCCTGGATAGCTTCAACGGTCATTTGAGAATCACCCTTGAATGAAATACGGTCAGTTATCTGGCGAATAAGCTGCATATCTTCGCCGTTTTGAGTGTGCAACATGGCTTTTCGGATAGCTGTAGCTATCTTCTCTTCGTTGAATCCAACGATTCGTCCGTCACGTTTAACAACTGTCTGAATCATGATTATTTTATCTTATTTTTATTAGTCTTTGTTTGTGCTGCAAAGATATATCTAAACATCATTAAGTTTTCCTTTTTGGAAAACTTTTGCCTAGTTAATTTTTGTAAACTAACTGATAAACAATGATGTAAAAAATAAAATAGAAAACTTCTGAAAATATTTGGAAATAAAAGTTTTTCTTTTAGGATAAAAAATGGGGCAAAATGTCAGCCTTAGAATTTGCTTTTGTCAAAGTTTTGGTTATACGTTTTGGAGGGTGTCAGGAATGGCAGTTTTTTTTATTTTGACATTCCTGACAGTTCATGTTTTAGGTTGCAATTTGTATATTAAATGAGTTGTTAAGCATTTTGGTAATTATGCTTTACATGTAGTTTATTCTCGCAAGTTACACAATTTAATTATATGTTTGAATAATAGGGAGATGAGGTGATTTGATGACGAATTTAATAAGAGGTAGCAATTAACCTTACTTTATTATTCATTTACCGTTTATAAAGTTAATACTTAAATCTAAAATATCTTTGCGAATATCAGAACTTAGGAAAAATATATCTCCTGAATCTTCAAATTTCTGAATATCTTTATTCTTATTCATCCAATTCATCATAGGAGTATATTGGTTACTAGTCATAATTCGGACTAAACAAAAATATGAGGAATTAAGAGAAGAAGATTCATTATCCATATCCAATATTTTTTCAACAGATTCTTTTCTTTCAACTATTTCTTTCGCCAATAACAATTTTGCATCGGCAGGTAACTGCTCAAGGAAAGTTGTTTGTGATAATAAAAGTTGTAGAGAGTTGTTGTAAAACGTATGTGAAACTTTTGTTGGTTGCATTTTGTTATATCTTTCAACTAAACAAGAAGCTGCGTCTGTGCGTTTCGTCAATTCCGAATAAATATTCCAATCAAGTAAAACGTTGTTTAAAGATTGTTGTATTGACGAATTACTGCTAAACCCAATAAGATCTTTAAATTTTGGATGTTCCCACATTGCCTGAATTACGGCTTGTGTCGTTTGATTTTTTAATACATTATCAGGTACATGACAAGCCCAATCCATTTCTTCTCCATTTTTTAATTCTTCCCATGAAGGCATTCCTGGTAAGCATGGATAATTGTAAGAACCTTCAGGACGTGGCATATTCATAGCGTCTAATGCTTCTGCCACATAATATAAGTATTGCTCATTATCTAATTCTGGAAAAGAATTGAAATGATTATCTTCATTATTACAAGAAAAGAATAGAGGTAATAATGCTATAAGAAAATAAAACTTCACTCTCATAATTTTGATTTTTGATAAAATGTAAAACAATAATACTTTAATAGAGATAAGAATACAAAAGTGAATAAACTCTCTTTCGTGTTAACTTGGTGCAAATATGATTCCAACTAATAATACATTATTGCATTACATCTCTAAAATGTAGTAATATTATAGAAATGTATCTATTAGTTGGATGTAAAATTCAATTTTTGCAAAGAGGTAAAAAAACTTGTGTTGTGCAATAAAATGTTGAAAAATATTATAATAAATAAAGTTAAAGCCTTTATTCTGCTTCAAGAAATTCAAACTTTTCATGTCAAGTACATATCCATACCGAGTATTAATATTTATTATTTATTTTATGGTGATAAAGTATTCTAATAAGTATGTTATCAGGTGTTTGAGTAAAAATCAATCTTCTTTTTATCATACATAAGTATTGCTTTAGTATGATTTTTCCCTAAATTTGTTCTAGAAAATTAGTTTCGCCACAGCTGTGATTTAATCAGGTCACAGATGTGGCGAAATTAAATCACACTTGTGGCGAGATTAAGTCACAACTGTGATTAAGATAGTTTTTGAGAACCTATAGATTAATTATTTAAAGTTTCGCAAGCTCAACTCGTTAACTTGTATCTTGTCAACTAACAATCATCTTGCGAAACCTAAGAAAAACTTTTAAGCCTTATGTCTGTAAATTATGATTTTTACACCAATCCGAAACCGTCGGATAGTAAGAAAGGAACACGCTATCATGCGAGAGTTGTTCCGAAAGGAACTGTCGACAGTGAATCTTTGGCAGAGGAAATACAAAACCGTTGCAGTCTGACCAAGTCAGATGTAGCAGCTGCTTTAGTAGCATTGGCCGATATAACAGCCGAAAAACTTGCCAGAGGATATTCTGTCCAGCTTGACGGAATCGGCTCTTTTCATATGACATTGAAATGTCCGGCTGTCCGTTCCAGCAAAGAGATTCGTTCTGAATCAATAGAATTCAAATCCATAGCTTTCCGGCCGAGCATGAAAATAAGGAATAAACTGAAAACGGTTTCGCTGGTAAAGAAAAAAGACAATCTGCATTCCAAAAGCTATACAAATGAGGAAATTGATGCATTGCTGGCTAAATATTTCAAAAAATACGAAACGATTACCCGTATGCAATTCCAGCAACTGTGCAAGCTGACGTGTTCTACTGCGATAAGGCAGTTAAGGCGTCTGCGTGAGGAAAAGAAAATTGTAAATATTGCGTCGTCAAAGCATCCGTTATACAGGAGTGGGATGGGTGAGGTGTGAAAATCACGTGGAATCACAATATATCGCTGGGAATTAAAGGGATTGGTGTGTGGTGAAACTTGAGGTTGGAAACATTCTTTGTATATTATAGAAAAATAAAAAACCTGAAGATTATGGCTTGTGTTCCATAATCTTCAGGGCTTATTGTTTTATGTGAGGATTAATATCCTGGATTTTGTTTCCAGTTTGTATTCTCGTTCAGAATATTCTGAGGAACAGGGAAAATTCGGCATTCTTTGTCGAAACGTGCTGTTGGGAATCCTTTTTTATGGAATCCATATTCACTTTCGAATGTTCCGAAGCGAATCATATCATTGCGTCGCCAGTTTTCGTCGAACAGTTCGCGTCCACGTTCGTCAAGGATATCCTGAAGATTAACAGTTCCTTCGAACGCCGGAGCATTTACATAGGAACGAATCTGATTAAGCAGAGATTCCGGAGTATCGCCATTTGTTGCAGTTGCACCTCTTAAGATTGCTTCAGCTTTTGTAAGCAGAATATCTGCATAGCGGAAGATTGGAACGTCATTACTCTGGTTACGGCTATGCTCGCGATATTCTGTCGGGTTTGGATAGAATTTGATTGAACGATAACCCTGTCTCCATCCATTGAAATCTGCGCCAGTATTAAGTTGTTCGTTTACCTCCTTTAGAGTAATGGTTTTAGTGAGGACTAGCGGTTGCTCATTTTGGTAAAGGAATACTTCTTTGGTTGGTTCATAAGTTGCGCCGTCAAATTTGTAAACCGTATCTCTTAACACGCAGTCGTTACGTCTGTCACCTTCAAGAACGAACAAATCTGAAAATTCCGGATTCATTGCATAATTACCAGCACATGAATTACCCATTTCTCCTCCATAATAACCGCCGTTTCCGTCGTCAATTCTGCGGAAAGTGCGGTAACGTCCGTAATACATTCCTTGTGCTGATGTGCAGTCGAATGGCATTGCGTAGATGAAATCCTTTACATTGTCGCCATTGTCCGGGTAGAATTTTCTGCGAAAATCATCACTCAGGTTGAACAAGTTGCTCTGTATTATTTCGTCGCAGTAACGGACGCAGTCCGCCAGTTTTTCGTTCGGAGTTTCCGGAGTGTAAGTTGTGACATCGCCGCAAGTATATACAGCCCAGTTGATATAGAGCTTGACAAGAAGAGCTTCAGCCATCCATTTGTTAGGCTTGCCATAAGTTGCAGCATCATTCTTTTCGTTCAGATAAGGCATACATTCCAGCAATTCGCTTTCGATGTATTTTGCTACTTCTGCGCGAGGGCTTCTTTCGATAGCTTCATCTTCATCAGGTATTTTGTCAAGAATAGGCACATCTCCGAAGCTGTCCATAAGGATGAAATGATAGAATGCGCGCATTGCTTTTGCCGGAGCAACAATTTTAGGGTCAGCATCTTCACCTCCGAAATCATTGATGATTTGATTACAGCGTGTGATACCACTTGAAAGGTCGCTCCAGTATGAAAGTCCGCCGTCGCTAGGCATAAAGTTGTGGAGAGACAAGTGGCAGTATGTTCCGCCATCATAGTAGTCACCGTCGAAACTGATACCTGTTGCTTCGTCAGATGCAAGTGTTTGTGTGCGGTTGTAATTTCCTCCTAAAGCTGTTCTGAAAGCATAATATACGTCAGCCATTTTTGCTTCGATAGCAACTTCGGAAGATGATGGGTATTCTGTATATTGTGATTTGATATCCACGTCGAGATTAGTGCAACTTGCCATGAAGGCTAAAGCGCCAGCAGTCATGAATATTTTTATATTATTTTTCATATTGATGTTTTTAATTGTCTTGTTAGTCATGATTAGTCATTGATTTAGAAGTTTACTTTCATTCCGATCATATAAGAACGTGTTTTTGGATAGTAATTGTTGCTCCAGTCGATACCCGGAGTCAATCCGCCAAGAGAAACTTCTGGGTCAGTTCCGCTATATCCGGTAAGAGTAAACACATTATTACATGTAGCATAAAGTGTCAGATTGTTAATCCATTCACCGAAATTGCCGAAGTTGTATGCAAGTGACAATGTTGCCAGACGCAGATAACTTCCGTTTTCAAGATAGCGGTCTGATGGAGTTTGTGCATTTACGTCGGTGAAAAGCTGTTCAGTTGCTACTTCTTTCAGTACGTTCTTTCCTGATGTTACCAATGATATAGCACTGTATTGAGCTCGCAAAGCGTTGAAAATCTTGTTTCCTGTAACACCTTGGAAGAAGACGTTCAGTGACCAGTTTTTATAATTCAAAGTGTTGTTCCAGCCGAAAGTCAGTTTTGGCTGTGCGCTGCCTGTCTTTGTCTGGTCGGTTTCTTGCGGAGCTGTTGTTGTTTCACCTGTACGTTCGCCTGTTTCAGGATCATGTACGTAGAATTCGGAAACTCCTTCATCATTGTATCCTGCCCATTCAAGTGTGTAGAATTGTCCGATAGGGCAACCTTCCATCAAACGCTGAACATACTTGTCACTATTACCAGCGATGCCAGGATATGCCATTGCTACATAATCGACAGAGAAGTTTTCGTTTGAAAGTTTCTCTACCACGTTTTTGTTATGAGCGAGGTTCAGTGTAGTATTCCATTCGAAGTCTTTGGTTTTTACCGGTATGGCATTGATTGTTACTTCGATACCACGGTTGCTGATGTCACCGACGTTGGCAGTCATAGTTCCGAACGGATATCTGTTTGTTGAAACCGGATAGTAATAAATCAAGTCACTTGTATGTTTGTCGTAGTATTCGATTGTACCGTTCAAGCGGCTGTTGAAGAAAGCGAAATCCAAACCAACATTGAACATACCAGTGCGTTCCCATTTCAAATCTGGGTTTGAGTTGTTGGTTGCGGCTAATGTATGTTTGTTTGATGTATATCCGTTTGCATCAGTATAATTGAACCAGCCTGATACTCCATATGTTTGTATAGCTGTGTATGCATCGAATCCCAGAGAGTTACCGCTGACACCATAACCGGCACGAAGTTTAAGGTCGTCGAAGATATTCATATCTTTGATAAAGTCTTCATCGCTCAGGCGCCATGCAGCAGAGAAAGATGGGAATGTTGCCCAGCGGTTGTTTTTACCAAATGCAGAAGAACCGTCACGTCGGATAGTTGCCTGGAAACTGTATTTACTGTCGAATACATAATTCAATCGTCCGTAGAATGAAATCATACGCAGAGTTGATTCAGCTCCGCTTTCAACAGCGTCGATTCCGTCAATGATATTTGCATAAGTTAGATTATAATATGATACATCATCGTTGTAGAAATCTCTTACTGTCAGACCAAATCCGTCGTTGCTGTTGTTTTCTTCCCATGAATAACCCAACATTGCGCCAAGTTTATGACGTTTAGCAATGGTTACATCATAGTTTGCGAATGTTTCAAATACGCTTTTGTTGTCGAAATATGTATTGCGTGTTGCCTGACCGTTGTTACGGACATACTGTGATTTGGTAGTGTGATATTCACTGTATGTGCTCTGGTCAGTAGCGTATGAGTAGTTTGCACTCCAGGTTAGACCGTCTATTATTTTTAAGTCTGCCTTACCGGTAATCATCAAGTTCTTGTTGACGGTTTTTTGTATATCTTCATTTATCAGAGAAAGTGGGTTGTAATAGTTAGTTACACCAAATGATTCATACCATGAACCATCTTCGTTTCTGACAGGCTGAGTCGGAGAGTAATAGAGCATAGCGTCAATTACGTTCTGTGAACCTCTTTCATCTTCAGACTGGCTTGAATTGTTTCCGCCTCTTTCATTATTAGTGGACTGGCTGGCATTAACGCCAAGAGACAGAGTCAAGTGGTCTTTTAGAACTTTTGACTGAGCTATTGCTCTGGCATTGAATCGCTCCATGCCTGAACCCATGATTACTCCTTCGCGGTTCAGGTAGTTGAGGCTGACGTTATAGTTTGACTTTTCATTACCTCCGCTAACTGCCAGATTGTGGTTGTGAGAAACGCCAAGGCGTTGAATTTCATCTTGCCAGTTTGTGTCAGCACCTTCATCATTAGGCAAAGTAAAATTGTTTGCAGCAGCGTAGTTTCTTAAATCGGTAGCAGTCATCATTTCCATGTTCTTGCTTACCTTATCGAAAGCCACATATCCGTTATAATTGATATTCACTCTACCATCTTTTCCTTTTTTAGTTGTGATGATGATTACACCATTTGCAGCTTTAGAACCATAGATGGCTGTTGCTGTTGCATCACGTAATACATCGATAGATTCAATATCATCAGGAGAAACGAATGACAAATCTACACCTGGCACACCGTCAATGATATAATACGGTTCCATAGCTTCTCCTTCACGCAGAGTTGAGGCACCACGCAGAGTGATGGAAGAGCTCTGGTTCGGGTCACTAGTTTGAGTAATTGTCAGACCGGCAACTTTTCCTTGCAATAATTGCGCAGGGTCAGTATATACACCTTGATTCAACTCTTTAGCTTGAACAGTTGAAATAGAGCTTGTAACGTCTTTGCGTCGCATTGTTCCATAACCTACAACAACAACTTCGTCAAGTAATTCAGAATCTTCCTTCAAGACAATGCTCATGGATTCTTTTGCCTTGACACTCATATCCTGATAGCCTATGTATGATATAACCAAAGTTGCGCCAGGTTCAACCTCCGGAAGACTGAACTGTCCGTCAATGTCGGTTACAACACCACGTGTTGTTCCTTTGATTACAACATTAGCGCCAATAATTGGAGTTCCTTTTTCGTCGATAACCTTTCCTTGAATAGTTTTCTTAGAGTCATTGTTAACTAAGGGAGAATTGCTTGCTATACTTCCAGATGTTTCTGGATTAGTTATGGCAAAAATGTAATTTGGGGCTGTGATTGCGCATAAAGATGCAACTATCGCCACTTTTCTTAATTTCTTCATGTTTTTCTTTGATTATTAAATTTGTATGAGATGTTTTTAATATTTACAGAATATTGGATTTGTATAGAACCACTGATCATTCAAAGCCTTCTGTTCTGTGTTGATTCCTTTGTCCGGCAGTGGATTCCCATTTTTGTCTGTTTCTCCGGGAGTTCCGATTTTCAAGTGTGTTCCTCTTAATCTGTAGTATGTATGTGGGGAAGTTGGAGTAATCTGATATTTGATTATGATTTGTCCATTAGCATCACGAGTCCAATCTTTTTCTGTGAATCGTGCAATTATTTTAGTTGTTTTTACACTGTCTTGATTATATGCTTCAGTTCCCGGTTTAGCCTTTGGGTGAACTTCTCCAGCAATAAGATCTACATGGTCGAGATTTAATTTTGAATCCTTATTTTCTGTCAATATTATATCGATAATAATAGGTTCGTCTTTTTCCGGAGTTAATGTTTGCCCCATTGTTGCTCCATTAATTTTGAAGCTTAAGTTTTGGATAAAGTTTCCACTTACTACAAAGCAGTTTCCTGAACGTAAATAATCAGCCAAATGCATCGGTTCTATCTTTTCAGGTAGGAAAAGGTAGGTTTTGTTATATTCGCCTGGTAAAAAATCTGAATCCAGATTGTGAAAATCAGAGCATGTAAATAACCACCAGTGACGACCTTCAGAAAGGAGAGAATCCCAAAGTCCGCCAATTTTAGCAACCATAAGTCCTGCACCTCCGTAAGTGTAAGTTCCGTATGTGTTGTTTCTTGGTGCATATTCTCCTCTGTCCTTGCTTCGTTGATGTCCGGGAATACCTTCGAATCCGAAACAGATTTCAGGAGCTAAATCGTTCATTTCACGAAAATCTGCTATAGTCCATTTGTTTTTACGATCTGGATGTGCCGGTATGACCCAACTGGTTTTTGCGTAATGCTTTTTTAACCAGTTGATACCTTCAATAGCTTTGGCATGATCATTATTGATAGATTTTTCCCATCCTTGAGTTTTACCACCTTTAATGTCGTGATCGCGAGAATCGAATTTGTATTCAAATTCTGCTAATGCAGTACAGTTGGGATTTTTATCAAATTGTTTATCTAAGATAGTTACGCTCGCATGCTCGTGACCTGGAACATTCCATTCTACACCTTGGATTAAAGTCCTTTGAGGATAGGTTTGCTCACGCATACGTACTATTTCCGGGAATGTGTATTCTGAAAGTGTTTGCCAACGCCACATAATAATATTCCCTTCATCATCGGAATTTGAATCACCTTTCACCTCTTCAGAACTCCAGCGAACAAACTTCCCTTTGTCTTTTCCTGAGAGTAATCCATTATAAGGTGCTGGACCACCGTGTTCGCTATTTGCCCACCAAGCTAATCCAATACTATCGCAAGCTTCAAAATCATAACCTAGACTATATACACCGTCACTAAACGTTGTATGCTGATGAAAATCGCATAAACGATATGAACCGTTTTGTGATTGCGCAGATAAATTACCTGAACAAAAAATACATCCATATGTAAGGATGTTAATTAAAAAGTGGAATCGTCTCATAAAAAATGTTTTTTTTACGAGTGCGAAAGTATAAGTGTAATATTACACCTATTTGACGAGGTTGTTACAAAATGATAACGAATTATTTATTAATGTTCTGTTGCATATTTAATCTATATAAATGTCTATTATTGAAACAAAATAAAACAGTAGAGGCTGTATCGTGTTTACGATACAGCCTCTTAGAATTAAAGTTCTGGCTTTTTGTTTTTGAGTTTTAATTTTAGTTTAGCATATAAAATAAAGGGAGTTGTTTTCATCTAAATTATGCCAATCCTTTAAGCATTCCGTAGAAATATAAAGGTTTAAGCACATATACTTTTAATAACCATGCGGCCCATTGTTCTTTCGACATATCAAGCATTGAGAACGGGAATGAAATCATAGGCTCTTTGTTATAGTCGAATTCGCATAACAGAACATGACCGTAATCTGTAACGATAGGGCATGCTGCATAGCCGTTATATTTTTCAACAGGTTCTTTACCTTCCATCAATGAAATCAGATTCTTCGCAGCGATAGGAACCTGAACTCTTGCAGCAGCAGATGTTTTACTTGTTGGCAAACCTGCAACGTCACCAAGAGAAATTATATTTGGGTATTTCTGGTGAACCAAAGTTTCTTTGTCTACCATAACCCATCCGCCATCGGCCAATTTACCTTCTGAGAATCCAAGTCCTGCTTCTTTTACAAAGTCTGGAGCAGACATTGGTGGAGTGAAATGCAAGAAATCATAATCTTCAACAGATGTTGTAACTGTCTTTTCATCTCCATTTTTTATGATGGTTTCAAAATGAACCTGCTTAGCTGCTGTGTCAATTCCTTTCAATCTTGTGTTGAGAGTTATTGGAATATTTCTCTCATTGTATATTTCCAATAATCTTGGAGTAAAGAATTTGACATCATAAAGAGCTTTTTCGGCACTGAAATATTTCAATTCCAAAGAATCTCTTGTCCCTTGTTTGCGTGAATAGTCCTCAGTTAGCAAACATATTTTTTTAGGAGCTCCACCACATTTGTGTTTGGTGTAGGTATCTGTGTAAATACCACGACCACCTTTTTTAGCGAATTCACTCATTGCTTTCCATGTTTTCTGAGCTCCTTCAAAATCATAGATACAATGTGCGTTGCCTGTACCAAGTTGTTCGTATGACATTCCTTCCACCTGGCTCCAGTTTATTTGCAACCCTGGTGTAAGAACAAGGAAATCATATGCTATTTTTCCGTTTGACTTGGTTTCTATTTGATTCCAGACGGGATCAACGGAAACAACGGAATCTTTAACCCATTTGATGCCGGAAGGAATGCAATCCTCCTGCTTTTTCCAAACCTCATCCGGTTCATAAACACCTGAAGCTATCAGTGTAAATCCCGGCTGATAGAATTGTCTGTCACTAGGATCTATTAATGTAATATCTGGATTAGAAAGCCATTTTTTCAATCTTGCAGCCATAGCAATTCCGGCAGCACCTCCACCAACTATTACAATCTTTCCTTTCGCATTACTTGAAAAGGCATTAGCTTTTTCTGTATTTACGAGTGATAACAAACCGCTTGCAGCCAATATCTGAAAGAAATGGCGGCGTGAAATTCCATCTTTTTTGAGATGTTTCAATACTTCTTCAATTCCGTGTTTATCCATGTTTCCCTGTCGTGATTTAAAGATTACAATGCAAATCAAATATTATTAATTTTATTAGTCAATAAAATTGCTACAACATATATTGCGCAAGTAAAAATATTATAAATGATGTATGCTATATTACTTTCTCATTCGCTTTTTATTTGAGTGTAATATATTTATACATAGCAGTTTATTAGTGTAAATTTTCTAGAAATTTAAATTTTGAAAAGTGCGTTTGAAATATGAAAAGTGCATGTAGATTTCTAGAATTTCATCAAGAAATCTACAAGGTTTGTTTCGTTATCCAGTTCTAATCTCTTTCTTAATCTGTATCTTCTCAGTTCGATTGCTCTAACAGATACATTCATAAGTGAAGCTATTTCTTTTGTGGAAAGATTCATTTTTAATAAACAGCATACTCTTAAGTCTCCAGTTGTAATATCCGGAAAACGAGTTTTCAATCTATCAAGGAAATTCTGGTGTGCACTGTTGAAATAAGATTCGAAAAGAAGCCAATCTGCCTGATTTTCCAAAGCATCTTCCATGAGTGCATGAAGTTTGTTATACATTTTATTAGGATATCTGTCACCAAGAAGTTCCTTCTGTTTTTCAAATTCATCAAGTATAGCTTGAGTTGCCTGGTTACGTTTTACTAAAGCTGAAGTTTGCAAAGTGAGTTCATTGTTCTTATTTTGCAGTTCTTTTTCCAGCATTTCGTTTTTCAGTTGTTCCAGTTTGCGCTCTTCTAGCTGTTTTTCTTTTTCCTTCTGAGCCATTTCTTCTTTATTAAGATTTCTCAGATGGTAACGTAAAGCCGATTGTATAATAAGCCATAGGATTAATATATATATTATATATGCCCATATAGTATTGTACCAAGGTGGCCTTACCTCAATAATCATAGAAATCTCTGGGAAAGGACCTTTAGTAACATATTTCCTTATTTTCAGTTCATAAGTTCCTTCTGGCAATTGCAGAAATGATATTTTTCCATCATTTTGCCATTTTGACCATCCTGCAGATACTCCTTCAAGTTTATAACTGAACTGATGATTTGGTGTAAATATTGTAGTTTCAACAAAAATGTTGAGCTCCTGAAAATTATATGGAAGAGAAATAAAATTCGTATCCGGTTGTAGCTGATGAATACCTCTTTTGTCAACATAATTTACTTGACTAAACGATGGCATAGTTAGACTTATAGAATTTGATATTATTTTTCTAGTGTCAAGAAGGAAAGCTCCTTGCATTGTTGATACTGCGCTAAGTGAATCATTTAACGAAATAATTTGTTGGCCACGTGTAGCCAGATTAAGATTATAATTGTCAAATAAGAACCTGCATTTTAATATCGTCTTATTACTTTCATCGAAATCTATCAGCCCGGCTTCATTATTGTTTATAATCCAATATAAATCTTCTGAGGCATTGTAGATAGCTTGAGGATTAAGCAGGATTGTTTCTGATTCTGATTGGTTGAAAGTGAAATCACTTATTCTATTATTCTCATTTCCTACTGTTTGAAGAAGTTCTGTTGTATCTTCATTTTCGGCAGGAACGAAAACATCGTTAGGTTTTAATGTCCTTTTAAAATATCCACGGTTCGTTTTGACTATCAGAATATCATCTTTGAGTTTAGCTTGTTGCAATTGGCCGATAACACTTCTGCGTCCGAGCATAAAAAGAGGCGGATTTATGTCGATTTGTGTAATACCGTTATCAAGTGCAAGCCAAATAAGGCTTTCGTCCTGAACACAGATATCTCTTACCACATTGTCTTGCAACTGGTTTTGTGTTGAAATATGATAAATTATTTTGTTTTCATTGTTTGTAATATATAGTCCGTCAGTTTCTGTTCCGATGAAATTAAGATTCTTTGATGTTGCTAATACGCTTGTTTTACAGTCTTCAATTTCTTTTGGAATATTGACCTCTCTATATGTTTTGTTAAATATTGTGTCAGGATATTTACCTTCATATGGAGTGAAATTCATTTCTCCGAATTCATCTTTAGTCCAGAATCCGTCTGTAGTTTCACCTCCAGTATAAATTCTATTATCCTTGTAGTTTATTTTGTATATAGCACTGTTGTCAGGCATTTTGTAGAGTTTCCAACTATTGCCGTTAAAAGCAAGAAGCCCGGAATTATTTGCCACGTATAAAATACCGTCGGGAGAGACTGCCAATCCCCAATTCTGGCAACTGGCATTATATTCGTTTATGGTATAGTTTTGTATAAAAACAGACATGTTTTCCTCACCCTTAATAAAGAAATTATTAATGGTAAGAAAATTGATAAATACAGCACAGAATATTTTACACCAAAAACGCATTAGAATAAAGATAAAAATAGCGACAGGCTTTTATTAACCTGTCGCTACAGATTTATATTGCAAAGATAAATAAAGGCAAGTGCTGAGCAAAATAAAAAACTTGTTTTTGATTTAACTCTTTCTCTAGTCAACTTGTCTCTGAATCCTCGTCAACTTTCTTATTTATATTCCTGCCAGCTCTTAATCTGGATATCTTCCATCTTCATTTCACAGAATGCATTGATAAAGGCGCTAGCCAATCTTGCATTTGTAATCAATGGAATGTTATGGTCGATAGCCGCACGGCGAATCTTGTAACCGTTAGTCAATTCGCGTTTTGAATGATCTTTCGGAATATTTACAACAAGTTCGAATACGTGGTTGCTGAACATATCCATAATGTTCAAATCACCGTTTTCATCCGGCCAACAAACTGCAGTTGCTTTGATTCCGTTATCATTCAAGAATTTTGCAGTTCCTGCTGTCGCATAAATTGTGTAACCTTTGCTGTCAAGAACACGGCATGGTTCCAACAAATCAACTTTGCTCTTAGCAGCTCCAGAAGAAACAAGAATGTTTTTCTTAGGAATCTTATTACCAACAGCAATCATAGCTGAAAGCAATGCTTCGTTGAAGTCATCTCCGATACATCCAACTTCACCTGTTGAACTCATGTCAACACCCAAAACAGGGTCTGCATTGTGAAGACGAGCAAATGAGAACTGTGAAGCTTTTACACCAATCCAGTCAATATCAAATGCACTCTTATCTGGTTTTGTATATTCAGCATCAAGCATAATGCGTGTTGCAGTTTCAATGAAGTTGCGTTTCAATACTTTTGAAACGAATGGGAAACTACGTGAAGCACGCAAGTTACATTCGATTACTTTTACGAAGTTGTTCTTAGCCAAGAACTGGATGTTAAACGGACCACTGATATTAAGTTCCTTAGCAATTGTCTTGGCAATTTTCTTGATGCGGCGTGCAGTTTCGAAGTAAATCTTCTGAGCTGGGAATACCAAAGTTGCGTCACCAGAGTGAACACCGGCAAACTCTACATGTTCAGAAATTGCATACTCAACAACTTCACCGTTCTTAGCTACAGCATCAAATTCAATTTCTTTTGTTCCCTGCAAGAATTCAGAAACAACAACTGGGAATTCTTTTGATACTTTAGCTGCTAAGCCGAGGAATTCAATCATTTCTTCTTTAGTGTGGCAAACATTCATTGCTGCACCTGAAAGAACATAAGATGGGCGGATCAATACAGGGAAACCAACTTTTGCTATGAATGCATCGATTTCTTCCATACTAGTCAACTCTGCCCAACGTGGCTGGTCAATGCCAAGTGAGTCAAGCATTGCAGAGAACTTGTGACGGTTTTCTGCACGGTCAATTGACAATGGAGATGTACCAAGAATTGGAACTTGTTGACGGTGAAGCTTCATCGCCAAGTTATTTGGAATCTGACCACCTACAGAAACTACAACACCCTTAGGCATTTCCAGGTCGATAACGTCTAATACACGTTCGTATGACAATTCATCGAAATACAATCTGTCACACATATCATAGTCTGTAGATACGGTTTCAGGATTGTAGTTAATCATGATAGCTTTATATCCTAGTTTTCTTGCTGTCTGAGCTGTATTTACAGAACACCAGTCAAACTCTACTGATGAACCAATACGATATGCTCCTGAACCAAGGATGATGACGTTCTTTTCTGTGTGATAATAAGGAATATCATGTTCGCTACCATCGTATGTCAAATACAAGTAGTTAGTCAATTCCGGATGTTCAGAAGCTACAGTGTTAATACGTTTAACGCTTGGTAATACACCTAATTTCTTACGCAATGAACGTACACGGATATTTTCCTTTTCCATATTGCCTTGAGGATTTTCTACATAACGGGCAATCTGGAAGTCAGAGAAACCTAAGCGTTTAGCTTCTCTCAATACATCTTCAGGAAGATCTTCGATCTTAGAATAAAGGCTCAATACTTTTGTATAATCAACAATGTTCTTAAGTTTATTCAAGAACCACTGGTTGATTTTTGAAAGTTCATGAATTCTTTCTACTGTATAACCACTTTCCAAAGCTTTAGCAACAGCAAAGATTCTCAAGTCAGTAGGATTAGCCAATTCATAATCCAAATCTTCAAACTCAAGGTCGTTGTTTCCAACGAAACCATGCATACCCTGACCAATCATACGAAGACCTTTCTGCATGATTTCTTCGAAGCTCTTACCGATTGACATGATTTCACCGACAGACTTCATGCTTGAGCCGATTTTACGGTCAACACCAGCAAATTTAGTCAAGTCCCAACGAGGAATCTTAACAATCATATAGTCAACTTCCGGAGCTTTGTATGCTGAGTTAGGAGTTCCCATTTCTCCAATTTCGTCCAATCCATAGCCTAATGCCAATTTAGCAGCAACGAAAGCCAAAGGATAACCAGATGCTTTTGAAGCCAAAGCAGAAGAACGGCTCAAACGAGCATTAACTTCGATAACACGATAGTCGTTTGTATCTGAGTTAAATGCATACTGTATATTACATTCACCAACGATACCCAAGTGGCGGATTGTCTGGATTGACAAATCCTGAAGCATCTTAAGCTCTGCATCTGTTAAAGAACAAGTAGGAGCAACAACGATACTTTCACCAGTGTGAACACCAAGAGGGTCAACATTTTCCATGCTTACAACAGTGAAGCAATGGTCGTTTTTGTCACGGATAACTTCGAATTCGATTTCCTTCCAGCCTTTAAGAGATTCTTCGACAAGAATCTGTGGTGCATAAGCAAAAGCACTTTCTGCCAATTCACGCAATTCTGCTTCGTCTTTACATATACCACTACCCATACCACCAAGAGCATAAGCTGAACGGATCATAACCGGGAAACCGATTTTATGAGCTGCAGCAACAGCATCATCCATGTTTTCAACAGCCTGGCTTACTGGAGTCTTTACTTCGATTTCGTTAAGTTTCTTAACAAACAAGTCGCGGTCTTCTGTGTACATGATTGCTTCAACAGAAGTTCCTAAAACCTTAACGCCATATTTAGCCAAAGTTCCGCTTGTGTATAGTTCAGTACCACAGTTAAGCGCAGTCTGACCACCGAAAGCCAGCAAGATACCATCAGGTTGTTCCTTCTTGATAACTTCTTCCACGAAATACGGTGTGATAGGCAAGAAATAAACCTTGTCTGCCACTCCCTCTGACGTTTGGATTGTAGCGATGTTCGGGTTTAGCAACACTGTGCTGATACCTTCTTCTTTCAGAGCTTTCAAAGCCTGAGAACCAGAATAGTCAAATTCTCCTGCCTGTCCGATTTTCAAAGCACCGGAGCCAAGAACAATCACTTTTTTAATACCGCTTCTAGACATAGTAATTTGAATGTTTTGTTTATGTATATTTATATTACAATATTATCTTTGTAGGAAACACAAAAAAAATGCGCTAGTAAAAATAACTAACGCATTTAATATTACCTAATAAATATCGTGAAAATAGAAAATAAATACCCCATCTCCGACTTCTGACCGGCAGAAATAGATAGTTCGTACGTGTAATGTTTTCTATTCATGTATATCCCTGATAAATTTGTGCAAAGATAATGCTTTTTATGCAAACCTCAAAGCTTAAACCTTGAAGTTTTTTTATTTGTAATGAGCTTTATTCTTTCATTGCCTCATCAAGCTTCTTTGCAGCTTCTTCTATATTTTTGCTCAAATTTTTTATTCCGGCTTTCGCTTTCATTGCGGCATATGCTGTCTGGCATTTTGCAACTTCCTTTTTTTCATCAAATGATAGTTCTTCTGCAAATTCCTTGTATGTTTCTTTTGTTAATTTGTCGAGCTTTTTATCTGCTTTTTCCCAATCTTTTTCTGTATAGTTGGCACAGTCGCTTTTTACGTCTTCGATGAACTCGTTCAGACTGCTAATATATGATTCTTTTGTTTGGCAAGATGAAAGGAATGCCACCACAAGTGAAATTAATAAAATCTTTCTCATAACAAGTTTGAAAATTTAGTTCATAGGCAAATATAATGTTTTGTGTAGTTGGTTTCTTTGGTTTTCTGTTTTTAATACATTTATTCACTATATTTGGATAATATAAGATGCTGCTCAGTATACCAAAATCAAAAACAAGTTTTTTATTTTGCTCTCCACTCACCTTTCACTATATTTGCACCTATTTGAATATGGTTTACTTGTTTATCTTTAAAATAAAGGTAAACCAAGGTTGTTATGATACTTTTTACCAGTTTATTTGTTAATTCTGTGTAATGATTTTGAGAAACAATAAATTATAAACTATATAAATAACAATGGAAACAGTAGTAAGTGGAATCCGTCCGACCGGTAATCTCCATTTGGGAAATTACTTTGGTGCAGTAAAGAGTTTTTTGCAAATGCAGAATGAATACAATTGCTTTTTCTTTATTGCAGACTGGCACTCTCTGACAACACATCCGCATCCGGATAATATTCGAAATAGCGTTAAAACTATTTTATCTGAATATTTGGCTTGTGGTATCGACCCTGAGAAGGCTACAATATATATTCAGAGTGATGTTCCTGAGGTTGTTGAGCTATATCTTTATCTCAATATGAACGCTTACCTTGGAGAATTGGAGCGTGTTACTTCGTTTAAAGAGAAAGTGCGCAAACAGCCGGATAATGTTAATGCCGGTTTGCTTACTTACCCGACATTGATGGCTTCGGATATTATTATTCATAAAGCTGTTAAAGTTCCGGTAGGAAAGGACCAGGAGCAGAATATGGAAATGGCTCGTAAGTTTGCCCGCCGTTTCAATCAGATTTATGGTGTTGAATATTTCGTTGAACCTGCATCATTCCACTTGGGTGACAAATCTGTTAAAGTTCCGGGATTGGATGGTTCAGGTAAGATGGGTAAGAGCGAAGGAAATGCAATCTATCTTATCGACGACGAAAAGACTATAAAGAAAAAGGTTATGAAAGCTGTCACAGATTCAGGTCCAACTGAACCTAACAGTGTAAAGCCGGAACCAATCGCCAACTTGTTTACAATGATGGAAATCGTATCATCAAAGGATACATATGATTTCTTCAACGAAAAGTACAACAATTGTGAAATTCGCTACGGCGATATGAAGAAACAGTTGGCTGAAGATATCAACAATTTCTGCGCTCCTATTCGTGAAAAAATACTTGATATCAGAAACAACGAAGAACTTCTTGCTAAAGTAGCACGCATGGGTGCTGAAAAAGCTCGTGAAAGTGCAGCTAAAACTTTGAACGAAGTTCGTCAGATTATCGGTTTCCGTCCGTATTGATTTGAGTTCGTAAGTTTTTAAGTTTGTGAGTTTGTTTGAGTTTCGCAAGCTTAATTTTAGATAACAAGTTGACAAGTTGACAAGTTGACGAGTTGACAAGAAGACAAGTTAACAAGGTTTTTTAGATGATAAATTGTAAAGTTGCAGGTGTTTTTGGCCTTGTTAACTTGTCTCTGAAGCCTTGTTAACTTTTTCTATTTTATCTTCCTCCGCCTATTCCAAATTTGATATTATCGTTTCCTATTCCGAAATTAGGATAGAAAATATATTGTCTTTCAAATTGGTTGTTGAAAGTATTTCTTTGGAAATTCACGCCAATACCGAAACCTGCATTGTCGCCAACCTTGAATTCTACAGCTCCTCCTATATTAGTCTGATTCAGCAATGGATTCATCTGCAGAAATGGGTCTTTACCATTATTGTTTGAGTAAGAATATTGTCCCCATGTCCGTAGTGCGAGCCAGTCGTTCACTTCGTATCTTGTGTTTATATTGATTCCTCCTATAAATCCGGGAGAACTTACATAAGGGCTGTAATATCTTCCTGCAAAAATACCTCCGCTGATGGTCAGTCTTTCGTTTGTCCAAGCAATAGCAGTTTCTGCTGTTGTTAATCCGCCGATTGCAGGCCAGGAAATCTGCCTTCCGTTCACCATAAATGCGCCGTTTACTCCCACTGGATAGATAGCATATTCATCGAAATCCAAAGCCATAGGCGAAACTCTTCTCAACATAGGTGTATATACGTTGAAAAAAGGTTCATACGCTTCTGAAAGAACATTCATATCCATTGGTCTTTCCGCAAACATTGGTAAATATGGAGATGTGAAATTCTTCTGCTCCAGGCTTATCTTTTCCATCATAACATTTGATGGTGTATAAGTCTTATAAGAAGCTTCAGGAATATAGATTTCTCCCGGTTCGTTAAACTTTGGAACAGCAGTAAGTTTTCCCTCCTTGTTTACTATAAATTGGAGAGAACGCTTTTGGCTTTGCTGAGCTCCAGCAAAAGCGCACACCATAAAAGTGGATATTAGGAGGATTGCTTTCATGAATATATTTGTTTATTACTTTAGTTCTGCAAGTTATTCGACAGATATATAAGATGTTAGGAACAAGTTGACAAGAAGACAAGTTAACAAGATTTTTGGATAATAATTTGTGAAATTACAGGTGTTCTGACCTTGTCAACTTGTTCCCTCATACTTATCTCTTAACCTTTGGCTTATACATATTCTCCGCAGTCAGTCCGCATTCTTCTTTCATTTTTAGGCTGTATCCTAAATCACTGACATTTGGAGTTACATTGTTTGAGCCGAAAGTGAATTTTACGCCGGCTTCCTTAGCTTTCATGATAATCTTCTTGCTCGGGATTTTATAAAGTTCGTTTATTTCCAGAGCTTTTCCGTTTTTAACCAAAGCTGCAACAAATTTGTCGATACGGGCGTCTGTCCAGAACTGGTCGTAACGGTCGTTCATCTGTTCCGGCAGGAAAGTTGGATTTACGAAGATATCAATAGGTTCTTCCATTACTGCGCAACTTTTCTCCACAATCAAATCCATATATTTTTCTTCGTTTTCAATCCATACTTCGTCGTTAATCCAAAGGAGAGTACGACGGTTTTTGTTGTCGAAGAATGTAAGAGCATCGCTGAATATATAGTCGAATTCGTCGCGAGCTTTTTCTGAGAAAAGTGTAAGCCACTCACGTCCTTCAGCCTGCATAGCAAGGATGAAAGGCTGTGTGCGCATAGTGTCGATGAAATTATAGATGTCCTGGTCTGTAGTTACCGGGAATTTAAGTCCGCAGTTAGGAGCGATAGCATAATTTATACCAGTCTGTCGTGACTGCTGAGCAGCTCTTTCTTTTGTAAGACCACCTTTCAGATGAACATGATAATCCAATACAGGGAAATCTTCCTGATGCAACTTGATAATCGGGTCTTTCTGCTCGTCAAGAGCAACAACCGGGAAATCTGCATCAGCCTGGTTTTCCGGCAAAGAAGTTACCTTCATTGATTTGAATTGTATTTTTCCCTCTCCATTACTTACAACGGCAAGAGTTCCGTTTGAAACGCGTGCATTCTCATTTGGTGAGATACGATATGGCTGTGCCGGTTCAACATATTCCACAACCGGATTATCATTGATATAAACGGCTATATTCTGTCCGTTAACATGAAGACGCATTTTGAACCATTCATTATCGCGTGCAAAACTCTTTGTTAGGTTGCGCACAGACAAAAGACTGCCTGTCATTCGCCACCACTGCTGGTCGTTGCGGTCGTTGTTTATAGCAATTTTATATCCTTTTGATAGTGTGTTGTCCGTATGGAACTGAATATAGCCTTTGCCGTTGTCCACAGTCTGTAGTTCCATTTCCAACTCGAAATTCTTGTAATTACCCGAAGCAAGAATCATTTGCGTGTTTGGGGAAACTGATACAACACCATCTTTAACTTCAACATTTCCTTCCCAGTTCCAGTTCTTGTCAGTGGAACTTCCAAGCAATTCTCCTTCCGGCGATGACGAGCAAGCTGCCAAAAGAGCAAATGCCACCAGGCATAAGGCTTGTTTGATAACACAATAGGTCTTTTTCATATTATTCAAGATATTAAGTTGTAAAAATTAATGTCACTTCAAAATACTCTTGTCAACTCGTTAACAGAAAGTTGAGTCCAACGAGACTATAACAATTTACTGTAACAATCGTTGATGACAGTTTCAGTTTTTTGATAAATCGAATATATTTTATCCAAATCCAGAGATTTGCTTCCCCATTCATTCTGGCATGACTGGAACATATCATAGACTTTACCCCTGAAAGGCTCGATTATTTGCAGAGAACCGTTGCAATTGTCGTTCCAGAACGATTCCCAATGTATATATTTCTGTCCATTGCCTTTGTGTATAGGATAAGCCTTATTTTTTACTTCTGTGGAATAGTAACACAGAGGAGCAGTTTTATATTTCTCGTCATACGAAACCATCTTAGGAAGATTTTCTCCCATTTTTACGAACAAAGGAACGGCAATAGCCGCAGGAGGATAACCAAGCTCAGTCCACATTGTTGTAAGTTCCGGATTCATACCTTCTTTAACGCCTTGTATTACGATTGAAGCCGTGCTTTCGTGTCGTGGAATAAAATCCTGCTCAACAGCCCAGCCCGAGGTAAGTTTGTTCGGGCTCTGTTCCGGATTCTTCAAATCTATTTTCATCATGCTATGATAGAAAGATGCAGAAGCGTCAGAGAATATATTCTTCGGGGTAAATCCCTTCTCTTTCATGTCTTTGAAAATCTTCTTTGCGCTTTCGTATCTTACAAAGCCGTAACCTTCGTCCTTGCGGCCTTCGAACGAGAAGTTAGTATAAATCATATAGCCTTCCGGAGCCAGACTGCTGTCGTTTACGTCTTTCTTGTAATAGCGTGTGTTGTTTGTTTCATAATAAGCTGCACCACCGTGAGCATCAATCACGCCGAAATTTGCCTCCACACGCATAGGGCGGGAGAGTGTGTCCAGAAAATTTTCAAAATCTCCGGCTGTTTTGCAAATCTCAAGTGCGCGTTTCATAACTTTTCCTTCGTGGTCCATAACTTCCACATCATCGTCCTTGAGATTGTATGAAGCAGTGTTCATTATTGAGAAACCACATTCGTTTGTGCCCATCCATATATCTCCGTCGTTATTGCTGTTGGTCAGCCCGATGAAATTATATTTCTCTCCTTTTTCAAATACAATATGATTGTAATCCACACTGGTGTCGCGGTGCTTCCACATCAGCGGTCTTCCGTCCGGAGTTGCTTTGCCTGTTATAATTATTGAGGTGCATGCTTCCGAATTGATGCAGGAGCACGCAATGCCAATGGCGAAACTTATGCTTGTAATGACACGTTTCATGGTATTTGCTTATTTAAATATGGATAAGTCTTGCTTGTTGTTTTTATGAGCGGAAAGTTAATACTTTTTTATGGAAAAGAGATAATGAAATATCTATTTTGGATAAATAGAAAATAAAAAAAGCAATCATCAATTTGATGATTGCTTTTTGAAAGTGGGCGTTGACGGATTCGAACCGCCGACCCTCTGCTTGTAAGGCAGATGCTCTGAACCAGCTGAGCTAAACGCCCTTTTCAAACTTCATTAAGTTTTGTTCGCCTTATCTCTTTAAGACGGTGCAAAGGTACGGCTTTTTTTTATATCTCCAAATTTTTAGCGAACTTTTTTTGATAAAAAATTGAATTTTGGATTCTGTGCAAAAGTATAAAATCTTATATTGTTGTAGTATAGATATTTACATTTTCATCGTATTTCTATGCCTTGAAAAACTTTTTTCATAATATATGAAACAAAATTTTCATTAGGATGAAAAAAGATTTTCATAATATATGGAATTTTTGTTTCACAATATATGGAAAAAATATTCCATCAGCATCGAATTTTTGACAGTAGGACTAGGTGAGTATATTTTCTTTAAAAAAACAAGAAAAAAACACAAATACTGACGGCTTTAGATAAATAAATACAATAAAAGCATTAACTTTGTCGTCGCTTATATATTAATGTAAGTTTGTTAGTTTATTAGTTTATAAGTTTTTGAGTTTTTAGCTGATTTAAAACATGAACTTATAAACTTGCAAACTCAGAAACTGAAGAACTAAATACTTATATATGTTACTATCAACACTTACAGCCATTTCGCCGGTTGATGGGCGATATAGAAACAAGGCCGAAAATCTGGCCGAATATTTTTCAGAATTAGCTCTGATAAAGTATAGAGTACGAGTAGAAATAGAGTATTTGATTACCTTGTCTGAATATCTTCCACAGTTGGCAGATATGAATACGGAAGAAGTCAAAGCCGGACTTCGTGCCGTTTATCAGAATTTTTCGGAAGAGGACGCTTTACGCGTTAAAGACATCGAAAAAGTAACTAACCACGATGTCAAAGCAGTAGAATATTTTATCAAAGAGAAAACAGACCATTTCTTGGCTGAAAAATTCCATGAATTTATCCACTTCGGACTGACTTCTCAGGATATCAACAATACTTCAGTTCCTTTGTCAATTAAAGAAGCTTTGGAAAATGTTTATTATCCGGGATTGCAGGAAGTGATTGATACGTTGGAAGGCTATGCAAACGACTGGATGAATATCCCAATGTTGGCAAAAACTCACGGACAGCCAGCTTCTCCTACACGTTTGGGCAAGGAAGTTATGGTATTCGTTTACCGATTGAAACAGCAGTTGGCTTTGCTTAAGGCAACTCCAATCTCTGCTAAGTTCGGTGGAGCAACTGGTAATTTCAATGCGCACCATGTGGCATATCCAGAGAACGATTGGAAAGCATTCGGAAATCATTTCGTGAATGATGTGCTTGGCTTGCAGCGTGAGCAGTGGACAACTCAGATTTCCAACTATGATAATTTGGCTGCTATCTTTGACGGTTTGAAACGCATCAATACAATCCTGATTGACTTGAACCGCGATTTCTGGCAGTATATCTCAATGGAATATTTCAAGCAGAAAATTAAGGCTGGTGAAGTTGGTTCGTCAGCTATGCCTCATAAAGTAAATCCTATCGACTTCGAAAATGCTGAAGGTAATTTGGGTATGGCAAATGCTATTTTGGAGCATTTGGCTACAAAATTGCCAGTATCTCGTTTGCAGCGTGACTTGACAGACTCTACAGTGTTGCGTAACGTAGGCGTTCCGATGGCTCACATCGAAATTGCTTTCAAGAGCATGCTGAAAGGTTTAGGCAAGTTGTTGCTTAACGAAAAAGCTTTATATGCAGACCTCGACAAATGTTGGGCTGTTGTGGCTGAAGGTATCCAGACGATTTTGCGTCGCGAAGGCTATCCGAAACCATACGAAGCATTGAAGGCTTTGACACGCACAAACGAAGGTATTACACAGCAGTCTATCAGTGATTTTATTGATACATTGCAGGTGAGTGATGCTGTGAAAGCAGAATTGAAGGCGATAACACCACATAATTATACGGGAATGTAAAGTGAATTTTTGAATCGGAAATCGGGAATTGAATAATTTGAGAAAACCGTAATAATACAAAATTAACTAGGACTTTTTCAATTCTCGGTTTTCGTTCTTTGAATTTACAGCAGGTAGCCGTGAGGTTATTATTATTAATTTTTTATTCAATCTAAAACAATGAGTACAGAAGAAAGAGACGAAGCACAACAGCGTCCAAGAAAAGCGATGCCGGGTATCAGAAGAGAAAATTCAGAGCAGGAAGGTGAAAGAAGATCTTATAATCAGGGATATAACCGACCTGAAGGAAATTATGAAAGAAGAAGTTTTAACCGTCCGGCTCAGGGTGGTTACAACCGTCAGTATGGCGAATATGGCGACCGCCAGAACAATCGCCAGGGTGGTTATGGTTATAACAACGGTGGCTACAATAATAACAACCGCCAGCGTAATAACTATGGCAACAATATGAATGGTGGCTACAACAATAACCGCCAGTCTTACGGAAACCGTTCATTCAACAACAACGGTGGATACAATAATGGTGGCTACAACAACAATCGCCAGTCTTTCAATAATAACAATTATGATGAAAGACCGGGAAGAGCTTATTCTGCAACTCCTGAAGGAGATGTTGTAAGCGCTGATAATACTAATGTAAAGAAAAGAAGACCTCGTGTAGGAGATTCTCGCGTATCATATAATAATAATGATATGCGCGGAAACAATATGCGTCAGTCACGTCCATACGGAAATAATAATGGTTATGGAAATAACGGTTATGGCAACAACCGTGGCGGTTATGGAAATAACGGTGGTGGTTATGGCCGTAACAATGGCGGAAACATGAGGGGCGGAAACAATAATAACCGTCGTCCGAACAATAACGGACGTCGCACTGCTGACTATAATCCAAATGCTAAGTATAATTTCCAGAAACAGCTTAAGTATAAGGAAGTGTTGGCTGATCCTAATGAACCAATCCGTTTGAACAAGTTCTTGTCAAATGCTGGTGTTTGCTCTCGTCGTGAGGCTGATGAGTTCATCCAGAAAGGAGCTGTCAAAGTTAATGGAGAAGTGGTAACTGAATTGGGTACAAAGATTACACGTTCTGATGTTGTATTGTTTAATGATAAGGAAGTACATATCGAAAGCAAGGTGTATATCGTTTTGAACAAACCGAAGAACTGTGTTACAACTTCTGACGATCCACAGGAAAGACTTACAGTTATGGATTTGGTTAAGAATGCTTGTACGGAACGTATCTATCCGGTTGGCCGACTTGACCGTAACACAACTGGTGTTCTTTTGCTTACTAATGATGGTGATTTGGCTTCAAAGTTGACTCATCCTTCATTCAAGAAGAAAAAAATTTATCACGTTTGGTTGGATAAGAATGTGTCTGTTGAAGATATGGAGAAAATCGCTAACGGTCTTGAATTGGAAGACGGCGAAATCCATGCAGATGCAATCAGCTATGCAAGCGAAACAGACAAGACTCAGGTTGGTATAGAAATACATTCAGGACGTAACCGTATCGTACGTCGTATTTTTGAATCTTTGGGCTATCATGTTGTTAAGCTTGACCGTGTTTACTTTGCAGGTTTGACTAAGAAGAATCTTGCTCGCGGAAAATGGCGCTATTTGAATGAAAAAGAAGTGAACGCCTTGAGAATGGGTGCATTTGAATAAAAAACTTATTAAATTGAAATGTGAAAGTTGAAAATTGAAGCTGAGATTTCTCTCGTTTGATTTTCAACTTTCGGTTTTCAGTTTACAATTTTCAGAAATAATATGGAATTAGTAAAAAGAACAAAAATTGTAGATTTGCTAAAAAGCGAAGCTTATGGCTCTACAGTTAATGTCAAAGGCTGGGTGCGTACTCGTCGTGGCAGCAAACAAGTTAGTTTTATTGCATTGAACGATGGTTCTACAATTAATAATATTCAGATTGTTGTTGATGTAGAAAAGTTGGGTGAAGATTTCCTTAAACCTATAACAACCGGAGCTAGTATCAGTGTAAACGGTGTTTTGGTTCAGTCGCAGGGAAAAGGACAGAACGTAGAAATTCAGGCAACTGAAATTGAAATCTACGGTACAGCTGATCCTAACACATATCCTCTTCAGAAGAAAGGACACTCTATGGAGTTCTTGCGCGAAATTGCTCACTTGCGTCCTCGTACAAATACATTCGGTGCAATTTTCCGCATTCGTCACAATATGGCTTATGCTATTCACAAGTTCTTCCACGATAGAGGTTTCTTCTATTTCCATACTCCGATTATCACTGCTTCAGACTGTGAAGGAGCCGGACAGATGTTCCAGGTGACAACAATGAACCTTTATGATATGAAAAAGGACGAAAACGGTTCTATCATATATGACGGTGATTTCTTTGGCAAACAGGCTAGTCTTACTGTTTCAGGTCAGTTGGAAGGTGAGTTGGCTGCTACTTCATTAGGTCAGATTTATACATTTGGTCCTACTTTCCGTGCTGAAAACTCAAATACTCCACGCCATTTGGCTGAGTTCTGGATGATTGAGCCGGAAGTTGCTTTCAATGATATCAATGACAATATGGAGCTTGCTGAAGAATTTATCAAATATTGTGTTCAGTGGGCTTTGGATAACTGTATGGATGATATCAAATTCTTGAATGATATGTTCGATAAAGGTTTGATCGAACGTCTTCAGAGTGTATTGAAGGATTCATTCGTAAGATTGACTTATACTGAAGGTATCAAGATTTTGGAAGAAGCTGTAGCAAATGGCAAGCAGTTCGAATTCCCAGTTTACTGGGGTGTTGACCTGGCTTCTGAACACGAACGTTATTTGGTTGAAGACCACTTCAAGAAACCGGTAATCCTTACTGACTATCCGAAAGAAATCAAGGCATTCTATATGAAACAGAATGAGGATGGAAAGACAGTACGTGCTATGGACGTTTTGTTCCCGAAAATCGGAGAAATCATCGGTGGTTCTGAACGTGAAGAAAATTATGACAAATTGCTTGCTCGTATCGAAGAATTAGGAATACCTATGAAAGATATGTGGTGGTATTTGGATACTCGCCGTTTCGGTACTGTGCCTCACTCTGGTTTTGGTCTTGGTTTCGAACGTCTTCTTTTGTTCGTGACTGGTATGGCTAATATCCGTGATGTGATTCCGTTCCCTCGTACTCCGAAAAACGCAGAGTTCTAATTCGTATTACGGAACATTATTATAATAACACAGAGACATAGAAAATACAGGGCTTATTTAGCATTGGCTATTAACCTTTGTATTTTCTGTGTCTTTGTTTTTTATATATAATCAATGAAAATTCTTATATAGTATATTTTTATCAGCTAAAACAACAAAAAAAGAATACGAAATTGTTGCATGTTCAAAATTATTCGTATTTTTGTCAGGAATAAATGCTAATTCTTTTATTTAATAAATAAAACATATTTATGGAAGTTAAAAAATCACCGAAAGCGGACCTGGAGAAGACCAAAGGGATGGGTGTCCTAATGGGTATGGTTGTCGGTTTGGCTGTTCTTTTCGTTGGTTTCGAATGGGGAACACGCGACATTCAGGTTGTGACTGCTGACGAAGGCGTAGCAGACATTATCGCTGAAGAGGAAATTGAAATTACGAGACCGGAAAACACTCCTCCACCACCACCTCCACCACCAGCACCAGTTGTAACTGAAGTGTTGAATGTTGTAGATGACGATGTTGAGTTGGAACAGCAGGAAATCGTAACTTCAGAAGATAGCCAGACAGAAGCTCAGACTCAGACTTTTGTGGCTCCAGTAGTTGAAGAAGAAGAGGAAGAATCTGCACAGCAGATCTTTACAGTCGTAGAAGAAATGCCTGACTTCCCTGATGGAGGTTTGCAGGGTTTGTTGAAATTCTTGGCTAAGAATATCAAATATCCTGTAATTGCTCAGGAAAACGGTATTCAAGGACGTGTAGTTTGTGCATTCGTTGTTAACAAAGACGGTTCAATCGTTGACATTGAAGTGTTGCGTGGTGTTGACCCATCATTGGACAAAGAAGCCGTACGCGTGTTGGGTACAATGCCTAAATGGAAACCAGGTAAACAGCGTGGTAAACCAGTACGTGTAAAATATACAGTACCGGTAATGTTCCGTCTGCAATAATATTACAGAAAGTATAAATATAAAAAGGCTGCTGCATAAAGGCAGCCTTTTTTGTTATAATATGTTTTAATTATGTATACATTTAATGAAATTCTGGAAAAGATAGAACACGAAGTTAAGAATCTTGAATTCGTGTATCCTCCAAAAAGTCTTTATGAACCTGTAGAATATATATTGTCGTTAGGAGGAAAGCGTATCAGACCTGCGTTGGTCCTTATGGCATATAATATATATAAAGATGACGTAGAGCAGGCAATCCGTCCGGCAATTGGATTGGAAGTGTTTCATAATTTTACATTGTTGCATGATGATTTGATGGATCAGGCGGACAAACGTCGTAACAAACCAACAGTTCATAAAGTTTGGAATGCTAATACAGCTATTTTGTCTGGCGACGCAATGCTTATAGCCGCTTATAAACTGATGGCTGAAACACCTGGAACTTATTTGAAAGAAGTTTTGGATTTGTTCACTCAAACTGCAGCTGAAATATGTGGAGGGCAACAATATGACATGGAGTTTGAAACTCGGGATGACGTCAAGGAAGAAGAGTATATCGAAATGATTCGTTTGAAGACTGCAGTTTTGCTTGCTTGCAGTTTGAAAGTTGGTGCAATACTTGCCGGCGCTCCAAAAGAAGATGCTGAAAATTTGTATCAGTTCGGTATAAATATAGGATTGTCTTTCCAGTTGCAGGATGACTTGTTGGATGTATATGGAGATACTGAAACGTTCGGTAAAAACATAGGCGGTGATATCTTGTGTGATAAAAAGACTTTCTTGCTAATTAATGCTTTCCGTTTGGCCGATGAGAAACAGTTGGCAGAGTTAAACAAATGGATTGGGGCTAAATCCTGCAAACCGGAAGAGAAGATTGCTGCTGTTACTGCTATATACAATGAAATAGGCTTGAAGAAACTTTCTGAAGATAAAATGCAAGAGTATTATAATTTGGCAATGAATAATCTTTCAGCTCTTAAAGTTGAATCAAGTAAATTGGATGTGCTGAAAGATGTGGTTTCACGTCTGATGTTTCGAAAGTCTTGATGTATGAAGATAATAGATACTCATAATCATATATATCTTGAGGATTTTGATCCGGAACAGGATAGCCTTTTGAAACAGGCGGAAGAGTCTGGTATATGCGCATTATTGTTGCCAAATGTGGATACAACAACTATTGAGCGAATGCATAATATTTGTGACCGTTATCCGGAATATTTGTTTCCAATGATGGGATTTCATCCGACAAGTGTAGATTCCGATTATGCAAAAGCATTATCTGAAACTGAAAAATGGCTTGGAAAGAGAAAGTATTGTGCAATTGGAGAAATTGGTATAGATTTGTATTGGGATAAGACATATCTAAAAGAACAGAAGATTGTTTTTGAGGAGCAGCTTCGTTGGAGTAAAGACTTGGATTTGCCTGTAGCGATTCATACCAGAGATGCTTTTCCGGAGGTTTTTGACAGTATTTATAAAGTCGGTGCGGAAAATCTTTATGGAGTTTTCCATAGTTTTACAGGTAATTCTGAGGAATTGGAGGAAGTGAAAAAACTGGAAAATTTTAAAATAGGAATAAACGGTGTTGTTACTTTCAAAAACTCTAAATTGTCAGAAACTTTAAAGTCTGTTTCGTTAGATAGGATATTATTGGAAACTGATGCACCATATTTGGCACCCGTGCCTTATAGAGGAAAGCGTAATGAGCCCGTCTATATATGGAAAACGGCTGAAAAGATAGCACAAATTTTTGATATACCCCTTGAAAAAGTATCTGAAATAACGAAAGTGAACACAGAACACTTGTTTAAGAGTGTTAAATTTCCGATATAATTCGATAAAATTAAAATAGTGCGAAATTTCTTGCTAAGATATGATGGATATATCAATCAAAAAAT
Organism: uncultured Parabacteroides sp.; assembly: GCA_937894065.1. Lineage (GTDB taxonomy): Bacteria > Bacteroidota > Bacteroidia > Bacteroidales > Tannerellaceae > Parabacteroides. The sequence goes on along the minus strand of CALCST010000019.1, from coordinate 66,425 downwards.
ATAGATTTGTGCACTGAAATGATTGCAATTGGGAAATTTTTCGTATTTTGCAGCCGTTTTAAAGAGGATTGGCATCTGGAGAGATGCTCGAGTGGTTGAAGAGGCACGCCTGGAAAGCGTGTATACGCCTAAAGCGTATCGCGGGTTCGAATCCCGCTCTCTCCGCGTTTTAGGATGATATAACCGTGAATAATTAGAAAATTAATAACAAAAAATAAAAACAAAAAAGAGAATTATTAATCTTAAAATTAAACACACAATGAAAAAGTATTTTGCAAAAGCATTTTTGGGCTTGTGCGCCCTTGGTACTTCTGCTGTAGCGTTCGCTCAGGAAGCAGAACAAGCTGTTGTCGAAGGTGGTATGCACCAGGCATTGAAAACTAAATTTATCGAAGGTGGTGCTGACTTCATGAGCTTGGTAGCTATCGCATTGATCTTCGGTTTGGCATTCTGCTTGGAAAGAATCATCTATTTGAACTTGGCAGAAACTAACTCTGACAAATTGTTAAAAGGTATTGAAGAAGCTTTGGAAAGAGGCGACGTTGAAGGCGCTAAAGCTGTAGCTCGTGACACTCGCGGTCCTATCGCTTCAATTGCATATCAGGGCTTGATGAGAATGGATCAGGGTATCGATGTAGTTGAAAAATCAATCGTTTCTTACGGTGGTGTACAGGGCGGTTTGTTGGAAAAGAACTTGTCTTGGATTACATTGTTTATCGCTATGGCTCCATCTTTGGGATTCTTGGGTACTGTAGTTGGTATGATCATGGCGTTCGATAAAATCGAACAGGTTGGTGATATTTCTCCGACAGTCGTTGCAGGTGGTATGAAAGTGGCTTTGATTACAACAGTAGGTGGTTTGGTTGTAGCATTGATCCTTCAGATTTTCTATAACTATTTGTTGAGCAAATTGGAAGCTATCTTGAACAAAATGGAAGACGCTTCAATCTCTTTGTTAGACTTGGTTATCAAATACAACCTGAAATTCAAAAAATAATTTGACTTATGGCAGTAACTAAAATAAGAAAAATATCCAGTTGGACACTGTTGATTTCTTCAATCATCAGTATCGTTGCACTGGTTATGTTCTATACAGGAGGTGTCGTAGACCCTGCTGCTGAAATGAAAGAGCCTATTTATACTGGTCTCTTGTTGAATTGGACATATCTATTGTTCGGTGTAACAATTGCTTGTACTGTATTGTTTGCAGTATGGCAGTTCTTGACTCTGTTGAAAACAGATGCTAAATCTGCTATGTTGTCTTTAGGTGTTTTGGTATTGTTTGTTGCTATGTTGTTTGTTACATATGCAATGGGTGATGCAACTCCAATGACAGGTTTGAATGCAGACTCTCAGAAATACAATACAGAATTCTGGTTGAAGACTACAGATATGTGGTTGTATTCAACTTATATTCTGTTAGTATTGATTATTGTTGTAGCATTCTTAGGTACAATCAAGAGAATTTTGAATAAGTAAGAAATTTGTTAAAACAGGAAAGAAATGGGTAAGAAAAGAAAGACACCGGGTATCAATGGTTCTTCATCTGCCGATATCGCTTTCATGTTGCTTATCTTCTTCCTTATTACAACATCAATGGATACAGATAAAGGTTTGGCGAGACGTTTGCCTCCTCCTGTACCTAAAGACCAGAAGAATGATACAGATGTTGACATCAAGAAAAGAAACTTGTTGGTTGTACTTGTAAGTAGTACTAACCAGATTCTTTGCGGTGACCAGGTCACAGATGTTAAGCAACTGAAAGATAAGGTTAAGGAATTCATTGAAAATCCATACAATGATGAACATAAACCTGAAAAAGTAGAAGTGGATGTTCCTTACTTCGGTAAAATGATGGTAACTAAGAACCACATTATCTCATTGCAGAATGACCGTGGTACTTCTTATCAGGCATACATTGACGTGCAGAACGAATTGGCAGCAGCTTATAACGAATTGCGTGACGATGTTTCAAAGAAGAAGTTTGGTAAAGCATTCATGGATTTGGACGAAGATCAACAGAAAGCTGTTCAGATGATTTATCCACAGAAAATCTCTGAAGCTGAACCTAAAAATTATGGAGGTAAGTAATAATGGGAAAGTTTAGTAAAGCGGGCGGACGCGAAATGCCTGAATTGAATACCTCATCATTACCTGACCTTGTGTTCGCTTTCTTGTTCTTCATCATGATGGTAACATCAATGCGTGAAGTAACATTGAAAGTGCAGTTCAAGGCTCCTCAGGCTACAGAGCTTCAGAAACTGGAGAAAAAATCATTGGTGACTTTCATCTATGTTGGTCAGCCAACTCCGGATTTGAGAGCTAAGATGGGTTCTGAAACTCGTATTCAGTTGAATGATAGTTTTGCTGAAACTTCAGAAATTCAGGATTATATCGCTCAGGAAAAATCAAGTATGAAAGAAGAAGACCAGCCTTTCATGACTGTATCTATCAAAGCTGATAAAGATACAAAAATGGGTATCATCACAGATATCAAACAGGCTCTTCGTGAAGCATATGCATTGAAGATTAGCTATTCAGCTGCTCAGCGCATCGACTAATAGTTTTATCTTTACAATATTCCCCACATTCTAACCATAGGATGTGGGGTTTTTTGTTTTAGACACATATATATTATTAACCTGCTTTGTCGATTATTGGTCGAATCTTTTTTTATTGATATTTTGTAGAGTGTATTTATAATTAACTTACAATACTAAATTATTTTTTATGTATTGGAGTTATTTTCTGTAAATCTCACTATATTTGTATCAAATTGTAAGAATTAACGTATTACGTACAAATATTATATTTATGGCACATCATCAATTGGATGAATTAGACGAAAAGATCTTGAAACTTATAGTAGGAAATGCTCGTATGCCATTTTTGGAAGTAGCAAGGGAGTGTAATGTATCAGGAGCAGCGATTCATCAACGAATACAAAAGCTAACGAACTTGGGTGTTATCAAGGGTTCTGAGTTCATTGTAGACAACACAAAAGTTGGATATGAAACCTGTGCATATATGGGCTTATATCTTAAGTCTCCAGGTCAGTTTACTGACGTAATTGAAGCCTTGAAAGAAATACCGGAGGTTGTCGAATGCCACTATACTACTGGTCAGTATGATTTATTTATTAAGATTTATGCAAAAAGCAATCAGCATTTGTTGAGTATAATTCATAATAAACTTCAACCGTTAGGTTTGGCTAGAACTGAGACCTTGATATCTTTTAAGGAATCTTTCAAGCGTCAGCTTCCTATAGATATTGATACGGACGATTAATAAGGATATACTGTTACTGTTTGTCGCTAATAAGTAATAGATATATTGTCTTATAATGTAGGGATGTATATTTCACAATGCTATCTATAAATTCTGTTTTCTAGTTTTGTGATATATACGTCCTTTTTATTTTTGAATGCGTATTTGATGTACTTTATCTTATAATATATCTTCTGTTTTCATATAAATTTATAATCTCTATTTCTAAATTCTCAAACCCATAAAATATAAGTATCTTTGTTCCGTTAATTATTGTATGAGACTAAGTAGATATATTTTTATAATCTGTTTGATAGGTTTTGTGTTTGTGAATAATGCATATTCTCAAACAGGAAATGAAGCTTATTCATTTCTTAGAATTCCTACTTCCTCCAGGGCAAATGCGTTGGGTGGTAATACTGTATCTTTGATAGAGCGTGATCCGTCTTTGGCTTTTCATAATCCGGGATTGCTAGGTGGAGAAATGGACGGGATGATTAATCTGAATTATATGAATTATATATCAGATATCAATGTGGGAAGTGCTATGTTTTCCAAAGCATTTAAGGATAAAGGAGCTTGGGCTGTTGGTGCAAGCTTTTTCAGTTATGGAAAAATAGATGAGTATAATTCGGAGAATGTTTCTCTAGGGTCTGTATCGGCGAAGGATATAAGTATTCACGGTTTGTTTTCATATGACTTGAGTGAACGTTGGCGTGGCGGTTTATCGTTGAAGTTTTTGTATTCAACAATGGCTGACTATACTTCTTTAGGCCTTGGGGTAGATGCTGGATTGAGCTATTATAATTCTGATGACTTGTTTTCTTTTGGTTTCGTACTAAAAAATATTGGAGCACAGCTTAAGCCTTATAATGACGAGCGTCAGCGTATGCCTTGGGATATTCAAGCTGGTATATCTAAACAAATGCGTAATATTCCGCTTCGTTTTTCTCTAACAGCAATGTATTTGAACAAATGGAAGATTGATGCTGTTAATACTAATGCTACAGAAGATGACAAATCAGGTTTTGCACAGAATTTGTTTAAACACTTGGTTTTTGGTGTCGATTATGTTCCTTCAGATAATTTTTGGGTTGGTATAGGTTTTAATCCAAAAACTAGGATTGATATGAAGTTGAGAGGAGGCGGTTCGGGATTGTCTGGTTTTTCTGCAGGTGCAGGTGTACGTATAAAAAGATTTGATGTTGGAGCTTCTGTTGCGCAATACCATCCTTCTGCTTTGTCTTTGATGGTAACATTGAATGTTACCTTAGGTGAATGGCAATGATGATTTATTATTGCTGCTTTTACTTTAGTATATCAAAAGTCGGGAAATGAAATAAATTAAAAATCATATTACATGAAAAAGATAGTTATAGCAATTGACGGTCATTCTTCTAGCGGAAAAAGTACAATGGCTAAAGACTTGGCACGTGAGATTGGTTATATTTATATAGATACAGGAGCAATGTATCGTGCAGTAACATATTACTCTTTGCAGCATGGCTTTATTAAAGATGGAGTTATTGATGAAAAATCATTAGCTTCTGATATGGATAAAATCCATATAACTTTTAAATTTAATGCTGAGACAGGTCGTCCGGATACATATCTTAATGGTGTTAATGTGGAACGGGAAATCAGAGGTATGCAGGTAGCTGATAATGTTAGCCTGATAGCTGCATTGAGCTTTGTCCGTAAAGCAATGGTTGCACAACAGCAAGAGATGGGGAAGGAGAAAGGAATAGTTATGGATGGCAGAGATATCGGAACAGTTGTGTTTCCGAATGCTGAATTAAAACTTTTTGTAACAGCTTCTCCTGAAGTAAGAGCCCGCAGAAGAGTTGATGAGCTTGTAGCTAAAGGAGAGAATGCTTCTTATGAAGAAGTTTTGGAAAATGTGAAGAAAAGAGACTATCTTGATTCAACACGTGCAGAGAGTCCGTTACGTCAGGCTCCGGACGCAATAGTTCTGGATAATTCCAATATGACAATTGCAGAACAAAAAGCTTGGCTATTGCAACAAGTGAAAAATAAAATAAATGACTAATAAGGTGAAAGTAGAGATTGACAAAGGTTCGGGGTTCTGTTTTGGTGTTGTAAATGCAATTAGCAGTGCTGAACGTGAACTTAAAAATACGGACATACTATATTGCCTTGGTGATATTGTACATAACAGCCTTGAGGTAGAACGTCTGGAATCAATGGGATTACGCACCATAGAACATGATGAATTTGCCAGATTGGAAGGTAAGAAAGTTTTGCTCCGTGCTCATGGAGAACCTCCGTCAACATACGAAACTGCTCAGAAGAATAATATTACAATAGTAGATGCAACTTGCCCTGTTGTATTGCAACTTCAGAAAAGAATACATCGTTGTTATCAGGAATCTGGTCCAGCAGGTGTGCAACTTGTTATATATGGTAAAAAAGGACATGCCGAAGTCAACGGACTAGTAGGTCAGACTGATGGAAATGCTATTGTTGTAGAAAAAGTAGAAGATTTGGATAAGCTTGATTTTTCTAAATCAATTGCTTTGTTTTCACAGACAACAAAATCATTGGATGGATTTCGTAATATCGTTTCAGAAATTGAAAAACGGATAAATCCTGAAGTATCGTTTAAGTATTATGATACAATTTGTCGTCAGGTGGCAAATCGTTTACCTAATATTCAGAAATTTGCAAAGGCTCACGATTGGATATATTTTGTTGCAGGGAAAAAAAGCTCCAACGGAAAAATGCTTTTTGATGAGTGCAGAAAGGCTAATTTGAATAGTGTATTTATTTCTGATGCAAGTGAGATAACGGAATCTCTGCCTCAAAATATAGAGACTGTTGGCGTATGCGGTGCTACTTCTACTCCAAAATGGCTGATGGAAAAAGTTGCCAATAAGGTTATAGAATTGAACGGAGGAGAGATTCAACAAGATTAATTTTATGTGAATTTTGTTCATTATGATTATATCTATTTGAATTATTCGTATTTTTGCTGCGGTTAAATTAAATAAATAGTATCATGGCTATTAAATGTGTCGGAATTTTAACATCAGGAGGTGATGCTCCAGGTATGAATGCTGCGATTCGCGCCGTGACGCGTGCTGCAATTTTCAACGGTTTGCATGTAAAGGGAATTTATCGTGGTTATAAAGGAATGATCACTGATGAAATTGAAGAATTTAAAACACAGAATGTAAGTAATATAATACAGCGTGGAGGTACTATTCTAAAAACTGCTCGTTGTGCTGAGTTTAAAACTCCTGAAGGACGTAAACAGGCATACGATAAGCTTGTAGAACATGGAATAGATTCCTTGGTTGTTATCGGTGGTGATGGCTCTTTGACTGGAGCTCGTATTTTTGCAGAAGAATACAATATGCCTATTGTTGGTCTTCCTGGTACAATAGATAATGATTTGTATGGAACAGATGTAACAATTGGTTATGATACAGCTTTGAACACAATCATGGAGTGTGTGGATAAAATACGTGATACTGCTACTTCACATGAACGTTTGTTCTTTATTGAAGTAATGGGTCGTGACGCAGGTTTCCTTGCTTTGAATGGTGCTATAGCATCTGGTGCTGAAGCTGCTATTATCCCTGAAATTTCATTGGAAAAAGACCAGTTGGCTGAAATGATTGAAACTGGTTTCAGAAAATCTAAGAATAGTAGTATTGTTCTTGTTGCTGAAAGTGAAGTTACTGGTGGTGCCATGGGGGTTGCTGAACGTGTTAAAAATGAATATCCTCAGTTTGATGTACGTGTTTCAATCCTTGGTCACTTGCAGCGTGGTGGTTCACCTACAGCTCAGGACAGAATTTTAGCAACAAGAATGGGTGTTGCTGCAATTGATGCTCTGCTTGACGGTCAGCGTAATGTGATGATTGGTATTCAGAATGATCAGATTGTAAATGTTCCATTCTCAAAGGCCATTAAGAATGATAAACCTATCAACAGAGATTTGTTGAATGCCTTGCGTATTTCTTCAATTTAATCTGTTGCCGAAAGCGTAATAAGCTTTAATAAAAAAATAAAAAGCACCAGTTTTGTATTAACTAAATACAAAATTTGGTGCTTTTGTTGTTTTATATATTTAAATGTCCTAATATTGCTAGTATATCAAACTTGAATATAAATATTTTTTATTCAGGCTTTTAATTGTAGATTTTATACTTAAATAGAAGGGAGAGTGTTTCTATGGCAAATTTTATTAAAGAGTCATTTATTATAGCTTTGGGTATAGTTGCTTCTGGCTATTTTGTAGATAAAGGTTTAAGTTCTTTTGCTGATAAAAATAGAACAGTAAATGTTAAAGGACTTTCTGAAAAGGTTGTAACTGCGGATAAAGTTACTTGGCCGCTGGTTTATAAGAATATTGGAAATGATTTGTCGGCTTTATATAATGATATAAAGAACTCTAATGAAATTATAGTAGAATATCTGAAAAGTAAAGGTATAGAAGATTCAGAAATAAATTTGAATGCTCCTGAAATCATTGATATGAAGGCCGAACGATATTCTAGTACTCCTTCACAATACCGTTATAATGTTACAACAATAGTAACTGTAACTTCTTCAAAAGTAGATGTTGTCCGTAAGTTAATTACCGAGCAAGGTGAATTCCTGAAAAAAGGTATAGCTATAGTAAGCGGAGATTATCAGCATGTGGTCCGTTATGAATATACAAGTCTTAATGATATTAAACCTCAGATGATCGAAGAAGCTACTAAAAATGCCCGTCAGGCAGCTGAAAAATTTGCTAAGGATTCAGACAGTAAACTAGGAAAGATAATGCAGGCTAATCAAGGGCAGTTTTCTATTGTTGATGAAGATGCAACAACTCCATATCTGAAACGAGTGAGAGTAGTAACGACTGTTAACTACGCGTTGGAAGATTAAGCATAAAAAATTAAGGTTTCGCAAGTTTTAGTTTATCAACTTGCGAAACCTTAGTCAGTTATTATTTTCTAATATTTGCAAGGAACAAATCCATCATTCTCTTAGCTGCAACAAATGAGCTGATTTCATTGTGCAAAACTTGTTTTTCTGTATATGATAACATTTCCTCAACTGCAGGATTATGATAGAATGTATCGCGCAATGTATCATTTATACTTTCATACATCCAATATTTAGCCTGCTCGTTTCTCTTATGTTCGAAATATCCGTTTTTCTTAGTGAATTCCATATATTCACCCACCATATCCCAAATTTCCTTTATACCAAGGTTGTAATATCCGGAATATGTTAGAACTTTAGGGAACCAGCCAGATTCGGTAGGTGGAAACAGATGAAGAGCGTTGCGGAACTGGGCTGCAGCAAGTTTGGCTTTATCCACATTATCTCCGTCTGCTTTATTTATGATAATACCATCAGCCATCTCCATAATTCCGCGTTTGATACCTTGTAATTCATCTCCAGTACCAGCAAGCTGAATCAATAGGAAGAAGTCCACCATTGAATGAACAGCTGTTTCACTTTGTCCTACACCTACAGTTTCAACAAAGACAGTGTCGAATCCTGCAGCCTCGCAAAGCACAATTGTTTCTCTGGTTTTACGTGCTACACCACCAAGTGAGCCTGCTGATGGAGAAGGGCGAATGAATGCATTTTTCTCTCTTGACAATAATTCCATACGAGTTTTGTCTCCAAGAATACTTCCCTTTGAACGTTCACTACTAGGGTCAATAGCCAATACCGCAAGTTTTCGTCCTTCTTTTATCAGATGCATACCAAATGAATCGATAGAAGTACTCTTCCCAGCTCCAGGTACACCTGTAATACCAATTCTTACAGATTTTCCAGCATGAGGCAAACATTTTTCTATAATTTCCTGGGCAACCTGTTGATGTTCATGTTTTGAACTTTCAACTAATGTTACAGCCTGGCTGAGAATAGTTATATTACCTTTTAGAATACCTTCAACAAATTCAGAAGTAGTATATTGACGTCTTTGAACTCGCTTTTTCATATATGGATTAACAGTAGGCACATCAGTTACGCCTTTGTTCACTTTTAACCCTTTATATAAATCGTCATTTTCTGGATGTTCCATAGTTGTATTTGTTATAAAGTTATACTTATTTTTCTACCTTTTTCTTAGCCAGAACCTTTAATGTAATAACTGGATTATCCGGTGAATCGCAAACCCAATTTATTGAAGCATTAAACTTCTCTGGCATATCTTTTGATTTTACCTTTATTTTATAAATAACAGTTTTTCCTGGCTTGATTGTTTTCTTGCCGCCAGATATTTTTATTAAATCATTTTCTGAGCTTACACTGTAAATATGTAAATTCTGTTTGCCACTGTTGGTTAGTTCCACAGTTCCGTATACAGATTTTGTTTCACCTTTAATTTCACCGAAATCCAAAATACTGCCGGAAAGTTTGGCAACCGGAGCATTCTTTCTTTCTTCCGAAGTCAGTTTACTGAAATCATCAATAATATTTGCAGCTACATTAATAATTCCACTTGCGGATTTTCGTCCTGCCATAGATACTTCAACTGGAATTTCGCAATATTTTCTACCTTTATGCTTTGCAGCCATAGCATCAAATAGTAGCGTAATTTCTCCAGTCTTACCAGGTAGAATAGTATCCGGTCTGCTGTTTATTGTCAGATAATGCGGATGTTTTCCGATATGTACAACAGCAGATGTCTTACCTGTATTCTTGATATGTATTTTCTCTCCTTTTGTTTCAGTTCTGATTATTTTACTGAACAAAACATTGGTTTTATGCAACTTTAAGTCTCCAATACTGTAGAGATACTCGTATTTAGGTTCTTTGGGCTTAGGTGTTACATTTCCTTTTATAGCCAGATTAAACCTTTTCTTGTCACTATTTGAAATTATAGTGATTGTTTTATAAAATGGTCCAGGTCTTCCTTGAGGATTATAGGTGATTTTGATGGATGTTGACTTCCCCGGAGCAATTGGGGATTTGTCCCATGATGGTCTTGTGCAACCGCATGATGCAGTAATTCTGTTTATAACAAGAGGTGCGTCTCCTGTGTTTGTGATAATAAATTCGTGACTAGCGGGACCTTTTTCTTCAGCAATAGTCCCGAAATTGAATACTTGTTTGTCCGGACTTATTTTGGCAATGCCTTGTGCTATGGCTGCTGATACTGTACATACAGCCATAACACAAACCAATATAACAGTTTTTAGTCTGAAAGTCATCAACATGATTTGTTACTGAAAACTTAATTTTCAACTTTACCTCTGATAGTTAATATATAGCTTCCTTTTTTACCATTACTATATACAGAAATAGTTTTTGCAAACATTCCAGGGCGGCCTTTTGGATTGAAAGTAACTTTTACTTCTCCTTTTTTACCTGGAGCGATAGGCTCTTTTGTCCATTCCGGTGTAGTACATCCGCACGAAGCAATAACACGTGTAATAACTAATGGGGCAGCACCTTCATTGCTTACTGTAAAGGTATGCGAAACATTACCTCCATCTTCTTTTATTGTTCCAAAATCGTATATGTTTTCTTTTACTGATATAACAGCTTGTTTGTTTGTCTGTGCTGAAACAACACCTATTGTCATCAGCATTGCCATTAGAATAAAAATAACTTGTTTCATTTCTATATATTTTTTAGTTCGTCTCGCAAATATAGTGAAAGGTGAGTGTAGAGACAAATAGAAAACATCGTTTTCTTATTTGGTTATACCTGAACGCATCCTATATTAGTGTCAACAAATATACGGAAAGGCAATCTGAGAGCAAAATAAATAATTTGTTTTTGATTTTGTTACGATAACCTATATCCAATTATTGTTGAAAATATATCCGAATGTAATTCAAAATATATACGGAAGTATTTGAATTTTGTTCCGAAAGTAATTGTGCTTACATACGGAAGCAAATTAAACGGTATTCGTACTATAATTGTGTTTAAATTACATATATATATTATCTGTTTATTTGTATGGTTATGGCAAATGTTTACAATATTACCTTCTATAAGTGTATTTATGGCGTTTTATTATGACTATTTGAACCGAAAATGTTAAAATTGAATATATTTTGATATTTTGATTTGTAATATTAATAGAAATAATTATCTTGCGAACATCAATAATTTGAGCTTTGTTACCTGAAATTATCCCTTGAAATTTTATTTGATAACAAATTATTATATAAAATGAGGGTATAAATATAAAAACAGAGAAAAATAAATCCCTGCCGTTTGGGAAAAAGATAATATGTGTTTAACAGTTAAAAAAGAAGAGTGAGTTTATGAAACACAAATTACCCCTAGTATTACTCTCATCCCTTTTGGGAATGCAGTGCATTGTGGCACAGCAGATGAAAGTGACCGGAGTTGTGGTTAGTGAAGAAGATGGCCTTCCGGTAATTGGAGCTTCAGTAGTTGTTAAAGGTACGACTATAGGAACTGTAACAGATTTGGATGGTGCATTCACCCTTGATGTGGACAAGAATGCGCAGCTGCAAATATCTTATGTCGGTATGCAGACACAGGACATTGCTGTCAAATCTAATATGCGAGTTCTACTTAAAGCTGATGCTCAGGAACTTGATGATGTAATTGTTGTAGCATATGGAACTGCAACTAAATCATCCTTTACTGGTTCTGCAACTTCATTAGGGGCAAAAGATTTGGATATACGACCTATAAATAATGCAGCTCAGGCACTTGAAGGAACAGCTCCTGGTTTGCAGATAATGTCTAGTAATGGCCAGCCTGGTGAATCTCCTGAAATTCGTATTCGTGGTTTCGGTACGGTAAATGCATCTTCTGAACCTCTTTATGTTGTGGATGGCAGTATATATAATGGTTCAATTGCAGATATCAATCCTTCAGATATCGAATCAATGACTGTGTTGAAAGATGCAGCTTCAACTTCTCTTTATGGTTCGAGTGCCGGAAACGGTGTTATTCTTATCACAACAAAAAAAGGAAAAAGTGGCAAACCTTCCATCTCTCTTAATATAAGTCAGGGATTTAGCGGTCGTGCAATTAAAGAATATGACCGTGTAAATGTATGGGACTATTATCCTTTGATGTGGGAACAGAAGTATAACCAGTATATTACTTCCGGCAAAACTCCGGAATTTGCGGGAGCTCAGGCTGTGACAGATGCTTTCAACTTGGTTAAGTATAATCCGTTCAAAGGTGTACCTAATGACCAGATTCTAATGCCTAACGGACAACTTAATCCGGCTGCAACTACTCTTCTTTATGGTGATGACCTTGACTGGGAAGATGCTATCAGTCGTACTGGATATCGTGGAGAATATAATGTTTCATATAGCACAAGTTCTGAAAACAGTGATAGCTATGTTTCTTTAGGATATTTGAAAGATAATGGTTATGTTATCAAATCTGATTTCGAACGTTTCTCTGGTCGCGCGAATGTTAATATAAAACCGACAAAATGGTTGAAGACAGGATTCAATGTTGCGGCAACTCGTTCTTCATCAACTACTGCTAATACTCAGGATAATAGTGCCGGATATAACAACCCATTCTTCTTTTCAAGAAATATAGGTCCTGTTTATCCTATTCATGAACATGATATGACTACCGGTGAATATATCCTTGATTCAAACGGAAATAAGGTTTATGACTATATGGGAACCCGTGGAGCAGGTGCTTCTTCAGGAAGACATATTGTTGCTGAAACAGAGTTTAACGACAGAAGTTCAACTCGTGATGCTGTTAATGCTCGAACTTATGCGGACTTCTATTTGTTTGACGGATTTACAGCAACAGTAAATGCTTCATTGGAAAACTCTAATTATAAATTTACAAGCTTCGAGAATAAATTGGTTGGCGACGGTCAGGGTTCAGGACGTTTGTCAAAGACTCAGACAAGAATGACTACTGTTACTTTCAACCAGTTGTTGCAGTACAACAAATCATTCGGCTCGCACAATTTGGAAGCTATGCTTGGTCATGAAAGTTATTCATATCAGTATGAGTATTCATATGGTATGCGTCAGGGCCAGACTTTGGATAATTTGCTAGAGTTTGATAATTTCAATACAATTAATACTCTCAGCTCTTATACTGACAAATATCGTAAGGAAGGTTATTTTGCTCGTGTAAACTATAATTACGCTGACAAATATTATCTTTCTATGTCATACAGACGTGATGGTTCATCTCGTTTTGCAAAAGATAATCGTTGGGGTAATTTCTGGTCTGCAGGTCTATCCTGGAGAATCGATCAGGAAGATTTTATGAAGGATATAAAATGGATAAACAGTTTGAAACTTCGTGCTTCATATGGCCAGACTGGTAATGATGCTATTCTTAATGAAAGCGACCTGAACGACTATTATCCTTATTATACTCTTTATCAATTGGGTTATGCTAATGGTTCACAGGCCGGAGTTTTGTTTGGCAAGTTTGGTAATCCTGATTTGGTTTGGGAAAAGCAGGTCAGCTCAGATGTGGCTGTAGAATTCGGACTCTTTGACCGTTTGACAGGTTCTGTTGAGTATTTCAACAAACAGTCTGATGATTTGTTGTTCGAAGTGCCAACACCACTTTCTAACGGTGTAACAAGTATTTGGAAGAATATCGGAAAGGTTAGTAACTCTGGTGTTGAAATAGCATTGGATTATAGAATTCTTAAAAATGATAATTGGACATGGAATGTTGGAGCCAATGCAACCTTCCTAAAAAATACAATCAAGAGTTTGCCAAGTGAATCTATTATCGACGGAACTAAGAAACTTGAGGTTGGACACTCAATATATGAGTTCTGGCTTAAGGATTATGTTGGTGTAGATCCACAGACAGGTTCTGTTCTATATACATTTGCCGACAATGATCCTAATATTAAATGGAATGATGAGACTTGTTTCGAAAGAGACGGAAAACGTCTGACAACTGATCAGGCATTGGCTCAGTATCATTATGCCGGAAGTGCCATTCCAAAGGTATATGGTGGTATAAATACAACTCTTCGTTTCAAAGCATTCGAGTTTGCTGCAGTATTCTCTTATCAGCTTGGTGGTAAAATGTATAATTCAAGTTATGCAGGTTTGATGAGTGTTAACAATTTCGGTGGAGCTATGCATACCGACATTCTTAACCGTTGGCAGAAACCAGGTGATGTTACAGATGTACCGCGTCTTGATGCCGGACAGGAAACTAATTTCAATGCTCAGTCGGATCGTTGGCTAATGAGTTCGGACTATTTCAACATCAAGTCTTTGTCTCTTGGCTATAATCTTCCGAAATCATTCTTGAGCAAGTTTACTATTCAGAATGCTCGTTTATCAGTAAGTGGTGAAAATATTTTCATGTTTACATCTAAGTCTGGTATGAACCCGCTTCAGGCATTCAATGGTATAAGTAATAATGCTTACTTGCCTTCAAGAACATTTACGTTTGCGTTGAACATAACATTGTAAATTGAAGTGGACGAGGTCTCAGATACAAGTTTTCAATGGAAATTTGTTCCCTTGTCAACTCATCAATTTGTCAACTTAAATTAAATTTGAATACAATATGAAAGCAATAAAATATACAACAATTGCTGCGGCCTTGATTGGTGCTGCAGCTCTCGGCTCTTGCTCTTCTGACTTTATGGATACTGCTCCGACAGACAAGGTGCCTGATGCTCTTATTAAGGAAACTGTAGACAATCTTTACACGGCACTTAATGGTACTCATCGTGCTATGTATATACAATATAGCCGTCAGGACCAGGGTGGTGAAGCTTCTATGAATATAAAACGAGATATGTTGGGTGAAGATTTGATAAATTCTTCTACAGGTAACGGCTGGTATATCAGTAATGCCCGCTGGATAGACCATCGAAATCCAACATCTTATTTAGCTTATTATCCGTTTGAATTTTATTATAAACTGATTCTTAATGCGAATTTCTTCCTTGAATCTATTGATAATGCATCAGGAGAGGATCAAAATCGTAGAATAGGTGTAAAGGCTGAAGCTCTTTGCTTCCGTGCTTGGTCACATTTCCAGTTAGTACAGCTTTATGGAAAACGCTATGAGGCAGGAAAGACAAATGATCAGCTTGGTGTTCCTTATAAGAAACAGTCCGAAATGCATGATTCTCCACGTAACACAGTTGAGGAGGTTTATCAGTATGCAAACGAGGATTTAGATGCAGCTATTGAACTGATGAAGAATTACAAGGCTGAAGATTTAAACCATTTCTCTTTGGAAGTAGCATATGGCTTGAAAGCCAGAGTTGCTTTGGCTCAGCAGAATTGGGCAGATGCTGCAAAATATTCAGGCTTAGCAATAGAAACGGCTTTGGCTAACGGTCGCCGTTTGATGAGTGGTGACGAGTTGATGAATGGTTTTGCAGAAGCATCAAAGAATCCGGAATGGATGTGGGCTTCTTTGGTTCAGTCAGATCAGACTATCTATTTCTATTCATTTATGGCATTTATGTCTTGGAACTTTAACTCAACAAATATCCGACAGAATCCTAAATGTATTATCGACCGTCTGTATAATATGATTTCTGAAACTGACGTACGCCGTCAGTGGTGGGATCCGACAGGCGAAGCTGCTATGCCAGGTTCTAACTTTACGTCTGCAAAATATCAGAACAGAAAATTCACATCTGTATCTTCTTCAACTCCGGTTTCAGACGTCGTTTATATGCGTCTAGCTGAAATGTACTTGATGAAGGCAGAAGCCGAGGCTCGTTCTGGAAATGAAGGTGCTGCTAAAAATACATTGCTGGAATTGGTTCAGACTCGTGACCCTCAGTATAAACTTTCTGCTAATAGTGGTGCGGCTTTGATAGAAGAGATTCTTACACAGCGCCGTATTGAACTTTGGGGTGAAGGTTTCCGTTTCACAGACTTGAAGCGTTTGAATCTTGCGCTTGACAGAACAAATTCAAATCACGATGAGGCTGTCAGCCAGACTATGTCTGTTCCTGCAGGAGACAAACGTTGGGAATTTGTAATTTCTCAGAAGGAAATGGATGCTAATCCAGCTATGGTTCAGAATGAATTGTAATAATATTGAGGTATAATCTGTTTGATAAGGATTTATCTACAGTTATAAAGTAATAAGACACCTGGAACTCAGATTTGATATTTATTATCGGTTTTCTGAGTTTCAGGTGTCTTTCTTGTAGAAATGCAAAATTGCAACCAGCCGTATATTTATGAACGTGGTCTTTATTATATTTGTAGGGCAATAGCTGGACAGGACCGGATAGGCGACAGATGGAAATTCGATATTGTCCCTGTTTATGGAATTTTCTTCCTGAATTTCAAGAGCGGTAAATCCGACAAAGTTAAGACGGACATAATTCTAGCCGATAAAGAAACGGGGAAACCGGTATCTAAAATGATAAGGGAAATCTTTATAGAATTCCCACTGTTCAATAAAACAGAAAGTGAATGTGAAACGCCATTGGATTATTGGCTATATAATTTGAAGCACATGGAAAAATTGGAATCTTTAGAGTTCAAGGGGCAGAAGGCACTTTTCCAGCGTCTGGAAGAGCTAGCCCGTATTGTCAATATGAACAAGAAAGAGCGGGACGAATATGAGGCATGCCTAAAAGTGTATCGCGACAATTATAACACCTGGAACTATATGAAGGAACAGGCTTTGAAGGAAGGTTTGGCAGAAGGTCGAAATATAGAACGCCAGTCCAATGCCCGTAAAATGTTAGATAAAGGCTATCCCATAGAAGATATAGTTGAAATCACTGGATTGACTATTGACGAAATCAAGGGATTGTAATAATAATTCTGCTTAATCGTAGTTGCATAGCAAAAATAAAAACGGATACATCAGTAAGTCATATTAGACAAAACCGATGTATCCGTTTTTGTATTTATATCTCCTTGTTTATGAACTTTACATTCTTTCCGGAACCTCAATACCAAGCAATCCCATAGCTTCCTTGACTATCTTAGCCACATTAGCCGACAGAACAAGGCGGAACATCTTCATATCTTCGTTCTCTTCACGAAGAATAGAGAAATCGTGATAGAACTGGTTATATTCTTTCACCAAATCATAAGCGTAGTTTGCTATGCATGCAGGGCTATATGTATCGCCAGCCTCTTTAACCACAGAAGCAAAGTTTGCTATCATCTGAATCAAACCTTCTTCTTTTTCTGAGATTGTGATATTGCCATTCAAAGATTCCGGCAAAACGATACCCTGTTCTGCAGCCTTACGAAGCACAGACTTGATACGTGCATAAGTATATTGGATGAAAGGACCAGTGTTTCCGTTGAAATCGATAGATTCTTTCGGGTTGAAAGTCATATTCTTGCGTGGGTCAACTTTCAGGATGAAATATTTCAACGCTCCCAAACCTGCGATGCGTGCGATATTTTCAGCCTCTTCAGCAGACAAATCATTAAGTTTGCCTGATTCCTGAGAAATTTCGCGTGCAGTATTAATCATTTCTTCCATCAAGTCATCAGCATCAACAACTGTACCTTCGCGGCTCTTCATCTTACCTTCAGGAAGTTCCACCATACCATAAGAGAAATGAACCAAACCTTTTCCAAACTCGAAGCCAAGTCTGTCAAGCAGGATTGAAAGAACCTGGAAGTGATAATTCTGCTCGTTACCTACAACATATATCATCTTGTTGATAGGATAATCATCGAAACGCAGTTTTGCAGTACCGATATCCTGAGTCATATAAACAGAAGTACCGTCAGCACGAAGCAGCAACTTTTCGTCAAGTCCGTCGCCTGTAAGGTCAGCCCATACTGAACCGTCTTCGCGGCGATAGAAAATACCTTTGTCAAGACCTTCAAGCACTTTGTCGCGTCCTTCCAGATAAGTTTCAGATTCATAATAAATCTTGTCGAAACCAACACCCATCATCTTGTAAGTTTCGTCGAATCCGGCATAAACCCAACTGTTCATCATTTTCCAAAGAGAGCGGATTTCCTCGTCGCCGGCTTCCCATTTGCGAAGCATTTCTCTTGCTTCTTGCATCAATGGTGAAGCAGCTTCAGCTTCTTCCTTAGTCATGCCTTTAGCTTCAAGAGCAGCAGTTTCTTCTTTCAGTTTGTTGCTGAACAACACATAGAAGTCGCCGATAAGATGGTCGCCCTTCTTTCCTGTTGATTCAGGAGTTGCTCCGTTACCCCATTTCTTCCATGCAAGCATAGATTTGCAGATATGGATACCACGGTCGTTGACGATGTTAGTCTTCACCACCTTGTTTCCGTTTGCCGCCATTATAAGAGACAAGCTGTAACCCAAAAGATTGTTACGCACATGTCCCAGGTGAAGCGGTTTGTTAGTGTTCGGTGATGAATATTCAATCATCACAAGAGGAGAATTTTCGTTGGCATTCACAATGCCATAATGCTCTTGAGAGTTGATGTCGTTCAAAAGCTCAATCCAGCAACCGCAGGCAACCGTAAGGTTCAGGAATCCTTTGATTACGTTGAATTCGGCAACAGCCGGTTCATTTTTCACCAGATATTCGCCGATTTCCTGAGCTGTCTGCTCCGGAGATTTTTTCGACATTCTCAAGAATGGGAACACAACAAGAGTGAGATGTCCCTTGAATTCTTTCTTAGTCTTTTGCAGCTGAACCTGTGCTTCGTTCACTTCCGCACCATACAGTTCCTTTATAGCCGTAATTACGGAGTTGGATATTTGCTTTTCAATAATCATATGTTTTGAGTTTTTGAGTTTTTGAGTTAATAAGTTTTTATTTTGTTGAAACATGGACACGAAGAATTAAATTTCAAAGTATATTAAAAAACTCTGTGTCTTTGTGTCTCAGTGTTTAACTTTTCCCTGCAAAGTTACGTTTTTATCTCAACATATTCAATAGCAGAGCTTCGCTGGAAAAAATAAAGGCGTAGGGATTGTAATTCCCTACGCCTTTGATATAGAACATTTTTAAAACTATTAGCCTGATTAGTTGACTTTTTCGTTAAGTTCGCTTCCCGGTTTGAATTTCACAACTTTGCGAGCTGGAATTTCAATAGTTTCTTTTGTTTTAGGATTGATACCTTTGCGAGCTGCTTTCTCAGATACAGAGAAAGTACCAAAACCTAGAAGCGCGATTTTTCCGCCTTCTTTCATTTCGTTAGATACTGTTTCAACAAAAGCATCAATAGCTTTTTTTGCATCAGCTTTGCTCAAGCCTGCTTTTTCAGCAACGGCGTTGATGAAATCTGTCTTGTTCATAGAAAAATTATTTTAAGTTTTTGAGTTGACGAGTTGACGAGTTGACGAGTTAACAAGGCTTCAGAAAATAAGTATTATCTCCTTGACTACTTAACTCCTTGACTACTTAACTCCTCAACAAGTTAACAAGATTTCAGGAAACAAGTATTATCTCCTTGGTTCCCTCAATCTATCTCCCGCCCAAAAGTACTTTTTATTTGCTTGTAAACAAAAGAAATAGAGTCTTTTTTTGTCCGAAGTTGTTTTTTTCTCCATTTTTTATGTTTTTGAGTCTTTTATCGTTACTGCTTGGCGTATAAAACGTCTTGCAACTTCCACTTTTTTATATACCTTTGTCTGAATAAGAGAAAGAATTGAAAGTTTGAAAAACAGAAAAATCGTTTTATAGAATTATGATGAATCAGAATGGCGGAGGATTTTTGGATCAAATCCCGGTTGTAACAAAAAATCTTATAATTATCAATTTCCTTTTCTGGGTGGCAAGCCTTGCCCTTCCTCGTGTGGGAATCGACCTCACAGCCCTTTTAGGCCTTCACTTCCCTTTGGCTCCGGATTTCAATATCATACAGCTTGTATCATATATGTTTATGCATGCCGGATTCTCGCATATATTCTTCAATATGTTTGCAGTTTATATGTTCGGACGTGTTCTTGAGAATGTGTGGGGACCGAAACGCTTCCTTATATTTTATATGGTAACGGGCATTGGTGCCGGAATAATCCAGGAACTTACATGGCTTTACGATTTCCGTGATGTTATATCCGCACCTCAGGAAATGATAAACATCGGCGGAGGCAGAATACTCACAAAGCCGGAATTCTATGACCTCTTTGTCACAGTCGGAGCTTCCGGAGCAGTGTTCGGCATATTGCTTGCGTTCGGTATGCTTTTCCCAAACGTACCTTTATATCTTATGTTTATACCGATACCTATTAAGGCAAAATATTTTGTGATTTTCTACGGTCTTGCTGAACTGACTATGGGCGTGGCAAATTTCAGCGGCGACAGTGTTGCCCATTTCGCGCACCTCGGAGGTATGCTTTTCGGATACGTACTTATAAAATATTGGAAAAACAAGGATTTCAAAAATGGAAGATATTTTTACTAACATACGCAACACATTCCGCCAGGGCTCCATTCTCACACGCCTGATATGGCTGAATGTTGCCGTGTTTCTGCTGATACGGGTGATAGGAATATTCTGCACCCTGTTCAACACCAATATAGATTTCATCCTGCAGTATCTGGAGTTTCCGGCATCGCCGGCAGTCTTCATAACACGTCCGTGGACAATATTCACATATATGTTCATACATTATGATGTGTTGCACATCCTGTTCAATATGCTTTGGCTCTATTGGTTTGGCAAAATGTTTCTGGACTATATGAACGAGCGCCAGCTGCTGGGAGTATATCTTTTCGGAGGAATTGCCGGAGCCTTGCTCTTCATGGTGGCATACAATGTTTTTCCATATTTCCGCAATGTGGTAGATTTCAGCTCGCTGCTCGGAGCTTCAGCATCGGTCATGGCAATAGTATTTTCGATAGCCTTGATATGGAAAAACGGATTTGTAGACCTTCTTTTTATCGGCCGTGTCCGTCTTCTCTATCTGGCTTTGTTTTCGCTGTTTCTCGATATGCTTTCCGTAACTTCACAGAATGCCGGCGGGCATTGGGCGCATATCGGAGGCGCATTGTTCGGAGTGCTGTTTGCCCTTAGTTACAACAATTCGGGCCGTGACCTTACGCGTCCGTTGAACAAAATGCTCGACGTGCTCGTAAACATAGGCAAACGCCGCCGCCCGCGAGTGCATGTTTCCTACAAGCGGGAATCGGACTACGAATACAACGCACGCAAAAACAGCGAACAGGCAGATTTGGACGCAATACTCGACAAACTGAAACGCTCCGGATATCAAAGTCTTTCGTCCGACGAGAAAAAACAGCTGTTCGACGCAAGTAAAAAATAAATTGAGGAGGATAGATAATTATGAAGTTCCTTAGGTGGTTGCTACATTCATTCGTGCTGACGGCAAACGTGATTTGCGCTTTGCTTTTTGTTGCCTCGGCATACTCGGATTGTGTGTCGCCGGCAAAGTTTCTGCCGTTCGCCTATATGGGACTTCTTTTCCCGTTTTTTGCCCTCGCCACCCTGTGCTTTATGTTTTATTGGCTGTTTTTCGGCAAGAAGAAAAACATGCTTGTCAGCCTTTCTGCACTGATTCTCTGCTGGCATGCAGTTTCAAACTATTTGCCGCTTAATGCGCCCCGAAAAGATATCCCCAAGGAAAATACAATAAAAGTGTTGAGCTATAATATAATGAGCTTCGCGTACAAAAAGCATACTTCAGAAGAGGCAAATCCCATTATATCATATCTGGCAAATTCCGGAGCCGATATTATCTGCCTTCAGGAATATGTAGAGTTCACCCAGCGCGATTATCCATCACGCTCAAAAATATTCAAGGCGCTTAAAGCCTATCCTTACCGTTCGATATTCAAAAGCGGTGAAAAAACGGGAATTGCCGTTTTCTCGAAATACCCTATTTCCAAGAGCCGTCAGATTTCATATAAAAGCAACACCAACCGTTCATCCATTCACCAGGTGAACGTGAAAGGCAAGAAAATTACCCTCATAAACAATCATCTCGAATCGTTCAAGCTCACCACTGAGGACCGTTCAAGATATAAGGACTTTATGAAATCGATGGATTCCAAACATTTCAACGACCTGAAGGGAACAATCCTTCAGAAGCTGGGTCCCGCATTTGTAATCCGTTCACGCCAGGCAGAAAAAATCGCTAAGGAAATTGAAAATGCACAAACCGACTATGTCGTTGTTTGTGGAGATTTCAACGACACACCTGTGTCTTACACTCACCGCACAATCCTTGGTAATCTTAAAGATTCATTTGTGGAATCGGGCAGGGGATTGGGCATTTCTTACAACGAAAATATGTTCTGGTTCCGCATCGACAATATATTTCATTCCCCTAATATGAAATCATATAATTGCACTGTCGAAAAAATAAAATATTCCGACCATTATCCTATTTGGACTTATTTGGAGTTTGTGGAATAGATTTTTATGTCATTTTGTCATACTTGCCAATAACTTTTCTGTGATTTATTGTTGATTTTAATAGATAATACAAAGAAAAATCAGTAAGATTTTATGGATTTCAGAAAACGATTACAATGATTTAAGGTAACCATTACAATAATAGGTTGAAGTTATTGTAATGGTTTGGTAAAGTTATTACAATTGTAGCTTGAAGTCATTGTAATCATTTTTTTAATAAATACAATTTCTGTCTAAAAGAGCTGTTTTTATAGTCTGTTTTACCTCGTAAAAGTCGTTTTTTTCATCAGGAACATCAATTTTTCCATTTAAAAACCAACAGGCATATTCTTATTAAAACATACAAAAAGCTTACATTTTTTCTTTTAAAAACAAAATGATTGCGATGATATTCTTCTTGTGTAACTATATAATCGATTTTAAGTTTCAATTTGTATTTGATAAATTTCTTGTAGTTCCTATTTATTTGTATTCTTTTATATTAAAATGAAAATAATTGATTCTCGTGAAGTTAAGATGACATAATGGCATGGCTGTTCATGGCTATCTTTTATTTAGTAGAAATAGGCATGTTGTAAAAAATGTTTTTATATTGGGTGTAAACTGAGAAAAATTATACATAATAAATTGTTTTTTAGTAAGTGAATTTTTTTTATTTGATAGCTTTAGAAATTATATTGTTGACAAAAAGTTATTGGATTTAGTGTATTTTGCTAAAAAAGTTTTTGACAGAGTTAGGAGAGTTCTGTAATATATGCTGATTAGTGTTATTTTGATAACTTACAAAATGAAATTTAAAATATTATTGACCTAACAAAAAATAAGAAAATGTTGTGTTATGTATAAAAAGTTTATATTTTTGCGACGTTTTCATTTTTTTTGAAAGTGGAATGTGTATTTGTAGTTTTGAAAAGCTAAAAGATTTGATTTAAAAATAAGAGTTAGTTGATTGTGGCTTTTTAAAAATTTACTTCTTTTGGAAATATATATGTTTAATAATAAAAGTGTGTTTATGGAAAATAAGTTTACACTTGCATCTCTATGCCTGTTGATGGGTATGGGTACAGCTTTTGCACAGAACACTCAGGTAAAGGGTAACGTTGTTGACGAAAAAGGCGAGCCTGTTATCGGAGCTTCTATTGTAGTTAAGGGTACAACTGTGGGTACAGTTACTGATTTTGATGGTAATTTTATTCTTGAAGTACCAAGTAATGGTAAAGAGTTGGAAATTTCATACATTGGTATGGAAAAGCAAACTGTTAAGGTAGCTTCAAAAATCAATGTTAAAATGGTTTCAGATACGCAGGCTTTGGACGAAGTAATGGTTGTAGCTTATGGTACAGCTAAAAAAAGTGCGTTTACAGGTTCTGCAGCAACAATCAAAACAGAGAAAATTACAGCAAGACAGACATCAAACGTTACTAATGCGTTGACAGGACAGGTTGCCGGTGTGCAAACTACTAGTAGTACAGGTCAGCCTGGTAAAGATGCTGAAGTTCGTATTCGTGGTATCGGCTCTATTTCTGCAAGTAATAAGCCTTTGTATGTAGTCGATGGTGTTCCTTATGATGGTGAAATATCTGCTATCAGCTCTACAGATATTGAATCTATGACAGTGTTGAAGGATGCTGCATCAAACGCTTTGTATGGTGCCCGTGGTGCTAACGGTGTAATTTTGATTACAACTAAGCGTGGTAAAAGTGGTGATGCACGTATAAACTTCAACGCTAAATGGGGTGTAAACAAACGTGGTATTGCATCTTATGACCGTGTTTCTGATCCAGGTAAATTTTATGAAATGGCATATTCTTCAATCTATAACGGTGACTTGAAGGGTTATGCTGCTGCTGGCGATTTGGCTGCTGCTAATGCTTATGCAAACAAAGCAATGTTATCATCTAGCTATTTGGGTTATCAGGTGTTTAATATTCCAAATGGTGAGCAGTTGATTGGTATGGACGGTAAGTTGAATCCAAATGCAACTTTAGGTTATTCAGATGGTACATATTATTATACACCTGATAGTTGGACCGATGAATTGTTTGAAAACAACACTCGTCAGGAATATAATTTGAGCGTAAGCGGTGCAAACGATAAGATGAACTATTATATGTCTGCCGGTTATTTGGATGATCAGGGTATCGTTCCTAACTCAGGTTTCCAGCGTTATACAGCACGTTTGAAAGCTGATTATCAGGTTAAGCCTTGGTTGAAACTTGGCGGCAATGTGTCATTTACTCATTATGATAGCCGTGAGCAAGATACAGAAGGTGGTTCTTCTAATGCTAATGCTTTCTATGCTTCAAATATTATTGGCGCAATTTATCCGATGTATATCCGTGATGCTGCCGGAAATATAATGAAGGATAATCGTGGTCTTAATAGATATGATTATGGTTCTGACACTAATTTCCAACGTAATAATGTAATACCTAATGCCAACCCTCTTGCTAGTTATATGTTGGATAAAATGCAGTATTCAGGAGATGTGATTAGCGGAAAATGGTTTGCTGATATTGATATATGGGGTGGAATCAAGGCTAAAGTGAATATTGGTGTTGATGCTAACAATATTCGTTTCACAAACTTGGTGAACCCATTTTATGGACAGTATTCAGAAACAAGTGGTGTAGGTGGTATTGTTTCTGTAGCTCACGAACGTACATTAAGTACAAACCAGCAGTATTTGTTGACATATAACAAAACATTTAACGATGTTCATAATCTTGATGTTTTGGCAGGTCATGAAAATTATAATTATAAATATTCTTATCTGTATGGTTCAAGAGAAAAGATTTATAATCCGATTCTTCCTGAATTGAATAACGGTATTTTGAATCAGAATAACGCTAGTTATTCACAGACATATGCTACTGAAGGATGGTTGTTCCGTGTTCAGTATGATTATGATGGAAAATATTTCGGTTCTGCTTCATATCGCCGTGATGCTTCTTCTTGTTTCCATCCGGACAACCGTTGGGGTAATTTCTGGTCTCTTGGTGCCGGTTGGTTGATTAACAAAGAATCATTTATGGAAGGTCATGATTGGATTGATATGTTGAAATATAAGATCAGTTACGGTACTCAAGGTAATGATAATTTGTTGTATCAGACTGGTTATAGAAACTATTATCCATATATGGATCAGTTCCAGTTGTCTAATAGTAATGGTGATTTTGCAACAGGTCTGTATTACAAAGGAAATCCGGAAATTACATGGGAAACTTCACACAGTTTTAATACTGGTTTCGACTTTACATTCTGGGGTGGAAAATTGAGCGGTGCTGTTGAATACTTCTCTCGTAAGACAACAGATATGCTTTACTTCAAGCCTGTATCACCTTCTATGGGTTATTCTCGATTCCCGGAAAATATTGGATCTATGGTGAACCGTGGTGTTGAATTGGAATTGAATTCAACAATCATAAATAATAAGAACTTTACTTGGGATATCAATTTCAACTTGACTCACTTTAAGAATAAGATTCTTGAATTGGCTCCTGAGTTGAACGGACAGATGATTGACGGTTCTCGTATTTATCGTGAAGGTGAATCTATGTATCAATTTTACTTACCTAAGTATGCGGGTGTAAATCCTGAAACAGGAGAAGCACAATGGGCTTTGTTGGAGCCGGACAAAGATGGAAATACAGTTACTACTTCTTATGCTGAGGCTAGTGAAAATCGTTTCTTGACTGGTGATATTTTGCCTAAGGTATATGGTGGTTTTGGAACAAGCTTGACTGCTTATGGTTTTGATTTCTCTGTAGCATTTGCTTACCAGTTGGGTGGTCGTATTATGGACTATACTTATGGTCAGTTGATGAGTGTTGATGCACAGGGTTCTGCATGGCACGTTGATATGTTGAATGCTTGGACTCCTGATAACAAAAATACAGATGTTCCTCGTATGAATGTTCAGGATCAATATACAGGTCATTTGACACAGGATCGTTGGTTGACAAGTTCAAACTATTTGAGTTTGCAGAATATTACATTTGGTTATACATTGCCTAAGTCTTGGACTAACAAACTGAAGATTGAAGGTATTCGTTTGTTCTTCGTGGCTGACAACGTAGCATTGTGGACTGCTCGTAAAGGTATGGACCCACGTCAGAGCTATACAAGTGCTGATAATGTTTATTCTCCAATCCGTACAATTTCTGGAGGTATTTCATTGAATTTATAAACCATTAAAAAGTTAAATTGACTTATGAGATTTTCAAATAAATATATAATGTTTGCAAGTGCAGCGTTGATGCTGGCATCTTGTGATTTGGATAAAATTCCGGAAGGACAGTATGTTGGTGATGAACAGAATCAGGATATAATTGACCAACGTCCGAATATGGCTGTTGCTGGTGTAAACGCAATGGCTGCAAAGTTGAATGTCTTTGATGTGCTTGGTCAAACAAGACATAACGATTTTGGTATTGCTGCCGTACATCAGTCTTTTGAACAAGGTGGTCAGGATATGCCTTGTACTACTTCTGGTTATAACTGGTTTGGAACTTCTCAGAATTACTCAGACCGTCTTTATGATAGTTTGACTGATGAGTTGATCTGGAAGACGCTTTATAATCATATGGATGCTGCTAACAGTGTATTATTATTGACAGAAGGCAGTGATGATCCTACAATGAATATTTATCGTGGTCAGGCTTTTGCTGCACGTGCTTTTGACTATTTGACTTTGGCTCAGGCTTATCAGTTTACTTATGCAGGACATGAATCTATGTTGTGTGTTCCAATAGTAACTGAAAATATGACTGTGGAAGAAAAGCAGAATAATCCACGTGCTACAGTTCAGCAGGTTTATGATTTGATTATTAGTGACTTGGATCAGGCTATTGAATTGTTGGGTAGTTATGATAATGGTGCGAATAAAGATAAAATTGATGCTGCTGTTGCTTACGGTTTGCGTGCTCGTGCAAATCTTTTGATGCAAAATTGGACAGAAGCTGCTAAAGACGCAGAAATGGCTTTGGCAGGTGGAACTCCATATACTTTGGAAGAGGTTTCAAAACCAGCATTCAACAGTGCTTCTGCTTCTTCTTGGTTGTGGGGTGTTATGATTACACCTGATAATGATGTTGTGACAACTGGTATTATTAACTGGCCATCACATCTTTGTTCGTTGACAGGTAACGGATATACAACTTTGACTGGTTCTTTCCGTTATGTTTCAAGTTCTTTGTATGATTTGATTCCTGAAACAGATATTCGTAAACAGTGGTTTATTTCACCTGAAGGTACATCAACATTGGTTGATAAGGCTACTGTAGGTGATACACCGGTAATCGAATACTTTGGTTTGGCTCCATATACAAATGTTAAGTTTGGTCCTTATCAGGATATAATGGGTAATACAACAAACTCTCAGGACTGGCCATTGATGCGAGTTGAAGAAATGTATTTGATTAAGGCAGAAGCTGAAGCGATGAGTGGTAATGTTGCAAAGGCAAAAACAACATTAGAAGATTTTGTTAAGACTTATCGTAATCCTTCTTATACTTGTACAGCTTCATCTCCAGAGGCAATGCAAAATGAAGTTTGGTTGCAGCGTCGTATGGAACTGTGGGGTGAAGGTTTTGCTTTGTTTGACTTGCTTCGTCTGAAGAAACCGGTAGAAAGAAAAGGAACAAACTATGAAGCTATTGTTCAGTATAATATTCCGGCAGAATCTCAGATTTTGATTTACCGTATTCCACAGAGTGAAATGGAAACTAATAACGGTATTCCAGATAGCGATAACAACCCTGCTGCTCCGCAGCCAACAGTATAATTGGGACTCATGATAAAATAGGATTTACTTTATAACCTGTTTTTAATCATATTTACGGCTATACATAATCAATAAAAGATTAATGTATAGCCGTATTTTTTTATTTATATATATCTAAATATGTATAGCTTCCAGATAACAATTTGTTTATAATATTATTGTATTTTGTTTTTTTTAACCACATTATAATTATATAATATGTGTACAAAATAGACTTTTTTGTCATTATGTCGGAAATATATTAATGTATGAATATTTGTTGTATAATTATGCATTAATTCTAATGTTAGCTTTATGTGTCATTTTATTGCTTTTTTAATAAAAAAATACTACTTTTGCATCCGTTTTTCAGAAAAGTATGCTTTTAAGCATGCTTTAAAAGCATAAAATATGAGATGAGAATACAATGAGTGAATAAATATGCATTAAGGTGTGGATATTATAACTCTCGTCGTTTCAAAGTAAAGAATATATATGTTTAATAAATAAGTGTTTTTTTAGAATGAAAAAGTTGACTTTAGCTGCTTTGTGCTTGTCTATGGGTGTGGGGACAGCTTTTGCGCAGAACACTCAAGTAAAAGGTAATGTTGTTGATGAAACAGGTATGCCTGTTATTGGTGCTTCTGTAATTGTGAAAGGTACAACAGTCGGAATAGTTACAGACTTTGATGGTAACTTTACTTTGGAAGTTCCGGCAGATGGTAAAGAGTTGGAGATTTCATATATCGGTATGGAAAAACAGACTGTAAAGGTTGCTCCAAATATTAATGTTGTATTGAAAAATGATACACAGAACCTTGATGAAATCGTTGTAACAGCAATGGGTATTTCTAAGGAAAAGAAAGCTTTGGGTTACGCTGTACAGGATGTGAAATCAGATGAATTGACAAAAGCTGCAAGTACAAACTTGGCAGGAGCTTTGCAGGGTAAGGTTTCAGGTGTTGAAATCACTCCTTCTTCAGGTATGCCTGGTGCGTCTTCAAAAATTACTATCCGTGGTGCACGTTCATTCACTGGCGACAACACTCCGTTGTATGTAGTAGACGGTATGCCTATTGCATCAACAGCAGATATTAGCACTGGTAGTTCTGTAACTGGTACAGACTTTGCCTCACGTTCTTTGGATATTGACCCTAACGATATCGAAAGTGTAAATATCCTTAAAGGTCAGGCTGCTTCTGCTCTTTATGGTATGCGTGCTTCAAATGGTGTTATCGTAATAACAACTAAGAGTGGTAAAGGTGCAGCTAAAGGTAAACCACGCGTAACGATTAATACAAACTTGTCTTTTGATAAGGTTTCTACAATGCCTGAGTATCAGACTAAATATGCTCAAGGTATAGGTGGTGTTTATTCTCCATATTCTTCAACTGCATGGGGACCAAAAATCGAGGATTTGGCAAATGACCCAACTTATGGTGGTAATGTCGCTAATGCTTATACAAATAATGGAGCGAACTTGCATCAGGGTCAGTATTATGTAGAACAAAGAGCTGCTGCAGGATTGGATCCTTGGGCAACTCCTCAGGCGTATGATAATATTAGAGACTTCTTCCAGACAGGTGTTACTTGGAGTAATAATGTGAATGTTTCTCAGGCTTTTGACAAAGGAAACTATTCATTCTCTTTGGGTAATACAACTCAGAATGGTATTATTCCTAATACAGGTCTTGACCGTTACAATGCAAAATTGACAGCAGAAGCTAAGTTGCATGAAAACTGGACAACTGGTTTTTCAGGAAACTTTGTTACTTCAAAATTAAACAAGCAGTCTTCTGCAAATAATGGTATCCTTGCAACTGTTTATGGTGCTCCTGCAAGTTATGACTTGGCTGGTATTCCATCACACGTAGCTGGTGATCCATATACTCAGAATACGTTCCGTTCAACATCTGGTTTTGATGGACCTTATTGGGCTGTTGAAAACAATGAATTTATTGAACGTTCACAGCGTTTTTATGGTAATACATTCTTGAATTATACTACAAAATTCAATACAGAACACCATAAGTTAAATGTTAAGTATCAGTTGGGTGTTGATTCATATACAACAAACTATACTGATTCATGGGGGTATGGTCATGCCAATGGTTTGGGTTCAATAGATCATTATGGATATACTGTAACAGAAATGAACTCTTTGTTCACTGCTGCTTATACTTGGAACATTAATGAAGATTGGACTTTTGATGCAATGGTTGGTAATGAGTTTGTTCATAATCAGCGTAAGTTCTATGAATCATATGGTGCAAATTATAACTTCCCGGGTTGGAATCATATTGATAATGCAACAACTTTGATTGCTTCAGAATCATTAAGAAAGAAACGTACAGTTGGTAACTTTGCTAACGTATCTGCTTCTTATGCTAATATGTTGTATTTGAATGCTACAGTACGTAATGATATTGTTTCAAACATGCCTCGTAACAATCGTTCATTTACTTATCCATCAGTCTCTTTGGGATGGATTTTTACTGAACTTGATGCGTTGGATAACAATGTCCTGACATACGGTAAACTTCGTGCTTCATATGCTGAAGTAGGTATGGCTGGTGATTATTATGAAAGCTATTATACAACTCCAGTTTATGGCGGTGGTTTCTATGGTGATACTCCATTACAGTATCCGATGGGTGGTATAACTTCTTTCACTCAGTATGGTGTTGTTTATGACCCTAACTTGAAACCTCAGAATACTAAGTCTTATGAGTTGGGTGCAGACCTTTCTTTCTTTGACGGTTTGTTCTCTTTGAACTATACATATTCTCGTCAGAATGTTAAAGATCAGATTTTTGAGGTGCCATTGGCAGGTTCAACAGGTTCTTCATCATTGATGACTAATGGTGGTGCAATCCATACTAACGCACATGAAGTGACATTGGCTGTAAATCCAATCAACACTAAAAACTTCAAATGGGATTTTGCATTCAACTTCTCAAAAATCGACAACTATGTTGATGAATTGGCTCCAGGTGTTGAAAGTATCTTCTTGGGTGGTTTCGTAGATCCTCAGGTTCGTGCAAATATCGGTTCTAAGTTCCCGGTAATCTATGGTACTCAATATTTGCGCAACGAAAATGGTGATATCGTAGTTGATGAAAACGGTTTACCACAGGTTGGTTCTGAAGGTGTTATTGGTACTGTTGCTCCTGACTTTATGTTAGGATTCAATACTTCATTCGAAATCTATAAATTACGTATCGGTGCTACATTTGATTGGAAATCTGGTGGAGATATGTATTGTGGAACATTGAATACATTGAATTATTACGGAACAAGCCAGTTGTCAGCAGATATGCGTGAAAAAGAATATTTCTATTTTGAAAAGCCTGCGGTTAAGCAGAATCCTGACGGAACATATTCTCCTAATGATATCAAGATTGCAGGTTCTGATGCATTCTATTATTATGATGCTATGAGTTATGTTTCTGAGGCTGGTGTTTATGGTAGTGGTTTCTTGAAATTGAGAGAACTTTCTTTAAGCTATCCTGTATGGGAAACAAAAGGTCTGAATGTTAATTTAAGTTTGTTCGCACGTAATATTTTGTTGTGGTCAGAACTTAAAGGTTTGGATCCTGAAGCTTCTCAAGGTAACAACAATATGGGTGGCGGTTTCGAACGCTTCTCTATGCCGGGTGCTTCAAGTTATGGTTTTGGTCTTAATGTTCAATTCTAAAAATGCATAAAACAATGAAATTTTCAAATATATCTAAAGGCCTTTTGGCTGGATTGGCTTTGACTGCAGCAATGTCATCTTGCTCGGAAGATAAAATGGATGAAATCAACAAGGATCTCAACCATACAACAGATGTTCCTGCAAGATTGATTCTGACAGATGTTATGACTTCTACTGCATTTAGTGTAGTTAGTGGTGATTATAACTTGTATTCTGGTATGTATGTTGAACACGAAACAGGTTCACACAACCAGTTCTATAGTGCTGAGATTCGTAGTTCTTGTAGCGCTTCTTCTACTTTGAACAACTCATGGAGCGGTACTTATACAACTTTGAAAAATGCAAAGGATGTTATAGCTAAATGTGCTGATGGTGGTCCACAGGAAGGCAACTATATTACCCGTGGTATTGCTGAAGTGCTTGCAGCATATAATTTGGCTGTAATTACTGATATGCACGGAGATACTCCTTGGACAGAAGCTTGTGATTATTCTTCATTTATGACTCCAAAAATTGATAAGCAAGAGGATATCTATAAAGATATTATAGCTTATTTGGATGCTGCAATTGAAGATTTGCAGAAGACTGACTTGGTTAAGGTTGGTGATCAGGATTTGATTTATAAGGGTGATGCTTCATTGTGGTTGAAAACAGCTTATGGCTTGAAAGCTCGTTATACTATGCGCTTAATTGCTCGTAGTTCTGATGTAAACGGTGATATGAATAAGGTTCTTGATTATGTTTCA
This sequence comes from uncultured Parabacteroides sp., assembly GCA_937894065.1. Lineage (GTDB taxonomy): Bacteria > Bacteroidota > Bacteroidia > Bacteroidales > Tannerellaceae > Parabacteroides. Next base: position 33,698 of record CALCST010000019.1, on the reverse strand, counting down.
AAATCTTATACATCAGCAGCTGAACAGTGTAGCTTTAATATGTATAATACAGGTGTGAATATGAACCCGTTCTTCGGTGTATTCTGGTCTCGTGCAGGTGAAGTTGCCAGTCGTAGTATGTTTGATAAATTAGTTGAACGCAATGACCCGCGTATTCGCCGTTGTTATATGGAGCCACAGAGTCAGACAATGATTTCATCAAAAGATGATGAATTGTTAAATATGGCTGATAACGGTAATTTGAATCAGAGCCAGTTGGAATATACAACATCAATGTGTGTTGCTGCTCAGACAGCTCCAACTCATATCTTGAGTTATCATGAAGTGTTATTCCTTAAGGCTGAGGCTCAGGCTCGATTGAACCAGAAAGATGCTGCTAAAGCAACATTGAAAGAAGCTGTAGTTGCAGCTATGGCAAATATGGAAGTTAACGTTAAGGCTGCAATCAATTCAACTTATTGGGGTGGATTTAAGAATGTGACAGAAGAAGTAACATCAGAAGAGGCTGCTCAGTATTTCGATAACAGTGTAGCTCCTTTGTTTGATGCAGATCCTGTTAAGGAAATTATGCTTCAGAAATATATCGCATTCTGGAATGCCAACGGTGAATCTACAGAATGTTATAATGATGTTCGTAGAATGAGAGCTTTGGGTAAGGATGTATATGGTTTCAGAAATCCTGGTAAGTTCCCATTGCGAATGCCTTACGGTAATGATGATACAACAAACAATCCGAATGTTCAGGAAGCATATGGTGATGGTCAATATGTGTTCACAGAAAACGTTTGGTGGGCTGGTGGCTCAAGATAAGCAGTGTTAGTATTTATATAACATTTTAATAATATGTAAAAAGGGATGTCTTAAAGGCATCCCTTTTTTGTTTGTGAAATTTTATTCTCTATGATGAAAGTTGACAACTCGTAATCTTAAAGCTTCGTTTGTGGAGTTGAATCAATCCTTAAGTAACGGAAATGAATCGATTTAAAGGGGTTTTTGTGTTATTATGATATTATTTCTGTATTATTTGTTTGTTATATATTTTAATTATATGGGCGTATTAGTTATGATTTGAAAGATGTTTGTGTTTTATATTTTATATAAGTTTAAAATTAACTGAGATTAAAAATAAATTAAGAAAAGTTTGTATATTAAATTTTTCTTTGTATGTTTGCGATATGATTACTTTATGAAATAAAAACAGCAAGTTGTTATGTCAAAAAGTAAGATTGTGTATGAGGTTTTTTACAAGTGATGTTGATTGTGTGATTAGGAGTGAAATTGTCAAAAGATTTCGTAACAATAGACAGAGTTTTTAAATTAAAAATGTGTTTAAAGATGAGAAAGTTAACTATCAGCCTACTTTGCCCTGTAATAGGGATTTGTTCGGTGATTGCACAGAACAAGAGCATTTCGGGCGTTGTTACATCTTCTGAGGATGGACAGCCGGTTATTGGTGCTTCAGTTGTTGTTATGGGAACTACAATCGGTACGGTTACTGATTTGGATGGTAAATTCGTATTGGATGTGCCACAGAACGGAAAGACATTAATGATTTCGTATGTGGGTATGAATACTCAACAGGTTCCTATAAAAGAAAATGTAATTGTTCAATTGACTTCAAATGTACAGGATTTGGATGAAGTTGTTGTCACTGCTCAGGGTTTGACAAGAAAAGAAAAATCTTTGGGTTATTCAACACAACAGGTAAAGGCTGATGAATTGATACAAGCTCGTCAGACAGATTTGAACAATGCTTTGGTTGGTAAAGTTTCAGGTGTGAGATTCCTAGGTTCTTCAGGATCTACTTTTGATGCAGGTAAAATAGTTCTTCGTGGTACTACATCAATTACATCTGCTGGTGGTAGTGAGCCGATTTATGTAGTTGACGGAGTTATATCAGACAATGCTAATTCCATAAATATGGATGATGTTGAGTCTGTAAACGTATTGAAAGGTCCGGCTGCTACTGCTTTGTATGGTTCTCGTGGTGGTAACGGTGCGGTAATCATTACAACTAAAGGTGGTTCAAATGGTATTTCTCATTCTGAAATCAATGTAAGTCATACTTTGGCATTTGAAACATATTATAATCATTATGATATGCAGCAAAAATATGGTGGTGGTTATAGTGGTGCAGATGCAGAACTCCCGATTTTCCATTATGACGCTTCTAAACATCCTAGTTATCTTGCTTCTATGGATGGTAAAGCATATTATGATTTTGGTAATGATGCCAGCTGGGGTCCAGAACTTGACGGACGTGAATATGCACCATGGTATGCTTGGGATCCGACTGACCCTCGTTTTGGACAGACTACAACTTGGTCTCCACAGTTGGATTTGAGCGATTTGTTCCGTACTGGTATGACAAATACGACTAACGTGGCGTTCTCAAAGTCAGGAAAAGATTATTCTTCACGTATTTCTTTCTCAAACGTGTCTCGTGAGGGTGTTACTCCAAACAGTAGTGCAGCACGTAGATATTTGTCTGTAAGAACAGATTTCAAACCTATTGAACGTTTGAAAGTTAGCTTAGACTATAAATATACATATCGTCGTAATCATAATGCTGCTGCTGAAGGTTATCAGGAAGTAGGTAACGCTTTGTATTCTTATCAGCAGTGGGGTCATGTAAATGTCAACCTGAAAGATTTGAAAGAGAACTATCAGCGTCCTGATGGTTCATATAGAAGTTGGAATATTTCAGGACCGACAAATTTGACAACTCAGTATCACGAGAATCCATTTGTGTTATTCAATGAAATAAATCGTGATTTGACAAATCAGTATAATGTTTTCAGTGGTGATGCTGAATTGACAATATTGAAGAATTTGAAAGCAGGTATTCGTGTTAACGGAAATATCCAGTCTCAAAAAGAGGAAGAAACAATCCCTCAAAATATCTTCGGTTTGGTTTCTTCATATACTCAGGAACAATATACAATGTCTGATATTCAGACTCAGGGACGTGTAACATGGGGAGACCGTTTCCTTAATGATCGTTTGACAGTAGATGCAGCAGTGTTCTTTGAAGATCGTGTATATAGCAAGGATGTTGTTTCTGCATTTACTCGCGATGGTCTTATCATAGATAATTTCTTTAATACAGCTGCTTCTTCTGGTCTTGCAGGTGGTAGTAACTTGCAGACTCGTTTGCACGAACGTAGTGTATATGGAACTGTTACTGCAGGTTTCGACGATACTTATTTCATCGACGGTTCTTTGCGTAATGACTGGTCGTCAACTTTGCATCCGGATAATAACAGCTATTTGTATGGTGGTTTGTCTTTGGCTGCTATTGGTAGTAATTGGTTTAAAGATGCAAAATGGCTTAATTTCTGGAAAATCAGAGCATCTTTAGCTCAAGTAGGTTCTACTATGGATCCATATAATATCTATAGTATTTATAAGATGCGTGATTCAAATAATAATATTTTGAAGTATGGCAGTTTGACTCGTATGTGGGCTGACCGTAACTTGAAAGACCCATATATCAAACCGACAATTTCTACATCTTATGAAATTGGTACTGAATGGCGTATGTTTGACAATAGATTTTGGGGTGATTTCAACTTCTATAACCGTGATTCAAAGAATCAGATTATCAACATGAATACAACTCCGGCAAGTGGTTATACAAGCCGAAAGATGAACGCAGGTCTTATCCGTAACCGTGGTGTTGAATTGTCATTGGGTGGTGATATCATCAGAACAAAAGACTGGAACTGGCAGGTGAATGCTAATGTTTCGCACAACCGTAATACTCTTGAAGAATTGGCTGATGGTCAGCAGAATTACCAGATTTATTGGATGTCATGGAGTACACGTGTTTATTCTTATGCAGAGGTTGGAAAACCAATCGGTGTAATTCGTGGTTCTGCATGGAATAAGGATCCGGAGGGTCGTATAATTCTTACACAATCTGCTGGTGGTGATTATGTACCAAGCAGAAATACTACAGCTCAGGAAGAATTGGGTAATATCCAGCCTGATTTGACAGGAGGTTTCTCAACTTCTCTTCGCTTCAAGGATTTCACACTTGGTGCTTCTTTTGACTTCCAGGTTGGTGGAGCTTTGGCATCTGCAACAAATATGTTCGGTGAAGGTTCTGGTTTGATAGCATCTACAGCCGGTTTGAACGATAAGGGTAACCCTATCCGTAATAGTGTAGAAGATGGTGGTGGTGTTCGCATTGACGGTGTTGTGGAAAATGCTGATGGATCATACAGTCCGAAGACAATTTATATGGATGCGACAACTTATTATCAGTCATATAAGAGTATCCTTTGGGAAGACTATGTATATAAAGCAAGTTATTTGAAGATGCGTGAGTTAAGCGTACGTTATGATGTGCCTCAGGCATTTTTGAATAAGTTGAATTGGGGTGTTAAGAAAGCTAGCTTGTCATTTGTGGCACAGAACCCATGGTTGATTTACTCTGCTGTTCCAAACTTGGACCCTTCAGAAATGGGAGCTGCTTCTTATAACTATATTGAAGGTGGTCAGGCTGCTTCAGTCCGTTCTTACGGTGTTACAGTTAATTTGACATTCTGATGACAATTGGAGATTTGTAATCTGAAAATCAATTAAAACAAAAAAGAATTCAATTATGAAAAATATAAAATTATTGACATTAGGAATTGCCGGATTGCTGGCATTTAGTAGTTGTAATGATTTTGGGGACATTAACGTGGATCCTAACAACCCGTCAACACCTGAAACAAGATTCTTGTTTACGGATGCTTGCACTAATGTGTATACATTCTCATTAAATGGTACTTATAATCCTTGGAGCCAGATGTTCCCTCAGTATATAGCTGAGAGACAGAATGTACAGTATGGTACATTTGCCATTACAGACTTCCAGACTTCTGCATATTATTATGAGTATATTCAGGATTTGGAAATGATCATCAAGCTTAATTCTGATGAAACTACAGTTAATGAGATTTATGTAAATCAGTTAGGTAGTCCGGAAAATCAGATTGCTGCTGCTCGTACTCTTAGGGCATATTATTATATGCACATGACTGATATTGTTGGTATGTTGCCATATTCTGAAGCTTTACAGGGAGGTGATGGCAATTTCAAACCAAAGTATGATACTCAGGAGTTTATTTATGAGGATTTGGATAAGGAATTGACGGAGGCTTATTCTCAGTTTAATGAATCTGGCTCTTTTGATTCAACTTACGATATACTTTATGGTGGTGATATTTCAAAATGGAAAAAACTGAATGCATCTCTGAGAATGATGATGGCCATCAAGCTTTCAGATGTTAATCCAGCTGTTGGTAAAGAACGTTTCGCTAAGGCTTATGCTGATGGTGGTATCGTGGACAATGCTGATCGTTTGGAATATAAGTTCCTTCCGGAGACAGCGAACCAGAACCCTTTGTATGATAATGTGGTGGTTTCTGGACGTAAAGACTTTGCTCCGTCAGAACTTATTATAAACAAGCTTAAGGAATATAACGACCCACGTTTGGAGGCATATGCTGATCCTAACTCTGTTGGAGAATATGTTGGCGTTCCTCTTGGTATTAATCAGGCTGATATTGTTCAGTATTCTGATATGGCAACATTTGATCCTCGATTCTATCAGCAGGATGCTGCAATGGTAGTTGTTCCAGCTTCTCATATTTTGTTGCTTGAAGCAGAAGCTGCAGTTCGTGGATGGATTAATGGAAATGCAGAAGATTTATATAAACAAGGTATAAAGGCATCAATGGATTTCTACGGTGTTGAAGGTTTTGATACTTATTATGCTCAGGAATCAGTGAAACTTTCAGGTTCAGCAGATCAGCAGATTGAGAAAATTGCTATGCAGCGTTGGTTTGCCAACTATATGCAGAACGGCGTTGAGGCTTGGTCTGACTGGCGCCGTTTGAATGTTCCTAAGATGTATCCTGGTCCTGCATCTGCTTATAAACATATTCCTTATCGTCGTGTATATTATCCTGATGATTATAATACTAATATCGATAACTATAATGCGGCTATTGCTGCTCAAGGAGCAGATGATTTTGATACAAGATTATGGTGGGATGTTAAGGATAATGATTGATGTGTATTTATTAATTTCATAAACACATATTATATATAAACGATTTGGGGTGCTCTCTTCGTGATGAAGGGAGCATCTTTTTTCTTAGGAGTCAAGAAGTGAAGGTGTTGGGGATGTTATTGAGAGTTATAAGTAGAAAGCTTTAATTTTCAACTTTCAATTCAACTTGTTTCCTGTAGCCTTGTCAACTCGTTAACTTGTCAACTATAATTTCATTACTGTTGTGATAGAATATTCTGACAAAATGATATGTATTACGCTTTTGAATAGCGTATATTATCGCCGTGTGTTTACATTTTGTCTAATAAAATTGTTTTTAAACATACTTTTTAGGTGGAATATTTTCATATTTCTATTTTGAAAAGTGATTTTAATATCCGACATTTGCTACATGATGAATCAACCTTTGGCAGAACGATTACGTCCGAGGACTTTGGATGAGTACATCGGACAGAAGCATTTGGTGGGACAGGGTGCTGTCCTTAGGAGAATGATTGATTCCGGAAGAGTTCCTTCGTTTATATTATGGGGACCTCCGGGAGTGGGAAAGACAACTTTGGCTCAGATAATAGCCCGGAAACTTGATGCTCCGTTTTACATTTTGAGTGCGATTAACTCCGGAGTGAAGGATGTGAGGGATGTTATTGAGAAGGCGAAAGGAAACAGTTTTTTCAACAGTGTTTCTCCTATTTTGTTTATTGACGAAATACACCGCTTCAGCAAGTCGCAGCAGGATTCGCTGCTGAATGCTGTTGAAACGGGAGTTGTTACTCTGGTTGGCGCAACAACGGAGAATCCTTCGTTTGAGGTGATAAGGCCATTGCTGTCGCGCTGTCAGGTTTATGTTTTGAAATCGTTGGAGAAGCAGGACTTGCTGTCCCTGCTCAAAAGGGCAATAACAGAGGATATTGTCCTTAAAGAAAAGCATATTGATTTGCAGGAAACGGATGCTTTGCTGAGATATTCGGGTGGTGATGCCCGCAAGTTGCTGAATATTCTGGAACTGGTGATTTCCGCTGAAGAGGGAAAGGAGATAACCATAACTGATAAAAAAGTGGTGGAGAGGTTGCAGGAGAATCCGGCTGCTTACGACAAGGGCGGAGAGATGCATTATGATATTATTTCGGCTTTTATAAAGTCTATCCGTGGAAGTGATCCGGATGCGGCGATATACTGGCTGGCAAGGATGGTTGCCGGCGGTGAAGATCCAAAGTTTATTGCCCGCAGACTTTGCATTTCGGCAGCTGAGGATATCGGTCTTGCCAATCCGAATGCGTTGCTTCTTGCCAATGCTTGTTTTGATACGATTCAGAAGATTGGATGGCCGGAAGGTCGCATTCCTCTTGCTGAAACAACAATTTATCTGGCTTGCAGCCCTAAGAGCAATTCGGCATATAAGGCAATCAATGAGGCTTTAGACTTTGTTAATCGTACCGGAAATATTCCGGTTCCTTTGCATCTGAGAAATGCTCCGACTCAACTTATGGCTGAGTTGAATTATGGCAAAGATTATAAGTATGCCCATGATTATGAGAATCATTTCGTGGTTCAGGATTATCTTCCGTCGGAAATTAAAGAACATCGTTTCTGGCACGGACAGGATAACCCGGCTGAGAAGAAACTCACGGAAAACATGGTGCGGCTTTGGGGGGAGAAAAAGAGGTGAGGAGTCAAGGAGTCAAGTAGTCAAGGAGTTGAGAAGTCAAGTAGTCAAGGAGTTAATACTTATTTTCTGAAGCCTTGTTAACTTGTCAACTTGTCAACTCAAAAACTTATAAACTCAAAACATATTATTAACATTTAAATATCAATCGCTATGAAGAAGCACAATTTTTATGCAGGTCCTTCTATTTTGAGTGACTACACAATTAAGAATACTGCTGCTGCAGTAGAGAATTTTGCGGGAATGGGTTTGTCATTACTTGAGATTTCACACCGCAGTAAGGAGTTTGTGGCTGTTGTTGATGAGGCTCGTGCATTGATTAAGGAATTGCTTGATATTCCTGCCGGATATGAAGTTGTGTTCCTTGGTGGTGGCGCAAGTATGCAATTCTGTATGGTTCCTTATAATTTGCTTAACAAGAAGGCATCATATCTTGATACTGGTACATGGTCTTCAAAAGCAATCAAGGAAGCTAAGTTGTTTGGTGAGGTTGAGGTGGTTGCTTCTTCTAAAGATAAAAATTATACATATATCCCGAAGAATTATACAATATCTGACGATACTGATTACTTCCATATTACAACAAACAATACTATTTACGGAACTGAGATGAGAAAAGATCCGGATGTGAAACAGCGCCTTGTTGCTGATATGTCGTCTGATATTTTCTCTCGTCCGGTTGATGTTTCAAAATATGATATCATCTATGCCGGTGCTCAGAAGAATTTGGCTCCAGCCGGTGTGACTTTGGCAATTGTCAGAGTTGATGCTTTGGGACATGTGGACCGTCCTATCCCAACAATGCTTAGCTATAAGACTCATATCGACAAGGAATCAATGTTCAACACTCCTCCTGTGTTGCCTATCTATTCTGCATTGCAGACTTTGAAATGGTATAAGGAACAGGGTGGTATCGCAGCTATGGAAAAGAAAGATATGGAAAATGCTGCTATCCTTTATGATGAAATCGACAGAAACAAGTTGTTCCGTGGAACAGTGGAAACTGAAGACCGTTCAATAATGAACGTATGTTTCGTTATGAACGACGAATATAAGGAACTGGAAGCTGATTTCAACGCATTTGCTGCTACAAAAGGTATTGTAGGTATCAAGGGACACCGTTCTGTGGGTGGTTTCCGTGCATCTTTGTATAACGCTATGCCTAAGAGCAGTGTTGAGGTTTTGATTGAAGCAATGAAAGAATTTGAAAAACAGCATTGATTATGGCACGAGTATTAGTTGCAACAGAAAAACCTTTTGCTGCGATAGCAGTGAAAGGTATCCGCGAAGTAGTGGAAAAGGCTGGTGACGAATTGTTGTTACTGGAAAAATATACTGAAAAATCACAGTTGCTGGATGCGGTGAAGGATGTTGACGCTATTATCATCAGAAGTGATAAGGTGGATGCTGAAGTTCTTGACGCTGCAAAACAGTTGAAGATTGTGGTGCGTGCCGGTGCAGGATATGACAATGTGGATTTGGAATCTGCAACTGCTCATGGTGTTTGTGTGATGAACACTCCTGGACAGAACTCAAATGCTGTTGCAGAGCTTGCTGTTGGCATGATGATTATGGCTATCCGTAATTTCTATAACGGAACTTCCGGATGGGAATTGAAGGATAAGAAACTTGGTATTCATGCTTATGGTAATGTGGGCCGTAACTTGGCTAGAATTGCTAAAGGCTTGGGTATGGATGTTTATGCTTATGATGCATATTGTCCAGAGGAAGTTATATCTCAGGATGGTGTAAAACCTGTGGATTCAGTAGAGGAACTTTATTCTACTTGCCAGGTCGTATCTGTTCATATTCCTGCAACTGCTGAAACAAAGAATTCTATTGGCTATGATTTGGTTTCACGCATGCCTAAGAATGGTTTGCTGGTCAATACTGCACGTAAGGAGGTTATTGACGAAGCCGGATTGCTTAAGTTATTGGAAGAAAGAACAGATTTGAAATATGTTACAGATATAATGCCTGCTTCTCATGCTGAATATGCAGAAAAACTGAGCGGACGTTATTTCTCTACTCCAAAGAAGATGGGTGCTCAGACTGCAGAGGCTAATATCAATGCAGGAATTGCTGCTGCTCACCAGATTGAGGATTTCCTTAAGAATGGGGTTGAGAAGTTTAGGGTTAATAAGTGAGGGGAGAGGAGGCAAGGAGTTGAGGAGTTAAGAAGTCAACTCGTTAACTCGTATCCTTGCCTCCTTATAAACTAATAAACTTAAAAACTCAAAAACTTAAATACTAATAATTATGGCTACAATAAAACCATTTAGAGGCATCCGTCCTCCAAAAGACTTGGTCGAACAAGTTGTTTCCCGTCCTTATGATGTTCTTAATTCAGAAGAAGCACGAAAGGAAGCTGAAGGAAACGAGAAATCATTATATCATATTATCAAGCCTGAAATAGATTTTCCGGTTGGAACAGATGAACATGACCCTAAGGTTTATGATAAGGCTGCCGAGAACTTTAAAATGTTCCAGGAAAAAGGCTGGCTTGTTCAGGATGAGAAGGAATGTTATTATGTATATGCCCAGACAATGAACGGCAAGACTCAGTATGGCCTGGTTGTCGGTGCTTATGTTCCGGATTATATGAATGGCCTTATCAAGAAGCATGAGCTAACGCGACGTGATAAGGAAGAAGACCGTATGAAGCATGTCCGTGTGAACAATGCTAATATTGAACCTGTATTCTTTGCTTATCCTGAGAATGATGCTTTGGATAAAATTGTCTCAAAATATACTTCTCGCAAACCTGAGTATGACTTTGTGGCTCCGTTGGATGGTTTCGGTCATACATTTTGGGTTATTGATGAAGATGAAGATATAAGCATGATTACTGCTGAGTTTGCAAAGATGCCGGCATTGTATATTGCCGATGGTCATCATCGTTCGGCTGCTGCGGCATTGGTCGGTGCTGAAAAAGCTAAGCAGAATCCTAATCATAGAGGTGATGAGGAATATAACTATTTCATGGCAGTTTGTTTCCCGGCTGAGCAGCTTACAATTATCGATTATAACAGAGTTGTCAAAGATTTGAATGGATTGACAGATGAGGCTTTCCTTGAAAAACTCTCTGCAAACTTTGATGTAAAGGAAATGGGTGAGGAGATTTATAAACCTTCTGGTTTGCATAATTTCTCTCTGTATTTGTCTGGCAAATGGTATTCATTGACAGCAAAAGAAGGAACTTATGACGATAATGACCCGATTGGAGTTCTGGATGTGACGATTTCTTCAAATCTTATTCTTGACGAGATTTTGGGTATAAAGGATTTGCGTTCAGATAAGAGGATTGATTTCGTTGGCGGAATCCGTGGTTTGGGCGAATTGAAACGTCGTGTTGACAGCGGAGAAATGAAGGTGGCTTTGGCTCTTTATCCGGTGACAATGAAGCAGCTTATGGATATTGCTGATACCGGAAATATCATGCCTCCTAAAACTACCTGGTTTGAACCGAAACTACGTTCAGGTCTGGTTATCCATAAATTGGACTGATAAGGAGATAAGAGTTAAGACTAAATAAAAAGACGAGTTGGAAAGAATTTATATGAACTTTCCAACTCGTCTTTCTTTATATTCTCTTGTTAACTTGTTTCCTCGTTAACGCGTCCCAATTATTGAATACCTCTTTCACGAAGTTTTACTTGCCAATCCCATGCAGACTGCAATGTGTCTTCCAATGATTCTTCAGCTTTCCAGCCAAGAACTTTATTTGCTCTTTCAGGATTTGCCCAAACTTTTTCGATATCGCCTTCACGACGGCCTACGATTTTGTGAGGAACTTTCACTCCGGTTTTCTTCTCGAATGTGTTGATAAGTTCAAGCACTGAAACTCCGTTGCCAGTACCAAGATTGAAGATTTCAACTTTTTCTTCAGATTTATTCTGCAACATACGGTCCATTGCTATAACGTGTGCTTTAGCCAAATCCACAACATTGATATAATCGCGGATACAAGAGCCGTCAGGTGTGTCATAATCGTCACCGAAAACACTCAGTTCCTTACGGATTCCCATAGCTGTTTGTGTAAGATATGGAATAAGGTTCTGTGGAACGCCGTTTGGCAATTCTCCGATTTCTGCGCTTGGATGAGCTCCGATAGGGTTGAAATAACGAAGGATGATACTCTTGAAAGGAGCACCTGCATGAATTGTATCCTGAATGATTTCTTCGTTAATTTGCTTTGTATTTCCGTATGGAGACATTGCCGGTTTAATTGGGGCGTTCTCTGTTACAGGCAGGAATTCCGGATCTGGCTGACCATAAACAGTACATGAAGAAGAGAAAACAATACCTTTCATGTCAAATTCAGGCATAAGTTCCAGGATATTGATAAGAGTTGTGATATTGTTTCTGTAGTATTTCAGAGGTTGCTGAACTGATTCTCCTACAGCTTTGCTTGCTGCAAATAGAATTACACCTTTTATTCCATCATGTTCTTTAAGTGCTGCTCGTGTAGCTTCCTTGTCTTTCAAGTCCAGTTTTACAAACGCTGGGCGAATGCCTGTGATACGTTCTATACCGTCGAGCACTTCAATGTTTGAGTTTGAAAGGTCATCGATTATTACTACTTCATAACCTGCATTCTGCAATTCTACAGTTGTGTGTGAACCAATATAACCGGTTCCACCTGCTACTAAGATTTTCTCTTTCATAATACTGATTTTTTTATGCAGAGACGGTGCATCAGAATATTAAATTCTGATACACCTTCCCGTGTTTTTATTAGTTGATTATCGAATATTACGGTCAACTATTATGCTCCGATTCCAGAAAATCCCATAAAAGCCATAGCCAGCAAGCCGGCAGTAATTAAGGCAATAGGAGTTCCTTTTAATCCATTAGGCACATTTGTCATAGCTAACTGTTCTCTGATACCTGCAAAGATAACCAAAGCTAGCGCAAATCCAATAGCTGTTGATATTGCATATATTACAGATTCCAATAAATTATATTCTTTTTGTATAACAAGAATAGCAACACCAAGTACACAGCAGTTTGTAGTAATCAATGGCAAGAAAACTCCCAGTGCCTGATATAAAGCAGGCGAAACTTTCTTCAATATGATTTCAACCATCTGAACCAATGCTGCAATAATCAGAATGAAACTGATTGTTTGCATAAAACCAAGTCCAAATACATCAAGCACATATTTCTGAACAAGGAAAGTTACAATAGTTGCCAGTGTAAGAACAAATGTAACCGCTGCACCCATTCCGACTGCAGTTTCCACTTTTTTGGAAACACCCAAGAAAGGACAGATTCCAAGGAATTGTGAAAGAACGACATTATTTACGAAAACCGCCGTGATAAAAATCAATATATATTCCATATTCTATCCTCCTTTATGCTTTTTTCAATTTATTTACTATTGCAATAAGATAGCCAAGAGCGATGAAACCACCAGGAGCAAGAACGAATACCAAAGAACCAAATTCTTCAGGCATCAATGTCATACCGAATAGTTTTCCTGTTCCAAACAATTCTCTGACAGCACCAAGGCAAGTTAGTCCGATTGTAAAACCAAGGCCGATACCGACTCCATCAAAGAAAGAAGGAATAACTCCATTCTTTGCAGCAAAAGCTTCAGCACGTCCCAACACGATACAGTTTACAACAATCAATGGAATGAATAATCCCAAGCTAGCATATAGTGCAGGAACATATGCTTCCATACACATTTGAACTACAGTTACGAATGTTGCAATAACAACAATGTATCCAGGAATACGAACCATATCAGGAATAACTTTCTTCAATGCAGATATAACCATATTTGAACAGATTAGCACAAATGTTGTTGCCAATCCCATACTCATACCGTTAATGGCTGAAGATGTGGTTCCTAATGTCGGACACATACCCAACAATAGTACGAAAGTCGGGTTTTCTTTAATAATACCGTTTATTAATATTTTAATCCAGTTGTTCATTATAAAATCCTCCTTTCATATCATTCTGTTGCTCCGCTTGCTTCATCTACGCTTTTGTATGCGCTGTATGCTCTGTTGATGGCATCCAGGAATGCTCTACTTGAAATTGTTGCTGCAGTTATTGCATCAACATCTCCTCCGTCTTTTGATACTTTCAGACCATCTTCTGTCAGAGTTCTACCGATAACAGACTGTTTATTTTTATCGGTACGGAACCATTCTTGCATTTTAGAACCTAATCCCGGTGTTTCAGAGTGTTTCTGCACAGAGTAATTAATAAGTTTTCCATCAGGATCAAACCCTACAACAACTTTTATTTCTCCGCCGAAACCTTTTTTGGTGCTACTTTCAACAGCGACACCAACTAGTTCGTCTCCTTTTTTTGCCGGATATATACGTAGTGAATCACCATCATAAGTTGCTGCCATGTATGATTCTTCTGCCGGTTTGTTATCGAATTCAGGAGTGACGGCTTTGATTGCAGCTTCCAAACTTGCAGCTTTTGATGCTGCAATTGGTTCTGTTGTCATTTGGTTCACTCCAGCAAGAATAGCTCCAGCTACAACACAAATTCCTGTCAATGACAAGAGCATATTTGGTAATGTTGATTTCAGTTTTTCCATGTTATTTACCTCCAAAGTGATTAGGTTTAACATAGGTGTTAATCAGTGGAGTCAATGCATTCATAATAAGAATTGCGAATGACATACCTTCCGGATACGCACCGAACAGACGGATAATAGCTGTCAGAAGACCAATTCCTACACCATAAATAAGCATTCCTTTTTTAGTCATAGGAGATGTCACATAGTCTGTTGCCATGAAAATTGCTCCAAGCATCAAACCTCCTGAAAGAACATGAATCAAAGGAGATGCATATTCTGCCGGATTAACAAGGTGCATTATGCCAGTGAACACAAATACTGTTCCGATAACTGCCACCGGAATATGCCAAGTAATGATTTTTTTCCATAACATATAGATGAAACCAAGAAGCAATGCCAAAGCACTGATTTCACCTAAACTACCACCTCGTGTTCCAAGGAATAAAGAACCATAGTTTGGTAAATTTTCCAAACCTCCTTCTTTCATTATAGAAAGAATTGTGGCGCCGGTTTCAGCATCTGTGTATGTCATAGGAAAAGCTGACAGGGCATCAATTGTAGGCCATGTGGTCATCTGTGCCGGGAAAGAAATAAGAAGAAATACACGGCCAACCAATGCAGGGTTGAATACGTTGTTTCCTAATCCTCCAAATGACATCTTGCCGATACCGATTGCTGCTAAAGCACCAATTATAATAATCCAAATAGGAAGATTTGAAGGCAAGTTGAATGCCAGAAGAACACCTGTCAGTATTGCAGAACCGTCAAATACTGTCGGTTCCTTTTTCATAAGGAATTTCTGAATCAGATACTCAAAAAGGACACACGCAACTACAGATGTTATCGTAACGATAAGTGCACCCAGTCCAAAGAAGTATAGCGAAACAAGGAATGCCGGAATAAGGGCAATCAGTACGCCATACATGTTTTTCTCAATACTGTCTCCTCCGTGAATATGAGGCGACGGCGATATGTATAAACTATTTTCCATATTCTTTTAATTTCTGTTGTAAGAAGTAGACGAGTTGACAAGTTGACGAGGTTTGTTATAATCTAATTCCTTGTCAACTTGTGCCTGAAGCCTTGTCAACTTGTTAACTGAAGCCTTGTCAACTTGTTCCCTTAAAGTTACGATTTTCTAGCTCTTATTATGCCCATCACTTTACCTTTACCTACGCGGATGTTATCCAACAGAGGACGATTAGCAGGACAAGTGAAGCTACATGAACCACATTCGATACAATCTTGTATATGTTCGCTTTCTGCCATTTCCCAATTTTTGAAAACAGTTGCTTTCATCAGGAATGCAGGATTAAGTCCCATTGGACATGCATTTACACATTTTGCACATCTGATACAGTCGTGCATAGGTTTGCGAACAGATTCTTCTTTAGTAAGCAATAAAATTCCGGAACTTCCTTTGCAAACAGGAACTTCTGCACTAATCAAAGCTTTACCCATCATCGGACCACCACCTATTATTTTACCGGTATTCTCTGGAACACCGCCTGCAGCTTCAATCAGAACGCTGATAGGTGTACCCATTCTTACGCGGAAATTAGATGGAGATTTCAAAGCCTTACCTGTTACAGTTACGATTCGTTCAAACAAAGGTTTGTTTTTCTGAACAGCTTCGTAAACAGCATACACTGTTCCTACGTTCTGGACAATAGCTCCGGTTGAAATAGGAAGAGCTCCGCTCTTTACCTGCTTGCCGATTACTGCATCAATCAACTGCTTTTCTCCACCTTGAGGATATTGAACTTTCAAAGGCATAATTTCTATACCTTTATATTGTGATGCAAGTTTTGTGAGGTGCGAAATAGCATCCGGTTTATTGTTCTCAATACCGATAACAGCTTTGCTTACATTTACAGCTTTCATCAGTATAGTCAGACCGATAAGAATTTCTTCGCCTTTTTCAAGCATTAACGAGTGGTCAGAAGTCAGATATGGTTCGCACTCAACAGCGTTTACGATAACAACTTCAGCCTTGCTTCCCGGAGGAGGTAAAAGTTTTACGTGAGTAGGGAAAGTTGCACCTCCCATACCAACGACACCTGCTTCCGAGATTTTATCAATAATTTCTTTTGAAGAAAGATTACATTCCTTGATTATAGTCTCGCTTCTGTCGATGCTTTCTTCCCATTCATCACCTTCAACGTCAATGAAAATAGCCGGACGTTTGTATCCGCTGGCATCGATTGCATTATCTATTTTGTTTACTTTACCGGAAACTGATGAGTGAATGTTTGCAGAAACAAAACCTCCGGCTTTAGCCAGAAGAGTTCCAACTTTTACAACATCACCTTTCTTAACCACAGCCTGCGCAGGGGCACCGATATGTTGACTCAAAGGGATAATAACTTGTTTGGGTGCAGCCAGTGCGGTAATTTTTTTACCGGCAGACAATTTATTTTCGGGTGGGTGAATACCTCCGATTCGAAATGTCTTTAGCATACTATTATGATTTTATTGTTGATTTTTACTTTCTTCTTTATTTTCTGCAGTTGTAGCTGCTTGTGGTTTTGCTGCTACAGCTTCTTTAGCTGCTTCAGGTGCCGGCTCTTTGCGTGGAGGGAAATTCAATTCATGGATTGCTCCTGTAGGACACACGGCAACACATTTACGACACATACGGCACTTGTTGAAATCGATGTAAGCAACATTGTTTTCAACAGTGATTGCTTCAAACGGACATTCTTTTGCACATTTTCCGCAGCCGATACAAGCATTGCTGCAGGCTTTGCGTGCAACAGCTCCTTTATCCTTGTTCACGCAGCTGACAAAAATACGGCGTGATTTCGGACCTTTCTTACGCAATTCGATGATGTTTTTAGGACAAGCTTTGACACAAGCTCCACAAGATGTACATTTTTCTTCATCAACTGTTGCGATTCCTGTTTCTGGATTGATGTGTATTGCATCAAAATTACATGCTTTCACACAATCGCCATAGCCAAGACAACCGAAACTACATCCGGTTTCTCCGCCATAAAGTGATGTTGCGATTGCACAACTCTTTGTTCCGTCATAAGTGTTGGTCTTTGGGCGAGCCTGGCAAGTACCGTTGCAGCGAACAACTGCAACCATTGGTTCGGCAGCCTTTGCCTCTTTACCCAAAATAGCCGCTACTTTTGACATTACAGGAGCACCTCCTACAGGACATAACAGACCGTCAAGTGAGTCAGCCTTTACACAAGCTCCTGCAAAACCAGAACATCCCGGATAACCGCATCCTCCGCAGTTTGCACCGGGCAGAACTTCTTGTACTTGCGCAATGCGAGGGTCTTCATAAACTTCGAATTTCTTCGAAACTACATAAAGCAGCAACGCACCCGCAGCACCAATAATTCCTAATGAAATAATAGCAATTATAATCATGTTTTTTTATCATTAAAATTTCCCAAGTTTGAAAACGAATTGTTTTTTCAGTCTGTCTCTAAGCTTATATAATATGAAATAATAAGGTATAAGCATAGCCAATCCTGCCAGACCGGTTGTTGTTTCGCTATATCCCAACCATGTTCCTATGGCTATTGATGCAAGAAGAATGAATAGAGGTATAACAAAAGCTAGAAAAACAGCTTGAAGGCCAAGCGAGGTTTCGCCGCATATGGAAACCTGTTCTCCTATGTGGTATTCGCCTGTGTGGTCTTCTACTTCAATTATTTTTTCTTTGCTTTCGGATGCGTTGCATACAGATTTTGCATGACATCCAGAGCAAGCCGACTGCTGCAGTATTTTTACATATATAATATCGTTTTCAATACGCACAACAACTCCGGCATGATGTATATTTCTGTTCATATTTGTAAACTCGACATTGCAAAATAGCACGGCAAATGTACATATTATTTTTTACGATACAAGAAATAAATAATGAAACTTTTAGGTAACAATTTTATATTTTCAAACATAAAAAATACCTTATTTAAAGTATTGCTTTTCTGATTTGTTTGTATAATTGTGTGTTTAATATACATTTGAACTGTTTTTGCTTTGAAATAAATAGAGAAGATAATGAAAAAGGACTTTTGTGTGAACAAATGTTACACATCTTTACTTTGTTAACTTCAAATTTTAAAAACTTAAGTTTCTCTGCAGAGCCATGACTTTATATAACTTCTTTAACTCATATAAGCTTGAATCAGCGAAACTAGAGTTAAATACATATAGACCTGCGCCGAAATATATACGAACCCACGAAGAAATATATACGGACCGACGGAGAAATATATATAGTCCTGTGAAAAATAGCTTCGAAGGGTTTTATTTGTTGTTTCGGATGTTTTTTACATAGTGTTTATAAATGCTTTGATTGAGTTAAGAGTGATATGAGTTGAGAAATTCAAAAACATAATTAAAAATTATAGTATCCCTTTTAAAAACACTACCTTTGTTTCAAAATCAAATATATCAATGAAACGATTAAAATTAGTATCAGTATTGTTTGTTTTCTGTGCAAATGCATTATGTGCGCAGAATGGAGGAAAACCGGTGGAATTGAAAGATATAACCGGTGGAAAATTCCGCCAGGTTACATCAGTAGGGGAAATGCGTTCGCTTCCCGATGGTGAATATTATACAGCTATGAACAACGAGCGAAGTATGATTATAAAATACTCTTATCGCTCAGGTAATGCCGTTGATACATTGTTCAATGTCAATACAGCACGCGAATGTACGTTTGACAAGTTTGACGGTTATGAAATAAGCAGCACCGGACATCACATTATGGTGTGGTGTGAAACAGAACCAATCTACAGACGTTCGTTCAAATCTGTAGTGTATGACTATGATGTTCGCCGTAATTATGTAAAACCGATTTCTGAATCAAAAAGCAAACTGATGATTCCTACATATTCTCCAGATGGAAGAATGTGTGCTTTTGTTCGCGATAACAATATCTGGATTCGCAAATTCGATTTCGATACAGAGGTGCAGGTAACCAAAGATGGTGAATTGAATAAAATTCTGAATGGTATAACTGATTGGGTATATGAAGAAGAATTTGCCGTAACAAATCTTATGGCATGGTCGCCGGACAGTGAATATCTTGCATTCGTACGTTCAGATGAATCTGACGTGAAGGAATATTCAATGCAGATGTATGGTGAAGGAACATACCCTTCCTATTATAATTTCAAATATCCTAAAGCAGGAGAGAAGAACTCAACAGTGACATTACATTCATATTGCGTCCAGACTCGTGACACAAAACATCTGGATGTTCCACTGGATGAAGACGGATATATCCCACGCATAACATTTACTAAGAATTCTGACCAATTGGCTGTTATGACTCTGAATCGTCATCAGAATCTGTTCAATATGTATTATGTGAATCCGAAGAGCGGCGTTTCAAGATTGATTCTTCGTGAGGAAAACAAATGTTATGTAGATTCAGAATGGTTGAAGTCAATTCAGTTCTTGAACAATGGTTTCCTTTATGTTAGCGAGCAGGACGGATATTCACATATTTATATGTATTCTCCAACTGGTGTAATGCAGCGTCAGGTAACAAAAGGAAATTGGGACGTCACTCAGCTGTTGGGAATCGACGAGGCTACAAAAACAGTATATTATGAATCTGCCGAAGAAAGCCCAATGCAGCGTGCCGTTTATAAAATTGACGCAAAAGGAGTGAAAACAAAATTGTCAACTGAGAAAGGAACAAATAATGCTCAGTTCAGTGCAAACTTCGCATATTATGTGAACCGTTACTCAAATGCGAACACTCCGATGAAAATCACTGTAAACGAAACCAAGACAAAGAAGGTTTTGAGAACATTGCAGGACAATGCGGCATTGAATGAACGTCTGGCAAAATATAACTTTGCAAAGAAAGAGTTCTTTACTGTGAATACAGCTTCGGGTGTTGAACTGAATGCCTGGATGGTGAAACCATTGAATTTTGATGAAAACAAACGCTATCCTGTTCTGATGTTCCAATATAGCGGACCAAATTCACAGCAGGTTCTGGATTCTTACTCATTCGACTGGGAACGTTATCTTTCAACAAAAGATATCTTAGTTGTCTGTGTTGACGGCCGTGGTACAGGTGCCAGAGGTGAAGCCTTCAGAAAATGCACTTATATGAACATGGGTGATTTGGAATCAAAAGACCAGGTTGAAGCTGCTCATGCATTGGCAGAGTTGCCTTATGTGGACGGCGACAGAATGGCTATCTGGGGATGGAGCTTTGGTGGTTACAACACATTGATGGCTTTGACAGTGGGAAAAGGTACATTTAAGGTCGGAATTGCAGTTGCACCTCCAACAGACTGGAGATATTATGACACTGTATATACTGAGCGCTTCATGCGTACACCACAGGAAAATCAACGTGGTTATGACTTGACTTCTCCATTGAAGCGTGTCAAAGAACTTCAGGGAAAACTGTTGCTTATCCATGGTACAGCTGACGACAATGTGCATTTCAAACAGACAATGGATTATGCCGAAGCTCTAGTTCAGGCAAACAAGCAGTTCGATATGCATGTCTATAGAGACAGAAATCATGGCATATCTGGTGGAAACACTAGATTCCATCTGTACACAAAAATGTCTAATTATTTATTCGATAATTTATAATGGCAGAACATGTAAAGAAGCCGGATTGGTTGAAAATCCGGCTTCGTGGCAACGAACAGTTTACGCAGACAAAGAGAATCGTTGAATCTCATTGTCTGCATACTATTTGCACAAGTGGCAAATGCCCGAATATGGGTGAATGTTGGAGCAGAGGAACAGCTACATTTATGATTGGCGGTGAGATTTGCACTCGTTCATGCCGTTTCTGTAATACTCTTACTGGAAAACCACTCCCGCTAAATCCAAAAGAGCCGGAGAATGTGGCAGAAAGCGTGCGTCTGATGAATCTGAAACATGCGGTTGTAACTTCGGTTGACAGAGATGATTTGCCAGACCTTGGGGCTTCTCATTGGGCGGCAACAATCCGTAAAATCAAGGAAGTCAATCCGGCTACAACATTGGAAGTTCTTATTCCGGATTTCCAGGGACGATTGGATTTGGTTGATATGGTTATTGACGCTCAACCGGAAATAATCTCTCACAATATGGAAACAGTGAGCCGTATCAGTCCTACAGTTCGCAGTGCAGCTAAATATGAGGTTAGCCTTTCAGTCCTTGAACGTATTGCTTCACGAGGAATCACTGCCAAAACCGGAATAATGGTGGGCTTGGGAGAAACAGAAGAAGAAGTTCTGGAATTAATGGAAGATGTGTTGAAATGTGGAGTTTCAGTATTGACTATCGGACAATATCTCCAACCATCACGCAAAAATATACCGGTTGTGGAATATATTCATCCTCAGCAGTTTGAAAAGTATAAAACAATAGGCTTGGAAAAAGGCTTCAAATGTGTGGAAAGTGCCCCTTTGGTGCGTTCCTCATATCATGCAGAGAAACATGTTTGATTTCTGAACTTTTTGCCTGTTAAAAATGTTTTCTCCTAAAAGACGCTAGTTGATGAAATAGGAGATGAAAAACATGAAATGGCTAAAAAAGGGAATAGAGAATCAGTCTATAGGACTTTTGCCTATAATACTGTTTATGTTTCTGGACAATTATTTTGATTACAGATTGTCCTTTGTTGTTGCTGTAGCGTTTTGTGTTATAAGTTTTTTTGCTTATTACCTTTTACGCAAGGACAGAAAATATATGTATATGCTTGTGCCGACGATTGCAACATTTATTCTCTATTCCCTTTTCATGTGTTTGCGTATATATCCAATTTTATATGTTTATTCCTCTTTAGTTATTGAGTTGTTGTTGGTTGGAGTTCTTGCTGTTGCAGGAATTTTCAAACAGAGAATGTTTCGTTTGATACGTGAATCGGATGCAAACAAATTTGAGAAGAATAGGATGCGAAATTTGCTTAACGAGTTCTATTTTATTGCCCCAATAGTGAAACGTATTTATATGATTCATTTGTTTTCTGTTCTGGTTTATGGTTTGTTGCCCGACAGTATGCAGTCAATAACATTTGAACGTTTTTTGTTGAGGTCACTTCCTGTTATAATTGGTATTTGTATAATTTTATTTGAACAGTTACGATTATTTCTTCTTTTATATCAGTTAGAGAATGAAACTTGGTTGCCTGTGCTTAGCGACGAAGGTCGTGTTATAGGAAGAATAGCTAGTTCTGTAAGTAAATCTGTTCCTAAAAAGTATTATCATCCGGTTTTGCGTGTAATGATTGTCTGTGATGGCAAATTGTTCTTGACAAGACGAGATTTCCGAGCTTATGTTTCCCCTGGGAAATGGGATACTCCATTATATTGTCATATTAAATTCAGACAAACAATAGAGGATTCTCTTTACAGTCTTGCAGCAAATTTAATGGATAAATATTCCATTGTTCCCCATCTGTTGGTTCGTTATATACATGAAACTGAGAAGGTAAAACATCAAGTTTCTTTGTATATGGTTAATGTTACTAATTCTCAATTGGCAGATTTGAACATTAGTAACGGAAAGTTATGGACTTTTGGACAGATAAAATCTGATATTGAAAATGGTATTTTTAGTGAATATTTCAATGAGGAATATTCTTATTTGTCAAATACCATAATGCTTGCAGAACAATATCGTAATGCAGATTAGTAGAATCTTACTTATTATTCTAGTTCTATAACTTCCAAATCTTTTATTTTGTCTTGTTCTATTGAAAATCTAACCAATGTACGAACTTTATGAAAACCTGTTTTCCCTGCAGCTCCAGGATTTATATGCAGGCAATTCAGTTTTTTGTCAAACATAACCTTTAGAATGTGTGAATGTCCAGATATAAATAGATTGGGCTTTTCTGAATTAATAATAGGCTTTATTTCCGGATTATATTTTCCTGGATAGCCACCTATATGAGTCATGAGAACCTTTACTTTTTCTATAGTGAATACTGCAACTTTAGGAAAATCCATTCTTATGTTTTGTCCATCAATATTTCCGTATACAGCTCTTACTGGTTTTATTTCTGCAAGTTTTTTTATTAGAGTTTCAGAGCCGATATCTCCAGCATGCCATATTTCATCACATTCCATAAAATATTTATGGTATTTTTCATCCCAATATGCATGCGTGTCTGATAGTAAGCCAATTCTAGTCATACAAAATAATTAATTATATAATATAAAAGTTCCCGAATATATGAAATATAATTTATATCCATATATCCGGGAACTTTTATATTATAAGAAATATTATTCCTTATCTTTTGCCTAGTTTATGATCCATAATGCCTAAATGACATTCACCATAATTCTTAAGCTGATCAACTATTGATTTAGCAGTAGATTCTTCTTCAACCTGTTCTCTTACATATTTGTAAAGGAAATCTTTAGCTGCATGGTCTTTATCAGATTCTGCTATGTCAACCATTTTGTCGATCAATTCAGAAACATAAGTTTCGTGTTTGTACACATGTTCGAAAACTTCTAATGCGCTACCCCAACCTGAAGGAACAACATTAACCTGCTGAATTTCGATATTGCCACCTCTGTCAAGGCAGAAATCTATCATGTCATGTGCATGTTCCAACTCTTCATCTGCCTGTTTCTGCATCCAGTGTGCAAAACCGTTCAACCCTTGTTTCTTGAAATAAACAGCCATTGACAGGTACAAATTTGATGACCACATTTCAGCATTCACTTGTGCGTTGAATGCTTCTGATAAATTCTTACTTAACTGCATAACCTTAAATTTTTAATTATGACTTTCTATAGTTTGATAATTCTTCAGCCTCAAATTTACGGATAAAATTGAAATGTTTTTCAATTTCTGATTCTGCATAATTAATATATACGTTCGCTGATTCTGTAAACATTTCAGGAGCTTTGGTTGCATCCTGTATAAGCAAATGGCTCATCAAAGTTACAGCAGCCATTTCCATAAGTCTACGTGCAACGAAATCAAGTAATTCCTGGTTCTGCGCTTCTTTGACTGCATTTGTGCAAGCTTCAAATTTACGAGCCATATCTTTCACTCGGTTCATCAATCCTTCGAATTCAGGAGCGCAAGGAATCATTTCATATTCATGCATAGTTGCTGCATAAGCTCCGTTAGTAACATAGCGGATAGCTGCTACAGTTTGCAACTGTGTTGTTCCTTCGTAAATACTTGTGATGCGAGCATCTCTGTATATACGCTGACAAGCATATTCCATCATAAATCCAGAACCACCGTGAACCTGTATACAATCATAAGCATTCTGGTTTGCATATTCAGAGTTCATACCTTTTGCAAGAGGAGTGAAGCTGTCTGCAAGTTTTGCGTAGCGTTTCTGTTCCTGTTTTTCTTCAGGAGTAAGTTTGCGTTCGCGAGCAATATCATCCAAAGCTTTGTATATATCAACATAACGAGATGTTTGATAAAGCAATGCACGACCTGCATCAAGTTTGGCTTTGATAGTTGCAAGCATATCATATACAGCAGGGAATTCGATGATTGCCTTGCCGAACTGCTTACGGTCTTTAGCATAAGCCAAAGCTTCATTGTATGCAGCCTGGCTCAAACCTACAGACTGAGCTGCAATACCAAGGCGTGCGCCATTCATCAATGCCATCACATATTTAATCAAACCAAGCTTTCTGTCGCCACATAATTCAGCTTTTGCATTTTTATATACAAGTTCGCATGTTGGTGAACCGTGGATACCAAGTTTGTTTTCGATACGACGAACATCTACACCACCGTCACGTTTGTCATAGATGAACATTGACAAACCACGTCCGTCTCTTGTTCCTTCTTCTGAACGAGCCAAAACAAGGTGCAAATCTGCGTCACCATTTGTGATAAAACGCTTCACACCGTTAAGTCTCCAACAGTTTTCTTTTTCGTCGAATGTTGCTTTCAACATTACGCTCTGCAAGTCAGAACCAGCATCAGGCTCAGTCAAGTCCATTGACATTGTTTCGCCTGCACAAATTCTAGGAATGAAACGGCTGTGCTGATCTTCGTTACCGAATTCATACAATGTTTCGATGCAGTCCTGCAATGACCAGATATTTCCGAATCCGGCGTCAGCTGCAGCAACAATTTCAGCACACATTGTGTAAGGAGTGATAGGGAAGTTTAAGCCTCCGAAACGGCGAGGCATTGTCATTCCATTCAATCCAGCCTTAACCATAGCATCCAAATTCTGTTTTGTGCCAGAAGCATACTCCACACGACCGTTTGCACAATGTGGTCCTTCTTCGTCAACACCTTCAGCATTTGGTGCGATGATTTCACCTGTGATTTCACCAGTTATTTCCAGTACTTTGTCATATGAATCCAATGCATCAGCATAATCCTGCGGAGCATAGTCATATTCTTCTTTATCTTTATATCCGCGTTCTTTCAGTTCGCAGATTCTTTCCATCATAGGATTGTTCAAGTGATACTTGAGTTCAGGGATGGAGGTATAGTAATTTGCCATATAGTTTTTATTATTTTATGGAGTTATTGGAAGTTATAAAGGATTTATGCATTTCGACTCCTTTTATATTCTATAACTCATTATAACTTCCTAAACTTATTTACTATTTTTCTTATAATACTTAATCAACTTCGGAACTACTTCCTCAACATTGCCATTAATAACATAATCAGCAATAGCGTTGATAGGAGCATTCTCGTCGTTATTGATAGATATGATTATTCCGGCATCCTGCATTCCGGCGATATGTTGAATCTGTCCGGAAATACCACAAGCGATATATAATTTAGGACGAACTGTTACACCAGTCTGACCAATCTGGCGGTCGTGTTCGCAAAATCCAGCGTCAACAGCGGCACGGCTGGCACCAACCTCACCATGAAGTTCTTTTGCTAGTTCATAAAGCATGTCAAAGTTTTCCTTTGAACCCATACCATAACCACCGGCAATTACAATAGGTGAGCCTTTCAGATTATGTTTTGCTTTTTCAACATGACGTTCGATAACTTTTACTACGAAGTCAGTGTCGTTTACATATTTTGAAACCTCATGTTTGATAACTTCTCCCTTATAGTTTTCGTCCAAGATTTCTTTCTTCATTACACCTTCGCGAACTGTAGCCATCTGTGGGCGATGTTCAGGGTTGATGATAGTTGCTACGATATTACCGCCGAAAGCAGGACGAATCTGATAAAGCAGATTTTCATAAGTCTTTCCGGCTCTTTTATCTTCATGAGGACCAATTTCAAGAGATGTACAGTCTGCTGTCAATCCGCTAGTCAGGGCAGAAGAAACACGTGGACCAAGGTCGCGGCCAATAACTGTAGCACCCATTAGGCAGATCTGAGGCTTTTCTTCTTTGAATAGGTTAATTAGAATTGAAGCATGAGGCAGAGAGGTATAAGGGAATAATTCAGGAGCGTCAAAGATATGTACTTTGTCAACACCATATGGCAAAACCTGTTTTTCCACACCATCTAATCCGCTGCCAATCAATAAAGCTTCCAATTGGCAATTCAGTTGATTAGCCAATTTGCGTCCTTTGGTTAGCAGTTCCAAACTTACATCGGCAACTGTTGTACCTTCAAGTTCACAATATACATATACATTATTCATAATAAATCTTCTTTATTTAGCCAATTGTATGATTGCCCAACAGTTCTACAATAAGATTTTCTATATCTTCATCAGAAGCTGTAAGAGTTTTGCTTTCTTTTGCCTGGAAAACTATGTTTTGAATAGCTTTTACTTTTGTTGGAGAACCAGACAAACCGCATTGTTTCAAATCTCCATTTACATCTGAAACACTCCATTCCTGAATATTCAGATATGGACGTTTCTCATACAATTCTGCGTATGGCAGTGCTTGTGTCTCTGAGTTTCCGCAAGCAGGAGCTTTTTCCTGATTACCCAGAGCATACTTATATTTCATCACAAGCTTGGCATTTCTTGGGCGGCAAGGTGCAGCCGAACCATTTACTGTAATAACTAGAGGCAGTGGCCCTTCAACTGTTTCTACACCTCCGTCGATGTGGCGTTTAACTGTTATTCGCTTTGCAGTTTCGTCAACATTAAGGATTTCTTCTGCATAAGTAATCTGTGCTAATCCAAGTTTTTCAGCAACTTGAGGTCCAACCTGTGCTGTATCACCATCGATAGCTTGACGACCACCTATGATAACATCATATTCACCGATTTTCTTGATTGCTGTTGCCAATGCATAAGATGTAGCTAATGTGTCGGCACCTGCAAAAGCTCTGTCTGTTAACAAATATCCGTTATCAGCACCACGATATAAGCCTTCGCGGATAATTTCTGCAGCACGTCCAGGACCCATGGTTAGCAATGTTACTGTAGATCCTGGGTGTGAGTCTTTTAGGCGTAAAGCCTGTTCCAAAGCGTTCAAATCTTCCGGGTTGAAGATTGCAGGTAAAGCAGAACGGTTAACTGTTCCTTCTGCAGTCATAGCGTCTTTTCCAACATTTCTTGTATCCGGAACTTGTTTCGCTAATACGATAATTTTTAAACTCATTTTTATAGAATATTAGATTTGTACTAAGGAAAATACAAACAGAAACGAAGTTTCCATTTTATCTCGGATTGCAAAAGTAATCAAACATTCCAAATCTCAAAGTAAAAAGTCAAGGAATGTGCACATAAGTTGTGGTTCTGTGCATGTTTTTTGTTGTTATACAAATATATAAATAAAAAAAGAAAGGGCATACCAATATAATTGATATGCCCTTGTATTATTTTATATCAGTAAAGGATTACAATTTGTCGTTTGAACCCAATACATTGATAATTTTATGTTTGTAAAGTTTTTCCATGTTGTCGCGAGCTGGGCCCAAGTATTTACGTGGGTCGAATTCAGCTGGTTTTTCAGCGAATACTTTACGAACTGCAGCTGTCATAGCCAAACGAGAGTCTGAGTCGATGTTGATTTTGCAAACTGCAGACTTAGCAGCTTTACGCAACTGTTCTTCTGGAATACCGATAGCAGCTTTCAAAGCACCACCATATTTGTTGATAGTATCAACTTCATCCTGTGGAACTGAAGATGAACCGTGCAATACGATTGGGAAACCAGGAAGTTTTTCCATAACAGCATCCAATACATCAAATGCCAATGGAGGAGGAACCATACGACCAGTTTCTGGGTCAATGTGGCACTGTTCTGGAGTAAATTTGTAAGCACCGTGAGAAGTACCGATTGAGATAGCCAATGAATCGCAACCTGTACGAGTAGCGAAGTCGATAACTTCTTCAGGGTTTGTATATGTATGGTGGTCAGAAGATACTTCGTCTTCTACACCTGCCAATACACCAAGTTCACCTTCTACAGTTACATCGAACTGGTGAGCATAATCAACAACTTTCTTAGTCAAAGCAACGTTTTCTTCGTATGGAAGGTGTGAACCGTCGATCATTACAGAAGAGAAACCTGAGTCGATACAGCTCTTGCAAGTTTCGAATGTATCACCGTGATCCAAGTGAAGAACGATCTGAGGATTTTCGCAACCCAATTCTTTAGCATATTCTACAGCACCCTGAGCCATGTAACGCAACAATGTAGCGTTTGCATACTGACGAGCACCTTTTGATACCTGCAAGATAACAGGTGATTTTGTTTCAACTGCAGCTTTGATGATTGCCTGCATCTGTTCCATGTTGTTGAAGTTGAATGCAGGGATAGCATAACCGCCTTTGATTGCTTTAGCAAACATTTCTCTTGTGTTTACCAAGCCTAAATCTTTGTAATTTACCATAGCTATAATTATGTTATTACGTTAATGATTAAAAATCTGAGACAAAGATATAATTTTCTGCATAAAAATATGCTATCAAACATACTAAAATAATTCAAATTTTATTTGTGGTGAAAAAAATATATAGGAAACTTTGATTATTCGTAAGTTATCTATACCTTTGCAAGCCGAATATACCGGTTACCAAAAACATTAGAGTATAATTAAAAATAAAATAAGCGAAATGAAAAAAGGTATTCATCCTGAAAATTATCGTCCTGTAGTATTTAAGGACATGTCTAACGAAGACATCTTTATCACTCGTTCAACAATCAACGCAAAAGAAACTATCGTAGTTGACGGTGTTGAATATCCATTGGTAAAAGTGGAAATCTCTAACACTTCTCACCCGTTCTACACTGGTAAGTCTAAATTGGTGGATACAGCTGGACGTGTTGATAAGTTCATGAGCCGTTACGGTAACCGTAAGAAATAATTCTATCGGAATTAGAAATGAAATAAAAAAGCAATCCTGGTTTTCCGGGATTGCTTTTTTATTTTTGTGGTGAGATGAGTCTAAATAATTTTTCGTAATAATATTTATGGTAGCTGAATCAAACAAGGCAAATGCGGGAAATACCGCTTTCGGGATATTGTTTTTCTTGAGTATTGTTCATTGCATTAATGATACATTGCAGTCAATAATCACGGCAGTTTATCCTTTGCTTAAAGATGAGTTGATGTTGACTTATGCTCAAATTGGTTTGATAACAATGGTGTATCAGATATCTGCATCAGTGTTTCAGCCCGTTGTCGGCATTGTTATGGATCGCCATCAGAAACCGTGGTCTTTACCCGTTGGAATGGGATTCATTTTTATAGGTTTGTTGCTTTTGTCGTATTCTGATTTGTTCTGGATGATTCTAGTTTCAGTGGGAATGATTGGTATTGGTTCTTCAATTTTCCATCCGGAAGCATCAAGACTGACGGCTTTAGCTTCTGGCGGTAAACGTGGACTAGCTCAGTCTCTTTTCCAGGTTGGAGGAAATTTGGGCGGTTCGTTCGGACCTCTGATTACAGCCTTGATCATTTCACCTTATGGCAGGCATAATGCTTCTTTCTCTTCTATTTTAGCTTTAGCTGGTATATTGTTTATGATTCCTATATGCAGATGGTACGCTTCACGTATAAATGAATGGAACCAGCGCCGTAAACAAAAAGTCGATACTGGTGCTTCAATGCCATTATCCGTTAGGAAAACAGTTTTTGTTATCGGTATAATAATTGTTTTGATTTTCTCAAAGTATGTGTATATGGAATCGTTGCGCAGCTATTATACATTTTATCTGATACATAAATTCGGAGTCTCTGTACAGGATTCGCAATACTATCTGTTTATATTCCTGTTTGCAACTGCTGTGGGAACATTACTTGGAGGTCCAATTGGTGACAAGATAGGACGTAAATATGTAATTTGGGGTTCTATTTTAGGTTCTGCTCCGTTCACTTTGCTGATGCCACATGTCGGACTTGCTGCAACAGTTGTGTTGAGCTTTATTATCGGATTCATACTCTCATCTGCATTTCCTGCCATATTGGTATATGCTCAGGAGCTTCTTCCGTATAAAATAGGAATGATTTCCGGTATATTTTTCGGCTTTGCATTCGGAGTAGCGGGAATTGCATCTGCCGTTCTCGGAAATTATGCAGATACATACGGTATAGAATATGTATATAATGTAGTAGCTTTCACTCCTTTATTGGGATTGATTGCATATTTCCTACCAAATTTGAAGAAATGAAAATAAAAAAGCTTACATCAAAATATCATTTACAGATAATCGACGTTTGGAAGCGTTCGGTCGAGGCGACTCATGATTTTCTTAAAAAGGAAGACATAGAGTTTTACCGACCTATAGTTTTCCAATATCTTAAGGAAATGAACTCTTATGGTCTTGTTGATGATGGCGGAACTCTTTACGGATTTATAGCTTTTAATGAGGAAAATATTGAGATGCTTTTCCTTGCACCTGAAATAATAGGTAAAGGCTATGGCAGGAAACTTATCGAATGGGCAATAAGTAAGTTCGGACTCCGTTATGTGACAGTAAACGAGCAGAACGAATCCGCACTGGCTTTTTATAAGAAAATGGGTTTCGTGACAGAATCGCGCAGCGAATATGATTCGTTTGGAAAACCATATCCACTTCTGAATATGTGTTTGCCTCAGAATGTAGAAGTTCATCCTTTAGGTTTCTTTCTTCCCAAAAACAGTCATCTTCTTATGCTGGGAAGTTTTCCTCCACCTCGTCAGCGTTGGTCAATGAATTTCTATTATCCGAATATACTTAATGATATGTGGAGAATATTAGGATTGATATTCTATTCGGACAAAGATTATTTCCTGGATTCACCAAAGGCATATAGTGAAGAAAAAGCCAAGGTGTTTTGTATGGAAAAAGGTATATCGATAGGTGACACCGGCGTTGAGGTTGTTCGTCTGCAAGGAAATGCTTCAGATAAATTCCTTAAAATAGTTAAGCCGATAGATATTAAGCAAGTCCTTGAATCCATTCCGGAATGCCGTGCAATAGTTGTCACAGGGGAAAAGGCAATGGAAACTCTTTTGTCTGTTCTTCCTCCAGTTCGTGAGCCTGAAGTTGGTTCGTATTCCGAATTCCGTTTTATGGAGCGTGACATGCGGCTTTACAGAATGCCTTCTTCTTCAAGAGCATATCCAAAACCTTTGGAAGAGAAAGCAGCAATATATAAGCCTATGTTTGAGGATTTGGGAATGATTTGAGTTGACAAGGTTACAGATACAAGTTGACAAGGCAGGGTAGAAGATGCTTTTGAATTAAAAACTTGTCAACTTGTATCTGAAACCTGTTTTCTATATTCAAATTTGTTTCAACGATTTGAAAGCCTTTCCAAGTGCTTCAGTGATGTCACTTGCAATCATGCTTTCTTCACTCTTAGTTGCGGCAGCAAAATCACCGGCAGTAGCATGAATAAACACACCTGAAACAGCTGCAGTTTTCGGCTCCATTCCCTGTGCTAGGAATCCAAGAATTATACCAGTCAGAACATCTCCACTTCCGGCTGTAGCCATTCCCGGATTTCCGCATGAGTTGAAATATACATTACCTTCCGGAGTGCATACTGCTGTGTATGCATCTTTCAATACAATACATAAATTATAGCGTTTTGCAAATTCAGAAGCTTTCAACATTCTTTCGTATGCAGAATTTGACGGTCCGGCAAGTCTGTCAAACTCTTTCGGGTGAGGAGTAAGAATACTGTTTGCAGGAATTTTGCCAAGCAGGCTTTCGTTGCTTGAAATGATATTCAGAGCGTCAGCATCAATTACCATTGGCGAGTCAACCTTGTCGAACAATTCGTCGAGGGCAACAGCCGATTCAACTTCCTGACCGATGCCAGGACCAATTCCGATTGCTGAAAAAGCAGATACATTCTGTATTTCGGTGAACAGGTCATTGTGTTTGTCTGTTTCAACCATAGCTTCCGGAATATATGTTTGCATCAGTTGTTCTCCACATTTTGGCACATGTGCAGTTATAAGTCCAACACCACTTCTCAAACAAGCTTTTGCACTTAGCATTGCAGCACCCATTTTTCCGCGGCTTCCGGCAATCAGCAGAGCATGTCCATATGTGCCTTTGTGCGAAAATCTTGGGCGAGGATGATATACCTGCTGCATATCTTCTTCGGTAATCATCTTATAGCGTGTTGGAGTCATTTCAATGATTTCCGGCAGAATATCAACATTAATAATTTGCCATTCTCCAACGTAGCAAGCATTTTCAGGGAACAGGAAAGATAGTTTAGGATAATTGAAAGTCAGCGTCATGTCTGCCTTGATTATGGCATTCATGTTGTTTCCTCTGTTATCCTCGCCAAAAAGTCCTGATGGAATGTCGATAGACACCACTTTCGCAGGAGAATTGTTAATGAAATTCACAAGTCCTGCAAAACCGCCTTCCAATGGCTTGTTCAATCCCGTACCGAACAAACCATCGATTACTACATCTCTCTCAGTGAGTGTAGGCAGAACAAATTCCTTTTGTATTTCAAAGAATTCAGCCTGCTCAAGATTCAACAGTCGTCTTCTGTTTTCTTCGCATTCCGGACACAGATAATTTGTCGGATTAATCAGATATGTTATAACCTTATATGATTCATCATTTAGCATACGTGCAATGGCAAGAGCATCAGCTCCATTCTTGCCTTGTCCGGCAAATACTATTATTCTGGATATTTTAGAATAATGAAGGCAAAATTCCTTTACAAATGCCATTGCTGCTTCTTCAACCAAATCCGATGACGCAATAGGTTTGTTTTCTATTGTGTACATGTCCAGACTTCTAACCTGGTCGTTTGCGAATATTTTAATCATATTTCTATTCTGAGTTTGTGAGTTATTTAAGGCAAAGGTAAGGAATATTTTTAAGTTGGTGAGTTTTTGTGTTTTTTAGTTTATATATTCTTGTTTTTTATAGGTTTCAGATTAATGAAATATATGTCCGAATGTGTGGAAATTTTCTTCCGTATATAATGAAAATTTCTTCCGTAAGTAATAAGATTTTCTTCCGTATATATTTTAGATTGCTTCCGTATATATTTTGTGTAATAAAAAAGCTGCCGATGTTTTTTGATATGACCCCCAAAAGTTGGACGGTTTAACATTATATTAGGAGGCGGACTTC
>CALCST010000018.1 GCA_937894065.1 uncultured Parabacteroides sp. | reverse complement strand
TATGGCGTGGCTGCTGATGCAGGAGTTTGATAAGTGGGGGGAGATGAGGGCGTAAGAGGAAAACGAATGCTAAGTGTCTGTAAAATCTAATTAATCATATTAATTATTGAAAATCAAGAAGTATGGATTGTTTTTGAATTATAATAATTCAAAACTTCTTGATTTTATTATTAATTTACCTATTTTTGTATGAGCTTAAAATTAAGTACCTTTACAAGATGAAAAAATATATAGCAAAGCCGTTTATAAAATGGGTTGGAGGAAAAACTCAATTATTATCTACTATAGAAAATTTATTGCCATCTAATTTTATTAATTTAGAGAATCTTACTTATATTGAGCCTTTTATAGGAGGTGGAGCTATGTTGTTCTTTATGTTACAGCGTTTTCCTAATATAGAAAAGGCTGTAGTTAATGATTTAAACCCTGATTTAGTAAGAGCATATAGTACTGTAAAGAATATGCCAGAATCATTAGTTGTAGCATTAAATCAAATTCAAAAAGAATTTTTAAGCATTAATGAAGAAGAGAACAGGAAAGAGTTTTATCTAAATATTAGACAACGTTTTAATGAAGGAAATTTGTCAGATATAGATAATACGACATATTTTATTTTTTTAAATAAAACCTGTTTTAATGGTTTGTATCGAGTAAATTCTAAAGGTCAGTTTAATGTACCTTTTGGCAGATATAAGAATCCTACAATTTGTGATAGTGAAACTATATATGCTGATAGTGAATTGTTACAGAAGGTTGAAATAATAAATGGAGATTTTGAGAAAACAGAAAAGTATGTAACAGAACGAACATTTGTTTATTTTGATCCTCCGTACCGTCCACTTGACGCAACTTCTAGTTTTAATTCTTATGCAAAAGAAGGTTTTAACGATGACGAGCAAATACGTCTTAAAAGATATTTTGATAGATTAACTCGAAAAAAGTGTTTAATGATGCTTAGTAATTCGGATTGCCGGGGTAAAAATCCGAAAGATACTTTTTTTGATGATTTATATAAGGATTATATAATCGAACGAGTTTATGCATCAAGGTTTGTTAATTCTAATCCAGAAAAAAGAGGGAAGTTAACAGAATTACTCATTCGTAATTATCAAGATACGAAAATAAATTTTTTGTTTTAATTTAGTAATAAGGCCATGGAAAAAGCACATACAAAAGAGCAGTTTAATGAATTTATGTCTCAATTAATAGAGACTATTGCAACATTAGATTTTTTTGTTGATTTTGATAAAGTTTCTGCAAATGTAGATGTTGTATCTATGAAGCTTAATCAATTAAATTATTTGATAGGCAAAGAGGATATAAATTCTGCAATTATTGACTTATGGAATGAAAATCCTAAAGTTTTTAATGTTTTAGATATTCTTATTGCAGTTCGAAAATCAGATAAGAAGAAAGCTTTAAATAATAGAGGCGAAATAACTTTACTTGATAATTTTTTCAAAACTTCAGAAGGGGTGATTGAGTATATAGAATCAACTGGATTAAAGGAGGTTTTTCAAAATAAGAAAATAACAAATCTTGTTGATTATGTATTTGGAATAGAAACAGGTCTTGATACAAATGCTCGTAAAAATAGAAGTGGTAAATTAATGGAAAATAAAGTAGCAGAAATACTAAAAGAAAATAATATACCATTTCGAAAAGAAGTATATTCGACTGAATTTGAAGAAATGAGTTGTTTAGGAGAGGATTTGAAAAGATTTGATTTTGTTATAGAAACACATAAAAAGACATATTTAGTTGAAGTTAATTTCTATTCTGGTGGTGGCTCAAAATTGAATGAAGTTGCTCGCTCATATACAGAACTTGCTCCAAAGATAAATCAGTTTTCAAATTTTGAATTTGTTTGGATTACTGATGGAATTGGTTGGAAATCGGCAAGTAGTAAATTAGAAGAGGCTTTTTATAATATTCCAAGCGTTTATAATTTGGAAAGTATAAAAAACTGGTTAGAAGAATTAAAAAGAGAACTGTAAATATGACAATCAGACAAGATGAATCAAAAGAAATAGTATTAGAATCTGTAGAAAGATTTTCTGATAAAGCAGAAATAAGAAAATTTCTTTTGTGTACATTTATTTTAGAAGAATGTAAAACTAAGCTTAGATATTATGTAGAAACACTTTCAGATGGCAAACGAATTTATATAGAGCGACCTGGAAAATTAAACAAAGGTTGTGACTTTATAATTTATGTCGAAGACCTTTTAAAATATAAAAATATGAATGATAAACCACCTAAACATGATGATTTATTAAATGACCTGAGAGTAAAGCAAAGTTTTTTATCAAAAGAAGACTTTAATAAAGTTCTTTTGAGCATTAAAGATATTTATGAACTCAGACCATTTCTAAATGCTTACTCAAAAGTCAAAGACATAAATTGTATAGGTTGGTCATTTGAATTATTATTAAAACTTTGTAGATGGTTTTTCATAGAGCAAGATATTACATATTGGGCTCATAGTGGAAGGGATATGCTATATACAGAAATTCGTAAATTGAAGAATGATTGAATCATACTACAAATCCTCCGATCGTCATTTCACTCTTTTGCATGGTGATAGTCTTAAAGTCTTGCGTCAATTTGATTTCAAATTTGATATGATATTTGCAGACCCTCCATATTTTCTTTCAAATGGAGGAATTAGCGTTCAGAGTGGAAAAGTCGTTTGTGTGAATAAGGGCGAATGGGATAAAGGCGGTTCACCTGAATATATAAATCAATTTAATAAGGAATGGCTTACATTATGTCGTGAAAAATTGAAAGATAACGGAACAATTTGGATAAGTGGAACATATCATAATATATTTTCTGTAGCAAACCAACTTACAGAGTTAGGTTACAAAATATTGAATGTTATTACTTGGGCAAAAACGAATCCACCACCAAATATTTCTTGCCGTTATTTTACATTTTCGACAGAATTTATTATTTGGGCTCGAAAAATGCAAAAAGTCCCACATTACTATAATTACGAATTGATGAAACGTATTAATGGTAATAAACAAATGAATGATGTATGGCATTTACCTGCTATTGGTAGATGGGAAAAATCATGTGGTAAACATCCAACTCAGAAACCTTTGTCTGTTTTAACCAGAATTATATTAGCTTCGACTCAGAATGGTGCATGGATTTTAGATCCATTTGCAGGAAGTTGTACAACTGGTATTGCAGCCAATCTTTTGGGACGTCGTTTTTTGGGAATTGATAAGGAAGAATGTTATTTACAGATGGGAAAGGCCCGTAAACAGGAACTTGAAGATTTGTCTGTATTAATGAATTATCGAAAAAAACTAAAAGATTTGGAACAAGTGGATGATGAAGCAATAAGATTTGGGGATAATGATGTTGAAAGTTGGGATTTGGAGTTTTAATAAAGAAATAATATTTTACTATGATTATTATATAGTGTAAAATGAAAACAACAAATAAACAACATAATTACGGAATTGTCTATGTGTTAACTAACCCTGTAATGCCAGGATTGGTAAAAATAGGTATGACTACACGAGATAATATAGAAGAGAGGATGAGAGAACTTTATGGTACTGGTGTTCCTGTTCCATTTGAGTGCAAGTATGCTTGTAAGGTAAAATCTTCTGATTGTGCTAAAATTGAAAAAGCATTACATACAGCATTTGAACCAAACCGTATTAATGCCAATAGGGAGTTTTTTCAAATAAAGCCGGAACAGGCTATGGCTATATTGGAATTGTTTAACAGAGAAGATATAACACTGGAAGTAACAGAAGAAATTGATAATGATTTAACAATAGAAGATAAATCAGCATCTGTCAAAATCAATTCATCTCGTCGTCCTCCATTAAATTATTATGAAATGGGAATGAAAAAGGATGATATTATAGTTTTTGTAAAAGATAATAATATTATAGCTTCTATTTTTGATGAAAAGAAAGTTATATATGAGGGTGAAGTCTATTCTCTTACCGCTCTAACAAGAAAGATCCTTAATATTACTCATGACGTTCAACCAACAGGGTACTGGTCTTTTAATGGTCGGAATTTGAGAGATATTTATGATGAAGTTTATACGTTGGAATAGAGTATTAATAATGTTCCTATATAAGTTATTTCATTTATGAGTGCTCAATTTTGATATCTTTTATAAATAAACAACAATGATTAATTAGATTAAAAATAATAAGTTATCAATAAGTAGTGTAGAATTAAAATGGAATGTATAGGTTTATTAATTTACAAATTAACATATGACTATATTATTATCTATTCTGAAACTTTAATAACGAAAGAATAATATGAAAAATGTATATATAAATAGAATTAATCCTGAAAATTGGAATAATTTAAATTTACAAGAAAGAAAGAAGAAAGAAGATGAATTTCATATTGTATCTTTTTTTCTAGATAGTTTTAATAAATTTGAACGGAAGTCTATTAGTGTTGAGTTTTATGAGGGACCAGATTTTATATTATATTCGGAAAATACTATTTTTAATAATGTTGCCTTAGAAGTGACCAAATGCTATTTTGATAAAAAATGGAATAGTCAAAAAATTGATACTGAATTAAAATTAATATGCAAACACGTTATTAATGAATTGCTTAACGAGTGTAAGCTTCCTAAGGCTAATTACTTTAATATTAAGTTTAATCATTCTGTAATGATAAATGGTCGTTATAATATTGAAGAATTAAAGATGGAACTTAAATCTTTTATTATAAATGGAAATAGACAAAGTGGTAATTTT
Organism: uncultured Parabacteroides sp.; assembly: GCA_937894065.1. Classification (GTDB taxonomy): domain Bacteria; phylum Bacteroidota; class Bacteroidia; order Bacteroidales; family Tannerellaceae; genus Parabacteroides. Next base: position 99,607 of record CALCST010000018.1, on the reverse strand, counting down.
ATTAGTTCTGTAGAATTTGATTATTTGGAATATTGTTTTGAAAATGAATTAATAATAAACATTAGTTCTGATATGGCATATATAGTTCCAAAAATCAATGATATATTACAAATTAATCATGGAATGTGCAAAAAAGATTTGGATCCTGTTTTAAGATGTATATTTGAAAAAGAAAAGAAGTTAGATATATATAAACAAGATAATAAAAGAAATATATCTCAATGGTGGTTATGTATAGAGATTCCAGAAAATGCATATATAGATCCAAGTTTATATAAATTACCTAATGGGTATATCAGCAAATTTGATAAAATATTTCTAGTAACAGAAGCCGTGTATGGATATGGTACACATTTAATATTTAAATCATAATATGTCACTCTTAAGTGATTTATATAAAGTTATGTAAATCCTACCCAAAAAAGATTTACATATTAATGTAGATCTGGAAATAAAATAAATGAATTGGAAGAAGAAAATATTAAGAAATAGATTCTTTCAGTATTACATATTAAATATTAAAATATGATAGTTCTATATATAGTTTTGAGTATCATATACGTATGTATATTAATCTTCTATTTGAAATATAGGGAAAACAAGAAATTACTCAGCTCTGTTTCTTCACCTAAAAGAGGGAATAGAGCTGAGCGTAGATTGTTGATTAAAATGCTCAAAAACGGAGTACATCCTAAAGCCATTTTTCATGATTTATATTTACAAAAGAAAAATGGAGAGTTCTCGCAGATTGATATTGTTGTGGCAACTCCACAAGGACTACTTGTTATAGAAGTTAAGGATTTTAGTGGATGGATATTTGGCAATGAAAAACAAAAATATTGGACTCAGATATTGAATTATGGAGAATATAAGTCCCGTTTTTATAATCCAATTATGCAGAATGCTGGACATATAAAAGCTCTTAAGGAACAGTCTGAACAATTTGCACACTTGCCTATTTTCAATATAGTACTTTTTACGACAAATTGTACTTTAAAAGATGTTAGTTATATATCAGAAAATACATATGTTGGATATAATTGTGATATTGAATATATATTGAACAAAATTGAAAAATTAGAATTGGCTGAATATAATGATAAGAAGGAAATAGCAAGTTTACTTCGTAAAGCTGTAAATAATGGGGATAACCCTGAAATTGTTGCTAATCATATAGCTACAATTCAAAGAATAAATTCTTTCGATTACAATTAATATTGAAATATTATGGTTAAAGTATAATTTTATATTTAATCAGAATATGAACTATTGTTGTTTGATTGAGTCAACATCGTTGAAACATTCGTATGAGAATTGGTCGTTGAGATAGAGAATAAAGTGCAGGAGACAAAAAGTTTTTTCTAATAGACGCATAAAACAAGATAGGGAAACGGATAGTTAACAAATTTTCTGTATATCTCCATTAACCCTTCACACATCATTATTCCCCCAAATCCATCCATATTTTACCAACTTTCCTTATTTTTGCACTAATAAGGAAAAATGTTCTGACGACAGTACAGAATGAGTACTTGAATTTAAAACCGAGAAAAGTGACAATACAAGATTTGCTAAATAGTTACTCTGCGCATCCGCAAGTGAAGATGATGGAATCTTTGCTCAAGGACAAACAGATGAAAAATATTGCGGCCAAAGGACTTAACGGCTCTTCTTCTGCTATGCTTATCGCTTCGCTGTCCGAGCGTGACAAGGGGCGTTTTTTGTGTATTCTCAATGATTTGGAAGATGCGGGATATTACTATCACGACCTTACACAGCTTATTTCAGACAAGAATGTGTATTTTTTTCCGTCGGCATATCGCAGATCGATAAAATACGGGCATATTGATGCTGCAAATGAGATATTGAGAACTGAGGTTTTGAGTATGCTTCAGCAGCCTGACAGTAATTTTATTATTGTAACTTATCCTGATGCTTTGTCGGAGAAGGTTGTTGCTAAGGAAACCTTGAAAGAGAATACGTTGCAGATTGCTGCGGGAGAGAAGGTTGACAGTAAGTTTATTTCGGACGTGTTGGACAGTTATGGCTTCGAGCGTGTGGATTATGTGTATGAACCGGGGCAGTATGCGGTGCGTGGTAGTATTCTCGACGTTTTCTCGTATTCTTATGAATTTCCGTACAGAATTGACTTTTTTGGAAATGAGATTGAGACTATCCGCTCGTTTGATGTGGAAACGCAGCTTTCGAAGGAGAAGCTGGAGAGAATCCATATTGTTCCGAAGATAAATTCGGACAGCGGGAGTGAGGCTTCGCTGCTTGATGTTCTGCCGGAAGATACTTGTGTTGTTTCTTATGATTTGGAATGGTGCAAGGAGAGGATTTGCTCAATCTGGAAGGAAGAGCCGGTTGTTGCCGACGAAGAATCTTTTGCCAGTGCCGAGAGTATGCATGAAAAGCTGGTGCATTGGGAGAGTTTTATCAGAAAGGCGCTGGACTTCAAAAGGATTCAGACGGGAACACATATACTTGGAACTCCGGATGTGGTTGTGAAATTCCAGACGCAGCTTCAGCCTATTTATCATAAGAATTTTGATTTGGTGAGCGAATCTTTCGGAAAGTTTATCAACGACGGCTATACAATTTACATATTGAGCGACGTTGAGAAGCAGGCTGCCAGAATTCGTGCCATATTTGAGGACAGGAAAGAGGATTTGCCTTTCACTGCCGTGAACAAGACTATTCATGCGGGTTTCAGCGACGAGCAGATGAAAGTTTGCTTCTTTACGGACCATCAGCTTTTCGACCGTTTCCATAAGTATAGCCTTAAGAGTGACAAGGCGAGGAGCGGGAAAATATCTTTGTCGCTGAAGGAGCTCAACCAGTTTTCTGTGGGTGATTATGTTGTGCATATCGACCACGGTGTGGGGCAGTTCGGCGGACTGGTGCGTACGGAAGTGAACGGAAAGGTTCAGGAGGCTATCAAGCTTATTTATCAGAATAATGATATAATTTTCGTCAGCATTCATTCCTTGCACAAGCTTTCGAAATATAAGGGCAAGGACAATGGCGAGCCGCCAAAGCTGAACAAGCTGGGCACGGGTGCGTGGGAGAAGATGAAGGAACGCACCAAGAAAAAGGTGAAGGATATTGCCCGCGACCTGATTCTGCTTTATTCGAAGAGGAAAAAGGAGAAAGGTTTTGCATTCAGCCCGGACAGCTTTATGCAGCATGAGCTGGAGGCTAGCTTTATATATGAGGACACTCCGGACCAGATGAAGGCTACTGCCGATGTGAAGGCAGATATGGAGAGTGACCGGCCGATGGACCGCCTGGTGTGTGGTGATGTGGGCTTCGGCAAGACTGAGGTTGCTATCCGCGCGGCTTTCAAGGCGGTGTCGGACAATAAGCAGGTTGCGGTGCTTGTGCCTACTACGGTGCTTGCGTTCCAGCATTATCAGACTTTCAGCGAGCGACTGAAGGATTTTCCTTGCCGCATTGATTATATCAGCCGTGCGCGTACGTCGGCACAAATCAGACAGACATTGAAATTGCTTAAGGAGGGTGAGATAAATATTGTTATCGGCACGCATCGCCTTGTGAGCAAGGATGTGGAGTTCAAGGATTTGGGACTGCTGATTATCGACGAGGAGCAGAAATTCGGTGTGTCGGTCAAGGAGAAGCTCCGACAGCTGAAGACTAATGTAGATACGCTGACGATGACGGCTACTCCGATTCCGAGAACTTTGCAGTTCTCACTGATGGGAGCGAGGGATTTGAGCAGCATTACTACTCCTCCGCCAAACAGATATCCGGTTCAGACTGAGGTGGAGAGATTCAATCCGGACATTATCCGCGAGGCTATAAACTTTGAGATGAGCCGCAACGGTCAGGTTTTCTTCATCAACAACAGGATTCAGAATATATATGAGATAGAGAATCTTGTCCGCCGTGAAGTGCCGGATGCAAGGGTTTGCGTCGGTCACGGGCAGATGGAGCCGGAGCAGTTGGAGAAAATCATTCTTGATTTCGTGAACTACGAGTATGATGTGCTGATTGCTACTAGTATAATTGAGAGTGGAATTGATGTTCCGAATGCAAATACTATAATTGTCAACAATGCGCAGCAGTTCGGCCTGTCGGATCTTCACCAGCTTCGCGGACGAGTTGGGCGAAGCAACAGGAAGGCGTTCTGCTATCTGCTTTCTCCGCCTTTGAGCACGTTGAGCCAGGAGGCAAGGAGGCGACTGCAGGCAATAGAGAATTTCTCCGAGCTTGGCAGCGGTATTCATATCGCCATGCAGGATTTGGACATCAGAGGTGCCGGAAATATGCTGGGCGCAGAGCAAAGTGGCTTTATCGCAGATTTGGGATATGAAACATATCAGAAGATTCTGGAAGAAGCCGTTGACGAACTGAAAACGGAAGAATTCTCTGATTTGTATGCAGAACTGACGGAAAACCAGAAGGACAGGAAAGACTTTGTGCGTGAGACTTATATCGAGAGTGATTTGGAATTGCGTTTCCCTCCTACTTATATCCCGAGCGATTCGGAAAGAATTTCTCTTTACAGGGAGCTCGACAAGATGGAAGAAGAGAGAGATATCCAGGCATTCAAGGAACGCATCGAGGACAGATTCGGTAAAATTCCGACTGAAGGAATGGAGCTGATAAGGATTGTGCGTTTCCGCAGGATGGCAAAGGGTCTGGGAGTTGAAAAGGCTATATTGAAGAAAGGGCAGATGATTCTTTATATGGTTTCCAATCCTAAGAGCCTTTATTATGAGAGTGATTCATTCTCTCACGTTCTGGCTTATATCCAGAGGCATCCGAAGGACTGTAAGCTAAGGGAACAGAATGACAAGCTGAGCATTGTGGTTAAGAATGTCACAACGGTTGGAAAGGCATGTGCCATTATGGAAGAAATCGAAAAAATTAATTGAGAATGAAAAAAACACTTGTTGACTTGTTTGAGTCGTCTGTGGCTCGTTATGGAGACAATGTCTTTTTGTGGGAAAAGACAGGTAAAAAATACGAACCGACAACATATAAGGAAGTCCGGCAGATGGTTTATGAACTTGGGGCGGGCTTCAGAGCGTTGGGAGTGAAGAAAGGCGATAACATGGCTTTGCTGAGCGAAGGCAGGAATGCCTGGATTATCAGTGAGCTGGCTATGTTTTATGCCGGGGCAACCAACGTTCCTCTTTCAATAAAACTGGAAGAGGCAAATGATTTGCTGTTCAGGCTGAAACATGCCGAGGTGAAATATATCGTTGTGTCGGCAAATCAGCTGAAGAAAATCAGAAAAATTCTGAATGAGCTTCCTCTGGTGGAAAAGGTTGTTGTTCTGGACAGGATTCCGGAATTCAAGGAAAAAGAAGTATATGTAGGCGATGTTTCTGATTACGGCCGTGATTGGCTTGAAACTCATTCAAGAGAGGAGTTTATGGAAGTTGCCCTGTCATTGCAGAATGACGACTATGCAACGATAACATATACATCGGGAACTACTGCGGACCCGAAAGGTGTTATTCTTACTCACAGGAACTACACGGCGAATGTGGAGCAGTCGCTGACTTGCGTGGATTTGGATTCGTCATGGAGAACTTTGGTTATTTTGCCGCTCGACCATTGCTTCGCGCATGTTGTGGGCTTTTATATCTTTATGTCGAAAGGTGCGTCGGTTGCCACTGTGCAGGTGGGCCGCACGGGCATGGAGACGTTGAAGAATATTCCGATAAATATCAAGGAAATAAAGCCTTATCTGATTTTGAGTGTGCCGGCGCTGGCTAAGAACTTCAAGAAAAGCATTGAGCAGGGCATAAAGGCTCAGGGAAAGACTGTTACAAGGCTGTTTGAATATGCTTTGGAAACGGCTTATATCTATAATGGAGACGGCGGGGATGACAAGGGACGCGGATGGCGTTTCGTGCTGAAACCTCTTGTTTCATTGTTCGACAAAATAATTTTCAGCAAAATACGCCAGAATTTCGGTGGCGAACTTCGTTTCTTCATCGGTGGCGGTGCTTTGCTGGACAAGGATTTGCAGAAGTTTTATTATGCTATTGGTTTGCCGATGTATCAGGGTTATGGCTTGAGCGAGGCAACTCCGGTTATCTCAACAAACGGACCGAAGCGTCATAAGTTCGGAAGCAGCGGCGTGCTTGTGAAGCCATTGGATTTGAAAATATGTGATTCCGACGGAAAAGAGTTGCCATGCGGCGAGAAAGGCGAAATTGTGATAAGAGGCGAGAATGTCATGGCGGGATATTGGAAAAATCCTGTTGCAACTTCTGAGACAGTGAAAGACGGCTGGCTCTATACCGGTGATATGGGATATATGAGCAAGGACGGACTGCTTTATGTGCTCGGCAGATTCAAGAGTTTGCTGATTGGAAGCGACGGCGAGAAATATAGTCCGGAAGGAATTGAAGAGGCTTTGGTTGAACATTCGTCATGCATCGACCAGCTTATTCTGTATAACAACCAGAATCCGTATACTGTGGCTCTTATTGTTCCAAACAAGGAGCAGCTGAAGAAAATGCTTCCGCAAGGCGAAACGCTGCAGACTGCTGCCGGAAAGGAAAAGGCTGTTGAGATTATTCAGTCGCAGATTGCACGCTTCAAGAAAGGTGGAGATTTGGCGGATATGTTTCCTGACAGATGGCTGCCGGCTACATTTGCCGTTCTGCCGGAACCGTTCACTGAACAGAACGGTATGGTTAACAGCACGATGAAGATTGTGCGCGGAAAAGTGGAAAAGGCTTATGCCGACCGTCTGGAACAACTTTATACTCCTGAGGGCAAAAATCCGCAAAATAAATGGAACTATGAGTCCATTAATTAAAGGAAATAATCATATCTTTACGGATAAGATAGAAATGTTAGAGTATTAATTTTATTAACACGAAAAGACATGACTGAAAAAGATGATTTTATTTATGATGAAGAAGATTCTGTAAAATTTATCCAGAATTATCTTCCACAGGAATTGAAGGGAAAATTCAGCAATGATGATATAAACTATATCGTTGACTTGATTTATGAATTCTATGATTCAAAAGGATATATGAATATGGACATGGAAGACAATGAAGAAGTTGACATTGATGAAGAAGAACTGGTTCAATTCGTTATAAAGAACGCTCTGAAGGACAAGGTAGGCAAATTCTCAGAGGATGAAATAACTTTCATTGTCCAGGGAGAATTGGCTTATTGCGATTCTATTGATATGTTTGACTGATTTTTCAGTTGACAAGAAGACAAGTTGACAAGAGAATTTTTCTTCTTGTATCTGAAGTCTTGTTAACTTTTAAGTTGAGCAACTTGCGAAACTTAAATTGTTTAATTTAAAAAAGGAATTGATTATGAAAATACATTTGTTGTCAGTCGCAGTTTTATCATTGGCAGTAACAATGTCAAGTTGCGGTTCATGGAACAATATGGCTAAAGGAACTGCAATAGGTGTTGGCGGTGGAGCAGCAGTTGGTGCTGGTGTTGGTGCTTTGGCAGGTAATACGGCTTTAGGCTCGGTTATTGGTGCTGCAGTTGGAGGAACAGCCGGTGCATTGATTGGCAAGAAGATGGATAAGCAGAAAAAGGAACTTGAAGCTACTTTGCCTGAGGAAACTCAAGTTGAAACAATAAACAATGGTGAAGCTCTGAGAGTTACTTTTGATTCGGGAATCTTGTTTGCAACTAATTCAAGCACACTGAGCGAAGCTTCAAGAAGTGCATTACGCAAATTGGCGGAAAGTTTGAATCAGAATCCTGATACGGATATCAAGATTGTTGGCCACACTGACAATACAGGTAATGTGGACTATAACCAGACTTTATCCGAGAAGAGAGCCAAAAGCGTATATAATTATCTGATGGTTGACCAGGGCGTCAGCAGCAAGCGTATGGAATATGAAGGAAAAGGTATTCATCAGCCTGTTGCAGACAACAGCACAGTTGAAGGTCGAGCATTGAACAGAAGAGTTGAGATTCTGATTTTGCCTAATGAAACAATGATTCAGCAGGCACAGAATGGAACATTGAAATAGTTGACAAGGGAACGAGTTGACGAGTTGGCAAGGAGAACAAGTGCTTTCCTTGTCAACTTGTTCCTTTGTCAACTTGTCTCTGAATAAAAGTAATCCGATAATCAAAATAACAATATGCCACTTAATCTACAGAAAAATTTGCCGGCAATTGATTTGCTGAAGAAAGAACATATATTCGTAATGGACTCATTGCGTGCATCGTCACAGGATATTCGTCCGCTGCGTGTTGTAGTTCTTAATTTGATGCCTTTGAAAATAACTACAGAGACAGATTTGGTTCGTCTGCTGAGTAATACACCGCTACAAATCGAACTGGAATTCCTTAAGATAAAAGGACATACTCCGAAAAATACGCCTATTGAACATATGCGTGAATTCTATAAGGATTTTGACGAAATAAAGAAAGGCTATTATGACGGAATGATTATAACCGGAGCGCCGGTGGAGCAAATGCCGTTTGAAGAAGTTGGCTATTGGAATGAGATTACAGAAATTTTTGACTGGGCAAGGAAACATGTGACTTCTACGCTTTATATATGCTGGGCAGCACAAGCCGGGCTTTATCATTTCTATAATATTCCTAAATATGATTTGCCGGCTAAAATGTTCGGTGTTTTCCGTCATACTTTGCGTGAATCATATCTTCCTATTTTCCGCGGCTTTGATGATGAGTTTTATGTGCCTCACAGCCGCCATACGGAAATAAGAAAAGATGATATTATGAAAGTGCCGGAACTGACGCTGCTGTCGGAAAGTGAGGAGTCGGGTGTTTATATGGTTATGGCTCGTGGTGGCAGGGAATTCTTTATTACAGGACATTCCGAATATTCTCCATATACGCTTAATGATGAGTATGTTCGCGACCTGAACAAAGGACTGCCAATTTCTATACCTAAAAACTATTACAGGAACAATGACCCGTCGATGGGACCGGTGGTGCGTTGGAGAGGACATGCAAACTTGTTGTTTACGAATTGGCTGAATTATTATGTATATCAGGAAACGCCTTATAAACATGAGGATATAGCTAATTTGGGAAGTTTACAGTTAATAAAATAAGAACATTTGTGGCAAAATTGATAAAAAGGAAAATAGAACTGCTATCGCCGGCTAAGGATTTGGCTTGCGGCATTGAGGCTATAAATCATGGCGCGGATGCTGTATATATCGGTGCGCCCAAGTTTGGTGCGCGTGCAGCTGCGGGCAATACGGTTGATGATATAAAGTCGTTATGCGATTATGCTCATTTGTATGGAGCCCGGATTTATGTCGCACTGAATACAATTCTTTATGACAATGAGCTGGACGAAGCCCGTGATATGATATGGAAGCTTTATGATGCCGGAGTTGACGCTCTGATTGTGCAGGATATGGGTATAACACAATTGGATTTGCCTCCGATACCTTTGCATGCCAGCACTCAGACGGATAACCGAACTGTGGAAAAGGTCAAATTTCTTGAATCAGCAGGCTTTACACAGGTCGTTTTAGCCAGGGAATTGTCATTGGAAGAAATAAAGAGAATAAAAGATTCAACAAATGTTTCGTTGGAGGTCTTTATTCATGGTGCTTTGTGTGTGAGCTATAGTGGCCAATGTTATTTGAGTGAGGCTTTGAGCGGAAGAAGTGCGAACAGAGGAGCTTGCGCGCAATATTGCCGTCTGCCTTATACATTGATAGATTCTGAAGGCAAGGTCATTATGCAGAACAAGCATCTTTTGTCGCTGAAGGATATGAACCGTTCGGAATATCTGGAAGACTTGCTGGATGCGGGTGCTTCGTCGCTGAAAATTGAAGGTCGCCTGAAAGATATATCTTATGTAAAGAATGTTACTGCTTATTACAGGAAGAAACTTGACGAAATATTCAAACGCCGTCCGGAATATGTGAGAGCATCGGACGGTAAAAGCACATTTGACTTTGAGCCGGAAGTGTCGAAGAGTTTCAACCGTGGTTTCACTCCTTTTTTCCTTAAAGGAAGAAGTGCGGACATAACAGCTTTTGACACTCCTAAATCTCTTGGGGAATTTGTAGGTCATGTGAAGGAAATGAAGGGTAACAGTTTTACTGTTGCCGGAACAAAAACTCTGAACAACGGTGACGGACTTATATTTTTCAATGCCAACGGAGAATTGGAAGGCTTCAGAGTGAATAAGGTTGATGCCAACAGAGTTTTTCCTCAGGAAATGCCGGCAAGACTTCGCCCGAAAACTGCTTTATACAGAAATTTCGACCAAGCGTTTGAAAAGACTATGGCAAGACAGACGGCGGAAAGGAAGATTCCTGTTGTTATGTCGTTTGCTGACTGCCAGAATGGTTTTTCATTGTCTGTGGAAGATGAAAGCGGTGCTCGTGTAATAATTTACCGAGATTTCAACAAGGAAACAGCAAAGCGGGAGCAGACCGAAAATATTCGCACTCAGTTGTCGAAATTAGGAAATACTCCGTTTTCTGTGGCTAAAGTTGATGTGAATCTGTCGGAAATGTGGTTTGTGCCGTCTTCTCTTCTTTCAGATATGCGCAGGGAAGCCATTGAGAAGTTGATATTGAACCGCAGAACCAGATACAGACGTGAGTTGGTGAAGGTAAGTAATTATCAGGCTAAGCCGCAATTCCCTCAGCGCTCGTTGACATATCTTGGAAATGTGGCGAATGACAAATCATATAAGTTTTATGCGGAACGAGGTGTGGAGAAAATATCACCTGCATTTGAAAAGGTGCAAGTGGATGATGTTCCTTTGATGTTTACGAAACATTGCCTGCGCTACAGCATGGGCTGGTGTCCGGTAAGGCAAAAAGGAAAATCGCCGTATAAAGAACCATATTATTTACTTTATAAGGATACACGTTTGCTATTGGAGTTTGATTGTAAAAATTGCCAGATGCTTATAAAAAAGGATTCTCAATCGAAAAATTAAATATATAATAATGAAAATAGCAAGAACTTTATTTTTGTGTTTGTTATCTCTTGGCATGTTGGTTTCATGCGGAAAAGAGTCGCTTGATAAGAATAAGCCTGTTTATGTTGAGATTTCAACTACTATGGGTGATGTAACTGTTATGTTATATGATGATACTCCTTTACATAGGGATAACTTTATAAAGCTTTGTAGTGAGAACTTTTATGAAGGAGTGTTGTTCCATCGCATAATCAAGGAGTTTGTGGTTCAAGGTGGTGATCCTTCCAGCAAGGCACATGAACCTGGAGTTCTATATGGTAATGATGGTGGTGGATATTCTGTTCCAGCTGAAATATTGCCTAATCATTTTAATAAACGCGGAGCATTGATAGATGCGAAGGAAGGAGATGATGTTAATCCGGAAAGAGTTTCTGCCGGAACTCAGTTCTGTTTTGTTCAAGGTAAAGTTTGGGACGACAAAGGACTGGATTCAATGGAAACCAGAATCAACCAGATTAGAAGAAATTGGCTGTATTACAAAATAAGGAAAGATTTGAAAGAAAAATTCCCTGAATATGCATCTCCAGACAAAGAAGAAGACTTGCATATAGAAGCTTCTGTTTTGCTTGAAGATACTCTTGCCAAATTGCCTGCTGTAATTATTCCGGCAGAGCAGAGGGAAGTATATAAAACAATTGGAGGAACTCCTCATCTTGATGGTTCAGTAACAATATTCGGCGAAGTGGTTGAAGGCTTTGATATTGTGGAGAAAATGTCATTAGTTGAAACAGATAAAAATGACAGACCATTGAAAGATGTCATAGTTTTGAAAACAAAAGTATTCCAAAAATGAAAAATTATAAGAGCATATTTTTAGGAACGGTTTGTGTTGCAGGACTTGGACTGACAGCATGTATTACTTTGGGTTCGGACGACTCGATTCGTGCAAAGGAAATGAAACCTCATGTTTTGTCAATGACAGTAACTCCTGAAGTTCCGTCTAAACTGAATTTCTGTGGAGAAGAGGTTGACCTGACTCGTTATAATATGCATGAAGCTCTTGACAGGGAATTAAGCTCATTTACTTATTTCCATTCAACAACTATGCTGTTGATAAAAAGGGCAAACAGATATTTCCCTATTATTGAACCGATATTGAAGAAGAATGGAATTCCTGATGATTTCAAATATCTTGCTGTGATAGAGAGTAATTTGGACCCAAGAATCCAATCCCGAGCAAAGGCTGTTGGAATGTGGCAGATATTGGAAGCAACTGGAAGGGAATATGGCTTGAACATTACGCCGACAGTTGACGAACGATGCAATGTGGAAAAAGCGACTGAAGCTGCGTGCAAATATTTGAAGGACGCATACGAAAAGTATGGAAACTGGCCTTCAGTTGCTGCTTCGTATAATGGTGGAATGGGAAGAATTTCCGGCGAACTGGTAAAACAAAAAGCTGACAATTATTTTGATTTGTGGCTTGTTGAAGAAACAACTAGATATGTGTACAGGATTATGGCAATAAAACAAATCTTTGAGAATCCTTATAAGTACGGATTTGTGCTAAAGGCTTCAGATTTGTACAAGCCTATAGCTTGCGATGTTTATGAAGTAAACAGTGACATTCAGGATTTGGCAGAATTTGCTGTTGACCATAAAATTACGTACGCAGATTTGAAACGTTTCAATCCTTGGCTCAGAGACAGAAAGCTTGTAACACAAGGGAAAACATACAAGCTGATGATTCCGTCAAAGGCTGATATGTATTATAATACGGCAAATACATACGTTCATAATCCGGCTTGGGTTGTAGCCGAGTAAATATTAAAATACCTGTTTTCAGAATTACAGGTTTTTTGTATCTTTACACTCGTTTTAGAAACTTGTTATATTTAAATGGCAATAGACAAACAGGCAGTAGAACACGGAAAAATTTCTGTTTATGGAGCCCGTGTGCATAATTTGAAAAATATCGATGTGGAAATTCCCCGAAATTCTTTAACCGTGATAACGGGCATGAGTGGAAGCGGAAAGTCCTCATTGGCTTTTGATACAATATTTGCTGAAGGGCAGCGTCGCTATGTTGAAACATTTTCTGCTTATGCGAGAAATTTTCTGGGAAATATGGAACGACCTGATGTTGATAAAATAACAGGTTTAAGTCCTGTTATATCAATAGAACAGAAAACCACTAACAAAAATCCGCGTTCCACTGTCGGTACTACAACTGAAATATATGACTTCCTCAGACTTTTGTATGCCCGAATAGGCGAGGCTCATTCTTATATCAGCGGGGAGAAGATGGTGAAATATACAGAAGACCAGATTCTTGAACTGATATTGGATAAGTATGAAGGCAAGAAAACATATTTGCTGGCTCCACTGGTTAGGAACAGAAAGGGTCATTACAAAGAATTATTTGAGCAAATCAGAAAGAAAGGATATCTGAATGTCCGTGTTGACGGAGAAATGAGGGAAATCCTTTACGGAATGAAGCTCGACCGTTACAAGAGCCATAGTATTGAGGTTGTTATAGATAAGATGGTCATTTCCAAGAATGATGAAGCACGACTGAAGGACAGTCTGTCGCTTGCAATGAAGCAGGGAAATGGTCTTGTTATGGTTTTGAATGCTGATACGAATGAAATCAGGCATTTCAGTAAGACATTGATGGACCCGATAACCGGTTTATCATACAGCGAGCCGGCTCCTCATAATTTCTCATTTAATTCTCCTCATGGTGCTTGTTTGAAGTGTAAAGGTCTCGGACAGCTAAATCTTCTGGATATGGAAAAGATTGTTCCGGATCCTTCTCTCAGTATATACTCCGGAGGAATAACTGCATTAGGCAAGTATAAAAATTCCTTGATTTTCTGGCAGATTGAAGCTATATGCACGAAATATGGCGTCACGCTGAAAACTCCTATCCGTGATATTCCTGAGGAAGCTATCGACGAGATTATGAATGGAACAGACGAGCGTCTCCAGATAAAAAATGAGTCAATCGGAACATCGAACTATTTCCTTTCATATGAAGGAGTTGCCAAATATATACAAATGCAGCAGGAAGCAGATGCTTCTGCCTCGGCACAGAAATGGGCAGGTCAATTTGTTAAAATGACAGTTTGCCCGGAATGCCAGGGAAAACGCTTGAATAAAGAGGCTTTACATTATTATATATGTGGCAAGAATATTGCTGATTTGTCGTCTATGGATATATCGGAACTATATGAATGGTTGTCTGATATTGAAAACAAACTGGATGACAGGCAGAAGACTATTGCCTTTGAAATACTTAAGGAAATCCGCTCCCGCCTGAAATTCCTGTTGGATGTGGGATTGGATTATCTGTCATTGAACAGAGCTTCAGCGACTCTTTCCGGTGGAGAAAGTCAGCGAATCAGACTTGCTACTCAGATTGGCAGCCAATTGGTCAATGTCCTGTATATATTGGACGAGCCAAGTATCGGTTTGCATCAACGTGATAATGTAAGGCTGATACATTCTCTTAAACAGCTGCGAGATACGGGAAACTCTGTCATCGTTGTTGAACATGACAAGGATATGATGCTCGAATCTGATTATATTGTTGATTTGGGACCGAGAGCCGGAAGACTCGGTGGCGAAGTTGTGTTTGCCGGAACTCCTCAGAAAATGCTGGAGGCTGACACTATGACTTCTTCATTCCTGAATGGTAAAACAACAATCGACATTCCTGAACAAAGAAGAAAAGGAAATGGACTGAAACTGGAAATAAAAGGAGCTAGGGGAAATAATCTGAAGAATGTAGATGTCTCTTTTCCCCTCGGAACTTTTATTTGTGTGACAGGTGTTTCTGGAAGCGGGAAGTCAACATTGATAAACAGAACATTACAACCTATATTAAGCCAGCATTTCTACAGATCATTGGAAGATCCTCTGCCTTATGATTCAATAGAAGGTATTGAGAATATAGACAAGATAGTCAATGTGGACCAGTCGCCGATTGGCCGCTCGCCAAGAAGTAATCCTGCCACATATATCGGAGTATTTTCGGATATAAGGAATTTATTTGTTGAGCTTCCGGAATCTAAAATGAGAGGATACAAGCCGGGAAGATTTTCATTTAATGTTTCCGGTGGTCGTTGTGAGACTTGCAAAGGTAATGGATACAAGACAATAGAGATGAATTTCCTGCCGGATGTTCTAGTTCCTTGTGAGGATTGCCATGGAAAGCGATATAACAGGGAAACTTTGGAAGTAAGATATAAAGGAAAATCTATTGCTGACATATTGGATATGACAATAAATATTGCAGTAGACTTTTTCGAGAATGTTCCGCAGATTTTATCCAAAATCAAAGTTTTGCAGGATGTTGGCTTGGGATATATCAAGTTGGGACAACCTTCCACAACATTGTCCGGTGGAGAAAGCCAGAGAGTAAAACTTGCCACTGAGCTGTCGAAGAAAGATACTGGCAAAACTCTTTATGTTTTGGACGAGCCGACTACAGGACTACATTTCGAGGATATTCGTGTTCTCCTTGGTGTTCTGAACAAGCTGGTTGACAAAGGAAACACTGTTGTTGTAATCGAGCATAATCTTGATGTTATAAAATATGCCGATTATCTGATAGATATGGGACCGGAAGGAGGAAAGCGAGGCGGCGAGGTGCTGTTTACCGGAACTCCAGAAGATTTGGCAAACTCCGGAATTGGATATACAGCTCCATTCTTGAAGAAGGAACTAGAAGAAATTAATATCGCAAACAAAAAATGATGACAGAAAAAGATACATATCGTACTATATTCTCAATTTCTGAAGGATACTATACAGAGAAGCGCAGCCGTTTCATATCTTATGCAATACCTGTAAAGTCAGTTGAAGAAGTAAAGGAATATATTGCTAAATATAAAAAAGAATATTACGATGCACGTCATGTATGCTGGGCATATATGCTTGGAGCTGACCGCAAAACATTCAGAGCCAATGACGATGGAGAACCATCGTCAACAGCCGGAAAGCCAATACTAGGGCAGATAAATTCCAACGAGCTGACAGATATTCTTGTAATAGTAATTAGATATTTTGGAGGAATTGAACTTGGCACTAGCGGACTTATTGTTGCATACAGAACTGCAGCAGCAGAAGCAATTGCCGCTGCTAAAATTGAAGAATGTACTGTAGATGTTGATATTACTGTGGCGTTTGAATATCCATTCATGAATGGAATAATGAAAGTTATCAAGGATGATTCTCCTGCAATCATTTCACAGAAATTTGACATGGACTGTGAGATGACTTTGCGTATAAGGAAAAGTGAAGTGGAGCGTCTTAAAAGCAAATTACTTAAGGTTGAAACAGCATATTTAAAAGAATAATTGAGATAAATAATATTAGGCAGAAATTTAAACTTTAAATCCAATTTATGGAGAAGACTTTTCATGTAATTCTAAAACCGTTGCGTCGTTTTGCAGTGCAAAAACCAAACGCTAGTTTATTGTTGTTTGTAGCTACAATTTTAGCTATGTTATTAGCTAACTCTCCTTTTGCTGACAAATATCAGCAATTCTTGCTTCATCCAATTGAACTTCAAGCAGGAAACTTTAGTTTTTTTGCTCATCATGGTGAGCCTATGACATTGTTGGCATTTGTCAATGATGCGCTTATGGCTGTTTTCTTTTTCACTATTGGTCTGGAAATCAAACAGGAGGTTTTGATAGGAGAGTTGTGTTCGTTCAGAAAGGCTTTGCTTCCTATCATCGCGGCATGTGGCGGTATGGTTATCCCTGTGCTTTTCTACCTTTTAGTTTGTCCATCAGGAAGTGCTGCATCCGGAGCTGCTATACCAATGGCAACGGACATTGCATTCGCATTGGCAGTGTTAGGTTTGTTAGGAAATAAAGTGCCATTAAGCCTTCGTATTTTCTTGACTGCATTGGCAGTTGTTGACGATATAGGTGGTATCATAATTATTGCCCTTTTCTATAGCGGTGAAATAGCTTTCCAGCCATTATTGATATCATTAGCATTGTTATTGGTTTTGTATCTTGGTGGCAAGATGAAAATATATAACAGATTGTTCTATTATGTTTTAGGCTTTTGTGTGTGGATGCTGTTCCTGGAGTCAGGTATTCATCCTACAATAGCGGGAGTGTTGGTTGCATTCACAGTGCCAGCTCGTCCGAAACTTCATCTTGATTGTTTCAGAAGAGATATGGGCGAATATCTGGAAATGCTTGACGCTTCAGAAGCTAAGTGCTCAAACAAAGCGACTGTGCTTAATTCAAGACAAATTCATGTGCTTAACAATATTCATACACTAGCAAATCACACAATCAGTCCATTACAAACAATAACAGACAAACTTCATCCATTTGTAAGTTATGTTATATTGCCATTATTCGCATTTGTCAACGCAGGTGTGACATTTGGAGATATAAATCCAGCATCAATCATAAATGTTCCTTTGGCTGTTTTCTTGGGCTTAGTAGTAGGAAAAACTATGGGTATATTCTCATTTTCTTATATATCAATCAAAAGTGGCTTAATTTCAATGCCAAAAGGAATGAATATCAAGAATCTTTTTGCAGTTTCTGCTTTGGGCGGTATTGGTTTCACAGTGGCATTGTTTATCGCTAACTTGTCTTTTGATGCAACTACACCTGAAGGAATGGATTTATTGAACCAAGCTAAGTTAGGTGTATTTTCCGGTTCATTTATTTCAGGCTTGATTGGTTATTTTGCTTTGAGAAAATACTTGACAAATCCGGTTGAACAAACAGAAGATTTGTCTGAGTAAATATTCCGTATATTTGTGTAATCAATTTGCTTAAGGTAATTTGATTTATAGCATTTGGATAAGAAAATATCCTATGTTTTTCAGGCTGCATAAGATATTTCCTGAAAGACATAGGATATTTTATATTATATATTTGTGTTGTTATGGTTATAGATGAAAATACAGGATTAGTCTTGGAAGGCGGTGGAATGCGTGGCGTTTTCACTGCAGGCGTACTGGATTATATGATGGATAACCAAATATGGTTTCCATATTCAATAGGAGTTTCTGCCGGTGCCAGTAATGGCATATCATATATTTCCCGTCAAAGAGGAAGATCTTATTTCAGTAATGTGGAATTGCCAACCAAACGCGACTATATTGGGTTGAAACATTTGCTCAAAGGTCACGGATATATAGATTTGGATTTCATATTTTATGAATATCCGGATAAATATTTTCCGTTTGACTTTGAGACATACAAAAACAATAAGATGCGTTTTGTAATTGTTACAAGCAACTGCATCACAGGAGAGGCAAACTACTTTGAAGAAAAAGAAGATTTTTCAAGATTAATTGAAATATGCAAAGCTTCATGCTCATTGCCTGTGATGTGTCCGATTACGTACGTTGATAATATTCCAATGGTCGATGGCGGAGTGTGCGACCCTATTCCAGTTAAGAAAGCCATAAGTGACGGCTACAGCAAGAATGTTATTGTCCTGACCAGAAACAAAGGTTACAGAAAAGAGGAAAAGGATTTTTATTTGCCTTGGTTCATATATAAACGCTATCCTCAAATCAGAGAAAAACTTAAGAAAAGATATTATCATTATAATGAGATATTGGACTTCATAGATACTTTGGAAGAAGAAGGTAAAGCCATTGTCATCAGACCTGAAACTCCATTAAAAGTAGTAAGAACTGAAAAGGATGTTTCCAAACTAAAGGATTTATACTACGAAGGATATAATTTAGCTGAAAAGTATTTGTCAAAAAGGAATTTCTGATTTTTATGCAAAATAGAACAATATATTTATATTCTCTATCTTTAATGTTGCTTGCTTCGTGTCATCCTTTGGAAACGAATAAAACTGAAGGAGAAAGACTCGAAAAGACTGCATTACAAACAGCTTCGCCCTGGAAACCGGAACTCGACATTCGTTCTGATATAGCTATTATTTATGGAATGAAAACTCAGGATTATCTGGATTTCGGCGATGGAGAAGCTACATTTGAGGAGAGAGTCCGCTCATGGAGGAATAACGGATATCAGGCACATTTTATGACCGGAATTTCTTGGGGAGAATATGCTGATTATATTTCCGGTAACTGGGACGGAACGCCTCATTATGACGAAGGACAGAAAACTCTGAAAGGTGATACTTGCTGGCATCACGATAATGTTCCATATATTGTCCCTACAGAATCATTCCTTAATTATATGAAATTGTATAAAATCAAAAGAATGATTGATGCGGGAATAGATGTCCTTTATTTGGCTGAGCCTGAATTCTGGGCTTTTGCCGGATATAGTGATGCATTCAAATCAGAATGGGAAAAGTATTATGGATTTGCATGGCGCCCTCAGCATTTGTCGGCAGAAAATCTATATTTGTCTAATAAACTGAAGCATCATTTGTTTTATAATGCGATAGATGAATGTAATGCGTTTGCAAAAAAATATGGGAAAAGCAGAGGCTTGGATGTGAAATGCTTCGTCACTACTCACTCACTGCTTAATTATGCTCAATGGCAAATTGTTAGTCCGGAAGCTAGTCTTGGAGCATTAGCCAATGTTGACGGCTATGTCGGACAAGTTTGGGCCGGAACTTCGCGCTTGCCGAACTATTACAATGGAGAATTGAAAGAACGAATTTTCGAAACAGCTTATCTGGAATATGGACTGCTTGAGTCAATGGCTTCGCCAACCAACAGAAAGCTGTTCTTTTTGACTGATCCGCTGGAGGACTGGCCTCGTGACTGGGAGGAATATCTCAGAAATTATGAAGCTATTTTTGCTGCCCAACTTTTTTATCCGAAGATTGACAACTACATTGTCATGCAATGGCCGGAGCGTATATATGAAGGAGAGTATAAAGCGGGAAAAATGGTGGACAGAAAAAGTCATGTGCCTGAATATTTTTCTGCTCAAATGCAAATTATGGTTCAGTCGTTGAACAATATGCCTGCTTCTGACAATGTTATTTCCGGAACTAATGGAATAAGTGTCCTGACTTCTAATTCAATTATGTATCAATGTTCAGACGAGCCAATTGACGGATATTTGGATAAGGAGTTATCTAATTTCTTTGGTCTTACAATGCCATTCATAAAGAGAGGAATTCCGGTTAATACTATTCATATTGAGAATCTGTCATCACCGAATATTTGGGATAATACCAAGTTGCTTTTAATGACATATTCGAATATGAAGCCTCTTGACGAAAAGGCGCATTACAACATTGCCGACTGGGTAAAAAACGGAGGAGTATTAGTTTATGTATCAAAGGATAATGATCCTTTCCAAGTAATAACGGAATGGTGGAACAGTAATGGAAACAACTGGAAACATCCGGCTGACCATTTGTTTGGACTGATGAATATGCCTGAATTTGCGGACGAAGGAACATACTCTTTCGGAAAGGGAAAAATACGCGTGATAAGGTCAAATCCTGAAGATTTTGTTAAATCGGAAGATGCGGATTTTACTCTTGTCAATTCGGTTGATTCTTTGTTCAATGGAGTAACAGATGAACATCTGAACATCAGGAATTATCTTGACATCCGTAGAGGTGCATACAGAGTAATCTCCGTTATGGACGAATCTCCGGATTCATCAGCATTCAAGGCTTCAGGCCTTTATATTGATTTGTTCTCGTCGTATCTGCCAATTGTAGATAGTGTGGAAGTTTATCCGGGCGATCAAGCTTTCCTATATGATTTGTCTATGTTGAAAAATAGCGACAAAGCACAAGTAATAGCTTCTTCGTCACGAATATATGATGAAGTATGGAATGAGAATTCCTATTCATTCATTACTAGAGGACCATTATATACAAATTCTGTGTTGAGAATTTATTCTCCGACAAAAGCCAAGAATGTATGGGTCTTGAACAAGAAAGGAAAAAAACAAAAGAATATAACAATAGAATGGGACGAAACTTCCCACACATATTATTTGAAATTTAAGAATCTAAAGGATGGAGTTAAAGTGATGTTTATGCTTTAACATGTGTCATATTGAGGCTTACTATATAGAGCTAATATTTCTTGAAAATATATATAGATGTATTGAAACGTAGGTTCGGTCCTACGTTTCATTATATATTGCCCTAAATCTTGCTAGGTCCGTATATATTTTAAAAAAGAAAAATATAGTTTTATTTATATAATAATCAGAGAGATAACATCGTCAAACAAAGACAAAGCTATTTTATTTGCAAAAAAATAGAACTTTCATGCAGCATTTAATCAACATACTACATCTAATAAATAAAAGAAATCATAAAAGAAACTAGTATGAAAGGATTGATTCTATCATTTTTCGGTATTTTGTTTTGTTATTCTTTGTTCTTTGACACAAAGAATTCAGAAAATACAATGTTGTTGCCTATAGATTCTGAGATAAAAATGGAAAAAGCAAATCTTTTGAATGACACTATTAAAACTATGAATATAGGAAAGTATAAACCTTTGGTAATGCTTTCTGAATGAAAATATTTTTTCTATGATACAGCTGCGTTATGTTTACATCGAAGCATAGCGCAGCTGTTTTTATTTTATAAATCCTCATATTTTGGAATATCAGACAGAAAAATATATTTGTTGTTGTCATAATCTATTTTGCAGCAAATATGCTTTATTCCATTACTCAAGATGATATATTTAACCCGCAAAACCATATTATAACGCAGAGCCTGGTCAAATACTGCTTGCGACAAGTCTATCTCCGGAGATTTATACTCGATTATCACTTGCGGCTGCAATGTTTTCGAATAGATTACAGTGTCGCAGCGCTTACTTGTGGAGTTCAGGCGAATGGAAACTTCATTGGCTATTAATTGCTTCGGATAACTTAAATAGCCTATCAGATAGTTTACGAAATGCTGTCTTACCCATTCTTCAGGCGTAATAACGATAAACTTTTTCCTCAAAATATCATATATATACGCCTTATTTTCTATGTGCTTGATTTTATATTGGAAGGCAGGCAGATTCAAATTATTCATAATTATTACACATTATATGAATGTAAAGATAATGAAAAGCTAGATTATTAGAGTAAAATTGTGTAAGTTTGTTCAACTTGAAAAATTTCTATTTTATGAAGACAAAACAAGAAATTGTTGAAAACTGGCTGCCAAGATATACGGAACGAAAACTGGAAGATTTTACTCCGTACATTCTTCTGACGAATTTCACAAAGTATGTGGAAATTTTTGCCGAATTTTTCAATGTTGAAGTTCTCGGACTGAAAAGTGCAATGCCTAATGCTTCGGCAGAAGGAATTACTATTATAAATTTTGGAATGGGAAGCGCAAATGCCGCCACAATTATGGATTTGCTTTCGGCAATTAAACCCAAAGCAGTTCTGTTTCTCGGCAAATGCGGAGGACTGAAGAAATCAATCAAACTTGGTGATTATTTATTGCCAATTGCAGCAATCAGAGGCGAAGGCACATCGGATGAATATCTTCCGCCGGAAGTTCCTTCATTGCCGGCATTTTATATGTTGAGAGCAATTTCTTCAGCAATCCGAGATAATGGAAAAGATTATTGGACAGGAACAGTTTACACAACAAACAGAAGAGTTTGGGAATATGATAATGACTTCAAAGAATATTTGATTCAAACTCATGCAAGCGGAATCGATATGGAAACAGCAACATTATTGACCGCCGGTTTTGCCAACAAAATTCCAACCGGGGCTTTATTGATGATTTCCGACAAACCAATGGAAGAAGATGGAATAAAGACAGAAGAGTCTGACAAAAAGATAACCAAACTATTCGTTAATGAGCATGTCAAACTAGGTATTGAATCCTTATTGCAAATCATAAATGAAAATAAAACTATTCAACATATAAGATTTAGCTGGTAAATGCTTATGGCAAAAAAAGAAGAAACATCGTCATTTGAAGAATTATATAAAAGTATCAAATCAAGGAATTATTATCCCATATATTTGCTGATGGGCGAAGAGCCTTATTTTATTGATAAATTGACGGATTTACTGATTGATGAAGTTCTGACAGAAAGCGAAAAGGATTTCAATCAGATGATATTCTATGGAGCAGATTGCGATGCAATCAAAATAATAAATGCAGCCAGACGATATCCGATGATGTCAGAATATCAATTGATAGTTGTAAGGGAAGCTCAAGTAATTAGGAATATTGATTTGCTTTCCGATTATTTGAAGAATCCTCTTAAATCGACAATTCTTGTGTTAAATTATAAATACAAATCAATTGACAAAAGGAAATCTCTTTATCAAATTGCAAATAAAATAGGAAAGGTGTTTGAATCGAAAAAAATACCAGACTATAAATTGCAGTCAGTTGTATTGGGATTTGTTCAAAGCAGAAAATTGGGAATTGATGCTAAATCAACTCAAATGCTGTGCGATTATATCGGAAATGATTTGAGCAAACTCGATAAAGAACTCGACAAACTGACAATAATATTGCAGAATAGCGGGGTGCAAAGAATAACACCTGAATTGATTGAAGAGAATATTGGTATCAGCAAAGAATATAACAATTTCGAATTGATTAGAGCCTTGGCAAATAAGGAAATTCTGAAATCTAATGAAATAATTGATTACTTTGGCAAGAATTCGAAAATGAATCCAATCCAGGTCACTCTTTCAGTTTTATATAATTATTTCTCAAATTTGCTTATATGCTATTATTCAAAAGACCGGAGTGAACAAGCGATAATGACTCTTCTGGGATTGAGAAATTCATATGGAGCAAAAGAATATATTACAGGAATAAAGAATTATTCAGCAATGAAAGCATTCAATATTATTAATGAAATTCGCGAGGCTGATGCTCTTTCAAAAGGATTTGGAACCACAGGAGAAGAAGATGGCGATATATTGAGAATGCTGGTGTATAAGATTCTTCATCTATGATAATATAGTGACAAAGATAAAAACCTTGCTATAAAAATTCCTCTTAAATTACATCCGGATCCAGTCGCCGCTGGGTTCGGATGTAATTTTATTTCCTTCCGTACATAAGTAAATTTTCTTCCGTACTTATTTCAATTTACTTCTAGTAGTATTTTCATGTTTTTTGCTTGGAAAATATTGCTTGAATTTTCGCATCCCTATAATTACTCATATAATTTATTCCCGAAAAGTATAACACAGCCGATAAAGTTTACAGAAGAAACCAGGCAAGTGCATAAAGATAATATAGCCATATATATAAATCATATATGCCAAAATGACATATTAATATTATGTGAAATGTAGTTTATACCTAAAGTATATTAATGTAAAATAATTTGATTGATTAGTAGTATACAAGATTATATTTTCACCTTAAAAAATACAATTATATACATATATATACGGGAAAATAGCGCTAAAATCACCTTTGTATACATAAGCAAAAGTATACCAAAGTATATAGTAACATAAATATATTTATTAGTTATAATATGCATATGTTCAGTGAATTATATAGTTTTGTTGAAAGTTTACTAAAAACAAATCCATGGATAACGCGCATAATGTATACAAGTCTATAATTAGACTATAAATATGTATTTATTAATCTATTGCGACCTAGTTTTATATCCGATTTATCTAAAGTGAATTATAACAGAAAAAATCAAAGTTTACAAATGTTCTGTATTCGGATGTAAACAATAATGTATACATTTATGATGTATATTATTATAACATAATATTTGCTTAATTAAAATCTTTGTATAACTTTGTATATAGCAAAAAATCTACTTGAAATGGACCGATTTATGCCATAATGACATACTTGTAATGAATATATAAAACACCTAATATATGAAGGAGCGCATTTTGAAAGTAATGGAAACTGAAGGATACAGCCAGGCACAGTTTGCTGCTGAAATCGGCATACAGCGAGCCGCTATGTCCCATATAATTTCCGGAAGAAACAATCCTAGTTTGGATGTTTTACTTAAAATTCTCAGAAGATTTCCATCAGTAAGCACTGATTGGCTTCTTTTTGGAAATGGACCTATGACAAAGAGTGCCCAACCGGCAGAACCGGCTGAAAATACAATTGTTCCAACCGATTCCAATGTTGCATTTGCCGATAGCATTGCTTCATCATTGGTACATCAAGAAAAAGAGAGAGTTGTAACAGTGGAAAAGCCTGCAAAAACGATTTCAAAAATCATGGTATTCTATACGGATAACACTTTCGATACATATACGCTTGAAAAGAAGTGATTAAAAACACCTGAAAAGTACGTGAAAAAACGTATCTTTGCATATATATGTTTCTGAGTACATTATTTATTATACAAAATAATATATGAAAAAGTTTCTATTAGATATGAAGGTTACCGCAAATGAGCGTCTTCATAAAAATTACTGTCTATTAAAATTGACATCAGAATCAGTATTGCCAGAAATGAATCCTGGACAGTTTGTGGAAGTTCGTGTGGATAATTCGCCTTCAACTTTTTTGCGTCGTCCGATTTCAATCAATTTCATCGATAAAGAAAAGAATGAATTATGGTTATTGATTCAATTGGTCGGTGATGGAACAAGAAAATTGGCTGAAGCTCGCGTTGGTGATTTAATCAATATATTATTGCCTCTTGGAAATGGATTCACAATTCCTGAAAAAGGTAATGAATCTATGAAATTGTTATTAATTGGCGGTGGTGTCGGAACTGCTCCAATGTTATATTTGGGCAAATATCTAAAGGAAGCAGGATTTGAACCAACTTTCCTTTTGGGTGCAAGATCAAAAGATGATTTGCTGCAATTGGATTTGTTTGAATCAATAGGCGATGTATATGTAACAACTGAAGATGCTTCATTGGGTGAAAAAGGATATGTAACTAATCATTCAGTGTTGAGCAAAATCAAATTTGATAAAATATATACATGTGGTCCTAAGCCAATGATGGTGGCTGTTGCAAAATATGCTTCTTCAGAAAAAATCGACTGCGAAGTTTCATTGGAAAATACAATGGCTTGCGGATTGGGAGCATGCTTATGCTGCGTTGAGAAGACTAAAGATGATCATCATGTTTGTGTTTGTACAGAAGGTCCAGTATTTAATATAGAAAAATTGTCATGGCTGAATTAAAAGTAAATATAGGTGGATTGCAGTTGAAGAATCCGGTAATGACTGCATCAGGAACTTTCGGATATGGAATTGAATTTTCAGATTTGATTGATATATCAAGATTAGGTGGAATTTTCGTAAAAGGAACAACAATTCAACCACGTGAAGGAAATTTGTATCCACGAATGGCTGAAACTCCTTCAGGAATGCTTAATGCAGTTGGATTGCAGAATAAGGGCGCAAATTATTTCGCAGAAAATATCTATCCTCAGATAAAGGATATCGACACAAATATGATTGTGAACGTGAGTGGCTCGTCAATCGAAACTTATGTTGAATGCGCTGAGAAAATCGCAGAATTGGAAAAGATTCCGGCAATTGAATTGAATATATCATGCCCTAATGTGAAACAGGGTGGAATGGCATTTGGTGTTACTGCGTCCGGTGCTGCTGAAGTTGTGAAAGCAGTCAGAAAGGCATATCCAAAAACTTTAATTGTTAAGCTTTCTCCAAATGTAACTGATATCACTGAAATTGCCAGAGCTGTCGAAGCTGAAGGTGCTGATGCAGTTTCAATGATTAATACAATGATGGGAATGGCAATTGATGCTGAAAAAAGAAAACCAATTCTTTCAACAATTACAGGCGGACTTTCCGGTCCATGCGTAAAGCCAGTTGCATTGAGAATGGTTTGGCAAACTTCAAAAGCTATTCAGATTCCAATTATCGGATTGGGCGGAATTTCAAGCTGGAAAGATGCAGTTGAATTTATGCTTGCAGGTGCATCGGCAATCCAAATCGGAACATATAATTTTGTTGATCCGACAATTTCTATCAAAGTAATAGATGGATTGAATGATTATTGCGACAGACATGGATTCAAATCGGTGACTGAACTTACTGGTGCTTTGAATATTTAATACATCCTTTTCTTATTACAGATAATTGGGATTCGAAATATTATGCCTTCGTGATCTCAATTATCTGTTTTTTTATTTTATATCCTTTACTCCATATATAATATCTCCAATATTGGCTTATATAGCCTTAAATTTGCCCTAAAAACATTTTTGCGTGTTTATTTGTGTGTATATTAAATGTCACAATAATAGCTATTAATTCTTACTTTCTTTCATATTGCTTTATTATAAGATAATATTCTATAAAATATTCAGGTTATATATTTATATCTATATCTTTATGATATTTCTAAACTTCCTGAGAGTCGATTTTTTTTGACTTTCCTTTATCCAGATACGAAAAACAGCCTTAATTTGTAGTTTAAGGCAAAGGATAAAAAAAATTAATTCCTTGCTTTCAAGTAATTTTTTTGTTATTATGGGAAGCAACAAAAAATATCATTATGATTGAAACATTAAACGAAATATTAAAATCTACGGAAGTCACTTTCGCTTCTTCATTATTAAGGCTGATTATAAGTTTTGCCTTAGGTGCATTAATAGGAGTGGAGAGACAACTCCGACGCCGTGAAGCCGGAATGAGGACTTTTACTTTGATTTGCCTGGGCTCAACAGCTGCCATGTTAGTTTCAATATGGATTCCTCAGACTTATCCTAATTTTTTGAACGGCGATCCAGGGCGAATAGCAGCGCAGGTTCTTTCCGGAATAGGATTTCTCGGTGCTGGAGCCATTATCCAAAGTCATGGCAGTGTTCACGGGCTGACCACGGCAGCATGCATTTGGGTTACGGCAGTTATCGGTCTTGCTGTTGGTGCAGGAATGTTTTTGCCGGCGGCAATAACAACTCTTCTGACGCTTTTTGCTTTGATTACTTTAGAATATTTTGAGAAGCATGTCTATCTGAATGGAGTAAACAAAGTTTTAAGTATCAGATGTTCGGTTTCAAATCCGGATTTGAAAATTATCCGGGAAATAATAGAGAAAGAAGGAGCTTTTATTGTCAGTGTTTCGCTTGAAGCACTCTATGACACAGACGAAGCAGTAATTACATACAGAGTAAACGTTAAGTCTCTGTCTTCATACAGCCAGCTTTTTGCCAAGATAAAGAAGCTGAATTATATAAAACAAATTAGATTGATGGCGTAAACCATCAATCTAATTCATTCTTAAGCATTTTGCCAGCAACCAATGCTGCTGTTTCTACATACCTGCAGCACGGACGTTTTTTATAATATTCTGCCGTTCTTGGCGATGGAGTAGGGTCGGTTTCTGCTGCATCTTTTGAGCTAAGCAGTTCACGGCAAATTATAGTGTTATGCTTTTCCTTAAACAAGGATGCTACTTTTTGAACCATAGCATAGTTGCGCTTTCTTGCTTCTTGGTCTGCCGGATTTTCAACCGGATATTTGAATCCGGTAAGCATAGCCATTGCACTCATTGTTCCGCATACTTCACGCATTCTTCCCATTCCGCCTCCAAAAGAAACTGACATCTTCTTTGCAGTATCTATATCTATATCAAACAGGTCTGCATATGCCAAAAAAACAGATTGGGCACAATTGTAACCGGACATGAAATTGTGAACAGCTCTGTCAGCACGCTCTTCGATATCAAAGTCTTTCATTTGTGAATGATTAATATTCATAATCTACACAAGCACGGTCAACTTTCACAGGGCCGATTATATTTTTTGCCACAAATACATGTTCCGGATGATTTGCATAAGTAGCAACATCTTCAAGAGTTGCCAATTCTGTTGTAAGGATAAGATCCCAAGTTTCAGCAGGATTGCAATTGAAGTTTACTTCGATTTTCTTCAAAACATCAATTTTATCAATCAACGCTTCCAGACTTGTTTTAATGTTATTCAGAACTTCTTTCTTTTCTTCATTAGAATCAAACTCCTTAAGCTTGAACATTACAATGTGTTTAACCATAACTATATATATTTAATGAAACAATCAAATTTTTTCTTCCATATACGAATCCTTGTAACCAAGGAAATATAAAATACCGTCCAGGCCTATTGTGGAAATAGATTGTTCTGCTGTAGCTTTTACTTTAGGCTTAGCGTGGAATGCTATACCAAGACCAGCAATGCTAATCATTGGCAAATCGTTAGCGCCATCACCAACGGCAACAGTCTGGCGAATATCCACATTCTCCACTTGAGCTATTAATCTCAGTAATTCAGCCTTGCGCTTTCCATCAACAATGTCGCCAATATGTCTTCCTGTAAGTTTTCCATCAACGACTTCAAGTTCATTAGCATAGACATAGTCAATAGCATATCTTTGTTTCAGATAATTGCCGAAATAAGTAAAACCACCGGAAAGAATAGCAATTTTAAAACCTACTTGTTTCAAAATTTTCATAAGTCTGTCAACACCTTCAGTGATAGGCAAATTCTCAGCAATTTCCTGCATCACAGAGACATCCAGGCCTTTCAACAAAGCACATCTGCGCTTGAAACTTTCCGTAAAATCTATTTCGCCACGCATTGCAGCTTCAGTAATTGCCTTTACTTCATCTCCAACGCCGGCTCTGACAGCTAATTCATCTATGACTTCAGTTTCAATAAGAGTAGAATCCATATCAAAACAAATCAGACGGCGCATACGACGATACATACTATCTTCCTGGAATGATATATCCATTTGCAAATCAGAAGAAAGCTTCATGAAATCGGCTTTCATTTTCTCCTTGTTTTTAGGAGTTCCTCTTACTGAAAATTCTACACTTGCCTTTGGGGTTCTTTCATTTTCATTCAAAGGAATTCGGCCTGTAAGTCGCTTTATATCATCAATATTCATATCCTGATGGGCAATTATGCGGCTTACACCGGCAATTTGTTTTGCAGTCAATTTTCTGGCTAAGATAGTTACAATGTATCTGTTTTTACCTTGCATACTAACCCATTCGCTATACTCATCTTCTGAAATAGGCTTAAATCTTATATTTACATCTAGTTCATAGCTCTTGAATAAGAGTTCTTTCAGCAAATTGCCAGAATTGTTGCCTACACATTGGAAAAGAATTCCCAAAGAAAGGTTGTTGTGGATATCAGCCTGACCGATATCCAATATCATAGCGTTGTTTTTTGCCAGAATTTCAGTTAGAGCTGCAGTAACTCCAGGGCGGTCATTCCCGTGAATATTTAGTAGTATTAATTCATTATTTTCCGTCATATAGTTGAAGTCATATTTAGTTTCACAAAGGTAGTGAAAAGAAGCTATCAAATCAGCTGTAAACGACAGTCAGTGAGTTAAAATATGTAAATTATATGCTGTAAAACACTTGAGATATATCAAATATATGCTATTAAATACATAAAAAAGCTTGATTTTTAACTATAAAATTGTTATAGCACTTGTAGGCAAAGTTGAGTTTGCAGTATCTTTGCGGGCAATTGGATCAGTCAGTGCTGTTTGCATAGACTTTTCTAAACCTGAAAATCAGGGCTCAAATGAATAGAATCAATATTCATTTGATTATGTGAAACTAAAATATATAAATATGAAGTTTAAGACTTATGTATTTATTGCTTCACTTGTACTATTAGAGGTGGCAGCAGGTTCTAAGGATGGTAATTTTACAGAAGGTGTTAATCCGGGAGATTTAGCTCCAGAACTAATAGTAAAAGAAAAAGAAGGCAATAGTAATATTAAGTTTGCAAATTCAGAAGGCCGTTTTACTTTCGTTAATTTTTGGGCTGCATACGATGCAGAATCTAGATTGAGTAATATTTTGTTCTGTAAAGAAGCAAATGCAATTGGTTCCAATAAGCTTAAGATTTATTCAATTTCAATGGATGCAAATAAATCTGTTTACGACGCTACTATCAAAGCTGACAATTTAGATAAGTCACAACAGTACTGGAATCAAACATTTATTTATCCGGACATTCTAAAAGAATATTCTGTCAACAAGCAAGTTAAGAATCTTTTGATTGATGATAAAGGTATTATCATTGGAAGAAATTTAAAGCCGAGCGAATTGGCGAATATATTAAACCAGGCATAATCCCCATAATTCCCATTATGTTAAATAGGGAATTATAAAAGAATTATCCTTCTCTCTATTTAGCTCATAAGGACTATCTTGATTATAGTTGGTTTATTTTCTACTTTTGCAGTATTTTTCATTTCTAGTATCTAGTAATAAAAAATACTGCTTTTTTTATAAGAGTGCTTGATTAACCTCATTAAAAACAAGAATTTATGCAAAAAAATTTAGTTAGTATACCTTATATGTTATTAGGTATATTATTTAATGTATGTTTGGTTGCTGCCAACCTTTTGGAAACAAAAGTAATTCAGATTGCTGGCATTACTGCTACAGCAGGTCTAATTGTTTTCCCTGTATCGTATATTATAAACGATTGTATTTCAGAAGTATGGGGATTTAAAAAAGCCAGACTTATTATATGGAGTGGCTTCATCTCTAATTTCCTAGTGATTGCTTTTGGTAATCTGGCAATAAATCTTCCATCCGCTCCATTTTGGGAAGGTGAAGAAGCCTTCAATTTTGTGTTTGGATTGGCGCCACGAATTGCTTTTGCCAGTCTGCTAGCCTTTCTAATCGGCTCATTTCTAAATGCTTTTGTAATGAGTAAGCTAAAGCTATATCATAAAGGAAAATATTTTTCCATTAGAGCAGTCTTATCAACATTGGTTGGAGAAACCGCCGATTCCATAATATTCTTTCCGATTGCCTTTGCCGGATTAATACCTGCTAATGAGCTTTTAACAATGATATTAATCCAAGCTTCACTGAAATCTCTTTATGAAATAATTATTCTTCCGATAACAGTAAGATTTGTAAATTATGTCAAGAAAATCGACGGAAGCGATGTTTACGATAATAAGATTTCATATAATATTATGAAAATAAAGGATATCTAATATAATATTACTATAATAATTAAACGTGTAGTTATTATCTGATCATTGATATAACTACACGCTTAATTTCTTTGAAAACAAACTAGGATATTCTTGTTTGAATTGGATTATCAAAAGATAATCTCAACTCTTGTTCCAATCTTTTCTCTCGAATTTATAATAACTTTCCCTCCATAGCATTTTATTATCTTTATGGACAAAGCGAGCCCAATACCATTTCCTTCGAATGATCTGACATTCTTCGCTCTATAAAATGGTTGAGTAATATTCTTCAACTCATCTTTCGGAATACCAATGCCTTTATCCTCGATTATTATGCTTCTATCTTCAACGCTCAAAGAGACATTGTTTTCCCCAGAATATTTACAAGCATTATTTACAATATTGCTTATAGCAATCTTCAGCAAATTAGGATTTGCATTCAATATAAAACCTTTTCCATCATCAATTATTTTCACCTTATCATTCTCGAATTGTCTGACAAATTGATTGATATTTATCGGTTCCACAATGCTCTTCATAATTTCTTTGTCTCCATGCGACAGAAAAAGCAGATGTTTCATCAGCATTATTATTCTCCGTGTCTCGCTTTCTATCCGCATAAGTGAGGACTGATATTCCGCTGCTTTCCTTTCTTTCAGGAGAGTTATCTCGCATTCACCCAAAATAGCAGTTAACGGATTATTCAATTCGTGAGATGCATTTCGTATAAATGATTTCTCACTTTGGTACGCTTCATCTATCCTGTTCACTAGCCTTATGGCATAAAGCTTTCCTACACAATACACCAAAATAAATGTAACTACAAAAGCGCCAAACAGGAACCATCCCATAAATGATACAATATCAGCTCCATACTTATTATTCGACTGTATTACAACAATAAAATTACCTTCATTGTCCGGGTAATACAGTGCAACACCTCTCTGATATTCTTTACCGCTAAAATGCAGAATATGTGATTTATACAGTTCATCTATTTCTTCATCCGACAAAAAGTCTGAAAGTCTCAAGCGAGCTTTATCTGTAGAATCAGCATTTAATATAAACTCCTTCGCCGTGGGCAAACTCTGCTCATATCTCTTCTGAACTTGCTTGTAGTCAGACTCGTCAAGCTCGTCGCGCTCCCAATATTTCTCAGCAGTCACTATTGCCCGTTCCGTAAGATATGAATCATAAACCTTATCTATTGAATGAGCAGTTATAAGAAAGAATATTAATGCGACGGCCATAACAAGTCCCATTGTCAGTAAAGTATAGACCCAAGCTATTTTATTTCCCGTCTTCATCCTTCCATCATATAACCAAGTCCTACAACTGTCCGAATCAACTTCCTGTCATGATTCTTGTCGATTTTAGCTCGCAAATAATTCACATAAACATCTACAATATTAGTGTTTGTGTCAAAATTCTTGTCCCATACTTCTCTAAGCAACTGTAAACGGCTGAGTGCAATTCCCTGATTGTTCATGAAATACTCAAGAAGTCTGTATTCTTTCACTGTCAAATCTATAGTTTCCCCATTTCTTGTTGCTCTTCTTGAAACCTGATCCAATGTCAAATCTCCGCACTGAAGAACTTGATTTACTTTCGCTCCTTCTCTCCTTCTGAGCAAAGCCCTAATCCTAGCCTGAAGCTCCGCAAAACTGAAAGGCTTGCTGATATAGTCGTCCGCTCCGACATCCAGTCCGCTGACAATATCATCCGTCGTGCCCAAAGCTGTGACCATCAATATAGGAATAGAATAGCCCAAATTCTGGCGAATCATCTTGCACAATTGTAATCCGTCTATTTTAGGCATTATTATGTCGAGCATAAACAAATCATATCTTTCCTGCTTGATAAGTTGCCATGCTTCTTCCCCATCATATGCTGCAGAAACTTCATATCCACATTCTTGCAAACCACGTTTGATAAATGAGGCAATATTTACTTCATCTTCAACAATCAATATTTTACACATATATATAATCTTTCCTCAAATTTACAAATACTATAATTTTCTCTGCTTCAATTTCCCTTGTTTGTCGAATAATACTCGAGCATAAATATATTCAACTATCAGCGGAAAGACAAACAGCGTAAAGAATGTAGCACTGACCAGACCACCGATAATTACTATAGCCAGCGGTCTCTGGCTCTCCGAACCAATTCCGGTGCTCAATGCCGCCGGCATCAGTCCTATTGTAGCCATCATTGCCGTCATCAACACAGAGCGGACTCTTTCTCCCACACTACTTACTACTGCATTTTCCAAATTTAATCCACATTTCAGATTAGTTTTTATATCAGCTACAAGCAACACTCCATTCTGAATACAAATACCGAATAATGCAATAAAGCCGATTCCTGCCGAAATAGAGAAATTGAATCCCGTAATCAGCAATGCAATAATTCCACCAACGGCAGCATACGGAACATTCAGCAACACAAGCCCCGCATCTCGTGAATTACCGAACAACACGAATAATATTACAAATATAATAGCAATACTTATGGGAACAACCTGAGCCAACCTTTTTGTTGCACGCTGCTGGTTCTCAAAATCACCAGTCCATTTCAGAGTATATCCTTCCGGCAAATCTACAGATTCCTGCACCTTCTCCTGCGCTTCTTTCACCGCGCTTCCCATATCTCGTCCACGTACAGAAAACTTCACCGCGCAGAATCTGTTATGGTTATCTCTGTAAATAATCAGCGGTCCGGTTATCATCGTAATATCGGCAAGTTCCTTTATAGGAATCATTGAGCCATCCTTTGCCGGGACAAGAATCTTGGATATTTCATTCTCACTTTTCCTGAAATCCTCTGCATATCGCACCATAATATTGAATTTCCTTTCATCTTCATACAATAGCGATGCGCTTTTCCCGCCTATCGCCATTTCAATGATAGATTGCACATCTTCTTTGGCGACACCATATCTTGCAAGATTAGACTCATTCAATTCTATTCTTAATTCAGGCTGGCCAATATTTCTGATCACACCCAAATCTTCGATGCCTTCGACCGTCTTCAGCACATTGTAAACTTCAACTGCTTTCTTTTCCGACTCATACAAATCTTTTCCGAACACTTTAACTGCAATTGAACCTTTCACACCGCTGGCAGCTTCTTCAACATTGTCCGTTATCGGCTGAGAGAAATTGAAATCAACACCGGGATAAGTTTCCAGATCTTCCTGCATCTTTTCTATCAGCTGATGCTTTGTAATCTTGCTTTCCCATTCTTTTTCCGGATAAATATCAACGTGGAATTCTACGTTATAGAATCCTGTTGCATCCGTTCCGTCATTCGGTCGTCCTGTTTGCGAAAGAACTTTCCTGACTTCAGGATATTCCGACAGCTTATGTCTCATTTCGTCGGCAAGTTTTACAGATTCCTGGAGAGAAATACTTTGTGGCAAAGTTGCACGGATATAAATTGAGCCTTCATTCAGCTGCGGCAAAAACTCTGTTCCCAGAAAAGAAAAACACCAAAGCCCGGATGCAGCTACAATCGTTGCTAAAACAACAGTCCTCCTTTTAGCTCTATGACACGTTGTGAAAATTTCAGACGCAGCCTTATTTACAAATTCTAAAAACGGATTATGCTTTTCCTTAACATTCTTTCTCAGCAGCAATGACGAAAGAACCGGAATCAGCGTCAGAGTAAATACCAATGCGCCAAGCAAGGCAAATCCCAGAGTATAAGCCAAAGGACTGAACATCTTCCCTTCGACCTTCTGAAATGAAAATATAGGAATCAACGCCGTTATGATAATCAGTTTCGAGAAGAATATTGATTTCGCCTGCCTTTTCGCTGTTTTCCTTATTAATCCCATTTTGCTCATAACATTGAACGCCGGCATCCCAATCTCTTTAGCTTTTCTGTCAAGCACAACAAAAATTCCTTCCACCATCACTACGGCTCCATCTACAATTATACCGAAGTCTATTGCTCCCATCGACAACAGATTTGCGCTCATTCCTTTCAACCGCAAACATATAAAGGCAAATAGCAAAGCCAGCGGAATCACAACCGAAAC
Organism: uncultured Parabacteroides sp.; assembly: GCA_937894065.1. Lineage (GTDB taxonomy): Bacteria > Bacteroidota > Bacteroidia > Bacteroidales > Tannerellaceae > Parabacteroides. The sequence continues at coordinate 63,785 of CALCST010000018.1, read as the reverse complement.
AATAACCGTTGTTCTCCAGTCTGCCATAAAAATCAGAATAATAAACACCACAAATATGATACCTTCGGCAAGATTCTTCGATACAGTGTTTATTGCCAGTTTCACTAAATCTTCTCTGTCATAAAAAGGCACGATTTCAACACCTTCCGGCAGCACTTTCTCTATCTCACTGATTGTCTCTTTCAACGAATTGATTACGCTCTCAGGATTCTCTCCTTTTCGCATAATCACAATACCTTCAACCACATCATTCTCATCCATTCTGCCCACCTGTCCAAGTCGTGGCAACGCCGATTCGCTCACCGTCGCCAAATGCTTAACCAGAATCGGCGTGCCATTTATATTCTTAACCACAATATTCTCAATCTCCTTTACATTGTTGATAAGACCAATACCACGCACCACATATGCTTGAGAACTTTTCGTAATCACATCACCGCCCACATTAAGATTACTTTTCGACACGGCATCATAAAGCTCCAGAGTTGTAACTCCATAGCTCATCAACTGATTAGGATTGACGCTGATTTCAAATGTTTTCACCTCGCCACCGAAGCTCACAATATCCGCCACTCCAGAAACAGCACGTAATCGACGGTCAATCACCCAATCCTGAAGAGTTTTCAGCTCGCGCACCGTGTGGTTGTTGCTTCTGAGCGTATATCTGAAAATCTCGCCCGTCGGTCCATACAGCGGCTGAACTTCTGGGGAAACGCCATCCGGCAAATCTGCATCATTCAAAAGATTGAACACTTGCTGACGTGCAAAGAAATCATCGACATCATCCTCAAACATTATATTTATAACCGACAGACCGAAAAGAGTTGTACTTCTGATATCCGTTTTCTTCTGAACCGAATTCATTGCTATTTCAATTGGAATAGTAATGAATTTCTCAACCTCTTCAGCACTTCGTCCCGGCCATTGTGTGATTACCGTAACCTTAGTATTTGTCACATCAGGAAAAGCATCTACCGGTGTATTTTTGTAACATATAATTCCGACAATAACAGCCAGCAACGTACAGAAAAAAACAAAGAATTTGTTCTTCAGCGAAAATGTTATAATATTATCAATCATTTCTCCAAACTTGAATAAACCAACAATGCATTTTTACCAACAATCACATCTCCTGCCTTCAGCCCGTCTTCAATATAGCAGTACTCATTATCCTGTTTGTAAACCTTCACTTCTTTCTTCGAAAGTTTGCCTTCATTATCTTTTATGACCACATATTGCCTGCCATTTTCAAATATTACTGCATTATATGGAACAGTCGGAAACAAATGACTTTCATTATCCCTGCATACATATACATTCGCAAACATTCCCGGCTTCAACAAATAATCCTTATTACTCAATTTAATCCGGACATTCATTGTCTTGCTCTCACTATTCAATATATGATACACCTTATCAATCTCTCCTTTGAATTCAATTTCCGGATAAGCAAGAGTCGTTATCCTCACACTCTGCTTTTCCCTTATTTTATTAATGTCTCTCTCATAAACATCGGCAATTATCCACACCTCGTCCAATCCGGCAATCGTAAACAACTCCTTGTCACTGTCCGGACGAATCAGATAATTCCTGTTTATATTCCTTTCCGTAATAAATCCTGAAACAGGAGAGCATAGTATATACAATCCATTTTCATCAATCGGATAAATAGCTTTCAATTTATTCAGACGATTCAATTCCTCTTCAGCTTCAGTCAACTCCTGTCTATAATTCAAAACCTCTCTTTCGGACGACAAGCCACCACGCAGCATATCTTCAGCAGCTTTATAATTCCTTTCAGCAAGTTTCAATTTATGTTCCGCCGTTTTCATTTCCTTTACAATCGAAGCAATATCCTCACTTTCAATCAGAGCAAGCCTCTCTCCTTTTCCAATATAATCGCCCGTTTCGCCATAAACCTCCTTTACTATTCCACTGATCATAGGAAACACTGGAGTCATATTTTCCATATCAAAATCAACCTTGCCGTTCAAAAGAATTTCCCTTTTCAGAGGAATATTTCTTACTGTATCCAAATGCAAAGCTTCATTTGGCTTGTTCGTATATATATCATTGGTTTTATTATCGTTACGGCTACAAGCCATAAACAGTAAATTTGCTATAACACTGGTCATTAATAAACAAAACTTCTTCATATTAATATCTGAAAACATTATGATTAGTAATATAATTTATATCTTCCATAGCCATAAAAACATCCTTTCGTATTTTGTAAGTATTCAGGCTAGTATTCTTATATGCTTCATAGAAATCAATGAATTCAATAATGCTAATATTCTTAGCAATCAAACTCTCATTTAATCCTTTTGTCAGCTTCTCCATATTGAGTTCAATCTCCTTATCCGTCTTATCATATAAATCCACAGCATTTTCCAGCCTTTTATATGAATTACTCAATTCATTCATAGCATTCATATACGAATGCTCTTCCATTATCTTGTTCTGAACCAAACCGTGTTTCGCAATTCTGATATTTCCCTGGTTTCTGTTAAATACCGGCAATGTAAGATTTATTCCAACTGCAAAATAATCATTGATGAAATTTCCCGCCTTATCATAAATCCCTTTAACCCTAACTTCCGGAAACGACAATGAACGTTGAAGCTTAATCTCTGTTTCAGCAGATTGAATATTAACTTTAGCCAATTTCATATCAGGACGTTCCATAACAAATTCCTCCAATTCCAAATATGGAACACTTCCTATATTAAAATCATTCAATAAACTTTCATTTATTACCGGACTAATATCACTAGCACATTTACCGCCCATCAGCAGCTTCACATTTCCACGAAGAGAGACAATATCATTCGCTACATCATTTCTTTCACTTTCCAACGACAGCAAATAAGCCTCAATCCTCGTTCTTTCCAATAATGAAATATTACCTTTCTCTTCCTCCTGCTTTATTCTTGTCAGTAAATTTTGCAACGACTTTATTTCTGAATCATAAATATCAATTTCCTTGAGTCTGTAATATAGCGAAACAAATTTCAGTTTTAATTCATTTTTTAGTACCCGGACAGACTCCTCAAACAAATATTCATTCCTTTTCCTGTTATATTTTTCCAATTTAATTTTATTACTTCTTTGGCCTGCAATATATATCAACTGTTCAATCTCAACCGCCGACTGCCCTTTAGACCCAAAATCAAAATATTTCCCATTCAATCTGTTGTAAACATTCTGTTCAAACGACACCACAGGATTATCAAACAATTTCGATTGCACAACGGCAGCATCAGCCTTGTCTATTTCATAGTGCTCAGAAAGCAACTGAAAATTATTCATCATAAAAATATTCTCAGCTTCAGCAATGCTCATCTCCACACAGTTATCGTTTTGAGCCTGCAACAAAGGGCAACAAATCACTAATGCAAAACAAATCATTCTCCTCATTTCTTCACCATTTGATTATTTTGCAGCAAAAATATGTCACCCTTTTATCTGTCTGGCAACGATTATCGTTAGATTTGGTTTAGGAGGGATTAGAATGTTATTAGAGGGAAGAACAGATGTTATGATTATATTTCTGTTGAAATATATCTAATATGAAAATAATGTTTGAAATATTTTAAGGTTAACAATCTGATTATTATATAACATTCATAAAATCAATACTATAAATATTGTTGTGTTTAGTCTGAAATATATATAGACCCAAACCTTTGCCGGGCCGTATATATTTATTCACGGGTCCGTATTTATATTTTACTAGGACTAGATGTATTTAGAAATTAATAAATGAGCGCTTATATATTTTGACAAAATCAATATTAAATAGAAGTGAAAATACATTCGGAAGGAAGTTTAATTTCTTCCGAATCCAAATTGGTTTTCTTTCGGAACAAATTTAAATTACTTTCGGATAGTTTTTTCAAGAATAAAGCATCGAAAAAAATGTACGATTTATAGGAAATATCTATAAAAAATCCCGAAAGATTCCTTTTTATTTGGCAAAGGAGTCTTTCGGGATTTGACATTAATTTGGATAATTATCTGCTCTAATTTTATTCTACAGTATATTCTCCAATCTGCTTAAATCCGTTAAGGAAATCCGAAACAGACATTCTTTTTTTCCCGGCTAGCTGCAATGATTTCAAACGGATGTATCCACCATTGACGGAAACATCTACATAGCTCTTGCCGTCTGTGAAAATCTTACCGCAAGGATAAGAATGTGAGGCTTCACGTTTTTCAGTTTCGTAAACTTTCAGAACAAGTTTCTTGTCTTCCGGTGAAACGAGTTCAGTCCAAGCTGCAGGATATGGAGAAAGACCTCTGATAAAGTCATATATCTGCTTCATCGGTTTACTCCAGTCGATATGGCAAGTATCTTTGAAAATTTTCGGTGCAGGACGTAATTCCGAAGGGTCTTTGTAGAACTCTTCCTGAGGAACAGCATCTACATTTCCAGCAAGAATTGAATCTACTGTTTCAACAACAAGACCGGCTCCCATCTGCATCAATGCATCGTGAACAATACCGACATTATCAGTATCCGCAATAGCCAGTTTCTTCTGCGCAATGATTTTTCCTGTATCAATTTCGTGCGAAAGGAAGAATGTTGTCACTCCGGTTTCAGTGTCGCCATTGATGACTGCCCAGTTAATCGGAGCAGCTCCACGATATTGTGGAAGAAGTGAGGCATGGAGATTGAAAGTTCCGAGGCGAGGCATATTCCATACAACTTCGGGCAACATTCTGAAGGCTACGACAATCTGCAAATCGGCATTCAATGCTCTCAGTTCGGCAAGGAAATTCTCGTCTTTCAATTTTTCCGGCTGAAGAACTGGCAATCCGACTGATTCGGCATACTGTTTTACGGCACTCGACTGAAGCACGCTTCCGTGGCGTCCCATTGGCTTGTCCGGCATTGTAATTACTCCAACTATATTATATCCTCCTTCGACCAGGGCTTTCAAGCTTTCAACCGCAAAATCGGGAGTTCCCATATATACTATTCTCAAATCTTCTTTCTTCATATTATATGTGTTTTTATTATTCGTAAATATCTTTTCCGGAATATATCAATCACCGGAGAAATTATCAACAAGAACTTCTCTGTAAGAATTGAATATTTTGGACTTCGACATAAATCCTATATAACGGCCGCTTTCGTCAACTACGGGAAGGTTCCAAGCTTTCGTGTCGTCAAATATTTTCATTATCTGGTCCATCGGCATGCTCAGATAAATCCTTGCCGGAGCTGATACCATGAATTTGGAAACCTTGAAACGGTTGTAAAGTTCCGGACGGAACATTATGTTTCTGATGTTATCCAATAATACAATACCCAGAAGCAGTCCTTTTGAGTCTACTACCGGGAATGTATTTCGACTACTCTTGGCTATTACCTTAACCATATCACCAAGCGTCATATCCGGCTCGACAGGAAGGAAATCCTTCTCAATAACACTGTCCATGCTGAGCAACGTAAGCACGGCACGGTCCTTATGATGCGTCAGCAACTCTCCTTTCTGCGCAAGACGCATTGAATAGATACTATGAGGTTCAAATATCTTGATTGTGATATATGAACCTATTGATACTATCATCAACGGCAGAAACAGGTCGAAGCCTCCGGTAAGTTCAGCAATAAGGAAAACCCCAGTAAGCGGCGCATGCATTACTCCGGACATCACTCCTGCCATGCCCAAAAGGGCAAAGTTCTTTTCGGACACGTATGTGGTGAATGGGAAATAGTTGGAAACGTGGGCAAAGACGAATCCTGCGATACATCCCAGATACAAACTTGGTGCGAAAATACCACCGCAACCGCCACCGGCATTTGTAGCACTTGATGCAAACACTTTAGTAAGCAATATGAGGACAAGGAAGATGACGATTCCCCAATATGTTTCGTTGAGATTATAGAACATACTGTTGTCCATCAAATCCACAAACTGGCCGTTGAGCAGCGAGGTTATTGTGTCGTATCCTTCACCATATAACGGTGGGAATATAAATATCAGAACACTCAGCATAACACCTCCAAGGAGGAATTTCTTCCAGTATGTGCCCAGTGAACGATACATTCCTTCTACCTTGTTCATTACACGGGTGAAATAAAGAGAAACTAGTCCGCAGAATATTCCCAGCATTATTACATAAGGAATGCGTTCGATAGCAAATTCTTCAGTCTGCGAGAAACTGAACATAGCTTCTGTTCCGGTGAAGATGTATGAAACTGTTGCAGCTGTTACAGAAGTGATAAGCAGTGGCAACACTGATGTCATTGTCAAATCGAGCATCAGAACTTCCACAACGAACACAAGGCCGGCAATCGGCGCCTTGAAGATTCCGGCTATGGCTCCGGCTGCACCACACCCAACAAGTAGCATAAGAGTTTTCTGTTCCATTTTGAACAGGCGGCCAAGGTTTGAACCAATGGCTGCACCGGTAAGGACTATAGGCGCCTCGGCTCCTACTGAACCACCAAAACCGATTGTTACGGAACTTGCCACGATAGAGCTCCATACGTTGTGAGGCTTTATCCGGCTTTTACGCTGTGAAATAGCGTATAATATTTTGGTAACTCCGTGACTTATGTCATCACGGACAATATATTTTACAAAAAGACCGGCAAGAAGAATTCCGACAACCGGATATAACAGATACAGATAGTTGACTTCGTCTGCCGCAAAATTTCCCGACAGCAAATGCTGTATCAGATGAATGAGATTCTTCAGGATAATAGCTGCAGTTGCTGTACAAAGACCGACAAGGAAACTTATTATCAAGATGAAATGTTTCTCTTGTATTTTCTTTTCACGCCACAAGAGGAAACGATAAAAGAGATTCTCTTTTTGTGCCATAATCAGTGTTTTAATAATCAAGGTCCAGATATTCTGTCAAACTCCTTTTCCTGTGATGACGGTAAGGACGGTATGAATCAGAATTGTTGTATCCAGAGCCAACGACATATTCTCATAATATAATATATCATAATTCAATCTCTCAATCATTTGGTCCACGTTTCCGGCGTAACCGTATTTAACCATTCCCAATGATGTTATTCCGGGGCGCACGTTATGGAGCAAATAATAGTATGGAGCTTTGCGGACAATCTGGTCGATATAGTATCGTCTTTCCGGACGCGGACCAACCAGCGACATGTCGCCTTTGATTACGTTCCAGAACTGCGGGAGCTCGTCCAGCCTGTACTTACGCATGATGCGTCCGAAAGGTGTTATTCTCTCGTCTCCTTCACTGGAAAGCATCGGTCCGTTGGATTCCGAACCAAGATACATAGTGCGGAACTTATATATGTAGAAAGGTTCGCCCATGTAGCCGATACGTTCTTGCTTGAAAAACACCGGTCCAGGAGAATCTTTCTTCACCCGATACGCTATGTAGGCGAACAATGGAAGCAAAACCACAAGTACAATTGAGGAGATGAACTTGTCCAGAAACCATTTGATATTCTTCTCTGATTCTGACATATTCGATTCTGTCACATCAATCAACGGGCTTCCGTATATTGTACGCAAGCGTCCCCGTGAAAGAGGATTGGACTTTGCCAATAGGATTTTTACGGGAACTTTATATCGGTATAAGGAATATAATTTCCTAATCAGGTCATTGACTTCAATATTGTCCATCGCTATCACCAGCTCATCAACGGAATATTTCGTGAAACATTCCGAGAGATTGTTCCACTGGCCGATAATATCTCCTTTTGGAACATATACATCCTTGTCTTCTCCATCTGGCGAGACAAAGCCCAGTATTGAATAACCTTGCTTCTTCATTTCCTGAGCCACGTTTCTAGCTTTTTCGCCACATCCTATTATCAGGACATTCAGCGAAAAACGACCTCTTCTGATATTGCTGAGACACAGCATGGTTATCGTTAGGCGCGCAGAATATGTAAGCACGAAGTGGAACGTGAACAGGAAAACAAAGAACCGGTAATATATTTGATATACCGGCGGCAAATCATTTAGGACAAACCCTAGGAAAAGAACCACCACTCCGATAGCCGAGGTGAAAAAAGTAGTAAACAACTCTCCTATCCTCGATTTTCCATAAGGTTTGTTGTAGTATCCGGAGAAAAAATAAAGCACCAGCCACATAAAAGGAACCAGAATCTGGCCTTCCATCACTTTCGAAGATATCAGGTAACTCTTGAGTGAAGAATATCCGTATGTGACTGCCAACTCTTGATAGCGGAATATATTAAAGCACAGCCATGCAGCTGACGCCGTCAGAAAGTCCGATATAATATATTTCTCACGCTGCCAGGATTTGCTCATATCTTATCAGCGAATTACTTTCACGAGCCCGCCATCGCCAAGCATGATAATATTGGAAGGCTGGGCTTTGGTTTTGTCGTCCTGACGATAGTTAACGATATAATCAACTCCGTTTTTGATGACATCAGATATTTCATCAAAATTAGCAGGCGAAGGCTCGCCGCTTACGTTAGCCGAAGTTGATACTAAAGGTTTGCGGAATTGTTCACACAAATCATGAGAGAACTTTTCCCGAGTAATGCGGATACCAATACTGCCGTTTTCTCCAAGAAGATTAGGAGCAAGGTTTTTGCCTTTTGAATATATAATAGTAAGAGGTTTGTCTGCTACTTCAATCAAATCCCATGCAATATCAGGAACATTATCAACGTATGCTTCCAGCTTAGCCGTGCTGTCCAACAACACCAGCATAGCCTTGTTGTCAGCTCTCTTCTTCAGCTCATATACACGGCGGACAGCTTCTTCGTTTGTTGCGTCACAACCAATGCCCCATATTGTATCTGTTGGGTATAATATCAGGCCGCCTGCCTGCATTATCTCACATGCTTTTTTAATATCGTCTCTCATATATATAAAACCTTAGATTTCTAAATCACAACTCCACAAAAGTACAAAATAATAAATGAGTAAAAAAATGTTATCAAAAAATTTGTTGTTGCCCTGCAAGCCACCAAACGGTAAAATCAACAAGGTTAAATTGCTGGAGTTTTGTGAAGAATAAAATCTACACATATGAAGATTTAATCATTTTTGTGAAAATATGTTTTGATATTCCTTCAAAAGATGTACTTTTGTTTCAAAATATAATTTAGAACACAAAAAATAAAGTTAGATATCATGGAAACATTAAATTGGTCTGAACTTGGTTTTGGATATATCAAAACAGATTATAATGTTCGTTGCTACTATCGCGACGGCAAGTGGGGTGAACTTGAAGTTTCTTCTTCTGAAATATTGAATATACATATGGCTGCAACTTGTCTGCACTACGGACAGGAAGCATTCGAAGGTCTGAAAGCTTTCCGTGGCAAAGACGGCAAAATCAGAGTTTTCCGTATGGACGAAAATGGTAAACGTCTGCAAGCTTCATCAAGAGGTATAAAAATGGCTGAATTTCCAGTTGAGAAATTTGAAGAAGCAGTGCGCAAGGTTGTAAAACTTAACGAGCGCTTTGTTCCTCCTTATGAAAGCGGCGCAGCTTTGTATATCCGTCCTTTGATTCTTGGTTTGGGTGCACAAGTTGGTGTTAAACCGGCTCCGGAATATGTATTTGTAGTGTTTGTAACTCCTGTAGGACCGTATTTCAAAGGTGGTTTCCAGCCTTCAAAGGTTTGTATCTTGCGTGAATATGACCGTGCTGCTCCTCACGGAACTGGTACTATCAAAGTGGGCGGTAACTATGCGGCGTCTTTGGTTGCAGGCGAAATAGCTCACGAAAAAGGATATGCAGCAGTTTTGTATCTCGACCCTAAAGAAAAGAAATATCTGGACGAATGTGGTCCTGCCAATTTCTTCGGAATCAGAGGCAACAGCTATATAACTCCTCAGTCAAACTCAATTCTTCCGTCAATTACAAACAAGAGTTTGCAGCAATTGGCTGAAGACATGGGACTGACAGTTGAAAGACGCCCTATTCCTTTCGAAGAAGTTGCTACCTTCGATGAAGCTGCTGAATGTGGAACTGCAGCTGTAATCGCTCCTATCTCACAGATTGATGATTTGGACGAAAACAAATCATATGTAATTGCAAAAAATGGTAAACCAGGTCCTGTTTGTGAAAAGCTTTACAACAAACTGCGTGGTATCCAGTATGGCGACGAACCAGATAAATATGGCTGGGTGAAAGTTATCGAATAAAAACAAAGTAAAATAGAATTAAGTAATCGGGTGTGTCGAAATTAAGTATTTTGACACACCTGTTTTTTTCTGTATATGCCTAAATCTGCGTATTCATTCCAAAAATGTGCCATTATGTTATGGATAAATTTTAAAGATTAAAGGCAATAATGTATATTTGTGATAATTATGCTTCTTATTTATCCTTACGTGGCGTAATAAGATTAAGCGGAACTAATATTTTGCATTATATAATTTACTCAAGTTTTGTAAGTTCAAGTTTCGGATTAAGATTTGGAAAGAACAGATCAGTTACTTGTCAATTTGTTTCTGAAACCTTGCAAACTCTGTAATTGGGCATCTTGCGAAACTTAAATAACTTATTTATATGGCAGACGACAAGAAGATTATTTTCTCAATGGTGGGTGTGAGCAAAATTTACCCGCCACAAAAGCAGGTATTGAAAAATATCTATCTATCATTTTTCTATGGAGCCAAAATCGGTATTATCGGTTTGAACGGTTCCGGTAAGTCAACATTGCTGAAAATTATTGCCGGCCTGGACAAAGATTATCAGGGCGAAGTAGTTTTCTCTCCTGGTTATTCTGTTGGTTATCTTGAGCAGGACCCAAAACTTGAAAGTGGAAAGACTGTCAAGGAAATCGTTCAGGAAGGCGTACAGGGAATAGTGGATATTCTTAAGGAATATGAAGAAGTGAACGAACGCTTTGCTGACCCTGAAGTTCTTGAAGACCCTGACAAGATGGATGCTCTGATTAACAGACAGGCTGAATTGCAGGACAAGATAGATGCTACTGATGCATGGAACCTGGACAGCCGCCTGGAAAGAGCAATGGATGCTTTGCGCTGTCCGCCTGAAGACCAAATTGTTGATACTCTTTCCGGAGGTGAACGCCGCCGCGTAGCTCTTTGTCGTCTTTTGCTACAGCAGCCGGATGTTCTTTTGCTCGACGAGCCTACCAACCATTTGGATGCGGAATCAATTGACTGGCTTGAGCAGCATTTGCAGCAGTATGCGGGAACTGTTATCTGCATCACTCACGACAGATATTTCCTTGACCACGTTGCTGGATGGATTCTTGAACTTGACCGTGGCGAAGGTATTCCTTGGAAAGGAAACTATTCTTCATGGCTCGACCAGAAGACTAAACGAATGGCTCAGGAAGAAAAGCAGGCTAGCAAACGCCGCAAGACTTTGGAACGCGAGCTTGAATGGATAAACATGGCTCCTAAGGCAAGACAGGCTAAAGGAAAGGCTCGTCTGAATTCTTATGAACGCTTGCTGAATGAAGACCAGAAAGAAAGAGAAGCTAAACTTGAGATATTCATTCCTAACGGTCCTCGCTTGGGTAACAAGGTAATCGAGGCTCAGCATGTGGCAAAGGCATTTGGCGACAAGTTGCTGTTTGACGATCTGAATTTTATGCTTCCTCCTAACGGTATTGTCGGTGTTATCGGTCCGAACGGTGCCGGAAAGACTACTTTGTTCAAGATGATTATGGGAATGGAAAGCATAGACAAAGGTACATTCGAAGTTGGAGAAACTGTGAAAATCGGATATGCAGACCAGACTCACAAGGATATAGATCCGAACAAGACTGTATATCAGGTTGTATCTGGCGGAAGCGAATTTATCCGCGTCGGAGGAAAGGAAATCAATTCACGCGCATATCTTTCAAAGTTCAACTTTGCCGGTTCTGACCAGGAAAAGCTTTGTGGTGTTTTGTCCGGTGGTGAAAGAAACCGTCTTCACCTTGCCCTCACTCTGAAGGCTGAAGCTAATGTGTTGCTTCTCGACGAGCCTACGAATGATATAGATGTAAACACATTGCGTGCTCTTGAAGAAGGTTTGGAAAACTTTGCAGGCTGTGCAGTTGTTGTTTCACACGACCGCTGGTTCCTCGACAGAATCTGTACTCATATTCTTTCATTCGAAGGAGATTCAAATGTTGTGTTCTATGAAGGAACATATTCTGAATATGAAGAATACAAACGCAAGCAGCTTGGCGACGTTGAGCCTAAACGCGTGCGCTATCGCAAACTGATTGTAGATTAATCACTGAAAGTTTCGCAAGCTCGACTTATTCTCTTGCAATCGAAAGTTGAGTTTGCGAAACTTTAATTTAATAATACATCTAATTATAAATACAAACTTTTTTACCATGAAAAAAAGATTATTAGCTTTTACATTGTGTGCAGCAGCTATGTTTGGCTGTGCTATTGAATCAAATGCACAAAAGACAGTTAAACTTTTCAACGGAAAAGATTTGTCAAATTGGAGTTTCATTGTTGACAAGAATTCTGTTCCAGCAGAAAAAGTATATACAGTGAAAGACGGATTGATTGAAATCAGCGGTCAGCCTTTCGGTTATATGTACACAAAAGAAAAATATGGAAACTATAAACTTCATGTTGAATGGAGATGGCCAGACGGAAAAGGAACAAACAGTGGTATTTTCCTTTTGATTGAAGAAACAAAGAATCCTTTCCCTAACGGAATAGAATGTCAGCTTCACGCTGGCGATGCCGGTGATTTTGTTCTTCTTGGCGGCTCTGACCTTGCAGAATTCTATGGCCCTCGCCCAGCTTTCCCTGTTGTTAAGAAAGACAAGGATTCAACAGAAAAACCTGCCGGTGAATGGAACGAAGCTAATATCTTTGTAAAAGACGGTGTTATCACTGTATATATCAATGGTGTATATCAGAATACCGGAACAAACAAAGTAAAAGAAGGTCACATTGGTTTGCAGAGCGAAGGCGGTCCAATCCAGTTTAGAAATGTGACTTTGACTCCGCTTGGAGAATAATATTGAAAGAGAGAAGTTAACGGTATCAAGTTGACAAGACAATAGAAAAGGCGGTGAATCCGAAGATTCATCGCCTTTCTTATTATAGTTGACGAGTGGATAAGGGAACAAGTTGGCAAGAATGAGATTAAATTATTAATCTGCTACTTTATTCTTGACTACTCAACTCCTTTACTCCTCCCAATTAATATGCCTTAGCAAACAACACACGGCGTGCTGAAGGTTTGCCTGTCACCATACACTTACCAGGAGTTGTGTCACCATCCAAAGGAATACAACGGATTGTAGCCTTAGTGTCGTTCTTAACCTGTTCTTCAGTTTCAGGAGTTCCATCCCAGTGAGCCATGATGAAGTAACCCTGTTCGATTTTTTCCTTGAATTCATCGTAAGTATCAACAGTGATAGTACGCTGTTCGCGGTTCTTCAATGCTTTCTGGAAAATATTGTTCTGGATTTCTTCCAACAAATTCTGAACATAAGTTTCGATACCGTCGCAAGTTACAGTTTCTTTTTCAAGAGTGTCACGGCGCATAACTTCGATTGTATTGTTTTCCAAATCACGTCCACCCATAGCAAGACGAACAGGAACACCTTTCAATTCATAGTTAGCGAATTTCCATCCCGGTTTGCGGTTGTCAGCATCGTCGAACTTAACAGAAATACCAAGTTTCTTCAAGTTAGCTACGATAACGTCAACTTTCTCACGAATCTGGTTCAACTGTTCTTCGCTGCGATAGATAGGAATAATAACAACCTGGATTGGAGCCAAATGAGGAGGCAACACCAAACCATTGTCATCAGAGTGTGACATGATAAGAGCACCGATAAGACGAGTAGAAACACCCCAAGAAGTAGCCCAAGCATAATCTGTCTTTCCTTCTTTGTCGATGAAAGTAACATCGAAAGCCTTACCGAAGTTCTGACCAAGGAAGTGAGAAGTACCAGCCTGCAGAGCTTTTCCGTCTTGCATCATTGCTTCGATAGTGTATGTATCCAAAGCACCGGCAAATCTTTCACTTGCAGTTTTCACACCTTTGATAACAGGCACAGCCATATAGTTTTCAGCAAAGTCAGCATATACTTCCTGCATTTTCTTTGCTTCGATTTCAGCTTCTTCGCGAGTTGCGTGAGCTGTGTGTCCTTCCTGCCACAAGAACTCTGCTGTACGCAAGAACAAACGAGTACGCATTTCCCAGCGCATAACATTTGCCCACTGGTTGCACAGGATTGGAAGGTCACGATATGACTGAATCCAATTGCGATATGTATTCCAAATAATAGTTTCTGATGTAGGACGGATAATCAATTCTTCCTCCAATTTAGCTGCCGGGTCAACAACAACGCCGTCACCTTCGCTATTAGTCTTCAAGCGATAGTGAGTTACTACAGCACATTCTTTAGCGAAACCTTCAACGTGTTCTGCCTCACGGCTAAGGAAAGATTTCGGAATCAAAAGAGGAAAATAAGCATTAACATGACCAGTTTCCTTGAATTTATCATCCAGGATACGCTGCATCTTTTCCCAAATAGCGTATCCATAAGGTTTGATAACCATACATCCGCGAACTGCTGAGTTTTCTGCCAAATCCGCTTTAATTACCAAATCCTGATACCACTGCGAGTAATTTACACTTCTCGGTGTCAGTTCTTTCAGCTCTTTTGCCATATTTTAATAATTTGTATTGAATTGTTCTTTTCTCAGTCCTGCCAGTTATCATTTTGTATTGCAAATCATTTGCCATACAGCACAACAGAACTATTTTCTTTTACAAAGTGCAAAGATATAAAAGAAATCTGAATTGATTAATTTTCTCTTCTATTTTATCTGATACAAGTTTCACAAGCCAGCTTTCAGATTACAACTCGTTCTCCTCTCCTTTTAAACAAGCTATAACAATAAATAGATTAATTTGGGAAGCTTTTATCAAAGATTAGAACGATATTTGCAATGTATTTAGAAAAGGAGTTAACGAGTTGACAAGAGTTCATAGAGACAAGTACTTGAACTTGTCTACTTAAGTAGTGTAACTCGCGAAACTTAAACAAAACATGTATAACAATATAATTAAAACAAAATGATTCTTGAATCTCTGAAAAACGCTGAACGCATTAAGAATTTACATCCTTTATTCAACAAGGCTTTCGAATATATCCTTAACACTGACTTCAGCACAATGAAAGACGGAACTTACGAAATTGATGGGAAAAACATTACGGCAAGTATCCAGCATATCAATTGTAAGGACAAAGCCGGTGCGGCAATCGAAACTCATAATAAATATATCGACATTCAGTTCCCGATTCTTGGAGTTGAAGAAATCGGATGGAAATCAGGAAACGAACTTATGGAAGTTTCCTCACCATACGACGAGAGCAAGGACATCACTTTCTTCGTTGACAAGCCTACTACTTTCTTCAAGATTTATCCCGGTGAATTCGCCATTTTCTTCCCTGAAGACGGACATGCTCCGGGCGTTGGCCAAGGGCTGATAAGAAAAGTTGTAGTGAAAGTGATTTCTGATTACAAAGAATGATATTCAGTTGACATGTTGACGAGATACAAGTTGTCAAGGAAATAATTTCCAATCCTAGTCAACTTGTATCTCGTTCCCTAATCATAATATATATATGGAAAACACAAACCGAAGAAAATTCTTCAAACAATCACTTATGACCGGAGCTGCCGCTCTTACTGCTCCCGGTTTGCTGGGCTGCAATCAGCCAGAGGAAAAGAACATTTCCGGACAAATAGAAAATCGCCTGATTGTGCCTAAAAAAGCGGGATTGCAGATTACAGGAACTTTCCTGGACGAGATTTCACACGATATTCCTCACCAGAACTGGGGCGAGGCTGAATGGGACAAAGATTTCCAATATATGAAGGCAATTGGCATCGACACAGTGATTATGATTCGTTCCGGCTATCGCAAATTCATAACTTATCCCTCAAAATATCTTATTAGCAAAGGATGCTATATGCCTTCGATGGATTTGCTGGACATGTATCTCAGACTTGCCGACAAGTATAATATGAAATTCTATTTCGGATTATATGATTCCGGACATTATTGGGACACCGGTGATTTGTCATACGAAATCGAAGACAACAAATTTGTCATTGATGAAGTTTGGGAAAACTATGGTTCGAAACACAAGAGCTTCGGAGGATGGTATATAAGCGGTGAAATAAGCCGTGCCACTAAAGGTGCGATTGATGCTTTCCACCAGATGGGAAAACAATGCAAGGATGTTTCCGGCGGTTTGCCTACTTTCATTTCTCCATGGATTGACGGAAAAAAGGCAGTGATGGCAAGTGAAGGAAAACTAACAAAGGCTGACGCCGTTTCCGTACAGGAGCATGAGAAAGAATGGAACGAGATTTTCGACGGCATTCACGATGTTGTTGATGCTTGTGCTTTCCAGGACGGACATATCGATTATGACGAGCTGGACGCTTTCTTTGAAGTGAACAAGAAACTTGCCGACAAATACGGAATGGAATGCTGGACTAATGCCGAGACTTTCGACCGTGATATGCCGATTAAGTTCTTCCCTATCAAATTCGACAAGCTAAGGATGAAACTTGAGGCTGCCAAGCGTGCCGGATACAAGAAGGCTATAACTTTTGAATTTTCCCATTTCATGAGTCCACAATCTGCATATTTGCAAGCCGGACATTTGTATGACAGATACAAGGAATATTTTGAGATTTAGAATTCTCTCTGATAGAAATTCAATTTATATATAAAGGGAAGTAAGTTCAGATACATCTATATATATTTGGAAATATATACGGCCCCGCGTCCGCTTACTTCTATATATATTCAGAAATATATACGGATGTATTTTTTGTTAAGTTGACGAGGCTTCTGAGACAATTTGACAAAAGAAAATTGAGCTTGCTAAATCTGATTTTAATCCCAATTTTATACATAACGACTCTTCAAAAAAAATCTGCCGACGTTTCCGGAAAAACGTCGGCAGATTTCATTTTAAACATAGGCATCTTTTTCCCGATTAGTCAATACGGAATTTATAAAGCTCTGCCATTGTCTTGTGATAATCATTCTGGAGCTGCAAATAATTCTGCATACTCTGATAAAGAGTTGTGATATTCACAAAATATTCAATCATTGAAATCTGTCCGCTTTGGATTGCCTTGTTCAGAAGAGAAATATTGTTCTGACGGCTCAGGATATTTGAATATTCGTCGATAGATTTCTTCAGCTCACCTGCCTTGTTCCATAGCTGACGCAAATTTGCCTCAGTTGTTTCGGATACGTTGTCGAGCATATTGTCGGCATAAAATCGTTCTGCCTTTGCCTGCTGCACTTTGTGGCGATTGGCAAACAAAGGAATTGTGATGCCGACCAGTACACCATTATAGCGGCTGCCTCCGCTTGACGGATTCATTCTGTAGCCAAGAGTAAGCCCCGGCAGCCATTGCTGCTTGCTTACGGAAATTTTCCTGTTAGCAGCAATCTGTTCTTGGCGGAGAGCCTGCAACTCAGGCAACTCGCCCATTGCTTCGGCGCAGAAAGACTGGAAATCGGTCGGATAAGTTTCATTGCTGATATACATGGTGTCGCTGACACTCAAGCTCTGTCCGCCATTCAAGGCAGCAAGTTCCTCGAGTTTAGCAACTCGGGCAGCTTCGTTCTGTCTGAATTCATTGCGGACATTAAGCAACTCCAGTTCAATCTTGTTAGTCTCAATAATATTTGCATCTCCTTTCTCAAGTCGTGATTCATAGAATCGGCTCAAATCCTCGGCATTTGAAAGACGCAGCTGAAGAAGATTGCGCACCTGGTTGAGATAGACCAAATCCAGATAGACTTGCTTTGCCTGGAGCAATATTTGCTGACGCAAAACAGCGTGCTGAAAGTCATAAGTTGTGTAGCGCACTTTGTTAAGTTTTCCTCTCTGCACATATAATGACGGGAAATCAAAAGCCTGGCTTGCGATGAATTCTCCGGTGAATCCCATTCCAGGCTTGTTTCCCCACAAATGTGAGTAAGTGACTGTCGGGTCCGGAAGATTGTTTTCCGAAGCCGACTGCAGTTTTAATGAATTTGTCTCAGCCTCGCCTGCCTGCAAAGCTTTGTTATTTTGCTTCACCATTTCAAGGACTTCCTGCAATCCTGACTGCTGTGCGAATGAAAATGGTGCAAGCGCCAATAATGATATTATGATTATGAAATGTTTCATTTTCCTGAGTTATTTAATTTATCCGACTTACGAGCCGACAATTCTCTGTAAACAATAGGAATGATGAATCCGTTAAGGAAAGTTGACGAAAGCAATCCGCCAAGAATCACCGTTGCCATCGGACTCTGGATTTCGTTGCCCGGCAAATCTCCGTTCAAAGCAAGAGGAATCAATGCAAGGGCAGAACTCAAAGCTGTCATCAGAATAGGATTCAATCTGTCCAGTGAGCCGTGAACCACAGCCTTGTCCAAAGCCATTCCTTCGGAGCGCAACTGCTTGTAGTGGCTGATAAGAAGCATTCCGTTTCGGGTTGCAATACCGAAGAGTGAAATGAAGCCGATAATGGCAGGAATACTTATCTCGCCCGATGTGAGTCGCAATATTATCACACCACCAATCAGAGCCAGCGGCAAATTCAGAAGAACAACGCAGCTCTCGCGCGCATCCTTGAATTCGTTGAACAAAAGAAGGAATATGACAAGAATAGACATGAATGAAGTAAGCAGCAAAGTGCGGCTTGCAGCCTGTTCACTCTCGAACTGTCCGCCATATTCGATATGATAGCCTTCCGGCAACTGTATATTCTCATCCACAGCTTTCTGGATATCGTTTACAACTCCGCGCAAATCTCGTCCGGCAACATTGGCGCTGATAACAATTTTGCGCTGCACATTCTCTCTGTTGATTGTGTTTGGTCCGGCAGCCGAGCGGACTTCAGCCACATAGCTAAGCGGCACCTTCACACCATTTGCATCAATCATCAGATTACGGATATCATCCATAGTAGCACGGCTTTCGTTGGAAGTCTTAACTGTCAGGTCAAAGCTCTTTCCTTCGTCATAAACCTGGCTCACAGCTTCGCCGCCGAGCATCACATTCACATATTCGCCGAACTCAGGCAGAGGAATTCCATATTTAGCCAGCATCTCGCGCTTTGGAGTGATAGTAAGCTGCGGACGTTCAATCTGCTGCTCCACTTTCAAGTCCACAAGACCTTCGATGCCGCTGAT
This sequence comes from uncultured Parabacteroides sp., assembly GCA_937894065.1. Lineage (GTDB taxonomy): Bacteria > Bacteroidota > Bacteroidia > Bacteroidales > Tannerellaceae > Parabacteroides. The sequence continues at coordinate 44,624 of CALCST010000018.1, read as the reverse complement.
TTGTGATTTAATCTGATTGCCGATGGCAAACATTCTGTTCAAATCCGTACCGAACAACTTGATTGCAATATTTGCTTCTGTTCCTGAAAGCATGGCGTCGATGCGGTGAGAAATTGGCTGACCGATTTCAATATTTGCCCCACTGATTGTGGACAATTTCTTGCGGACATCCTCAGTCACCTCGTCCCTGCTTCTGTCGGAAAGTTCAAATGGCGCTTCAATTTCGCTGACATTCACACCAAGAGCGTGCTCGTCAAGTTCCGCACGTCCTGTCTTTCTTGCCACAGTCTGGATTTCCGGAACCTGAAGCAGCAATTCTTCTGCTCTGCGTCCTATTTTGTCGGATTCTTCCAATGAAATACCAGGCAATGTGCTGACATTGATTGTGAACGAACCTTCGTTGAACGGAGGAAGGAAGCTGCGTCCCAAAGTAAAGAATATACCCAAAGATGCGACAAACATCACAACAGTGGCAGCTATCACTCCCTTCTTATGCTTCAAAGCCGAAGTCAGTGCTTTCTCATATACATTATGAAGCTTTCTTGCCAGCCAAGCATCTCTCTCCGGAGCCTTATTCTTGTCAGAAGTATTGTTAAGCAGATAACTGCAAAGCACCGGTGTAAGAGTAAGTGCTACAACAGTTGATGCGAACAATGCCACGATAAAGGCAATACCAAGCGGCACAAGCATTCGTCCTTCCATTCCTGTAAGGAAAAACAACGGAACGAAGCTGACAACAATAATCAGAGTAGAGTTCAATATCGGCATTCTCACCTCGCGTGATGCTTCAAACACCACGTCAAGAATATCTTTCCTCTCGCCTTCCGGCAACAGCTTGTTCTGTCTTATTCGCTTATATACATTCTCAACGTCAACAATTGCATCGTCCACCAGCGAACCGATGGCAATTGCCATACCGCCCAAACTCATAGTGTTTATGGTCAGTCCCATAAAGTGCAAAGTCAATATTGAGACCAAAAGAGACAAAGGCAGCGCCACAAGTGAAATCACCGTTGTGCGCACATTCATAAGGAACAGGAAGAGCACAATCACAACGAAAATACTTCCTTCGAAAAGGCTGCTCTTCACATTGTCGATTGAGCTGTTGATGAATCTGCTCTGGCGGAAAATATCAGTTGAGATATGAACGTCGGCAGGAAGACTCTTCTGCAAATCTTCAACAATGGCATCGAGTTTTTCTGTCAATTCCAATGTACTTGTATTAGGCTGCTTTGTAACAGTGACAAGCACGGCTGGCTTAGTTCTTTCTGAAGCCAGACCAAGTTTCGGACTTTTGCCGCCAATTTTCACAGTTGCTATATCCTGCAAAAGGACAGGAATATTTCCGGGCAAAGTCTTTACCACACCTTTTGCTATCTCGTCTGCCTTCGATGTTGAGAGAACACCGCGGATAATATATTCATTGCTGAATTCATAGAGCACACCACCATTGGCATTCTGGTTCATATTGCGGCAAACAGTAAGCACTTCGTCCAAACCAACGCCATAATGCTTCATCCTTGCCGGGTCGAGCAGAATCTGATATTCCTTGATATCACCGCCGATAACGGCAACCTGAGCCACACCTCCAGTTGAAAGCAGACGCGGACGGATTGTCCAGTCCGCCATTGTTCTCACATCAAGCAGTGAAGTTGTGTCGGATGTCACACCCAGAATCATCATTTCACCCAAGATGGAAGATTGCGGTCCCAATGTAGGCTTTCCCACATACGAAGGCAAACTCTCACTTACGATGGCAAGTTTCTCCGACACAATCTGTCGTGCCAGATATATATCAGTTCCCCAGTCGAACTCAACCCAGACAACAGAGAATCCTGTAGTTGATGATGAGCGTACACGGCGAACGTCAGTCGCACCATTTACAGCAGTTTCCACCGGAAAAGTCACAATTCGCTCTACTTCTTCCGGAGCCATTCCATTTGCCTCGGTCATAATCACAACCGTTGGCGCGTTCAAATCAGGGAACACATCCACATCTGTATGAAAGGCAGTGTATGTTCCGCCAATCATCAGCAGCAAGGCACATATAAGCACAAGCAGACGGTTGTGGAGTGAATAATGTATAATCTTGTTCAACATAATTTCCTCCTTTCCCTATTAATGACTGTGTGAATGTGCAGGAATAGCATTTGAAGCAGAAGAAAGCTTTATCTGATAAGCTCCGTTCACCACAACTTCGTCTCCTTCGTTAAGACCGGAAATGATGCGGACTCTTTCGCCATTGTCTGCTCCGATTGAAACTTCTTGTTTCTTATAAGCTTCATCGTGAACTTTCAGATAGACAAAATACAAGCCTTGTTCTTCAATCAATGACTGACGTGGAACTGAAATCACTCCTGCCACCGGAGATGTCAGAAGATATATATCCACAAATGAGCCCGGAATAACTGTTCCTTTGTTGTCGAACTCGAATGTCACAGGAATATAGAATGAATTGCTGTCTGATGACTTTCCATAACCAAGCAAGCGGCCACCCAGTTCTTCCAGCTTATACAGTTTATCATCATAAGGAGTCTTGAAATTTGCCGACTTAATCAGAGGAAGAGAAGAATAATATTTCTCCGAAACATCAGCCTTGAGCTGAAGTCTGCGAGTCTGTGAAATTGTAGCCAAAGGCTGGCCCACTGTCACATAATCTCCTTCCTTCACCATTATATTCTTCAGATAACCTGAAATTGGAGAAACAACAGAAACACCGCCGGCAGACTGCTTTCCGTCGATTGCGTCATAAGCAATCTTGGCATTCTCATAATTCAGCTTTGCCTGCTCGAAATCCTTAGCCGAAACAATCTTGTCGCCAATCAAGCCTTTCATTCTTTCGTATTCTTTCTTGGCTTTCTCATAATTATGTCTGACGCGCGCTGCCACATCTCCGTCAGACAAGGAATTTGATACGAGAGAAAGCACGCTCTGTCCTTTCTGAACCATTGTTCCGTCGATAAAAGGCAATTTTCCCAATGTCACAACACCCGGCACAGTAGCAATCAATGTAGATTCAGTGCCCTGTGCAGCCATCACCTTTCCTGCAGTCTTGATAACTTCCACGAAATCAGATTTGGCAACTACTTCTGTTTTAAGACCTGCAGCTTCAGCCTTTGCTTTGCTGAAACTTATTTCGTCGTCGTGAGCATGAGATTCTGCAGATTCGCCATGGCTGTGCTCATGGTCGTGCTCTTCGTGTTCATGTTCATGCTCGTGCTCGTGAGCCTCGTGTTCGTGGTCATGACCTTCATGCTCATGATCGTGATGTTCTTCAGTCAAATGTTCGTGCTCATGGTCGTGATTAGAGTTTTTGTTTTCCGCACACGAAAACAACAGATACGATAACAGTATCCATGATAAGTATATTTTCTTCATTTTGTTTTGCTTTGATAATAAAGTGCCCGAAGTCCGGCACACACCGCCAGACCTCAAAGTCGATAATTTTTTATTGAAATATTAACCAACTCAACATCAGTCCGCCAATATCAATATCAGCATTGCGGACCGGAAATCAAAGCAGGAGGAGCACGAAGTCCCGATATTCTGATTATCCAAGAATCATAAAGGGACTCGACATAGAAAGCCTTTCCCAAATCAAGAGTAAGACAAGGGACAATAAGGCTGAAAGGATTGATATAATTAAACAATACCAGGAGCGGTATCAAATAAAGGTCGGAAACAGCATGATATTCCAAAGCCGGAGACAAAGCTTGATTATGTCCCACGCAGCCACAATCGTGATGCTCGGAATCTTCAGTCATAGGCTCATCGGCTGCATCACTGGCAATCCAGTGATAACAAGGCATGCCATTATCATGATGATGGTGAGGCACTATCACCGACAACAACAGCAATACGCTGGCAAGCAAACTTATATATACTGCTATTTGTTCTCTACTCATGATAATCAATTTGAGATGCACATTGGTGTGCACACGCACATTCGGCGCAAATATAGTGAAAGACGAGTGCATATCAAAATAATAATCTTGTTTTTGATATACACTCGCCTTTAGATTTAGTTAACGAGTTGACAAGAAAACAAGTTGACAAGGATAAAGTAAAAAGTATTTCTCTGAAACCTCGTCCACTTTATCATATTCCTCCTCCTTCATCAGGATTAATCTGATCATCAATAGTCTTAGGACGAAGAATATTAATGTCGCCTTTCTTCTTATACTTGATTCCGTCAGAGCCTTCAGCTTCTATAACATAAAAATAGACACCGGGCGAAACATATTTTCCACCTTTCTTTCCGTCCCATCCTTGAGCCGGGTCAGTCCAGTGATAAAGCAATTGTCCCCATCTGTTGAAAATCCAGCATGAGAATTTCACCAAGGATTTATAAACCACACGGAACTCGTCATTCACTCCCGGAGATGTTCCCGGAGAGAACGCATTTGGCACATCAAGGAAAGACTCTGCAACTGACACAGATATTTCCTCATATGAAGAGCATGTGCCACTAGCATCACTCACCTCAATCGAAGCCACATAATCTCCATAATCAGTGAATGTATATTCAACTTCCGGATCGGAGAAATATACAAAGGCATTCTCCTCACCTTCTTTCTTCTTATAAATCTTCCATTGGAATATTGATGCTATCGGCTCATTGGTGTGTGCTGTGAAGCGTATTGTGACAGGAGCAGACAAGCCAGCCTGAGCACTCGACATATTGGCTACTTCATCCACAACCATGGTTGTGTCGGCACGGAGCAGAACTGCCTTTGGATTGAACTCATCGCTCACCACTGTGACTTGCTTGCCGAAATGAGCGGCAAACTGGTCGCCAGTCAGCTCAAAGTCTGTCGGAATATAAACTGAGTCAATATCTTTATTGAACACATTCCCGGTCAGAGTGCGGATAGTTTCACGGAACATCCTGTCCTGTTCATTCCACTCAAGAGCATTGAAAGAAAGGGAAATGTCACGGCTGATACTCACTTTCGAGCCATTGTTGGGCGACATATAATATAATTCGTCAACCGATGGATTTGCCTTAACACGGACAGCGCCACTACATTCGTTCTTCGCAGATTCCACTTCTATGGACTGGACATTGAAAGGATGCTTCGCATAGTCAATTATCCAGACATATTCCGTCAGAACTCCTTCTTTATAGACGAAATATCCGCATCCGTCCTCGACCTGAGATATTGTGGAAGTTGTTCCTGCCTGACTGCTGCTAATCTTTTCCGCCTCAAGAGCCTTAGTCTTGTATTTATACCATTGATGCGCAGAACTAGACGGATCAGAATAGCTTATTTCCACATTCTCAACGCCGTTGACCACATATACTTTCAGCTTGTTAGGCTTGTCTTCAATCATATATGGAGTGCCGCTTCCACCTTTCACCGTGTAATATTGTGCCGATAAAGACATGCACAGCATCCAGAAAGTGACAAGCGACAAAACTTTATTACAATTCATAACGCCTTAATTTTTATCTGCTCAAAAATACGACAAATCTTTAAAATCAACTATAGGAATCCGCAGTATTGATATGGAATTAGGCGGAAACACATAAGACCTCGACACCGCAGGATGGAAATAATACTTGAATTCCCTCGGTTTCACCAAATCCGGCTTCGAAGCTGTGTTCCGATTTTCGGGCAAAGCCTTCAATTCCGTAACCGAAACTTCGTCGGCCACAGTAAAGCCGGCGAAATTCAAATCTGTCTTCTCTTCATGCCAAGTTGTGTTTATCACTTTCAGAACAAGTTCTTCCGACAATGTGTCAACAGTGGCAACCGAAACTATCGACGGAACAGAATGCATTGACGTGTCGAATATATTTTCTCCGTCGATGCTGCATTTCACTCTTTCCTCACGGCATTCCACAACCACGTCATACCATTTGTTGTTCTCAACCACAAAGTCCTTTTCCTGGGCCAGTGAATCACGGATATTTCCCGAGCAATGATAAAGCTCAATCTTATTGTTGTTGCCAATCACCAGAGCAATATAATCCCGGTTCTCGTCCGTGAGTCCGTTGTCGCGCACATGCAATTCCACCATTCCACTACCTTTGTTTCGTCTGATTTTCGCAGTGAAAGTATAGTCATATGATGACGAATCGCCCACAAGCACATAATTCCATTTGTTCGGCGCAGCTTTCAGCACTCCGCTTCCGGCTGTCCATTCTCCGCTCAGCACCTTGCATCCATCCACCGGGATATCATTTATGCGGACATTCTCAAAGTCATAGCTATTGTCGAACATAAATGCTCCGGCATATCCGGCTGTGACTATCGGGCGTTCATAAGTATCAACTGTCGATTTCAGCAAATAATTGCCTCTGTTTCTCGCAAACATGCTATACATATGATATGAAGGAGAAAGATAGACATCAGACTGATCGAAGCTAATAGCTGGAACATATTCTCCCGTATAATGCACATTTCCCAACAGCGGAGAATATGCCAGTCGCTTTATCGTTCCCGGATTATTTTCAATTCCGGCAAGGAACACAGATTCCGAAAGCGCAGCGCCCATTGTTCCACCATCCGATGAACCCAAATAGCCAAAAGCACCGACAAACAATGCTCCTGCCCTTCGCAGGCTCAGCGACGGGACAAACTTATGATAATTGGACAAATAGAAAGAACTTCCGCCATTAAAGTGCAAGTCGGACCAGTCGCCTCGGCTCTTCTTCTCGTCCACATTATTGCTTATGACTGTTATTTCCGGATATTCTTCCTTGATAGCAGCTTCGAACAGGCGGAAACGACGTGTGTATTCCGTTCCATAATTCTCACTTCCTATCTCGATATATTTCAGTCCGAACGGAGCAGGATGTCCATTGCGCGCACGCATAGCTCCATATGTAGAATCTACCGGCTGATTGGCATAAGCTATGGCATTGAGAGTTTCCTGGACCATTTTTCCCATTTGCGTGATGTCCTCATATCGCGGACGTCGTTTCTGACTGGTCACACCGCTGTTCACCACATATATTGGCTCAGCTTCCAAATCCTCACACATCTGCAGATATTCATGGAATCCCATTCCATTAGTCGTGCCATATTCCCAGACCGACCAGAAATGGCGGCGATTCTCAATCGGACCAACTGTTTCACTCCAGACAGGATAAGTTCCTGCTGTATATCCTTCTACAAAAGCTCCACCGGGAAAGCGGACGAAATGCGGCTTCAGATAAGATATTGCCTCCATTATGTCTGCCCTTTGTCCATTATGTCTGCCTTTCCATGTTTCCTTTGGGAAAAGAGAGACCACATCCAGCCAGAATATCTGTGAACTGTCAGTACGGAAAACCAAACTTGCCCCGTCATTGTCTGCAGAGGCAGTGAATGTGTGTTTCCTTTTCTTCCATTCCAGCGAAGGATTGAATGTGTAAACATCACTCAATATATTGTTAACCGAATCCTGCAGATAGACTTTTATATTCCTTCCAGCCATCAGTGCGCTTCTTGCATAAAACGACAAGTCATATTCCTTGCCTTTCCTCACAGACAAGCCGGAATATCCGGTTGCCACAACTCCTGCACTTTTGCTTATAGAATCCACCGCAGCCGAAACACAAAGCGAGCGCTTGTTATATTCATTAATTGGCATAGTCATATCCGAGTATATTCTCGAAAAGACAGAAAGCGGTTTCCAGCCCGGAACTGAATCAGGACGCATGAATGGAATCTGGAAACCATTTGGAGTGATAAGCATATTTGTTCTGACATTATACGGACAATTCAGAGGCGGAACTCCATCCTCGAAGCTCCTGTTCTGAATCATTTCCGCATAAAGTCCTCCGTCAACGGAGTGATTAATCTCTTCTATCGTGATGCCATACAAGTCCGAATCAACAGGCATAATCATAGCTTCCATGTCAACTGTAATGGCGGAAGATGACGGATATTCCGGATTACAGGACAAAAGAAACAATGATAAAATTGAAGATGCGATAACCTTGTATATGCCCGATTCATTCATTGTCATTAAGTATATCAAACGACAATTCACATCAAAAGACTCTTAACTATTTCCATTCATTATAGTCTCCAGCAGCGACATACGCTGTTCTTCCGAAAGCTTGTCAAGCATCTTTCTTGCTTCTTTAAACATTTTTTCATTCAAGAGATTAACTTCTTTTTCTCTTTCAATTCTTAGTTTTGCAATCTGAGATTCCAATTCCTTTATCTTGTTGTCAATTTCCTCGATTCTGTTTGCAGGCACTTTTGGAACTCGCTTCTTTCTATTAGCCTTGCGTTCATCGGCTTCTTTTTTCAACACTGAATAATATTCCTGGAATCTATAGTTAAAATCCTCGTTGTCCAATCTGTCGTTAAACATTGAGAAGGCTCTTCCTCTATCATAATTAAGAGTCTCTTTTATATCGTCATCGCCAACTGCATATATAGCTTTAACCCTGTTGTCTTCTGTCCATCTCGCAAAAATTGTTTTTAATTTCAAATCTATCATAAATATCTGTTCTTTGGTTTATAAATATTGTTCAAGTTTCGCAAATGAAATTGCCGGAAAAATTAATCGAATCTTATCCTGTTTCCTTTAATTTGATATTGCGAAGCTTTTTTATTATTCGAAAATTTCAGCAAAAGTAGTGAATTATTTCATTAAGGGTTCACTATTTTTTGATAAAAACAGGATGCGGCTCGGCAAAGCTTTCATTATTTTTGCAGACAAAATCAAAAATCAAATTAATATTTATGCAACCAAGCAATTTTCATAGCCACTGTAATTTTTGCGACGGACGAAGTTTCCCGGAAGATTTCATCAAATTTGCGATAAAGGAAGGATTCAGAGCATACGGATTCTCTTCACATTCACCTCTGCCTTTTGAGACTTTCTGGAATATGTCGGCATCCGATATGGATGAATATATCGCTGAAATCGACAGACTGAAAAACAAATACAAAGGCGAGATTGAAATATACACCGGACTGGAAATAGACTATCTGGACGAAAGCTATAATCCCGCAATTCCATATTTCCAGAATCTTCCTCTCGACTACAGAATCGCATCTATCCATTTCCTCCCAATCAGATTGCCGCTGAAAGAAGAGAATATGGTCTGCATCGATGGTAGCGTTTCCGAATTCAAAGGCAATGTTGAGCAATATTATGGCGGCGATGTCCGCAAAATAGTTGAGCATTATTTCTCGTCAATGGAGAAAATGATTGAAATCGGCGGCTTCGATATCATTGGCCATATGGACAAGATTTATATGAACAGTAAATTCTGTGACAGCTTCGGCATAAGTGAGGATTGGTTCCGCAATCATGTTGAACGAATATTGAATCTCATTGCCGAGCATAATTATATAATCGAAATCAACACAAAGAATTTCAATCGCAAGAAAGAAACTTATCCAAACAAATTATTCTTCCAGGAAATACTGAAAAGAGAAATTCCTATCATGGTGAATTCAGACAGCCACTATCCTGATCTGGTGAACGACGGAAGAAATGATGTCCTGAAATTGCTCTCAGAAATCGGATTCCGTAAGACAAGAGAATTGGTAGGCGGTAAATGGAAAGACCTTGATATCGAATAATCAGAATAAATGATTAAAAACCTAATGATATGAACTGCAAACTTTATCCTTTGATTTGCTCTCTCTTTGCTTTGAGTGCAAATGCTGAAATCAAGCTTCCGGAGCTGATTAGCGACAACATGGTGCTGCAGCAGCAGACCAATGTGACTCTCTGGGGCGAAGCCACACCGGACAGTAAAGTCACAATTTCTCCATCATGGACCGAATCCGTCACAACCACAACGGCTGATAGCAATGGATTCTGGAAAACCACCGTTGCCACTCCCGAAGCCGGATTCACTCCATATTCCATAACCATCAGCGACGGAAAACCTGTCTCTGTCAACAATGTCCTGATTGGTGAAGTTTGGTTCTGCTCCGGACAGTCAAATATGGAAATGCCTCTCAACGGATTCTGGAACTGCCCAATTGACGATGCCAACAATGTGATTGCCGACGCTCCTAATCATCCGGCTATCAGAATGGCAACTATCGAGAAGAAAAAGGCTCTCACTCCACAGAAATATGCAAAAGGCTCATGGAAATGCCCGACTACTGAAAACGCTCAGTGGTTCAGCGCAACTGCATATCACTATGCCCTTGCCTTGCAGCGCACACTGAACGTCCCTGTCGGAATAATCTCATGCGCTTGGGGCGGTTCAAGAGTTGAAGGCTGGCTGCCTGAAGAAATAGTAAAGGATTTCCCCGGCGAGGATTTGAGCAAACTCAACAATCCCGAAGGACTGGAATATCTGCTGCCGACAATAATGTATAACGGACTTCTGTATCCATGCCACAACTACACCATCAAAGGCTTCCTTTGGTATCAGGGATGCAGCAACGTCGGTCATGCCGACACCTATGCCGAAAGACTTGCCATCATGGTGGAACACTGGCGCACATTGTGGAACAACAAGAATCTTCCTTTCTATTTCGTTGAAATAGCGCCTTATGCTTATGACAATGATAACGACGGAATAAACGGCGCCTTGCTGCGTGAAGCTCAGTTCAATGCTCAGTCTCTCATTCCAAACAGCGCCCTTGTCTGCACAAACGACCTTGTGAAAGATTATGAGGCTCCGCAAATCCATCCTGCCGAAAAAAGAAAAATCGGCGAGCGTCTCTCCTATCACGCTTTGCAGAAGACATATAATATAAAAGGCCTTGCTGCCGACAGCCCGTCATTCAAGTCAATGGAAATCAAGGGCGACACAATAATGGTGTCATTCAACAACGCAAGCGAAGGTTTTAGCCCATGGATTGGCATCAAAGGCTTCGAAATCTCAGAAGACAACAAAACTTTCTTCGATGCTGAAGCATGGCTCGATTCGGGCAGTATGAAAATCTGTGTCAAATCAGACAAAGTGAAGAATCCGAAATATGTGAGATATGGATTCAGGAATTTCAAGCCCGGAAATCTGATCAGCTGCCGAAATCTTCCAGTCTTCCCATTCCGAAGCAAATAAGCTGACAAAGATTAGCAAGCTATAAAACAAGTCGGCATATTTTCCTGTGAACATTATTAATGTGTCATGGAAAATATGCCGATTTATTTAGAGAAAAAACTATCCGAAAGCAATTCAATTTACTTCCGAGAGTAATTTCATTTACTTCCGAGAGTAAATCAATTTCCTTCCGTATGTATATTAATTTACTCTCGGAAAGAAATTGCATACAAATCTAAACCTTATCAACTAGTCTCCGAACCCTCGTCAACTTCCCTTTCTTTATGCTTCAATATCTCATCATCCGCCCTTCTAGTCACTTCCTCTGCCTTTTCAATAACAGAAGGAAGAAGATTCTTCCATGCAGCATCAGTAAGTTCAGCATCATTTTTTTCAAGAATTCTCAATTCCTGCACCAGATTGTTGGCTCCAAGCATTGAGAAAAGCGGAATCATTTTGTGCGCTATTTTTGCCGACGCGTCCCTGTCATTCTCTTCAAGAGCAGTCTTCATCAGCTGCAGATTCTTCTTTGTCTCTTCGGAGAATGTAGTCAAAATTGAAGCGCAAGCCTCCGAATCCTCGCCCGCAAAAGCAGTGAGCGATGAGAAATCCCAACTGCTCTCAGGCTCCAGATTCACTGTCAGCAAATCATTCAGCAGCGAGATAAGCTGCACGGCGGTGAACGGCTTGTTCAGGAATGCAGTGAATCCTGCCTCGATATAATGCTCATTCTCATTTGCCACACTTGCCGAAAGAGCAATCACCGGAACTGTGTCCGTGCCTTCAATTCCGGAATTGCGAATCATCTTCAGCAGACTATATCCATCCATTCCCGGCATCTGTATATCAGTGATAATAGCATCAAAGCGCGAATTGCGAAGTACATCAGTCACACTCATCGGATTAGTCACACAAGTCACTTCCACATGGCTGCGCTTCAGCAACTCTTCCGTAAGGGCAAGCTGCAGCGGGTCATCGTCCACCAGAAGGCAGAAAATATCCTTATTCTCCAGCACTTCCAGTTTTTCGTCCTCGGCAGCAGAGCTTTCCTCCGTTTCCTCTTCTGTATGCGACAAGTCCATGTCCGAAATAGGAAGAGGCAGAATTATAGTGAAATCACTTCCTTTGCCAACATGACTCTGCAGCGACAAAGTTCCGTGCATAAGAGTTATCAGACGGCGGGTGATTGACAATCCCAATCCGAATCCTTCAGTCGATTCCGAACCTTCCAGACGTGTGAAATCTCCGAATATCCGGTCTCTCTCCGACTCCGGAATGCCCGGTCCTGCGTCACGCACCAGAACAGTAAGCGTCGCCTGTTTCTCCGAATCAATATGAATATACACGGCAAGGAGCACACTTCCTTCCTGCGTGAACTTTATAGCATTCGACAGCAGATTGCTCACCACCTGGCGTATTCTGATCGGGTCGCCCATATAAGCCTTTTCATTCAGCTCCTCCACTGCATCCATATCCAGTGAGAACTGCAATCCCTTTGCCTCTGCCATCGGACGGAAGCTGTCATATATCTCACGGAAGAGCGACGAAACTCTGAACGGAACAGCATGAATCTCCATCTTTCCCGATTCCAGTCGGTGGAAATCCAGCAAATCATTCACCAAAGAAAGAATATGTTGCGACGAGCCCGTCATATTATCCAGATAATAAGTCTGCCTTTCATCCGGATGACGACGTTTGAGCAGCTCGATATATCCCATAATTGACGACAGCGGAGCTCGGATATCATGGCTTATAGTCAGCATCAGCTTCTCACGGCTGTGCAGCAAATCTTCCACATATTTCTTTGATTTCTCAAGTTGAGTCCTGTAATACCAGCTCTTGGAAATATCCCTGATTATGACAAAAAGGAAAATCACGGCAATTATCACCGAAAGAATAGCAATAGCCGCAATCAGCCGCGAAGTCTCATGCACCAAATCCTGGCGCTTCTGCATTCGGGCAAGCGAATGAGTCATTTCCTCTTCCTCAATATCTCTAAGAATCTGATTTATTCGCCTAGTCACGATGGTGTTGTTATATCTCAGACTAGCAGCACGCTGCAACAGCTGCTCCGTCAGAATCTGATGCTGGAAAGTTACTGTGTCCTGCAAGCTTCGCAGAACGCTAACAATCGTATCCGAAGGATTATACTTGAGCGAAACTGTGTCTGTCACAATATGCCTTGTCCTGTTCACAATAATGCTTGTGTCCTGAGTCTCTCGGGAAAAGGCAGCAGCCAGGCGGCGGAAGAATCCTCTTTTCTTTCGTGGCACAACCACAGTATCTTTGCTTATCTGCACCTCTTCTCTCACCACAATCTTGTTTCCGTTCTTTCCCAAGGCTTCACGGATTTCATAATCATCATCTTTGTCTTTCTTATCCGATGAAATGATATCCGGAATAATTATAGACAGTGAGTCAAGGTCTCTGTCAATCTCGCGAGAGAAAATATCACCTATCGACTCCACACCCAAATCCTTCATATAAAGCGAATCGAGCAGAGTCGAATCCTGCACGGCAATGGCACGCTGGATATTCTGAGTATATAGCCTTCCCGTGTTCAGCTCATTCAGAGTTTCCAGAAGTCGCCTAGTGTTCCATCGCTTATGGTCGATAAGCATCTCAATTGTATCAATCTTCGAAATAAGGACAGAATCCGTGAGCAGCATTCTGAGGGAATCCATATTGTTCTTTGCCCTCGTCAAAGCCCTGTTGAAATATCGGAAATCATTCTCCGGACCGACAAGCTGCCCCAAAGCCTCGCTTTCATACAGAAGAGAAAGAGTTTTGGTTACCAGATACACTTTCTGACGCGCCTTCGGATCCGGCTCATCGTCCGATGCCACTTGTTGCACCACGGAATATATATATCCGACTGCATAAACTGCTATTACTATCAGTACTAAATAGCCCCAAATTACCTTTCGGGTGATATGTTTGTTCGATGTTGACACGCTAAATAAATATTTCCGGCAAAAATACTTGTTTTTAAGTAATAAGGAAAGCCATTTTGCAGTAAAAGAAAAAACATATAATTTTGTAATGATAATTAAGTTTCGGAAGTTTCTTAATTTATAAGTTGACAAGGCTTCGGGAACAAGTAAACAAGAGATGAATCCATATTCTCATCGTCAGCTTGTCAACTTGTCAACTATAATAAATAAAATCTACTTATATGAATGTAATCGATCTGGTAAAAAACAGCAACAAAACTGCTTTCTCTTTTGAAATCCTTCCTCCGTTGAAAGGAAATAGCATACAGAAAGTTTATAATGTTATTGACAAACTTCTTGAGTTTGACCCAAAATACATTAACATAACTTCTCATCACAGTGAATATATCTACAAGACAATGCCGGACGGCAGCTTCCAGAAAGTGAACATCAGAAAGCGCCCGGGCTCCGTAGCCATTGCTTCTGCAATCCAGAACAAATATTCAATTCCTGCTGTTCCTCACATCATCTGCAAAGGATTCACAAAAGATGAAACTGAATATGCGCTGATCGACCTGAATTTCCTCGGCGTCCATAATCTCCTGCTGCTTCGCGGCGACATCAAGACTCTAGAAGTAGAGAACAAGCCGGAGCTTTATCACGAGCATGCCACAGACCTCCAGCAGCAAGTGAACAATTTCAACAACGGAATAGCTCTCGATGGTTCTAAGATCGACGGCATCGACACTCCTTTCTCTTACGGAATGGCATGCTATCCTGAGAAGCATGAGGAAGCTCCAAATATGGATTCAGATATTTTCTATCTCAAGGAAAAAGTGAAGAACGGAGCAGACTATCTTGTCACTCAGATGTTCTTCGACAATCAGAAATATTTCTCTTTCGTGGACCGCTGCCGCAAGGAAGGCATCAATGTCCCAATCATCCCGGGAATCAAGCCTATCGTATTCAAGAATCAGCTTACAGTGCTGCCTAAAGTGTTCCGCTCTGATATTCCTGAACCTTTCGCTGCCGAGCTTCGCAAATGCAAGACAGACGAAGAAGCCAAGGAAGTCGGAATCGAATGGAGCATCCAGCAGTGCAAGGAACTGATTGCCTACGGAGTTCCAAGCCTCCATTTCTACACAATGATGGCATCAGACAGCGTCAGAAGAATTGCTAAAGAAATTTATTAATTAAGAAGTTGACGAGTTGACAAGGCTACAGAAACGAGAGTTATCATTCTTGACTACTTGACTCGTCAACTTTCAACAAAACTATAATAATAAGAAATGCAAAACACAGAATCCGCTTATCTTGCCTCAGGCTGCTTCTGGGGCACACAATATCATCTTAATAAAATTCCGGGAGTTATAAGCACAACTGCCGGATTTATGGGCGGCAAACTCAAATCGCCTACTTATCCCGAAGTGAAAACCGGCACAACCGGACATATCGAAACTGTGGAAGTCGTGTTCGACAAGGATAAGACTTCGTTCGAAACAATTCTCCGCATGTATTTCGAAACTCACGATTTCACCCAGCGCGACGGACAAGGCCCGGACATCGGCAGCCAGTATCTTTCTGTCATCTTCTATAATGGCGAAGAACAGAAGGCTGTTGCCGAGCGCTATATCAGCATCCTCAGGGAAAAAGGATATGACGTGGCAACAGAATTGCGTCCGGCTGAAGAATTCTGGCCGGCAGAGGATTATCACCAGCATTATTATGACAACAAGGGGACAACTCCATATTGCCATATTTACAAGAAAATTTTCTGACGCGAAATGACATATCAAGAAACTTTACATTATCTGTACACAAGCATTCCTGTCTTCCAGCATAGCGGAGCTTCAGCCTATAAGCCGGGACTTGGAACAAGCATTGCCCTCGACAATTATCTGGGCAATCCGCACCGTTCCTACAAGTCCGTCCACGTTGCCGGCACAAACGGAAAAGGCTCAACTTGCCATCTGCTGGCGGCAATACTTCAGGAATCAGGATATAAAGTGGGACTTTTCACATCGCCTCACCTTGTGGATTTCAGAGAAAGAATCCGCATAAACGGGAAAATGATTTCCGAAGATTATGTGATAAACTTTGTGGAAAAGCACAAAGAATTCTTCGAACCGCTCAAGCCTTCGTTCTTCGAACTCACTTCGGCAATGGCTCTTGCCTATTTTGCCGATGAAAAGGTGGACTTTGCAGTAATCGAAACCGGACTCGGCGGTCGTCTAGACAGTACAAATATTATCAGCCCCGTCCTTAGCGTGATAACAAATATCAGCAAGGACCACGTGCAGTTCCTGGGCGACACTCTCGAAAAGATAGCCTTCGAAAAGGCAGGAATCATCAAGCCTCACACACCTGTTGTTATTGGCGACGTGTTCGAGCCGTCAGTAATGCAGGTCTTTCTGGAAAAAGCACACGAAACAGAATCTAAACTGATATCTTCAGTTGTGGAATCGCCTGTCGAAAGCGCTCATCTTGCCGACGACGGGAAGTGGAGATTCCAGACAAAAGAATTCGGCGAAATCGTGGGCGAACTGGGCGGCGCTGTCCAGGTCAACAATGCGGCAACTGTCCTCACTGCCGTGAAAACTCTCCGCGAGCTTAATATCTCCATCACCACAGAAGCCGTGGCAAAAGCCTTCTCTTCCGTTGTCGAACTGACAGGCCTTATGGGAAGATGGCAGAAACTCCAGTCAAATCCAAAAGTAATATGCGACACCGGACACAACACCGGAGGCTGGGAATATCTTTCCCGCCAGCTCAGCGGCGAAAGTTCTTTCCACACTAAGCTGCGCATGGTTGTGGGAATGGTCAACGACAAAGATATAAACGGTGTCCTCGACATTATGCCTCGCAACGCTGAATATTATTTCACACGCGCAGACATCGCACGTGCAATGCCCGAAGATGAATTTGCCACCCTAGCGTCCAACCACGGACTCAAAGGAAGAGCTTTCCATTCAGTGGAAGATGCCGTGAACGCCGCCTTAGCGGACTCAGCTCCTGATGATATGGTATTCATAGGCGGAAGCACATTTATCGTTGCCGAAGCAATTCCCCTTTTTTATAAAAAAGAAAACTCAAAAACTTAAAAACTTAAAAACTTAAAAACTCAAATCATTATGACAGAATTGATCAATAAAAAATTGAATGATTCAAAGGTGGCACGCTGGACGGCACTTGCCATCGTCTCGTTCACAATGCTGTGCGGATATTTCCTCACAGACGTGATGTCGCCTCTTAAACCGATGCTTGAGCAGGAACTTTCCTGGACAAGTACAGACTTCGGTATGTTCACCAGTGCCTACGGATGGTTCAACGTCTTCCTGCTGATGCTTATCTTCGGAGGAATGATTCTGGACAAAATGGGTGTCCGCTTCACAGGATTCGGCGCCTGCTTCCTGATGCTTATCGGATGCGCCATCAAATATGCTGCTGTTGCCGGATATATCGGACAGAGCGGCGAGATTCTTGGCTTCTCATCACAGGTGATGATTGCATCACTGGGTTATGCAATCTTCGGTGTCGGTGTTGAAATTGCCGGAATCACAGTATCAAAAATTATCGTAAAATGGTTCAAAGGCAAGGAACTTGCATTGGCTATGGGACTTGAAATGGCAACTGCCCGCATCGGAACAATGCTTGCCATGGCTATCACAGTGCCTTTCGCCAAATATTTCCAGAGTGTTTCTGCTCCTGTATTGCTTTGCCTTATCATGTTGTGCATCGGATTGATTTCTTTCTTCATCTACACATTCATGGATAAGAAACTCGATGCTTCAATGACCGACCAGGAAGATGAAGCAGAAGAACCTTTCCGCTTCTCTGATATCGGAGCCATCATCACAAACAAAGGTTTCTGGCTGATTGCTCTTCTTTGCGTGTTGTTCTATTCTGCTGTGTTCCCTTTCCTGAAATATGCGACAGACCTGATGGTCAACAAATATCATGTTGAAGAGGAACTTGCCGGATTCATCCCAAGTTTGCTTCCGCTCGGAACTCTCTTCCTGACTCCGTTCTTCGGAAACCTTTACGACCGCAAGGGAAAAGGTGCATCAATCATGATGCTTGGTGCTGTTCTTCTTATCATCGTTCACTTGCTGTTCACATTGCCTATATTGAACGAATGGTGGTTCGCTACTCTCATTATGATTGTTCTCGGAATCGCCTTCTCACTTGTTCCTTCTGCAATGTGGCCTTCAGTTCCTAAGATTATCCCAGAAAAGCAGCTTGGAACTGCCTATGCTCTTATCTTCTGGGTACAGAACTGGGGATTGATGGGCGTGCCTGCTCTTATCGGATGGGTTCTCGACAAATATTGCAAGCTCGACAACTCTGCCGGCGGTCCAGCATACGACTACACTTTGCCAATGGCAATCTTCACTTGCTTCGGAATCCTTGCCTTGTTCATCGCCTTCCTGTTGAAACGTGAGGATAAGAAGAAAGGATATGGATTGGAGTTGCCAAATATTAAATAATAGAGGAGTTAAGAAGTCAATCAAATAACAACAACATAAATCCAAACAAAAATGAAATCAGACATCGAAATTGCTAGAGAAACCCCTTTAAAGAAAATTAAAGATGTTGCTGAAAGCATCAACATTCCTCGTGAAGAAGTGCTTCTTTACGGAAGATATATTGCCAAATTGCCATTGGAATTGATAAAGGAAGAAAAAATCAAGGAAAATAACCTTATCCTTGTAACAGCTATCACTCCAACAAAAGCCGGTATCGGAAAAACTACAGTTTCCATCGGTCTTGCTCTTGGATTGAACAAAATCGGCAAGCAGGCTGTTCCTGTTCTCCGCGAGCCGTCACTTGGTCCTTGCTTCGGTATGAAAGGTGGCGCTGCCGGTGGTGGATATGCTCAGGTGTTGCCTATGGAAAATATCAACCTGCACTTCACAGGCGATTTCCATGCAATCACATCAGCACACAACATGATTACTGCATTGCTCGACAACTATCTTTATCAGAACCGCAATTCTTGCAACGGTCTGAAAGAAATCAAATGGAAACGCGTGCTCGATGTCAACGACCGCAGCTTGCGTAACATCATCTCCGGTCTTGGTGGCAGCGCAAACGGAATCCCAACAGAAACAGGATTCGACATCACTCCGGCATCTGAAATCATGGCAATCCTTTGCCTTGCTTCAGACCTTGACGACTTGAAACGCCGCGTCGGAAATATCCTTCTTGGATATACTTATGAAGACAAGCCTTTCACTGTGAACGACCTTGGTGTTGCCGGTGCAATCACAGTATTGTTGAAAGATGCTTTGCTTCCGAACCTTGTTCAGACAACTGAAAATACTCCGGCATTTGTTCACGGTGGTCCGTTCGCAAACATCGCTCACGGCTGTAACTCTATCATCGCAACAAAGATGGCTCTTTCATATTCAAACTATGTAATCACAGAAGCAGGATTCGGTGCAGACCTTGGTGCTGAAAAGTTCTTCAACATCAAATGCCGCAAAGCTGGTCTAACTCCAAAGGCAACTGTCATCGTTGCAACAGCTCAGAGCTTGAAGCTTCACGGCGGTGTTCCTGAAGCAGAAATCAAGGAAGCTAATATCGAAGGTTTGAAAAATGGTCTTGCCAACTTGGACAAGCATATCGAAAATATGCAGAGCTTCGGCCAGAAAGTTATCGTCACTTTCAACCGTTATGCATCAGATACAGACGAAGAAATCGCACTTGTTGCAGAACACTGCAAGCAGAAAGGTGTCGGCTTCGCTATGAACAATGTATTTGCTCAGGGAGGCGAAGGCGGTATGGATTTGGCTCGTCTTGTTGTTGACACAGTCGAAAACAATCCTTCTGCTCCGGCATTGAACTTCACTTACAACGACAGCGACGACATCCGCACTAAGATAAACAAGGTGACTAAGAATATCTATGGCGCAGCATCTGTCACATACACAACTTTGGCAGACAAGAAAATCAAGCAGATTGAATCTCTGGGCATCTCCCACTATCCAATCTGTATCGCCAAAACACAATATTCTTTCTCATCAGACCCGAAAGCTTATGGCGTAGCAAAAGACTTCGAACTCAAAGTCCGCGATATCGTCATCAACAACGGTGCCGAAATGATTGTTGTCATCATGGGCGAAATCATGCGTATGCCGGGATTGCCAAAAGTTCCGCAGGCTCAGAAAATCGATATTGTTAATGGATTGATTGAAGGTTTGAGCTAAAAATAGAGACAAGTTGACAAGGCATCAGAGACAAGGAAATTTCACCTTGTCCCCCTTGTCAACTTGTTCCCTTGTTCCCTTGTCAACTCGTCCCCTCGTCAACTATCCTGCACCATCTCCTTCAACGCCTCCTTCCAATATCTCACCCTCACACCAAACGTCTCCTTCACCTTCGTCTTGTCGAGAACGGAATAATTAGGGCGCTTCACCTTGCTTGGAAACTCATTGCTATGGCAAGGACGGATATCACACACATTGCCGCTAAGCCCGGCAATCTCAATGGCAAAATCGAACCACGAGCACACCCCCTCATTGCTGAAATGATAAACACCCGTCTTGTCCATCATATCCTCCTCTATAATCTTATAAATAAGAGCAGCCAAATCGCGGGCATAAGTTGGCGTTCCAACCTGGTCGAACACCACATTCAGAGTGTCACGCTCCGCAGTCAGGCGTTGCATAGTCTTCACGAAATTATTGCCGAACGACGAATAAAGCCATGCCGTACGGAAAATCATATAACGGCAACCACTGTTCAGAATACTCTCCTCACCGCGCAACTTCGTGCGTCCGTAAACACCCAGAGGATTAGTCTCGCACTCCTCATTATAAGGCACATTCTTGTCACCGCCGAAAACATAATCCGTCGATACGTGAATCAGCAGCGCATCATTCTCTTTTGCAGCCACGGCAAGATTCTCCGCAGCCTTGTTGTTCAGCAAGTCAGCAAAAGCCTCGTCGTCCTCCGCTTTGTCCACGTTAGTATAAGCAGCGCAGTTCACAATCACATCAACCTTGTTGTCCGCCACAGCACGAGCCACGGCAGCCGCATCCGTAATGTCCAACTCCGCCACGTCAGTAAATATATAATTGTTTTTGCTTGCCTTCGCAACACATCTCATCTCGTTTCCCAACTGTCCGTTGGCACCGGTAATAAGTATATTCATAATTCCAGAAAATTTAGTTTCATCGCGGAAAGTTATCAAGAAAAATCCGAATGACAAAACATAACAAAAAAACGGCTGTTCCGTCTTTCACAAAACGAAACAGCCTGTATTAAGCAATATCTCCCAACATCACATATACTCCAAAGATATTGCCCTCAGAAACATATTCTTGATTAATTGACACATGTTTTTCAAAATGCAAAATTGCAATTATCATATTACAACAGCATTTCATAACACTGACAAACCAGTTACATTTCATATACGGAGAAAACCAATTTCCACACATCTGCCCGCCACTTGCCAACTAATTTTTTATTTGTAATTTTGCATCACATCTAAACCAATAAAAATAATCATGAGCACTTCAAAAGTTTATTTTACTAATCTGCGTACCACTCCTTCCAGCAATCTGTTGGACAAAATGGAGCGCGTTGTGCGCCGCGCAGGAATTGCAGACATTAATTTCGAAAAGCAGTTCACTGCAATCAAGATACATTTCGGCGAACCGGGCAACCTTGCCTTCATCCGCCCTAACTATGCAGCCCGCATGGCTAACATCCTTCGTTCAATGGGAGCAAAACCATTCCTTACGGACTGCAACACTCTCTATTCCGGACGCAGAGCCAATGCTGTGGACCATCTGAAGAGTGCTATGGAAAACGGATTCAACCCAATCTCTGCACAGTGCGACGTTATCATCGCCGACGGACTGAAAGGAACTGAATGCCGCGAAATCGAAATCAACGGCGAATACTGCAAGGCTCCGAAAATCGGTTCTGCCATTGCCGATGCCGACATCATCATATCTATGAACCATTTCAAAGGTCACGAACAGACTGGATTCGGCGGCGCCCTCAAGAACCTTGGTATGGGATGCGCAAGCGTAGCCGGAAAACTGGAACTTCACGGAGCATCACAGCCTCGCATCGACCTTGAGAAATGTAAAGGCTGCAACATCTGTGTGAAAAACTGCCGCCACGAGGCAATCACACTCAACAGCCAGCGCAAGGCAGAAATCAACTACGACAAGTGCGTGGGTTGCGGCCAGTGCGTTGCCCTTTGCCAGTACGACGGTGCAGTTCTCGGCTCATGGGACACTTCTGAAAACCTGAACTGCAAAATTGCCGAATACACAAAAGCTGTGCTTCTGGACAAGCCTCACTTCCACGTGAGCTTCATTATGAACGTATCACCTGAGTGCGACTGCTGGAACCACAACGACGCAGCTATCGTTCCTGACCTCGGTATCGCAGCATCATTCGACCCTGTTGCCCTCGACAAGGCTTGTGCCGACCTCGTCATCAATGCCCCTGTCCTTCAGACAAGCAACAGACTTTCGGACAAACACAGCCACGAACACCTCGAAGGTCACGACAAATTCCATATGATCCATCCGGACACAAACTGGCAGGCAGGCCTTGAACATGCCGAAAAGATTGGAATCGGAACTCAGGAATATGAATTGATTACAGTATAAAATAGGGGACGAGTTGACAAGGTGACAAGTTAACAAGGCTTCAGGAAACAAGATATTCCTTCTTGACTACTTGACTACTTAACTCCTTGACTCCTTAATACTCTGTGTTTAAACCCTTGTCAACTTGTCAACTCGTCAACTCGTCACCTAATTCACAAACCAACTGATAAAAAAATGACAAAAACAACCATCTGCGCCATATCAACCGCCCCCGGCGTCGGCGGAATAGCCGTCATAAGAGTATCCGGACCGGAAGCATTCACAATATGCGACCGCATATTCCGTGCCCGCAAAGCCGGCAAAACACTGGGCACACAGGAAGCCTACACCCTTCTCTACGGAACAATCCTCAATGCCGAGGGCGAATCCGTCGATGATGTAGTGTGTGCAGTATTCCGCGCCCCGCACTCCTTCACCGGCGAAGACACCGTCGAAATAACATGCCACGGCTCGATATATATACAGCAGAAAATAATGGAACTGCTGGTCGAAAACGGTTGCCGCACGGCAAATCCGGGCGAATACACTCAGCGGGCATTCATGAATGGCAAGATGGACCTTAGCCAGGCAGAGGCTGTTGCCGACCTTATTGCCTGCACTTCAGCCGGACAGCACAAGCTTGCCCTCAGCCAGATGCGCGGCGGATTCAGCAAGGAGCTGAAAGAACTCCGCAACAAACTCCTTCACATCACATCGCTGATGGAACTCGAGCTCGACTTTGCCGACCACGAAGAACTGGAATTTGCCGACCGCAGCGAACTCAAGGAACTAGCCTCACAGATTTCATCCGTTATCCAGAGACTAGCCGACTCGTTCCGCACCGGCAACGCCATCAAAAACGGAATCCCCGTGGCAATCATCGGCGAAACAAATGCCGGAAAATCCACTCTCCTTAATGCCCTTCTCAACGAAGAGAAAGCCATTGTCAGTGACATCCACGGCACAACGCGCGACGTTATCGAAGACACAATGTATATCAACGGTCTCCAGTTCCGCTTCATCGACACTGCCGGAATCCGCGAAACCGACGACACAATCGAAAGCCTCGGCATCGAACGCACGTTCCAGAAAATTCGCCAGGCTGACATCGTACTTTGGGTAATCGACAGCACCGAAGCATCAAAACAGATTTCTCTCCTTTCAGAGAAAATCATCCCGTTATGCGAGTCAAAGCAGCTTATCCTTGTGTTCAACAAGGCAGACTTGAGCACAGCCGCTCCGGATTCTTCCATTTCTCTGCCCAAAAACAGCAGACAGATTTCTATCTCTGCACGCGAGAAAGACGGCATCTCTTCTCTGCAGAATATGCTTGTCGAAGCGGCTCAAATCCCAAGTATCTCACAGAATGATATCATTGTAAGCAATGTGCGCCACTACGAGGCTCTCACCCTCGCCCTCGATTCCGTCCACCGCGTTCAGGATGGCCTCGAGAATAATCTCTCCGGCGACTTTATCTCGCAAGACCTCCGAGAATGTATATATCATCTCTCAGATATCGTCGGTGAGGTCACTACTGACGAGGTGCTGGGGAATATATTTAGGCATTTTTGCATCGGGAAATAAGGTAGTATTACAAACCATAAACATCTATCATATTTAATTAGTAAGGCGTTCATTTTGAGCGCCTTTTCTTTTTGCCTTCTACCATATAATAATGGTTTCTAATGGTTTTTCATTCATTTTTTGTGTCGATTTTGTACCGCATGGGCTGATTTGGGTATTTTGCAATTTGCAAGGTGGTAGAGAAAGTAGAATACAGGAAAAGACAGGAAAATACAAGAAAAATAAACAAAGCCTTTATAGGCGAAATAGTACTAACAAATTATAGTGTAATATGGCAAAAAGTTCAGTAAGAATTAAAAAGGTATGCGAATGGTGTGGAAAAGAATTCTACGCTTTAAAAACATCAACACGTTTCTGTAGTAAACAATGTAACGGTTATGCATACAAACGTGCATTAAGAACTAAACAGGTAAAAAGTGCAGAAGAGGTTATAGCAACCAAAATTGAAGTAAAAAGAACTCAGCCTATCAAGGACAAAGAGTTTTTATCCCCTAAAGAATGTGCAGAGATTTTGAATATAGCTTTATCATCTATTTATAAGATGATTTACCAAGGGAAAATACCAGCTTTTCAATTTAGCAGTAGATTCACAAGGATCAGAAAGTCTGACATAGACTCAATGATGAGTTCTACCCCTTATGTAAAACGAAATAGAATTTCTCACACTCCTATTACTGATTTTTATACTACCGCTGAAGTTGCAAGTAAATATGGAGTAAACGAATCGTGGATATTTAAAGTAGGGAAAGAACAAAATATACCCAAAGTTTTCAAAAGAGGAAAAACATACTGGAGTGCTAAGCATTTTGATAAATATTTTGCATCTAAAGCACCGGACTCCAACATTACGGAATGGTATTCTGTAGAAGATCTAACGGAAAAGTTTGGCATGACAACAAGTGCTATATATTCTTTTGTTTCCAGATTTGCTATTCCAAAGAAAAAAATCAAACGGCAGGTATTCTATTCAAAAAAACATGTAGATATTGCCAAAGGTCTTGCTAAAGCTGAACCAGAATATTATACGACAGCCGAAGCTATGGAAAAATACAATCTCACACGTGACCAATTGTATCACTATGTAAAATGGCATCATATCAGTAAAGTGCAAGAAGGGAAATATATCAAGATATCGCGCAAAGAGCTTGATGATCTGCTTGCTCCACCTTCGATTTAATGTTATTTACTGGTTATCCTGTGGTTAACTTTAAAATAACCACATCACCAGGAATACACTTATTTATTTTGCTATCACCACAATAAGAATTAAACCTGAATATAAATTTTAATACATTATATATTATGAGACAACAAACATGTACTACTGTAACACTAAGACAACGCCCTATCAGAAACGGACGAATCTCTCTTTACTTGGACTACTACCCTGCTGTACGTAATCCTAAAACAATGCAACTGAGCAGACGTGAATATTTAGGATTTTACATTTATGCAACCCCCAAAAATGCAATTGAGCTAGATTACAATAATGAAATCCTAGCTAAAGCCGAACTTATCAGATGCCGCCGACAAGAGGCTGTAATCAATGAAGAATTTGGATTTATGGACAGACACAAAATGAGAGCCGACTTAATGGCATATTTCAAAGAAGTATGCCGTAAAAAAGATCATAAATGGCATATTGTTTATCTGCACTTTGAGAAATTTGTCAATGGCAAATGTATGTTTGGAGAAATCACTGTTGACCTATGTAACCACTTCCGAGACTATCTTCTTCATGCAAGGCAACTAAAACATACAGATAAAATGGTTTCCCGTAATTCAGCTGCCAGTTATTTCTCATTATTCAGAGGAGTTTTGAAACTTGCATATAGAGATAAATATTTACGTGAAAATCCCAATGATTTTCTTGAAAAGATAGAAAGTAGGGATATTCATAAAGAGTTTTTAACACAAGATGAATTAAAGACTCTGGCTTCAACTCCATGCGATATACCTGTATTAAGAAATGCATCCCTTTTCTCATGTCTTACCGGATTACGCATCAGTGATATATTGAATCTTAAGTGGGAAAACTTATGCACAGCCCCCGATCTGGGACATTGTATTCGCCTTCGTACGCAAAAGACACAGACAGAAGCTCTACTCCCTATCAGTTATGAAGCATACGCACTTTGTGGAGAGCCGGGCACAGGTAAAGTGTTTAAAGAATTACGCCGTTGCATGACTGGGTATCCTCTTAAAGCATGGATAAAGAAAGCTGGTATTCAAAAACATATAACATTCCACTGCTTTAGGCACACGTACGCTACACTACAAATCGCAGCCGGTACGGACATCTTCACAGTGTCAAAAATGCTTACTCATAAGAATGTTGCAACAACACAAATCTATGCTGAATTAGTAAGTGAAAAGAAAAGAGAAACTGTCGATAAAATATCACTAAAGTAATATGCAATAAAATTGCATATCTGAAATAAACATGCAATAGTGATCAAAAGTTTTTATTTGCATAGCCGTTGGGAAACTTCGATTTTTCCCAACGGCTTTTTCATTTATGTAACAATACAAAATACAGTTAAAAATGTAAATTTTCTTTGTTCGTTTTTTTATAAGTATGATTGGTGATTTCACGAAGTATGATACTTATATTATATTAAAAACCAGACATTTTGTAATCATTTCCTTTAATTTCTGATACTTCAAAAATATATTTGCATCAAAATCAATAATAAAAAATCACTAATTATGAAAAGATTAAATTTATTCCATTTTGCTGTAATATATGTAACTGCAATATGTTCAATTACCTCAATTCCCAGATATCTGATATTGAAAGGAAACTCTCCACATAGTCTGGATCTTGTATTATACTCACTCTTCACTACCCTACTTTTTATTACAATCATATTTATGGTTGAAACAGCTTACTGTAAATATATTGTACCTACAATATGTAATTTTATTGATGTATTACAAGATCAAAGAAGTAAAAGAATTAACAAAATACAGGGAAATACGAAAAGGAATGGTAGACTATCGATGAAACTATTTCATAAAACCATTGATGATGATAAAGAAAAGACAGAAAATTCTATATTGTACTCTCATGAGGAAGAAGTAAGATTGGATAGAGAACGTATCAAAAAAGAAAAAGATGATACAATAAAAGAAGTCATGTCTTATTTTGAAGCTACTTTCAAAGATATACTGACAAGCAATGAAATGAGTGTCATGAAAGAAAATATTATGGCCTTAAACAATAAAACAGAAATAAAGACAGCTGTATTACGTCGTTTGAATGGAGTTACATCAAAAGATTTATACCATTTAGCTAGAAATATCGGGAAACGGTTAGGATGCTCAAACATGCAAATAGCACATTTCATCAAAAAAAGTTTTCAGCTTATGCTTGAAGATACAGAAATACTGACCATTTCCAGCAAACTCACCTGTAATGAAGGACGGTTTACAATAAAAATTATTCCTATCGGAACACCGCTCGTTGCACAATCTCTTCCCTTTTCAAGGGATTAATATAGAAAAAACATTACTATCCATTGGTTAACTTATAATCCACCAGTTAACCAATAATACACCATCTTTCTTTGCTGAAAATCAATTTAAAATGATGAAGATGAAATTAAATTTCGAGGAATTACCTCAAGCCACAGCTTTTCTATTGGAGAAGGTGGAAGAACTGACGATTTCTATTAATGAGATGAAGCAGTTATTAAAGAGACAGACAGCAGCAAAGGAAGAAATGATTGGTATTAACGAGGCTTGTGAGATACTAAGCCTTGCTAAGCCAACGGTTTATGCTCTTGTTCAGGCAAATAAAATTCCCTATTATCAACCTGGGAAAATGCTTAAATTCAAACGTACAGAACTTATGGAGTGGATGGAAAAAAGCAGGAAAAAACCGATTGACAAAGAGAGCCTATACAAAGAAATACAAAAAGGAGTAAAACATAAACCAAAATCAGGATGGGAGGAATTTTAGATATGGGAAAAATTGAAATGACAGATGAATACGTAAGAGTTGGTACCACACTCTATAAAATAGTTTTTCAGCCTCTTATTAATGGTACATTTGCCAAGCGTAGAGTCCCTTGGAGTATGGGGACTTTACGTTATGATCATGGGAAAGACTTCATAGCAAGTGTTCCTAAATACGATGGCTTCTGCACGGTACCAAGTCACGTAGATTATAAGAGGAATATTGGCTCGTTCCTTAATCTGTATGAGCCGATTTCCCATACCCCACAAAAAGGGAAGTTCCCACACATACAAGAACTTATTCTTCATATTTTCGGGGAACATTATGAGTTAGGTATGGATTACTTTCAGCTTCTTTATCTCAATCCAGTACAGAAACTACCAATTCTACTTTTGGTTTCTCAAGAAAGAAACACCGGTAAAAGTACCTTTCTGAATTTTCTGAAAGCAATCTTTCAGGATAACGTCACATTTAACACCAACGAAGATTTTCGTAGCCAGTTCAACGCTGATTGGGCCGGCAAATTACTTATTGGAGTTGACGAAGTATTACTTAACCGCAGAGAGGATTCTGAACGATTAAAGAATCTAAGTACAGCAAGTGTATACAAGATTGAAGCAAAGGGTAAAGACCGCTGTGAAGTGCAATTTTTTGGTAAATTCATCATGTGTTCCAATAATGAAGATACCCCTGTTCTTATAGAACCGGGAGAAACACGTTATTGGGTGCGAAAAATTAATCCTCTCAAAAATGACGATACGAGTTTTCTTCAAAAACTAATCACGGAAATTCCAGCATTTCTTTACTTTCTTCAACACCGTCAACTTACTACGGACAAAGAAAGTAGAATGTGGTTCAATCCGCAACTGATACATACGCCAGCTCTCGACAGAATTATCAATTGTAGCAGGAATCATACAGAAATAGATCTCGCTGAAATCTGCATAAATATCATGGATACCATGAGCCAGGATAAATTGACTTTCTGTATTAATGACATTCAGCAGTTATTATTACTTAGTAATATCAAGGTTGAAACCTATCAGATTCGAAACATTTTAAAAAGGAACTGGAGACTTACACCTACAGACAATTCTCTTGCTTATTCAACCTTTATAAAAAACTTTCCTCCTGGGCCTCCGTATCGGGAAGAAAAGAAAACTGGCCGCTATTATACCATTACAAAAGAATTTCTTAAAAAGTTCCGATGATTTGATGAAACGATGAATATTGTATTTAAACAAAAGGGAATCAATGATTTATAATTCATCAAATTTTCATCATAATTCAGAAAAAAGACTCAATGTTTCTTTATTTGAGGCATTAAGTCTTTTTTCTTCCCTATTGTAAATATAATTATCACTCTATTTATTTCTTAGAGGATTTTAATTACATTTCTATTGTTTATCAAGTCTAAATCTGTTAACTTTGGAAAATTAAATATAATTTAGAGTATGCGAGAGAAAATAGGTATACCAGGGTGAGTACGAGAAATTAGAACCTTTTTCTCAGGTAAATGCACTGAATAATGCTGATTGCATCAAGCGCCAATCTGGAAATACTCCGTATCAAACTTGTTTCCCTTCAGGACAATCTCGATACGTCATCTGCTGTCGGCAGATTTACCATGCAGATACTCGCATCACTGGCCGAGTATAACCACAATCTTATTCTCGAAGGATGCAAAGCCGGAATCGAGGCAGCCCAAAAACGAGGGGTCAAGTTCGGAAGACAGGAAGGTGCCAGGATAAGGAAGCCGAAGAAGGAAGCCGTCATCCAGCTTTACAAAGCCGGCACTACTATACCGAAGATTATGGAAATAACCGGTATCAAAGTAAAACAGACAATATACAATTATTTAACTGAAGAGAATATTCACCCCAATCGAAAATAATATTTGAATAACAGATATGAGCACTACTATTGAAGAACTAGATAAATGTATGTTTTTAGCAAATGATATAATTTGTACAAAAAATCACATTTTGAGACATACTATTTCTCTTGCCAATTCTGTTGCATATAGTAAACAAGAAAAGATCTCAAAGTTACCTTTTCATTTTAATGTAATCACCTCTTCGGCCAGAGGTAAGTTAAGAGAAACAGGGCATAGCCGAATATTATGTGATTTATTGCATCACCAAAATATCAGAAAGGACTTTATTAAGTTCTTTTTCCCTGATGTAGATTGTGATAATAATGATTTTATCATCGAAAAGGAATTTGGAGACAAGGATAGTCACATAGATCTTATTCTTTATAATGATAAGGACTGCATTATCGTAGAGAATAAAGTAAACAATGCAGTGGAACAGTACAGGCAGATTTATAGATATGTATTTGATATAGCTATAAGTAAACTGGGTAGAAGCATTGAACATATATATGTTTTATATTTAAACAAGAATGATTATTCCATTCCTTCTGTAGGTTCATTAACAGACCAGGATGGTAATAATAATATAATAGAAACATTGGGTAATAGGTTCAAAGTAGGAAATTTCTCAAATGACATTATTTCCTGGCTTAACCAGTTGAACCCTCAGGAAAATGAAAAATATCTGATTTCTGGAATATTACAGTACAAAGATTATCTGGAAATATATTGTGAAACATCTAATATATACACACCTATGCATAATGAAATTAAAAGCGAGTTGTTTAAACAGTTGGGGCTTGGGGATTCTCCTAGTGACAACATTATAAAGTTGAATAATCAGATAGACAATATAAAAGAATTGGATAAATATATTAATGAACTATTAGATGAAGAACGGAATAAAAGAAAAGAATATTATGTGAATGTTCTTAATAAACTGATACTCAAAATGAAAGAGGACTTCAAAGAAGCTGAAATCTATAACATTAAAGAAGTAGAAAATAGATTTGTTCAGATTGGTTTAAGTTTAATGATTAGAGATTTAAAGGTCAATTTTCATATTGAATACGATGCAAATATAATAGAGTCTGATAAATGTTTATGCTATGGCATAATTTGTTCAAAGGCATCTTATAAAGATGCTTATGATAAGACATGTAAAATGTTCAACGACTATAAATATACAAATATGATGCAGGTTGCTGATAACTGGCCTATTTGGGCATATAAAAATGAGGATGAAATCTATGAATCATTTAAAGCTCTAGTTCAATATGCACTAGAATTAAATAATAAATAAATTCTGTCACTTCCTGCTCTTCTTTCTAAACTGTCTACTCCTTATGTAAATAATACTAAAAGAATGAGAGTTAGAAAGAAGAGTATAGGAGATGCTTTGAATAATATTAATGAGTCATTATTCTATTATTTAATAAAGTATTTGATTTTGTGACAAAATCAAAATCTATTCATGTCAATATATCCTATAAAAACTATAAATTCAAATATATCATCATTACCAATATGACAAAGCAAGATTTTATAAAGAAATTCCCCGATATAAAGGTGCAGCAGTTTGAAACTGAAACTATACTCAGTAAACAGGAAATCATGGATATAGTTGAACAGGCTACACGGTCTATGGATATGGGACTTGTCTATTATGAACATTGTGGATGCAATATAACTGTTTTCACCTCAAACAAGATGAAAGCCGAACTTGCCAAAATGGTACCAGGCTTCAAGGTTACAGATCCGAACACTGGAGAAACCGGAACTATCGTATCTGAAAAATATATAGTTTGCGGCAATTACTGTGTGAGGGTGGAGTTCCCTTCCTATACAGATGTTTATGACTGTGATTTCTTTGTAATGTAATCCTTTGATAATTATTTATTTGATATTTCATAAACAAGCCTAATATATGTACACAATAATTATTACCCTTATTTTTCTCTTTGTTTTCTTGCCAATAATGACCTATGCAAATTCTGAAAGATTGAAGAGAAAAAAGAAGTTGGAAAAATATGGTTCTGCTACAGCAGAGTATATAAGTAATGTTTCAGATTCTTTGAGTTGTTTTATTTACAAATGTACTGAATCTAAAGAGAATAAAGAGAAAAGGGAGAATAAATTCTCGATATTATCAGAAATTAGCAAAGCTAAGATTTTAGGGTTAGATTATGAAACTTCTAGAGCTTTTGATAGTTTTATAAATTCCAATGCGATTAAATTAAGGGAAGCACTTAGTTTCTTCAATATTCCAGAAAATAAATTTATGGAAATCCTCGAACGTGCAAGAGCTATTGGTCAGATTGAAAAATTATATGTTGATCCTATAACAAACAATCGGCATGATAATACTACTTATTGGAACACTATTCTTTATGAGGAATTTTGGAGTAGAGATAAATTAAAAGAAGCTCTTTGTATTCTTGGGATATCTAAGGAAGAATGGATTAAGTATGGATATACTACTATAGATATGCATAATCACAATGAATTTATTTCTAAATTTTGTGATAATCTGTAATGTATGAAATCATAATATTGAATCTAATACATTTTAAATGAACTATGAACAATTTAGCAACAGTTATTAATGTTTTACTTCAAAAATCCGGAAAGGAAATATTTCTCAAAATCCTTTTTCCAGAATTAATTAAGGATAAAAATATTACTATAGAAGAATTATCAAGTAAATATCCTAGATATGCATCTTTTTCCATTAATTCACAGAGAACGAGACTGAGTAAGGCAAAAAAAATATTTGAATTGAATAAACAGAAAGAAGCATTACAAATTATTCTGTTAAGTAAGAGAATATCTGAAGAAGATAAAAAAACAGCACTACAATACTATAACCTTCTATAATCTATGACACCCACCGACACACCCCTTACCCCAGATGGTAGCATCCCTACTCCAGGCAGCTACCCTCTCTACGAATACCCGGCATATACCTTCGACAGGAAATATGAGAATGACGAGTTCCAGAAGAAAGTGATTACCCTTGACAGCGGTTATCACCTGGTTCTGGCTCCTCCGGGATGCGGCAAGACGGATATCCTTGCCGAAAGGGTGGTTCGTGCCCTCTCATGCGGTGTGTCGCTGGATGACATGCTCTGCCTGACCTTCACGAACAGGGCAGCCAGAGGTATGCGCTCCCGAATACTCGATAGACTGCAAACCTCAGGGGATATGAGCCTGTTTGTCGGAAACGTACACCGATTCTGTTCACACTACCTCTTTGACAACAACGTGGTGGCACGTGATACCACCGTCATTGACGAGCAGGAATCATTGTCCATTATGGCTTCCATTTTCGGCTGGAAAGAAGGTTCCTATGCTGGCAATGGCTACAATCGTGTCCTTACCAATGCCATCAAGATGCAGCACCTTGGCTATATGATTGCCAGCGGATGCCCTAAGGAGTTCCTGATGCACACCGACCTGATCCGCACGTTTGACTATAAGACACTGTTCAAGCTGGTGTCCCTTGACTACACGATGGAGAACTTTGCTGGTCTCTATACTGGTACTGTTTTTCCGAAAGTAGATACTTCAGGTCAGCCGTCAAAGTACTTGGATGACTGGAAAATATAAAGTCGTTTGCCCCACTATTATACTCCCAATTGACCCATCAAAAATATATTAGAATCAAGTAGAGAAAAATGCATTTTAACCCGGGTCAGTTTCAATTATAATTCTTTACAGTAGATACTACTTCTTTTTAGCATTAATCTTTCTTACAGAATCTCCAGACTTATGTAAGGCTTTACATAAAACGGATGAATCATACAGACTTAAGCAGACGAAATTGTTAAACAAAAAAAATGAAAAGAGGAAAATATCCTTTGTCACGTTCCAATATTTTGATATTTTTGCAAGTGACAGAGGCCCATTTTTTAATTATTATATGGTACATTTTCTGATTATTATTTACAGTTTATATTTAACTCACACTAAATAATATTCTGTAAAAATCAAAGACTGGCTATTTGGCCGAAAAAAATAAGAGAAAAGCTCACGTAAAGTAAAACTTTTCTCTTGATTTATAAGAAAGGGGGGAATATTTACGGAATATCCTTGGAGATTCACTCCATCATCGACAAAGAGCATCTTCGACTTGCTTCTTGGCGACAGTTGCGAGGTATTCAATACACCGCTCTCAAGTCTTCGTCTTCAACTTTTTTATATGGAGTAAATCAAATGCCCCCCATAACCTACCAAAAGAACATTGTGCCATTTTATCTGGTGAAGTATTAAGCCATGGTGAGCATTTACAATTATAGCTTGTCATCGTTAAATCAAGCTCACCTTTCTTTGTAAAACAATTATGACACCATTGTTTCAATTCGCACTCTTTCTCAATATATTTGTTTCCATGAGGGTCTGTTCTAACAGCATCACTTGTGAACATAAGATTGTAAAATTGATGTAAACACAAGAACCAGTCGGCATCAACTTTCAAACCTTCACATGACCGAGGGAGAAAGTTATACACTAAATCTGCACTTGTTTTCACTGATAAGCAACCCAATGTGCCAATCGTGGTTTTAAATGCTTCATTTCTAAATAATCTTCCTCCACATGCTATATCCAAGAAGAGTGTCGGACGTTTGGTTCGATATGCCAGAACATCATCAAATGTTCGCCCAATAATTGTTTCTATTTGCTCCCAATATGGATGTGTAAAATAGTCACACATCTGTTTCTTTGCGAGACTATTAGTTTTCATATACTCACAAATCCATGGCATATTCCTTCCAAATCTATTTCCAATGGTAGGACCAAGGCCTATCAAATAGATTAATGCAGGTGTTATCTGGCATGATATTGTTTGTAACTCCTCTAACAAATAGTATAAAGCATTTCCTGGAAGCGAATACATCAAACAAATATCACATATTGCTATCAATGACAGATCATCAAGCATTCTTCCTAACTTGTATTCTGTAACTTTCTGAACTACCATATAGGGACAGTCTCCACCTTTGCCAACACATCAGTATAGATATGGTTTTCTATTAAGTAAGCCATTGATTCAGAAATTGCAAGTTCACCGACCGCATACTTATACTCCGTACCGTTTTTATCCTGAAAAATAAATATAGCTTGGGCGCCCCCTTTCACATGCGTTCCATTCGCTAGGTTAATCGTAACATTAACCAAACTGAAAGATACAGGAGTTACAATATTGGGAGTAATGTCTTTTCCGGATTTATTTTTTAATTTAAAATCACCTTTACAGAGCTTTAAGCTAGAAGCGTTAGGCTTCATATTATAAGCCCATGTATCATTTGGATCCAGAGGTAGTTTCAATTTATTCTTATGCTTAGCAACATCACCAACAATCCATTTGACCTGATCTACAATCGTTTCTATACGGGCGTTCCCTGAAACCGTTGTAAGGTCTTGCAGATAGTGTATATATTCATGTAAGAAGGCAGCTTCTGTACGTTCGTCAAACGGCATCCGCATCAATGCATCCAGATAGTCTGGTGTATCTACCTCCATACATAGAAATGAAGGATAATACGTATTCTTGGCACTTTCCTTTCTTTGATACATAATGCTATTTTATTATTACTTTATTAATATAACGTGAGTTAGATATAAATAGACAATTATCTATTTAAAAATCAGGAAAATAGCGATAAAATCATTGAATTTATAGTGTCAAATTATAACATTTAAACGATTATCACCATGTTCTCAAAGTCCAAAATTACAGAGATTTATTGTATAGCAGAGGATTTTTGCAAGGAATTTGCGTTGCAACAGGGAAAATATATGGTTGAAGACAAGGAATACAAGCACCGTAACAAACCTAACCGTATGAATGATACGGAAATAATTGTTATTCTTATCCTATTCCATTCAGGCGGCTTCAGGTGTTTCAAGCATTACTATAAGGGATATGTCTGCAAGCATCTGACACACCTGTTCCCCTACCGTGTGCCCTATAGCCGTTTTGTAGAACTGGGAAGGAAGTGATACTTCCTCTGGTTGTCTTTATCAAGAAAGTCAAGTTGGAAACCTGTACGGGCGTCAGCTCTGTCGATTGCCCCCCTGCGTGTCTGCCGTAACCAACGGGTACTAATTTACAAGATCTTAGAAGGACTTTCCGAGCGAGGAATATGTTCCATGGGATGTTTTTTCGAGTTCAAACTTCACCTGATGACTGCCTCCAGCAGTTCAAGTTTGCAAGAAAATACCAACAGTACAAGGAAGAAAGGAATCTGGTTGATTTCGATGACCTGCTTATCCTGACTTATATCCACGCTTCACAGCATCAGGACAGGCTGAAGAAATATTCCTGGATTCAGATTGACGAGGTTCAGGACCTCTCCCCTTTCCAGTTCGGAATCATCGACCTGTTTACTGACCATTCTAAGGAAAACGTAACGCTTTATCTCGGTGACGAGCAGCAGGCAATCTTCTCATTCATAGGCGCAAAGCTCGCAACGCTTGAATGGTTGCGTGAACGCTGTGGAGAGAATATGCACCGCCTCTATTTCAACTACCGTTCCCCGAAATATCTCTTGGATGTTTTCAACACATACGCCAACATGGAGCTTGATGTTGACCCTCATTTCCTGCCTAAGACGAACAATCTTACTGAAGCCGGACAGGATTCTCTCTGCATCATGTCCGCTCCTGAAAAGGACGCTGAAGTTAGGCTTGTGGCTGAAAGTGTTGGTAATTTCTGTACCTCGCATCCTGATGAAAGGGTGGCTGTTCTTGTGCCCTGGAACAAGGATGCCGACCAGATTTCGCGTGAACTCTCAAACCGCAATATCCCACACTTCAAGATTTCCGGAACAGACCTTTTCACTACCCGACAGGCGCAGCTGCTTTTTGCCCATCTGCAGGTGGTGTACTTGGACTCCAACATGATGGTTTGGTCAAAGATCCTGACCGGGACAGGTATCTTCAATGAAGACTCAGAGGCTCGCCGCTTCGTCAAGTATCTCCGTGATAACTACCTGCTGCCGTCTGATTTTCTCAACTACACGCGCAGCTCATACATGCTGGAGCTGTACAGGTGCTGCCAAGGCGAATACGTCATCTTTGATACGGAAACCACAGGCTTGAATGTCTTTGAGGATGACATCGTACAGATTGCGGCCATCAAGGTGAATGCCGGGAAGATTACCGACCGCTTCAACATCATCCTTCACACAGACAAGCCGATACCGGCTATGCTCGGAGGCATTGTAAACCCTCTTCTTCTGGAATATGAGCGTGCGGAAAAGGTTGACCGTAGGACCGGTCTGTGTGCGTTTATGGACTTTGTGGGTGACTGTACCCTTATCGGCCAGAACGTGGAATATGACTGTTATTTTTCGTAGGAGGTGATGCACAGAAGATTACAGGCGATGATAGTTGTGAACATAATGAATCTTTTTTTCATATTAATGAATTACATCTAGTGATTGATAAAATCATACGTTTCTTTCCATTGGAATACTTATAATTCCTTTATTTATCTCCTTCTCACCTCTTTGTTTAAATCCCAAAGATTGATAGAACGCTTCGGCATAGGTTGTGGAATTCACCGTTAGGTGAGTAAATTTGCAATCATCCATCATATAGACAAATAGCGATTTCCCGATACCCTGCCTATGATAGATGGGCAGAATAAAGAAAAGTGAAATATGCTGTTTCTCTTTATTCACGCCAATTATACCTATTAGTCGATGATGGTCAAAGGCGCCATAGAAGTCAAGTGCATTCATCAACGATGTGTTATATACGAAGTTTTTAAATGTTTCGATGCCCTCTTTGGTAAAATCGCTCTTGCCACATTCCATATATACTTGGTAGGATAAATCGGCGGCATGTTTGTATTCTTCTTTCGTTAGTTTGCGTATCATATCAGTATCTTTAATAATTAAAATGACAAAGTAACGGAGAATAAATAAATAAAGTCTTGATAATTATCAAGACACTAATACAATAGATGTTAAAAGATGAACTATTTTTCCAGTTTACGGCGTATGCGGCTTATAGTTTCGGGAGTAACTCCCAAGAATGAAGCTATGTTTTTCAAAGGAACTGCTTCTTTCAAGTCTGGGCAACGTTTTATTAATTTCTTGTATCGTATTTCAGGACTACAATATAAATCAAGGAATCTTTCATATACCATTTCATATAGATTTTCAGCTACATATCTTCCGAATCGTTGAGTTTCCATATTCGTTTCCAAATATTCAATCAAATCATGGCGTGATATTTCATAGACCGAACAATCTGCTATTGCTTGAATATTTACTAATGATAGACAACCTTTCATAAAGGAAGAGTAGTCACATACAAATTCGTTAGTAAAAGAATATCCTACAATATGTTCTTCATCCTCTTCATCAATGTACGTATATTGGAATGTACCCTCTTTCACCCACCCTGCAAAACGTTCTATTTCATTCTGACAGATAAAGAAATCTTTCTTACGGTAAGTACGCAATTTCCCTTTTTCCACACATAAATCTTTTATATGGGAATAGTCTAAATTTTTGAGATATGTATTGAATTCATTCATTTGCAAAGTTATTAATATACACGAAATTATAGAAAATCTTCCAAATGGAAAAACAAATGCTTCTACTCAGTCAAAAATAAGAAAATTATACCTAACTGCAGGATATTTTTTAGTGATTTGCATATTACAAAAGAAAGCCGTATTATTGAGCCGTAGTTTTAGGCAGACAACCCGAAGATGCAGTACATCTTCAGCTTCCTCCGTAACGATGTAATCTCCCTGGAGAAGACTCCAAGCCTGAAGGAGCAGCTTTCAGCCCACCTTCTCGATATAACAACCTACCGTGAAGCCGACCTATGTGACAGCTCATGTATAACAGAGAAGGTGTTCGTCTCTACAGTCCACAAGGCAAAAGGCCTGGAGTTTGAGAACGTGATCATTTTCGAAGCTACCGATGGTGTCTATCCGTTCTTTGACAAGAAGACTCCGGAAGAAATCAGAGAATCCGCAAGACTTTTCTATGTGGCCATAACCAGGGCAAAGAAACGCCTGCACATCACATACTCGGAATCCGTGTCCGGAATCTCCAAATGGGGAAACCCTTACTCTATCGACAAGGAGCCTACCCCATTCCTCCGCCACATAGCAAATTCATTTCCGACTTGGTCTATGCATTCCCAAACCTTGCCATTGCCTCCGCTACCAATCTTTTTCTTCAATTCCCAGAAACCAATTATTTTTTCGCCCTAATAATCTATTCCACCTTTACCAACTGCTCCCATATATCCTGCTTCATAGCAGTAAGAGGTCGCTTCCAAACCTCATCCTTCTTTGCATATGTTCCTAGAATATATCTTTCAAAATCAAATCCTTCTATATCTAACTCCGCAAATTGTTTATTCGTAGCATTCACGATTCCCTTTGTATATATCCTATTACGCCATAGCAGTTCTTCTACTTCGTCTTCATGCTCAGCATAAATCCTATCTATGTCGAAAATAAAGTTAAACCGCTCTGCAAGCGTTCCGTCTTTCTTAGCCACAACTGGTTGATTGGGGTTATCTTCATCACAAAGATATGCTTTTACCCCTCTACACTTTCCTTTAGTATGAAAATCAATCACGTCTTGTGGACTGATAGCAAAATGTAACGGTGTTGGATGTGGGTCACCTTCCTCATAATACAATGAATATGGCAAGTCTTGTGCAGATTTACGTTTGTTGCACGAGCTACAACAAGGTTGAAGATTATAGAAGTTGGTACATAGGAACGGATATTTAGACTTTGGCTTGTTATGATCCAGTTCATAATAACCGCCCATCAATGGTATAATCTTCGCTTCTTTGGGGCGACCTCTTTTCCCTGTCTTTATTTTTTCATGCACATCCTCAATGAGTGTTGTCATGGCAAACTGGGCGTTGCAATAAACGCAAGATCTAATCCCAAGTTTTTTCACATAGTTAGGCATCAGTCTTGCTCTTACTTTATCATACCCCA
Organism: uncultured Parabacteroides sp.; assembly: GCA_937894065.1. GTDB lineage: Bacteria > Bacteroidota > Bacteroidia > Bacteroidales > Tannerellaceae > Parabacteroides. The sequence goes on along the minus strand of CALCST010000018.1, from coordinate 4,707 downwards.
TCACATCAACAATCACCTCATAAAGTGGTCGCTTATCCTTATTTCCTTTAAACTTTATCCAAATATCATCTACAGCAACATCTTTCAAGGTACTATTGATATAGGAAAAACACTCATCATACTTGGACGGCAACATATTATTTAGGTTATCATACTTTTCTGCAATCTTCTCAACATACTCTGACACCCTAAGATAATCGCTTCCCTTATGACAAACGCCTTTAAATATCTCCTGTCTATCCTTTAGCGATTGCTCTGCATTTCTAGCCTCAATCGCATCGGGGCGTGTCTTCTTTCTTACGCTTGATTTACCTTTTGCCTTCTTTTCTTCTACAGGTGTACATATCAGAATATCTGTTGACTCTTTTTTTAAGTCATCAGCCAAATTCTGTAAAAGTGCTTTTGCTTCACCCACCACAAGTGGCAGTTGATTCACGTATTCAGCAGCGAGTTTCTTTATCCTATCGTCAATAAAAATCCTTCTCATCGGTTCTCTTGGTTCAATCCTAGTCTCTCAAATTCTTTTTGCACCCACGTTTTATACGCTTGATTATTTTTTCCGAACTTGCGAATAAACAATCTTCGTAGTTGTATCTTTACAACGTCATCGCCAACAGTCTCAATCAATTGATCTGCAGAATCCATATCCCATCTACGTTCATGTTGTTTTCCCAATAGGAAACTAGTCAAGTCATTAACCACTTGACAAGCAAACTCTCCTACAAATCCTCCATTTAGGAAAAAACTTTCTGCTAGCAACTCATTGATGTTCGATGCGAAAGTCTTCACCTTCATCTGTTCCTTTACATCTTCCCCATTTTCAAGATATAGGATATTACTCTGTGGAATATCAGACAGCACAAAAGGTGAATGTGTCGTTAGTACTACATTCACGTTTACACTTTCTGTAACTTTATTGTCTTTCAAACTCTGAAGCAAGTTGGCAACAAATAATCTCTGGTATTCAGGATGGAAGCAAAGTTCTATTTCATCCAAAAACAAGCACACATTATGATACTTCACCCTTCCTGCATTCTCCGGTACAGAAATGATATTCCTCAAATGGTAAAGGTAAGCTGATAGCATGAAAAGGTATTGTCTTTCACCAGAACTCAACAACGGAAATTCTATGCATTCTTGATTCATATCATTCTTCAGATAGATATAGTTTCTGAAGATTGGCGGTGGGTAATACTCCATGATAGTCTTAGGGCCTTCAATATTCATGTCAGGAAAGAATTGCTGTATGTATTCTTCATAAGAGAATCCATTATTATTCATTTCAGACTGTTCAGCCTCATCAATATAAATAAGCCTCTCAAGAAAATGCAACGTCTGGTGAACTTTCACTCCTATATGCGATGGTTCCTTTTTAACTTTCTCTATAAGCGAAACCACCATGTCTTTTTCTTTTGGAAGCAATTTATGTTCCAAGTCAAAGAAAGCATCCGATAGCTCTGAGTAATCTTCATAGTCTGGATAATTACGACTTACACTGAAAGTTTTATCTATCAGATACATAAAAGCCCGCTTAAAGAGGTGACAATCATTCTGTTTATAACCCTCATCAATTCCGTAGAATTCAAAAAAGAGATTACTTCTTTCACTCTTCAAGTCCTCTGCAATTTTCTGTATTGCATCCGTGGAAATATCATCATCTTCTGCCGGATGGTCAAATCTTAAAGAAAACTTTTGGTCATAAGTAAAATCTATTGAACTATAACTATACCCAGGCAACAATTTATGACCATGTTTTTCTGCATCGATTAGCAACGCAGCCACTCTGTCCTCAGCTAATTCCTTTTGATTTACCAAGTCTATCTGGTTGTTCCCTCTATAGGGCTCAAATCCTATGGGTACCATATAACCGTCGTTTTTCCTATAGAGACTTGTCAGCCAAGAATTATCAGCCCAATCGTCTGCATCTTCGCCATATGCTTCTTCATACTCATAGTCGCATGGGTTCAAAGATTGGATGGAATAATTCACCACGAGAGAATAGAAGAAGTGGTTCAATGTCTTTTCTATGTTTTCCCCTATTGTTCTTCTTTCCATGCCACGTATGGCATCATGATCAAACCCGTCCAATGGTCTGGCGTTAAGCCAGCCGTCAGTTTCCTCATAATTCTTGCTGCCGGGGAAGTATAATTTTAAAGGATTATTCTCGCCATAGACAAATGTTACGGTATCATCTTCAACTTTCACACACCCGAGTTGCCCATCTAACTCAAAATATAGTTCTGCCTTTATTCCTTTTATATAATATAATCTTTCTGCCTTTGCTCTATAAACGCCTTCGGTAGTAACATAAGAGAAGTTGTTTAGAATCCTATATATCAGCTCCAGAAGTGAACTTTTACCACTTCCGTTTTTGCCGACAACAGCTTGGATTGTAATACCATTACCAAAGAAGCCTTTTTTGAATGTATTATCCTCATTTCTGATAATATGTCCATTCTCTTCTCGATACCAATCATTGAAGAAATAGTATTCTCCCTCTTTTAGTATCTTTAGATATTTGCATCCTACTATTGGATGAATACAGATAATTGTAAATGCCATGTTTTTTTAAGCTCTTTTATGAGGATTTCCCAATCATTCCTTTTCTATTAAATCGAGTTCATCCTTACAAGTGTTAAAATGCTTCACTTATAGTATCATAGTTATTCTTTTTAAAAATCCTCCTCTGTTTCCATACAAATAGTAAACTCTTTACTAAAAGATTCAAGTTCTTCGGCAACTATTTTCTTTAGCTCCTCCTGTGAAACAATCAACTGGTAATCAGCAGCACCAATGGGTTTGTCCATATCTTCCAATGTCAATTCAACTTCCACACGGTCTTTCTTAGCGCATAGGATAATGCCTATAGAACGGTTTTCATCTTCCCTACGCACCAAACGGTCAAGCAATGACAGATAATAGTTCATCTTGCCTGCATATTCCGGCTTAAACTCGCCAATCTTCAAGTCAATGGCTACAAGGCAATGCAGACCACGATGGAAGAAAAGCATATCTACCTTACTCCGCTTTCCGTTGTATTCGAGCACATACTGGTTGCCAATACCAATATAGGTGAAGCCCCTACCAAGTTCTAAAAGAAATTGCTTTACCTTCTCTACTAATCGAACCTCAAGTTCTGTTCCCTATATAGGATCTTTAACACCAAGAAATCCAAGATTATAACCGCTTCTGAACATTTCATTGGCAAACATCGCCTGTGTGGCAGGCAGAGTCTGCTCAAAATTATTATCAGAAGAGGTATACTTCCTCATGTGCATTTTCAGAGATATGGCACTGGATAGAAGTTCACGATTCCAGCCTTTTGATGTGATTTCCTGTGCATAATATAATGGCATTGTCATCTTCATCGAACTTGCGCATCAAGGTCAATATATGTCCCCATGGTATAACTGCGACAACCTGTCGCAGTTTTGATTCGCTGTTGCAGAATCGCCCGTATAACTTCTTCATATTCTACAGGTTTCTGGGAGAAACACCCATCTGAGGATAGCGTTGCTTCAAGTTATAGGATAAAAATTGATCACACCACTTCCATGCTTGCTCTCGACTTTTCTGTCGTGAAGTAACTTGCCTATCTCCTAATGAGCCGTACCTATGATAGGACTTACTGCTGTTGCCACCATTGCTCTTGTCTTGTCAATAACTGCGACAGCCTGTCGCTGAATTGCGTCATACTCAGATTCTTGAATTTGTACAATATCTGTCATGACTTCAATCTTTCCCTGTTATAAACTCTCGCTTGTCAATATCACGCAATGTTGCAATTTTGTCTAGTGTGTACAGATCTAGTTGAGATACATTAGTACACCACTTGCTTACAGTAGCAGGATTCTTCTCTAATTCTTCGGCAAGCCATTTGGCCGTCCGTTTCTTTTCAATGAGTACAACTTTGATTCTATTTAAGTTACCATTTTGTAAATCTATTTAATTTGAACGCAAAAGTATGTAAAATAATCAACAATCAATAAAAATTTCACCACAAAAGTTCATTTATGCATTCTTTATTTTACACTTATTAAGAGGCTCTCGTCATACTGTCTCCACCAAATACAAACATTCAGACCATCTCTTGTAAGTAATATTATCACTATAAAACTTGCACACTTCCATGATTATCGTGGTTTACAAAAGTTAAACGTGTTAAAATTCAGTTTTTATTCTGCTTCAAAGAAAAAACACTCCACTTTTCTATCATATTACCCACAAACAACTGATAATCAATAATATCTATATACAATTCAAAAATGTAAATGGTGTGGCAAATTATTTATTGCCCACAAAATCTCGACACGATGCTGTTCGCATCGTTGTGCTAACCTTGCCTATGTTTGGTGAGCACCTTTTGTCTTCTGACCAGCAACGTCCGGTTGCCCTTGTGGAGAGTGAGAAAAGTGCTTTAATATCCAGCTTCTATCTGCCGCAATATCTATGAATTGCTTCGGGCGGAAAGAACGGGGCGTTCAATCGGGATGCCATGAGCGTATTGAGAAACCGACGTGTCCTGCTCTTCCTTAACCTGGGAGCTACCGAATAAAATGGAGATGATTCGAAGCCTGGGAATAGAGGTTTCTCTCTTCGATTTTATGGAAAGAAACGCAACAAAAGAAGAACGGGATGCAGGTTATGACATTGCCGATTTTCTGCTGAGAGAAGAGACAAAGGAGGCTATTTTCAATCGTCTTATCA